>CAYLYP010000016.1:0-49781 GCA_964387795.1 uncultured Bacteroidales bacterium
TTGATCAATGCCCAAAAAATTATTGAACTCGAAAAAGAAAAAGAACTGATTGCCGTTCATTCAACCCTTAAAGGAGAGGAGGCTGAGAGAAGCCGTATTGCCCGCGACTTACATGATGGGCTTGGGGGATTGCTGTCAGGGGTGAAACTAACACTTAACGAAATGAAAGGACCTCACATCATTAGCGAAGATCACATGCATATTTTCAACCATGCCATTGATCTTATTGATACAAGCGCCAGGGAACTCCGTAGGGTCGCACATAATATGATGCCTGAAATACTGCACAAGGCCGGGCTTAATACTGCCCTTAATAATTATTGCGATTCTCTTGACCATCAAAATGTGCTTAATATCAATTATAACTTCTTTGGATCGGATATCCGTCTGAACCCGGGTTTTGAACTTGCCGTCTATCGTATGGCGCAGGAATTGGTTAACAATGCCATCAAACATGCAAAAGCATCACGCCTTGATATCCAGTTAATTATTGAGAATGAAAGGCTTTGCCTAACTGTTGCAGATGACGGTCAAGGCTTTGACATGGCCGGTGCTTCTGAAAACCAGGGCAAAGGCCTTACAATACTTCGCTCCAGGGTCGCTTCTTTTGGCGGTAGGCTCGATGTAAATACCGCATTAGGCCAGGGCGCCGAATTTATGATTGAATTTCTTAATCCTACTCAAATATCTTCAAATGATTAGTGTCCTTATTGTTGATGACCATCCTGTTTTGGCCCAGGGCCTTGCCAAGGCACTCTCTGATAGTGGCTCGCTCCATGTTTGTGGTGTTGCACCTACGGGTGCAAAAGCCAAAGAGCTTTTTGAACTTCACCATCCCGATGTGATACTGTTGGATATCAAACTTCCCGATGACAGTGGACTTGATCTTTGCAAATATTTTATTGGCAAGGTACCTGAGCAGAAAATTGTTGTCCTTACTTCATACAACCAAAGGTATTATATCGAAAGTATGCTCCAGAATGGGGCCATGGGCTATCTCCTTAAAAACGCCGAACCTTCCGAAATCATTGAAGCCATCATCTGTGTTGCTGAAGGCGAAAGCTATTTCTGCCGTGAAGTGAAGGAAATCCTTAAAAATAAAGACCAAAGCCCAATCTTTATCAGCAAACGGGAGCTCGAAGTCTTGCGCCTGATTGCCCAGGGAATGACAAACCAGGACATTGCTGATAAACTGTTTATCAGCCCCCTTACTGTGGATAGCCATCGAAAAAACCTGATTATGAAGCTCGGGGCAAAGAATACTGCTTCTCTGATCCATATTGCCAGCCAGGATGGCTTAATCTGATACTTTAGATTTAATCTGCTTAAAACTATACCTGCTCCACTACTTTTCCAAAACTCACTTGGACAATACTGAACCTGATAAGACCTTGGTATGAACTTGGTAATACCGTGACTTATCCATGATATTGAAAATCAGCTTTTTAAATAAAAAATATTAACATTTAATAAGTTAAAATTAACATTGCTTAACATGCGGTTGTTTGTAAGTATTAGAAAATCAATCAAATATAGAATATTAAATAAGTTAATAAATGTAAATCGAATTTTTTTTATCCACAGATTGACACAAATGGATCCACAAATTGACACAAATAAAACCACAAATTGACACAAATAAAACCACAAATTGACACTAATTAATTATTATTATACACAAATTGCACAGTTTATGTATTCAATTGGCTAATTTGCTAATTTGCTCATTCGCTAATTCTCTCATTCGCTAATTCTCTCATTCGCTAATTTGAAATTGGCAATGTGATTTAGAGAATTGTTCTTTGCAGTTAAACCCTTTAATTGAAAAAATATTCCTTAAGCTAAATTCTTTCAGATAGTATGAAATTATGTAAATTTGCAAAAATTGAACCCTAATCAACATGGCACACATCATTAGTGAAATTTCAAGAACATTTAATGAATATCTGCTTGTCCCTGGCCTGACAACAAAAGAATGTACGCCCGACAGGATTAACCTGAAGACCCCTTTGGTGAAGTTTGCCAAAGGCAGCCAGCCTGATATAGAGTTGAATGTCCCATTTGTATCGGCAATTATGCAATCAGTATCCGATTCAAATATGGCTATTGCATTGGCACGAAATGGTGGGCTGTCTTTTATTTTTGGTTCGCAATCCATTGAAAGCCAGGCAGAGATGGTAAAGAAGGTTAAAAAGTTCAAAGCAGGTTTTGTGGTTAGTGATGCCAATTTAAAACCTGACCAGACTTTACGTGATGTCATAGAGTTAAAAAGGCGTAAGGGTTTTTCAACCATAGGGATAACCCACGATGGAACTTCAAGGGGAAAACTTCTTGGAATTGTCACAAGCCGTGATTACAGGCCTACACGCGATGATTTAAATGTAAAAATCCAGGATTTCATGACCCCTTTTTCAAAACTGGTTACCGGGAAATATGGAATCAGCCTTGAAGAAGCAAATGATATTATTTGGGACAATAAAATCAATACCCTGCCAATAATTGATGAAAACCAATATTTGAGATATTTTGTTTTCAGAAAGGATTATGAAAACCATCAGGATAACCCTTATGAATTGCATGATGCAAATAAAAGGCTATTGGTTGGTGCAGGGATTAACACAAGGGATTATTCAGAAAGGATCCCAACACTTATTGAAGCGGGTGTTGATGTTTTATGTATTGATTCATCAGACGGTTTTTCTGAATGGCAAAAAGAAACTATACAGTTTGTCAGGGACAATTATGGTGACACTGTTAAGATTGGTGCTGGCAACGTTGTTGATATGGATGGTTTCAATTACCTTGCCGAAGCAGGTGCCGATTTTGTAAAAGTGGGGATTGGCGGTGGTTCAATATGTATCACCCGCGAACAAAAAGGTATTGGAAGGGGACAGGCTACTTCTTTGATTGAAGTGGCAAAAGCCAGGGATGATTATTACAGGAAGAACGGGATATATATCCCAATTTGTTCTGACGGGGGTATTGTTCAGGATTACCACATGGTATTGGCATTGGCAATGGGTGCTGATTTTATAATGATGGGCAGGTATTTTGCCAGATTTGATGAAAGCCCTACCAAAAAACTGATGGTCGGGGGCAATTATGTGAAGGAATATTGGGGTGAAGGTTCAAACAGGGCACGCAACTGGCAGCGTTATGATATGGGTGGTTCAGGTAGCCTGAAATTTGAAGAAGGTGTTGACAGTTATGTCCCTTATGCCGGTAAACTTAAGGATAACCTTGAGATTACTCTTGGGAAAATAAAATCAACAATGTGCAGTTGTGGTGCATTGTCGCTTGATGAATTAAAAAACAATGCCAAAATTACACTGGTTTCTTCAACTAGTATTATTGAGGGGGGTGCGCATGATGTTATCCTAAAAGAAACCAAGAGGGAAAGCTAATGTTTGGATTGAAATAAGTTCGGTTTTTATCCACAAATTGACACAAATGGATACACAAATTAGCAAATTCTAAATACAAGTTTTTGGGGTTACAACATTACATTCATCTTTCCACTGCATTTGTTTTCAATCAGCTCTTTTTTTTCCACAGATTAGCACAAATGAATACACAAATTACTCAAATTAATAGAATTACACAAATTATGTAATTTGGTCGCACATTAAACTGCTTTTCCTTCGTCCACCATCACCAGCCTCAATCTGTGGGATTTCTCGGTCGCAGGGGCAATAAATAGCCTTTTAGGTATTGATAGTTCCCATTCTGCCGTTTTATTACCTAACCTTGCTCCATCGAAATGACGTATCCGGGCTAATAAGAGGGGTGGGGAGGAAAGGCGGCTTCGCCGCCTTTCCTCCCCACCCTCCCCCTTTTATGATTGAGTGACGTCATCTCGAATCCCCTGCGGTAAGGTTATTTGAAATGGAATCAATGAAATCTGCAGCATTGTTTTTTAAAAGTCCGCAGGGGTGAGAGATCCCAATGGATGCTACCGGTGATATTGGTCAGGGAAACAATCATTGCGTTCTTTGTGGTTAAGCTTTATTAAAGTAAAATCACAAAGATTGGTGTTAGAGAAATCTGATTAATCAATCACTATCAAAGCCCGAAGGACTATTGTAGTATTATGGCAGGCTTATATCTACAAATCTATTTTCTATTGGAAGCTTCATGATAATGGATATTGAAATAATGAATTTTTCAGCAGAACCCAATTAAAAAAAGCGGAAGGAACAATTGCGTCAAACAATGATCCTTCCGCTTGTGATTATTAAAAACAGTAGCGATTAAAGGCTATTACTAAAACGGCTTGGCAGAACCAATAATAATTGCGGTAAACAATAAGCCTAACAGGAATGAAGAAAGAAGCATAACCAATAAGCTGACAATGAAATATGCAGTATTTTTTTCTTTTGGTACTTTCATCATTGGAGGCAAACCTATGTAAAGGATATAAAGGGAATACAAGCCAGCAATAAAAGCAAGTATTGAAAGGGAAGGCGCGATGTTAAACACACCGGCTATCCATGAAGGGATCCATGAATAAACAGTAAGTTGCATTGCCCTTCTCATATCAGGTTGTGCCTGGAAAGTAGATGCAAGTGCATTGATAACAAAGGCTGTTAAGAATACGCCCCCAACACTTCCAAGATAGCTGACAATAGCTTGCCTGATCCCATAGCTGATAGGGGTTTGTATATGGCCTAAAAATGGGACATTATAACCAATAAGGCTATATCCGATAAATGTTGCTAAGGCAGGGATTAAAGCCATGATCAGGACAAACTTAATGACAAGTTCCTGTATGGAAGTATTTTCCTGGTCTATCACTTCCCATTCTTTCTTGGGAGTGGTAATGATTTTAATTACGCGATTGATGATGTCCATGTTGTTGGATTTTTAATTTGTTAATAAATGTTATACAAAGTAAATCATAATTTTTTTATTATTCAATACCTGAAAAAAGGGTTTTTAAAATAATTTTTCGTAGAGACGCGATTTATCGCGTCTCTGTTTCTAACCCGATAATAAGAAATGCAATGAATCGGGACACGATAATTCAGGATGCAACAAAACCAGATGTGTATCTATCAATGAATTATCAATCAGACATGTATTTTCAGACGTTGTTTTTCGTCTTTGGTAAAATAAAAAATATTTTATAAACAGAATGGTATTTATTTTGTAGTGTCTAAAAAAAGAAAAATGTTTCTCATGTCATAAACCAATTTTGTTTGAAGAAATTCAATATTGATAAAAACAACAATGGTGGATAGACATCCTACCTTAAATAAAAAACATTAACGGATAAATGACAAAGGTGTGTTGATATATCAAGCTTGAAATAAAAGGCTGGAAGGGCAGGAGTGTTTTGTAAGCACAGACAGGGTTCAGGATTTTAAGAAATGGCTGAACAAATAGGATATTGAGTATTAGATTATCGGTTTTTTCATTGTTATGATATGTATTTAGAAATCCCTATATTTGAACAATAAAATGAAATTGATCCGTTACGTATAATAAGATTGGAGAAAAAAAGGATGTAACGACTTTCAACTGACAGTAAAAAGTTTACCAGAATGGTTCAAAGGATAACAACGATAGGAAGATATGGATTACGGGCAATTTTGCTTGGGAGCTTAATATTGTTTTTAACGTTTTCATGCAAAGTATCTTCAAAAGCTGAAGATGCAGAAAAGAAACAAGCCAAAATGGCTGAGCAAAAAAGGAAAGAAGGAGAAGATTTTTATGAGCAGGGATTGAAGAAACATCAGAAGATGCAAAGCAAAGAAACACAAAAAAGGATGAAGAAAAACCGAAAAAAGGCCGGGCGGGTATATGAAAAGAAAAAGAAGAATATATTTGATATATTTTAATAGACCAAACAACTATACGGATGCGAGGCAGGCCCTGACTTAGCAGGGAACATGGGCTATTGTGTGGGTATGGGAAAAAAATGAAATATTTTAAAAAAAAGCAAGTGTTACTATGAATAAAAAAATGTATTTCAGGTATTTAGCCCAATATTTTTTATGAATTTTAAAATTTTTTGAATGATAGTGTGTTAAAATCAATTAAAATCAAACAAAGTGTCATATCTTTGCCAAAATACACATATTAGGACAAGTGTATTCTTAATGCATTAAAATATTAAATGCACACCCGGATGGATGATATATTATATGTAATTTTCCTTGTTTTATGGTTGGTGTTTTCAATATATAAAAAGAAAGCAAAAACCAAACAGGCAGCCCAGGGAGCAAAACCACAGGGACATGAATCAAGTACACCCCCTCCGCCAGGGAGTGAGCTGGAGAGTATGTTTGAAGAATTTTTTGGAGAAAAATTGAACAAAAAAGAAGTTCATGAACATCCGGTAGCCCAACAAATGACCGAAGAGCCAAAACCAATTCGGGAAGATTTTTCAGAAGTACAATCGCCATATAATTCAATCTATGAAAGTTATTCAGGGTTGGATATTGTTGGGGATGATTATAGCTTTGAACACCAAGGCCTGACAGATGTGAGCAACTATCAGATGTCGCAAGTAGATAAAGAGGAGAATAGAAAAGTATTTTTCGAGGATGAAAAAAAAGAAGAAACAAAAGAACATGGTATATTAACTGAATTTGATCCGATAAAAGCAGTAATTTATTCGGAAATATTAAAAAGGCCAGTTTTTTAGCATGGAAAAAAATAAAAAAGAGTATTTTTATATTTGATTTTTTTTTTGAAAAAAAGTCAAAACTTAATACCTTTACCGCCCTTAGAAAATTGAGAAACAACTTAAACTTAAACCGAAAAACGATAGATATGTTACGAAAGCTACTCTTAAGTATTGCTGTGGTTTTTGCAGCTACTTTCCTGGCTTACCCGCAATCATCAGGAACACTGATGGGGGTAATCAAGGATAAGGACACTAAAGAACCTGTTCCGTTTGCCAATGTGATTATTGAAGCAGGGGGAAGACAAGTTGGTGGTGCAACCACTGATATTGATGGTAAATATACCATCCGTCCCGTTACCCCTGGGAAGTATGACCTAAAGGCAACTTTTGTGGGTTATAAGCCCCTTATGATTACGGGAGTGATTGTATATGCTGACAAGATTTCGTTTCAGGACGTGAATCTTGAATCAACAGCAATAACAATAACTGAATTTGTTGTTGTTGAGCATAAGATACCATTAATCTCAAAAGACCAGACATCCACAGGAATGACTGCTACAAAGGAAGAAATTTCTAAAATGGCAGGACGTACTGCTGAATCTGTAGCTATTACAGTTGGAGGTGTATTTTCGAAGGATGGCGAGATGGGAAGTATCAGGGGAGCCCGTGAAGAAGGTACCGTAACTTATATTGATGGTGTGAGAGCATTTGGGACAACAACTGTTCCCAAACAGGCAATTGAACAGATAGCAGTAATTACCGGAGGCCAGCCAGCACAGTATGGTGATGCAACCGGTGGTATTGTTAACATCTCTACCCGTGGACCATCAAGGACTTTTGGTGGTGGTCTTGAATATGTTACCTCAAGTTTGTTTGACCAATATGGCTATAACCTGCTTGGCTTTAGCTTACAGGGGCCTATTATTAAAGGAAAAGCAGACAGGAATAGTTCAATTATGGGTTTCTTTGTCAGTGGTGAGTTAACTTATAATAAAGCAAGTGGAACTTCTGCAGTTGGTTACTGGACAGCTAAGGACGATGTGCTTGAAAGCCTTGAGAACAATCCTTTGGTTGCCTCTCCAATGGGAACCGGTGTTTATTACCGTTCAAACTTTATTCATAAGGATGACCTTGAAAATATACAGGCCACAAAGAATACCACTTCAAAAAGGGCCAACATCAGTGGAAAAATAGATATAAACGCAATCCCTAATGTGGTTTTTACCCTTGGTGGAAGTATGGATTATTTTGACAGGCTTGGTTATATGCAAGCTTTCAGCTTGTTCAATTATAAAAACAATCCCCAGTTAATTGACCAGACCTACAGAGGTTATGCAAGGATTACACATCGTTTCCCAACAGGAAATGATTCTACATCGCTTATTAAGAATTTTTATTATAACATCCAGGTTGACTATACCAAGTATCTTTATAATCGTCAGGATCCTACATTTCAGGATAATCTGTTTAATTATGGGTATGTTGGTAAGTTTACAACCTATATGGAACCTTTTTATGCGATAGATTCTGTTCCATCTTTGGGTCTTTACGATGTATATGTCCAGAAAGGTTTTACAAAAACCTTATATGATTTTGAAGCATCAGATATTAACCCGATACTTTCAAATTATACAAGTTACTATTATAGTTTGTTTGATGTAAATTCTGGCATGTACCGTACTCCTGAAATGGTTCAGGCTGGTGGTGGTTTGCTCAATGGTGAAGGCTTACCTGCAGCTTATGGAATGTGGTCAAACGCAGGTACGATTAGTAACGCTTATCAAAAAGTTAATAACAGCCAGTTTGGTGCTAATATTAACGGTAGTGCCGATGTTGGAAGCCATAGCTTGAAATTTGGTTTTGTTTTTGAGCAAAGGGTTAACCGTTCTTTGAGTTATGCACCCATAGGTTTATGGTCAATAGGAAGGCAATTGGTAAACAGCCATATTGAAGAGCTTGATCTTGCAAACCCTCACCGTATTTATGACAGCTATGGTGTGGCAATGGATTCTGTATATTACGACCGTTTGGTTGACTTGAATTCACAGTCTTTTATTGACTATAACATCAGGAAAAAACTAGGTTTGCCAACTGATGGAAATGATTGGATCGACTTTGACAGTTATGACCCATCTTTCTTTAATATCAGCATGTTCAGCGCTGATGAACTTTTGAACAACGGTTCATCATTGGTTGGTTATCGTGGTTATACCCATGATGGACAGCTTCTTACAAGGAGGCCAAGTTTTGAAGACTTCTTTAACGAAGTTGATGAATTTGGTAATTATACCCGTCCAATAGATGCTTATAGGCCAATTTACGCTGCCGGCTATATTCAGGACCAGTTTGCATGGAAAGACCTTATCTTCAACATTGGTGTCAGGGTTGACCGTTTGGATTTGAACCAGAAAGTTCTTAAAGACCCTTATTTGCTATATGAAGCAAAAACTGTAGGAGAGGTAACTAATATCGGCCAACATCCTGGTAATATGGGCAGTGATTATGTTGTATATGTTGACAACAAAGATAATCCTTCAAGGATTTTGGGTTATCGTAATGGTGATACCTGGTTTAATGCAAATGGTGTGGAAGTAACAGACCCGAGTATTTTAAGAGGTACAGGCGGTATAACCCCCTATCTTATAGACCCTGTTGCTGCGGGTAAAGGTGAACTTAAACCTTCAGCATTTAAGGATTATGAGCCACAATATACAGTGATGCCAAGGATAGGTTTTTCATTCCCGATTTCTGATGATGCTTTGTTTTTTGCCCATTATGATATCCTTAGCAAAAGACCAACCACTGCAGAATCATTTTCAATCACTGATTATTATTACTTAGGCAAATTGCCAGGAAGCCAGATACTTAACAACCCTAACCTGAAGCCTGAGAAAACTGTTGACTATGAAGTAGGTTTTAACCAAAAGCTTACTGAAAGTTCAGCTATCAAATTCTCTGCTTACTATCGTGAGGTTAGGGACATGGTTCAAATTATCAGGGTCACTGAAGCTTACCCACAGACTTATATGACTTATGGTAATATTGACTTTGGTACCGTAAAAGGTTCAACAGTAAGCTTTGATTTAAGAAGAACAAAAAATATTTGGTTAAAAGCAAGCTATACACTTCAGTTTGCTGAAGGAACAGGTTCAACAGCCAGTTCTGCTGCTGCATTGATCCAATCAGGCCAACCCAACCTTCGTATCCTATATCCAAACGATGACGATCGTCGCCACAATATCTCTACTGTTATTGATATCCGTTGGGGACAAGGAAAAGATTATAATGGCCCAAGAATAGGTAAAAATGATTTTGAACTTTTACAAAATACCGGAGTTAACTTCACTATCACCGGAGGTAGCGGTACACCTTATACCAAACAGGAAAATGTTACAGCAGATGCATTGGGTGGAGGATCACGCGTAATTAAAGGAGGCTTAAACAGTGCAAGGCTCCCATGGAGTTTCCGTATTGATGCCCGCTTAGACCGTGATATAAATTTCAAAGTAGGTGCCAGTGAAACCAAAGCTGGAAAAGAAATTCAAGCCAATATTTACCTTCAGGTGCTGAATGTGTTTAATTTTAAAAACATCCTTGATGTTTACAGTTATACCGGTAACGCTGACGATGATGGATATCTGACTTCTAGTCAGTACCAGACCCAGATTTATGGACAGCTTGACCCTCAGTCATACATGGATTTATATCGGATTTTGGTAAATAGCCCTGGAAATTACAGTATTCCACGCTTAATCAGGTTAGGAGTATCTGTAAGCTTATAACATTCGCTCCCTGTGAAAATCAGGGAGTGAAATAGCTTCAATCATTTCAATGTTTTTATATTGAAAAAGCTTGTTTCACCGGAAAAAATAAAAAGATGAAAAATAAATTTTTAAACATTTTAATTGTATTTGCTTTATTGGTATTGCCCAATATCAGCAAAGGGGAAAAGTACCTTGGTGAATCGGACAAAAAATCTGCTCAGGTAAGCCCTAAGAGTATATCTGCTGGATGTTTGTCTTCTCAAACATATTCGTATTTCAGTGCGAATAACGTTAATACCAGGATTTACACCGGAGGTGACATGTTCTGGGATTTTGCGAACAGCGTCGCTGCGTATGAAATACCAAAAGGTTCGAAAAAGCATTCATTATTTGCTTCAGCCCTTTGGCTTGGAGGTGTGGATATTAATGGGCAGCTTAAAGTAGCTGCTCAAAGATACAGGGATAAAGGTGTTGATTTTTGGACTGGTCCCCTTACTGTTGATGGAACAGCTTCCATTGACCCTGAGACCTGTAACCAATATGACAGGCATTTCCCAATTACCAGGGCTGAAGTAGAAGCCCATATGGCTTATGTTGAAGGAGGCATGAACGATGCAAATTATGTTATTCCTGAATCAATCCTTAACTGGCCTGCACATGGTGATGTAACAAAAAATCAAAGTTATTACCTTGCTCCATTTTTTGATTATAATGGAGATGGGACTTACAATCCTAGTGAAGGTGACTATCCTTACTATGACTTTGATAATGATTTATGTAGGTCAGATGTTCCAACTGCCGAAGGAAATGGGAAGCTTGTTGACCAGGTAATTAAAGGAGATGAGACCTTATGGTGGGTTTTTAATGATAAAGGTAATATTCATAATGAAACCCAGTCTTCACCAATTGGATTTGAAATTAGGGCACAGGCTTTTGCTTTCTCAACAAATGATGAAATCAACAATATGACTTTTATGAGTTATGAAATCATCAACCGTTCGACTTATACCTTAACAGAAACCTATTTTAGTCAGTGGATTGACCCTGATTTAGGGTATTCCCATGATGACTTTATTGGTTGCGATGTTGAAAGAGGTCTGGGATATTGCTATAATGGTTCAGATTTTGATGGAAACGGTGAAGTTAACAGTTATGGTTCACAACCCCCCGCAGTAGGTGTTGACTTTTTCCAGGGACCTTATATAGACCCCAATGGCATTGACGACCCAATGTATGTGACTGTATTGGATACAGCAGGGAACGTGATTGGACAACAGGTAATCCGCGATGTAAATATCAACGGTGTGAATTTTGGTGATGGCGTTGTTGACAATGAGCGTTTTGGTATGCGCCGTTTCGTGTATCATAACAATACAGGTTCAGGTGTGCCATCGTATATGACCGATCCGGATAAAGGCGTTGATTATTATAACTTTCTCCGTGGTATATGGAAGGATGGCACACGTATGCTTTATGGTGGAAATGGTCACCAATCATCAGGGGCATGGGGTCCAGAAACTGATTTTATGTTCCCTCAGGAATCGGATACTTTAAATTGGGGAACAGGTGGTATTGCACCTTCACCAAAGCTTTGGACAGAAGAAGGATTAAACCAGCCAAATGACAGGCGTTTTATGCACTCAGCAGGCCCATTTACCTTAAGGCCGGGTGCAGTTAACTATATTACTGTTGGTATTCCCTGGGCAAGGGCTACTTCAGGTGGTGCATTTGCATCTGTAGAACTTTTGAAACTTGCTGATGATAAAGCGCAGGCCTTATTTAATAACTGTTTTAAAATCCTTGATGGCCCTGATGCACCTGATGTTGTAATTCAGGAACTTGATCAGGAATTAATCCTTTTTATAACAAACAGGCCAACTTCTAACAACTATAAGGAACAGTATGAAGAATTGGATTACAGTATTCGTCCGGACTTTCATGATTACCAGGTTGAGTATGTTCCAGATTCAGTGAACCCTCAAATTTTCCATCAGGTAGTTACTGTTGATACAACTTATATCTTTGATCAGTATTACAGGTTTCAGGGATATAAAATCTATCAGGTAAAAGACGCATCTGTTTCTGTTACTGATTTGGAAGATGCAGATAAAGCCAGGTTGATTTATCAGGTTGATTTAAAAGATGGTGTTACCAATCTGATTAATTACGAATTTGATGAACCAACCGGAAAAAATGTTCCTAAACTTAAAGTTAGTGGTTCTGACGAAGGAATCAGACATTCATTCAGGATTACTGAGGATGCATTTGCAATAAATGATAAGACTTTGATCAACCATAAGCAGTATTATTTTCTTGCAATAGCTTATGGATATAATAATTACTATCCATATGATCCAGAAGGCTCTGATTTAGATAAACTAGGTCAGAAATCACCGTACAAAGCTGGACGTAAGGCTGCTTTAGGTGGGATAAAAAGTGTATCCGCAATCCCTCAGCGACCCATTCCGGGAGATGTTGTAAATTCAGTATATGGAGATAAACCTGTTATAACACGTATTGAAGGACATGGCAATGGCGGTCAGTATGTTGATCTGAATGAAGAAAGTATCAATAAAATTATTGAACCACCCTATTATGCTGAAGAGCTTACATATTTAAAAAATGCAAGCCCTGTGGATGTATTTATTACAGACCCCTTAAATGTAAAACCCGGAAATTATTCCTTGAAATTCAAACCTGCTTCAGGTACTAATGGAATAACAAATGGTAATTGGGTTGTGATTGATGATGAAACAGGTCAGGAATATAATTCAGAAAGAACAATTTCTATTGCAAACGAGCAAATTATTTCCGAGTTAGGTATTGGGGTTAGTATAGGTCAGCCAGGAAACTTAAATACGCCTGGAACAGAAAATGTTGGTTTTATTTCAGGGACAATGACTTATGAAGATCCTACCAAACAGTATTTATTTGGTGTTCCGGATGATGATGGATTGGCTGCTTCATTGGTTATGGATTTTAACTGGGTAAGAAGCGGGACTTTAGAGGACAAGGATAATCCAGCAAATAATGATTACAGATTCCCAAACGGTGATTTTATTGATCCAACCAATGTTTATGAAAAGGTTGTCAATGGTTATTGGGCACCGTATAAAATGGTAGCATATTATGCCCCTGATACGACTGCATTTATGGGCAATGTCCCTGGGCATAGTATTACCTACCAAACTGATAACAGGTGGGATAACCTGCCAAGTGTAGATGTTGTATTAACTCCAGATAAATCAAAATGGACCCGTTGCCCTGTTGTTGAAACAAGCCGTTCATCTATCCTTTCACAAGGGAATCGTAAGTTTTGGGAGATGAGAGCCAGTGCATCCATTGATAAGGATGGCAATTATGCACCAGCTAATGCAAGTGCAAGTGATGACCCAAACAATCCTGCTTTTATTTCACCAGTGGGTTTTGGTTGGTTCCCAGGCTATGCAATTGACGTTGAAACAGGTACCAGATTGAACCTTTTCTATGGTGAAGATAGCTGGTTAAGCGGTGACAATGGTCGTGATATGAAATTTAACCCGACCTCAAAAATCGTTGATAATCTTGGTCAACCAGTATTCGGCGGGAAACATTTCGTGTATATTATGATGTGTAATGATTCGCTAAAAGCATCTCACAGGGTTCAACCTCCTTATGATTATGGAAAAACCCTATTGAGAAACCTCTTTAGTGAAACTCCTGCAGTAAGACGTGCTACAGGTCATGAAATCAGTTGGGTTAGTATTCCATTAGGAGACCCCGATACATGGTTGTCAAATGAAGTTACCATCAAATTAAGGGTAAACCGTCAGTACCAGAAAAACTATGGTGCTTTAAGGCCTTCAGAAAACCCTGAAAATGACAATAACCCTTATTATAAATTCTCGCTTAATGAGTTGGCAGTATCAAGGAATAATGTTGATTTGGCTGAGGATTTACTAAGCGAAATTAAAATTGTCCCTAACCCATATCTTGGGTATTCAAATTATGAAACTTCAAACCTTGATAATCGCGTTAAGATTATTAATTTGCCTGAGAAGTGTGTGGTTTCAATTTATAGCATGAATGGAACTTTAATTCGCCAGATTAGCAAGGATGAACCATATACAGGTTTGGAATGGGATTTGAAGAATAGTGCAAATATTCCAATCGCCAGTGGCGTATATTTGATCCACATCAAAGCAGAAGGAATTGGAGAAACTGTTCTGAAATGGTTTGCCACAATGCGTCCAACAGACCTAAACGCATTCTAATCATCAGGCTAATAAAAATTAATTATTAAGTCACTCTCCGGTAAAAAAACCGGAGAGTGCTTCAAAAAACAGAAAACAAGATATGAAAAAGGATTACAAAATAATTGCTCTGGCGTTAATAGCATCCTTAGGCCTGTTGTTTGTTCAGGAAGGTAAAGCTGGAAACCCTGACCGTAGTGGTGAGGCTGGAGCTGCCCAGTTGTTAATAAACCCTTTTGGAAGAAGTTCTGGATGGGGAGGTGCGAATTCAGCATCAATCAGGGGTCTTGAAGCACAGATGTATAACGTTGCAGGGCTTGCTTTTAATGATGGCACTGAATTGTTGTTTACTAATACACAATGGCTCCAGGGCAGTGGTGTTACATTAAATGCTTTTGGTATTGCGCAAAAGGTTGGTGATGGTAGTTCAATTGGCATTAGTGTAATGTCAATTGGTTTTGGGGAGGTACCTTATACAACAAATGAAAATCCAGACGGTGGTGTTGGAACTTTCTCTCCATCTTTAACCAATATTGGTGTTTCTTATGCCAAAGCATTTTCAAATAGTATATATGGAGGTATCACCTTAAGGATTATCACTGAATCAATATCTGATATAAATGGTGCAGGAGTTACCCTTGATGCTGGTATTCAGTATGTTACCGGGGACAATGAACAGATTAAATTTGGTATTGCTTTAAAAAATGTTGGGCCAAAGATGAAATATAATGGAGATGGCCTAACATTAAAATCTATATTACCTGGGAGAGATGATCAATATACTACTTTGATGAGGGCTGCCGGATTTGAGATGCCTTCATTATTGAATATTGGAGCAGCTTATGATTTTCATTTTGGTGAAGCCCACAGGTTAACTCCTGCATTAAATTTCTGTTCAAATTCATTTACAAGGGATCAGTTTACCGGTGGCCTTGAATATAGTTTGAAAGAATTTTTGATGATAAGAGGTGGTTATACCTATGAAAATGGAATGTATGATGAAGCTGAAAGGACAACAGTATTCAGTGGTTTGTCTGCAGGTATGACAGTAGAAATTCCTTTTAACAGGGAAAGCAATTCTACTTTTGGATTAGATTATTCGTTCCGTGACACCAATCCATTTGGAGGTGTACATAGTATTGGTGCAAGAATTAAATTGTAAAAGAAATTTTACTATCTTTGTACCAGTATTAGAATTTAGGTTTTCCCTTATAGCAAAGAGTCCCGATATTTCGGGATTCTTTGTCGTATAAGGGGTAAGTTTTTTTTTAAAATCATTAGGGTTATGAATGATGTAAAGTATTTCACAAAGGAAGGATTGCAAAAGCTTCGTGAAGAACTGGAGCGATTGACATCTGTAGAAAGGCCTTCAATATCGCAACAAATAGCTGAAGCCCGCGATAAAGGAGATTTGTCGGAGAATGCTGAGTATGATGCAGCAAAGAATGCCCAGGGCATGCTTGAATTGCGCATCTCACAGCTTGAAAACACTTTGAAAAATGCAAGGGTAATTGATGAATCGCAGCTTGATAATTCTAAGGTAATGATCTTAGCGACTGTTAAGGTTAAAAACCTTAAAAACAATGCCGTAGTTTCCTATACCCTTGTTCCTGAAAATGAAGCAGACTTAAAAGCTGGAAAAATATCGGTACATAGCCCGATTGCTAAAGGTTTGCTTGGTAAAGCAAAAAAGGATGTTGTAGAAATTGTTGTACCTGCTGGTACCATGAAATTTGAGATAGTAGATATCAGTCGATAAAAACCCTAATCAAAAAAAATAAAAAAGGTTCGGGTATATCCCGAACCTTTTTTATTTTTGGGGAAAATTAAATCTCATGGGAAGCATATTTTCAAAAATCGTTGCAGGGGAAATTCCTTGCTACAAAGTAGCTGAAAATGATCAATTTTTAGCATTTCTTGATATTAGCCCCTTGGCAAAAGGCCATACATTAGTCATTCCTAAAAAGGAAGTTGATTATATATTTGATATCCAAGACAAGGAATATCAGGACCTTTTTTTATTTGCAAAGAAGGTAGCGGCTGCCATTAAGAAGGTTGTTCCCTGTAAAAAAGTTGGAATAGCAGTCATAGGCCTTGAAGTTGCACATGCTCATATTCATCTTGTGCCCATTAATGAAGTCTTTGATCTTGATTTTAAAAAAGAGAAGCTTAAGTTAAGCAAAGAAGAATTGGCAGAAGTAGCTTCTTTGATATCAAAAGAGGTTTAATGCGAAATGAATCTTTTTTTGCCTTAAAAAATTAAATCTAATTGGTTTAAGTGATTTTTTATATTAGGGCAAGATATATAATTGATTTATTTTTTAATTCTGTCGGGATTTGAAGCAGCAAAGGCAGCCCATCCTGTATAGGATGACTGTGAAGTGTTAGGTTTGTTCTGGAACAAGTGGCAAATAGCAATAGCTAAAGCATCAGTAGCATCAAAAGGTAAATCCAGATCTTTAATATTTAGGAGCGAACAAATAAAAGCTGCAACCTGTTCCTTTGAAGCAGCACCACGTCCTGTTATTGATTGTTTAACCTTACGAGGCGAATATTCGAATACGGGGATATCACGATATAAAGCTGCCGCGATAGCAACTCCCTGAGCCCTGCCTAGTTTTAGCATTGATTGAATGTTCTTGCCAAAGAACTGGCTTTCAATAGCCAATTCATCAGGATGATATTTTTCAATTAAATCGAGGCTGGACTGAAAAATATTCTTTAGTTTTAATGCCTGGTTTTCTAATTTGGAAAGTTTGATGACCCCGGTATCGATAAGCTTTATTTTTTTGGATTCTTGGGCAACAAGTCCATAGCCCATGATATTGGTGCCGGGATCAATGCCTAAAATAATTTTTTCGGGTTGCAGTGATATATGATTTTTTTCGTTACGCATGAAAGCAAAATTACATAATTTTTTTCATTACTTTGTTTATATAGCATTGCCCGTAATTGCATTTGTATATTTACTGTTTGTTTTTAATAAAAAAAAATCTGATTTCAGCCTGCCTGAAATGTTTTTTCAAGTGCCTGGTTATGTTATTGTCATATCTTTAATTGGTCTCGTTTTTCTTGGTGTTCTAAGTTGGATTGTAGAAGCGTATAAGTGGAAGTATTTACTAAAACCACATTATTCATTAAGTGTAGCTGAATCCACAAAGATTGTCCTGGCAGGATTATCATTAGGATTGCTTACCCCTAAGAGGGCAGGGGAATGGTTTAGCAGGGCTGCCTTTGTTCCAACTCAAATTCGTTGGCAGGCAATCCTACAAACCTTCATTGGGAGTATTTCGCAGCTTCTGGTAACAATCATATTTGGTATAGGTTCGCTTATTCTGGTTTTTTTTGTTTATTCAAAGCAAAATGAAGCTCTCATTACAGATTATTTACAATTTCTCTTGCCTGTATTGCTTGTTATCGGAATTATTGTCATGTTGGTTTTTAGAAGTAAGTTTATACAATTCATAGAAAAGAAAATCCCCGGAGTGGAAGCTGGTGAAATACGAAAATCATTTACCGGAAAGTCTTTTAAGGGAGCTTTGTTGCTTAGCAGTATCCGGTATCTTATTTTTAGCCTGCAATTTGTTCTGACTCTTGTATTGTTTGGTTGTTCACTAAGTGTTTTTTTAATCCTTTTGGGTGTTTGTATTGTTTATTTATTCCTCACCCTTATGCCCTTATCCTTTATCGGTGATACTGTTGTCAGGGGACCTGTTGCAGTTTTTGTTTTTACTGATTTTTTCCCATTGCTAATACCTCATTCAATAGCATCTTCGCAAAGTGCAGGTGTTTTATCTGCAACAATGCTAATATGGTTTATTAATATTTTATTACCTGCTTTAATTGGTATTATTGCTTCTTTTACATTAAAATTGCAGAAAGCATGAGTGTTATTAATATGTTTTATTTGATTCTTGTTGTTTTTTTCATTGTATATGCCTCTCTAATTATATATTTTTTAACTGCATGGTTGTTAAACTGCAGAACTAATAAAAGATATTTTCAGTCTGATAATTGTTTACCAGGTCTTAGTATTTTGGTTGCTTTTAGAAATGAAGTCAATCACTTATCAGGTCTCTTAAAGTGTTTGAAAGAACAGGTTTTAAACAAACCTTATGAAGTAATACTAATAAATGACCATTCTGATGATGGCTCAGAAGCATCAATTTTGTCTTTTATTGAAAATCATCAATTACGAGATAAGATAAAGTTGATAAGCCTTCCAGACGAATGTTTTGGAAAAGCTAATGCAATCCAGGCAGGTTGTCATGAGGCAAAGTATGAAGTTGTTTTGGTGACGGATGCGGATTGTATTTTAGGAAAAAACTGGGCTAATGAAATGTCACAGGGCTTTGAAAGTTGTAATGATAGATTTATTATTGGAATGGTTGTGCCTGAAAAAACAAATAATATTTCTAAAGCATTTTTTAGCCTGGATTTTATAAGTTTAACAGCAAGTGGAGCATGTGCTGCATTGCATGGAAATCCATTTATATGTAATGGTGCTAATATGGCTTTTACAAAATCATTATGGTTTAAGTATTATGAATTCAGGAAGGCAAAGAATTATTTATCAGGAGATGATGTTTTTTTTCTTCATTTTGTAAAAAACAACCATTTGGCAGAAATCGATTATAAGCTTTGTCCTGAAGCTTTTGTTGAAACTGTAATGCCTGATAACTGGTTTGATTTTTTTTCCCAGAGGGCGCGATGGGGAGGAAAGGCAAATTCGTATAATGATTTTTTCTCAGTTTGTATTTCAATTGTAGTATTGTTATTGAATGTTTTATTGGTAATATCTGTAATTACATCTGTTTTTCACCCTGGCTATATGAAATATTCTGGTGCAATATGGCTTGGAAAGGCAATTATTGATTTTTTATTTTTGTTCTATGTTTCAAAGTTTATAAACAGAACAGGACTTTTAAAATATTATATGTTTTTTTTCCTTATTTATCCATTTTATATAGCAACAACAATGGTTGTTATTGCTTTTAAAAAGGTTTATTGGAAAGGGAGAAAAGTATCCTGAAGGAGATTACCGGATGATTGTAATTAAAAGTTAAGCTTTATACTTTGTCATGATATGCTGGCTTGTTTAAAAAAAAAGAGCAACCTAAAGTTGTTGGTCTTTTTTTATAATTCAGAATCCATGTTATGAGGCCCTGAACTCAATTCTATAGGTTTGGATAACATTTGGCTCAATGTCTTTAAGATTCTCATTCCCTATTTGCCTCAACCTTTGAATGACATATTGTTTAAGTCGTTCATTTGGAGCAGAGATTTTACTAATTTCAAGTTTTCCATTATTGTTGACCTGAAGATCAACAATAACTGTAGCATTTTTACTATCCTCCAGAATTATGGATGGATATTCCATCCTTTTTTCAATGATACTTTTCAGATTTCGTTTGACTGGTTCATCGGCTTTTAGATTTTTAACCGATACCAAACTGAAAATCAATAAACAAGCCAAGGCAAGGATTTTTGATTTCATGACAGTTGATTTTAAATTGAAGTTTGGGTTTGAATAAACTGTTGGCAAGAGAAAAAATGAAATAATTGTGCCACAATACATAATCATTTGAAATGCTTTATGATATGACTTCAAACTTTTTTTAAACGTATTTAATATGTTCAGGAATGGACATTTATTGTCCGCTTTCGTTCAGGTTGTGAAAATGAAATTAAGATGTATGTATAATAAATAAAAATGAAAGCCATGAAAGTAATGATGTATTAATTTAATGACATTTCTATGATAAGCCGTAAAAAGCGATTATTCTTCTGAAGATTTAAAGGCGGTATAATTTTCAAAGCAATCCTGGATTGCTTGATATAATTCGAATTCTTTTGCATTTAGGATGAAAAACTGATTTAGGTTGCAAAATTCCATAAATTCTTCAATTTCTTTAGGGTCTGTGAGCTTAGTAACCAAAGTAACAACACGAGGGTTGTATTTTTTGTTTACTTTAACAGCCAATGCTTCCTGCTCTAATACTTCATTATACTTTTTGATTTGCTTTCCCCTTTTACTATATGTATTGTATAATTCAGTAATCGCCCCTTTTACTACCATGCCTCCCTGTGGTCGGTATTCTTCGGATAAGGATAATTCAGGAAGGTCAAGTTTATATTCTTCGATTGTATCCCTATAATCAATAAAAGCCTGTTTGAATTCGGAATAAGTAGCATAGGGAACAACTCTGAATTCACTTAGTTCATAAATTCTTTTTTGAAGAAAAATGATTTTTTCTACTTCAGTCAGATTGGTATTTTCATTGATAATAAGAGTTTCAGAAATAAATCCAACAGCCTGAAAACGGATTTGATCTCCATTCTGGACATGGATAAGGAAAGAACCATCATGAAGTGAAACAGTGCCTGTTGACCTGCTTAAGTTAATAATATGGGCATTGGGTATGGGCTGTGAGCCTTCTTTCTGAAGAAGTTTCCCGGAAAGAAGCAGAACCTGTGAATGGCTAATCAGTGGTAATCCCAACAGAAGCATTGAAATCAGGAGAACTGGTTGAATAACACTTTTACTCATGATATTTTTTTTTCAAAGAAACGAAAAAAAGCAAGTTTCAGCTATGTTGAAAGCTGATTTTAACAAAAAAAATATGAATTCTTAACAGTGTTTTTTGCCTGTCTGGCGAAAGATATGAAAACAGCCTTTCTTTTACGCCTAAATGTAAAGGAAAGGCTGTTTAAAAAATTTAGATCAGGAATAAAGGTTTATCAATAAACGATTCATAAACCGGCCTTAGGCGATCGGTATTATAATGTTTGTTGATATCGATTAGTTTCTTAGTGCTGGTAACTATATCCACAGGGATATTATCATATCGTCCGTTTTTAAGGATGACAAGCCTTCCATGGATTCCTTTAAGTATCAAATCAAGTGCCAGGTTTCCATAAGCCATAGGGACAATTGAATCAATAGCATCAGGATCTCCCGATCTTACAAGGTATCCCAGGTGCTGATTTATAGTCTCTACTTTTTGGTTCTTATTAAACTTAGGGGACAACTCTTTGATTTTAGCGGATACAGCATCTCCAATACCTCCTAGTTTTGCATGCCCATAAGCATCTTTTTCATTGTTGGAGAACATCATATCAATGCCGTGGAAACTGGCTCCCTCACTAACAAGGACTACTGAATATTTGCTTGGGTTATGTTCACGGTCTTCAACCAAAAGTTCGGTCAAACGTTCAATGTCAAACTTGTATTCAGGGATAACACAACGGTTTGCAGCACCTGCCATTGTCGGTAATAAAGCAGTAAAACCGGCATAACGGCCAAATACTTCCATTACCAAGACCCTTTCGTGCGATCCGGCAGAAGTCCTAAGAAGATTTGTGAGGTGGATAGTACGGGTAATACAGGTGCTGAATCCGATACAGTAATCTGTGCCTGGAACATCATTATCCATTGTTTTAGGGATAGCTACGACTTTTTTGCCTTCCTGGTACAGCCTTACAGAATAACTTAATGTATCATCGCCTCCTATGGGAATCAAATAATCGATGCCAATGAATTCGAGATTTTTTAATACTTCCGGTGTGAGATCATTTACTTCATTTTTATATTTATCTTTTAAATGTTCTGGCACATTCTTGGCTGAAACATGGCTTGGCCTAGTACGGGAAGTATGAAGGAATGTTCCTCCTGTTCGCCCGGCTTTATTAACTAAATCCTCGCTTAGCTCAATATAATTATGGGAATTGTCAACTTTTGGATCTCTGATGACCTCAGTTAAACCAGCCCATCCCCTTCTAATACCAATAACCCTGTAGCCTTCACGAATAGCCCTGATTGTTATTGCCCTAATTGCCGGATTTAATCCTGGCACATCACCCCCTCCGGTGAGGATACCTATGGTGCCTTTGTAAGATTTTCCTTTCATAACCATATACCTTTTGAGTTTTATTAATTCCCTTATTTCAAAGGGCAAATTTTATAATGTAAAAATACAAGTTTTTAACTGTTTATTTATATCCTCAATGGAGAAAAATTAGCTTTATTGATTTATTAACCTTTATATTGTCAAATTATCGAATTAGAACCTAATCCTTTTATTTGAAAACATGAAAGGATTATTATTAAGCCACTCAAGGAAGAAGCTATAAAGAAAAAGTTATTCAACTTTAGTAAAAGGGATTATTCAATCGCTCCGGCATTTTGAAATCGTAAATTGTTAATTCGCAAATACCATATTCATAGTTAAACCGGATTTAAACCGGGCTTGAGCCGCTTTCAACCCGGCTCAAACCCGCCTCAACCCCGGCTCAACCCCGGCTCAACCCTTAAGATGATACTATTTTGATATATCGGGAAAGTCCTTATTAACATAAAATGACCATTTATAAAATGATAAACAAATAGAAACCATATATGGATTAAGTCGGATATTTTAATAATAAAACACAAAAAGAAACAATTAAACATATTGAAATTCAAATGCATTGGGCAGGAAATTTTAAGGTTGCATGTAAGTGATACGGTCATCCATCAATCGCTTATTTTTCTATCTGTTTGAAGTCATATTGATTACAACGCTACCTTCATTGTTCTATAACCACTTGTTTACTTTTGCCTTGTTGCGATAAACGCCATCATAATAAATGTTTGCCCAATGCCCGAATTGTAAAAAAACCTCAATTATATGTTGTTAGTGTAAGTTTCACTGGCAAAGATTTATTAATTTTACCTGAACAAAATCCTTTGAAAATATGGTTAAGCGTTTATCAATGCTGATAATTATGAGTAGCTTTTTATTCAGGCTTTCCGGCCAGGAGGCATCATATATTGATAGCATGTTGGTAGTGATAAAGAATGCTGACAATACGAAGGAAAAGCTAAAAGCCTATTCGGAACTGGTCCAGGTTTATTCGAATTCAGATACATCAAAGGCATTTGCATTGGCCGATACTGCATTATATCTGGCATTGAAGAACTATGACAGCGAAATGATCCTGGTTTTAATGTTTTCAAAAGGGATGATTTATTTTACTTCCGGCGATTATTCAAAAGCACTTGATATTTATAACCAGGCATTGGTATATGCAAGAGAAACAGGTTCCAAATATTGGGAAGCAAGGTTATTGAACAATAAAGGGATTACCTATGCCGAGCTTTCAGACCAGGAGAATGCCCTTAAGAATTTTCTTGAAGCATTAAGGATTAGCGAGAGCAGTGATGACAGGCTGAATATTGCCAAGACAAGAGGAAATTTGGGTGGCTTGTATGCAAGCATGCGAAATTTCAATGATGCATTGAAGGAATTAAATGCTTCATTGGTCATATTTGAAGAAGAGGGCGATAAGGAACAGGTTGCCAATACAATAAATAATATTGGGGAAGTATATAAGCTTCAGGAAAAGCTTGATGAGGCTTTACATTTTCATCTTGAGGCCCTGAATATCCGCAGGAAACTTAATAAACCCAAAACAATCGCCATATCCCTGGCCAATGTAGGTGCCCTGAATAATATTAAAAGGGATTATACAAATGCCATTTTTTATTTAAAACAGGCGCTTGAGCTTCTCGATCCTAAGTTTGACAAGCTTACTCTTTTGGCTGTTTATGGTAACATTGCTGATTCTTATCTTGGACTTGGTATGTATCCGGAAGCAAAGAATTTCCTTGAGAAAGGGCTCAATCTGTCTAATGAGCTGAATTCAAGATATGGTATTATAAGGTTTTATTTATCACTTGCCGACTTAGCCAAAGCTGTTGGTGACAAGGATACCGCCATTGATTATTACAAACTTGTTTTGGCCCATCGCGATACATTATATGATAATCAATCCACTAAGCGTTTTGCCGAGATGCGGATTGTTTATGATACTGAGAAAAAAGAGCAGGAAAACAGCATATTGCTCAACGAGCTAAAGATTCAAAAACTCATGCTCAAGCAAAACCGCTTCATCAATATAGCAGCGTTTATTTTTCTGTTTTTATTTATCGGTTTGAGCATTACTACCTATAAATCGTTCAGGAACAAAAAGAAAGCCCTTGAAAAAGAAAAGGAGCTGAACCAATTGAGGTCACAGTTTATTACAACAGTATCGCATGATCTAAAAACCCCCCTGGCAGGTATCATGTCGAGTGCACAGCTCCTTGAGTTCTTTAGCCAGGTTTGGAATGAAGAAGAGCGAAAGGATTATTTCAATAAGATCTATAATTCGGTGAACCATTTGAAATCCCTTCTTGATGAAGTAAACCTGTATGGTGAAAATGAAGCCTACGTTTTAAAGTTTGCCCCTGAAATGATTTCAATTTCAGAAGAATGTGTTTCAATAGTTAATGACATCAAGCCATTTGCAGGGCCAGGCTTTGAGATTGAATATACCTGCATGGGTGAGGAGAAAGAAGTATTTGCCGACCGGAAGCTCATCAGGCATATACTTTCGAACTTACTTAACAATGCAATAAAATACTCAGGTGACAGCAAAAAAGTTGAATTTGTCCTGGATACTGAAGTCAAGGATCAGGTTCACTTTACGATAATAGATTATGGGATAGGGATCCCGGAAAAAGACCTTCCAATAATCTTTGAAAAGTTTAAAAGGGCATCAAATGTGGGGCAGATTCAGGGAACAGGATTAGGGCTTTCGATTGTAAGACATTTGGTAGAGTTGCATGGAGGTATCATTGCAGTTCAATCAAGATATGACGGGGGCACAACTGTAAAGGTAGAAATCCCGGTGAGCTATCAAAAAAAATAAAAGGTAAATATGTCAGAGAAAAAAAGGATACTGTTGGTTGAAGATGATAAAACATTAAGGGACAACACCTCAATGTTTTTAAGCATGTCGGGTTTTGATGTATATACTGCCAGTGATGGTATGTCGGGCATCCAGAAAGCCATTGCACTCCTGCCTGATCTTATTTTATCCGATATTGTGATGCCTGTGTTAAATGGTTATGATTTTTACAAGGCACTTCAACAACTTCCGGCCACCATGCCCATCCCGTTCATCTTTTTATCATCCAGGTCAGAAGCACATGAAATCAGGTCGGGTATGAACCTGGGTGCTGATGATTACCTTACCAAACCATTTGACCTTAATGAACTGCTAAAAGTTGTCAGTGTCAGGATTGCCAAAAGTGAGCGTTTGATAAAGGAAGGGGAGAATAAATTCATTTCGCTGATAAATAATAAGTTAACAGGTGTTTTTATTTATAAGGACAATAACTTTGTACTTACCAACCGGAAGTTCCAACAAATGACAGGCTATAGTGAAGAAGAGCTTCAAAAAATAAACTTCACTGATATCCTTGCAGACTGCGATAAAGACAGGCTTATTGAACAGATTAATTCATTTCAGGACGGCCTTGATAATGAGATAGAACTTCATTTTATGCTGAGACGAAAAAGTGGGGAAAACCTTCCTGTGAATTTTTTTGCAGGGGTTTCGAGTTCTCAGTGGAAAACCATCATTACGGGGATGGTGGTGGAAAGCATGCCAGGCCAGGAATCGGCTATAGAAAGTATCACAGAAGCGGAAGCAGGTTTAAAAAACACTTTAAACCAGATGTCAAAATCCTATTCAGGGAACCTGAACGATGCAAATAAAATCTTCGGTACAGGTCTGTTAGATCCATTGACAAAACGGGAAAGCGAAGTATTGAGGCTTATCGTTAACGGGAAAACGAACAATGAAATCGCAGGCATGTTGTTTATCAGCCCACGGACAGCAGAATTTCACAGGGCCAATTTGCTTAGCAAGACAAATACGAAAAACACGGCAGAGCTTGTTAGCTTTGCAATAAAAAACCAAATCGTATAAGGTTATAAGTTCGAATAGGGGTATATCAGCCTTGGATTTTTAATACATTCAGCATTGATGTTCAATCTATTAAAAATTTCAGATCCATGGTATTATTAAAATGGTTGAGAATCCACATGTTGACAACAATATGTTAAAACGTAACACAATCAGTTTATTTACAATGTCATAAAATGGCCATATTCGTTATACATTCGCTTCAACTTCGTTTTTGCATGTTCAGGAATAAGACATGAAGTAAAGAAGGTATAGCTTTGATTGGATGATAGATTGGGAATGGGGGTGATAGGATGGGTAGGATTGATTATTAACAATTAAAGGTTTGATTTTTATAAAAAACAAATACATACTGGGGTTTGTACCAGTTTTTAAAAACAGCAAAAAACTATATAATTTACTGGTTTTTTTAATCATGTTTAAGGTCAAATTTGCATGCTGGGAAAAAGATTTTTCCATCAGTGAATGGTTCATACTGTTTTGATAAAAGAACTCATTAAATTAAAGATAAACTGTGTTTTTGGTTTAAAATCCCTCACAAACAAACAAAATAAAAGGTTTTCTAATATGAAGCAGAATTTTAGGTTTATTAATTTGGTTTTGATTATTGTATTTCTGTCCGGGGCAAATGCCTTTGGACAAAAACAATCATTATCGGGAAAAAGAACAAATCCTGATAAAACCCGCAACGAGGTTCTATACAACAATGGCCCGATAGCAAATAGTTTAGGCAGCGGGCCTAATGGTTCGGATGTAAGCGTTATGCCGTCATTATTGCATAATCCAGGTTATACGACTTCAAAAGTTAATATGTCCGGGTTCGAATATCGGGTAGCAGATGATTTTATTGTTGATGCGCAAATGTGGCAAATTGATTCAATAGAATTTTTTGGTTTTACAGGAAGTGATGCACTGGATCAGGTATTTGATAAATATACAATCCAGATATGGCAGGGAGAACCAGGGGATCCAACAAGCAGGCTTATCTGGGGCGATGAGGTAACAAACAGGGTGATGGGCAGTAAGTTTTCAGGAGTATATCGTGAATATGCCTCAGAATATTATCCAATTATCAGTAATATGTGCAGTGTATCCGGTTTGGTATTGCCTGAAGGCCGCTTCTGGATAGACTGGAATGCAAGGGCAGTCCCCAATAGTGCCGAAGCATTGACCCCTCCTGTTGTAAAGGGCAATGAAGTATGTTTTGGAAATGCAAGGAGTGCAATGTCGCATGAATGGATAGATATTGAAGATACCTATTTTTCACAGGCCCTTCCTTTTGTAATATATGGTTCAGCCGTTAAGGATCCAAAAGATGTGGCTGCGACAGGGATAGCATCAGCATTATATGGGAATTATACCGGTTCAGCAGAAACTGTTCAGGTAAAGATAAAAAACAATGGATTGGAAAACCTTGAACAGTTTGAAATCAAGTTTTTCCTAAATGAAAACCTGGCAGCAACAGAAAGCCTCTCTCAGTTTTTGGCTCCGGGAGAAGAATACGTTTATCAATCAACAGCAGTCCTGGATTTTCAGCAGGATGCTTCTAACAGGCTAAAAGTTGTGGTTTCAACACCTGATGAAACATATACAAGGAACAATGCAATTGAAGCTATTATTGTCAGGTATGGCCAGGCAATAAACATGTCAAACAATTCGTTAAACCTTGATTATTCATTTTTCTTTGATGATGGGGGTTTTGCAGGTAACCATAGCAGCGGGGCAAATTATGTACTTACTGTTCGGCCACAAACGCAGTCAGCACAATCAAAAATGAGCGTTGAGTTTTTTGATCTTGATTTGTATTATGCTTCTTCAAACCTTAAAGTTTATAATGGTCTTGAGAATGATTACAACAATCTTATAGCAACCATCAATACCGGTTTTATCTATGATAGCCTTAGGGTAATTACTTCAACAGATTCAACAGGGGCATTAACATTTGCATTTTCAAGTAATGATTTGGAAACAAGGCCTGGTTGGGTTGCTTGCTTAAAAACAATCATGCCCCTTGAGCATGACTTAAAACTTGCCGATATCCATATCCCTGAATATATTGCCTATAATCAGGACTTCCCATGTGAAGTTGAAATCATGAATGAAGGGACACAGGCAAGCGGGGCCTTTCAGATAATTCTCTATGATGACAATAATGAAATCCTTGACAGCCAGGTGGCAAATCACCTGCAAGCAGGTCAGTCAATAAGTTTTACATCTGTATTAAACCTGTCTGAAAACCAAACACGCTTTCTGAGAGCAGTCATCAGGTATGATGCTGATATGGATGTTACCAATAATGCATCTGATAACATTTACCTGGAGTTTTCAGAACCTGAAAGTGGTCTTCTTACAGTAGGATCAGCGGATTTTAAAACAAATAAAATCCCGGTGAGTATAAGTAACTATACAAGTATTTGTGAAATGCTATATTACCCTGAAGAATTAATGCAGGGGATGTCAATAACAGATATTGCTTTTCAGTATTGTTTTGAACATAAAGTGTATAGTACAGATTTGAAAGTATGGATTGGAGAGACTGATCAGGATTCATTGACCGGCAAATATATAAACCCATCCGAATTGACCTTGGTCTTTGATGGCAGCGTTTCGATGGAAAAAGGGAATGGCAATATGCGTATCCCATTTAGCCAGCCTTATGAATATACAGGACGCAACCTGGTAATTGCTATTTATCGCCCTTATGAAGAATGGAGCTCTTCGCTGAACAATTATTATGCAAGCCATTGCCCTGAAAGGGAAGGACGAACAATTGTTGCAAGTCATCAAACAATGTATGTAAACATTGATGAACCCCGATATCTTAAATCAAGTGATATCCTACCCTATACCAAATTCTACTACCAGAATAGCTCATTGGGTTCAGTTAAGGGCATTGTTGAAAATTTGAACAATGAGCCATTATCAAAAGCAACAATAACATTAACAAAAGAAGGCAGTCAGACGGTAACAACAGGCTCCAATGGTTTGTTTTGGATGCAAAACTTAGAGCCGGGGACTTATAATGTTAAAACAAACCGTCATGGGTACAGCGAAGTAAATAACACTGTTGATGTTGTTGCCGGGCAGATAACAACGCTTAATACGCAAATGAGCATTGCCCCAACTTATTATGTAAGTTGCATGGTGAGAAAATTCCATTATCCGGCAGAGCCGGCCACCAATGTAAAATTTGTGTTTACAAGTTGTGATACTACATTTACTGCTTATAATGATGAAACCGGCTTATTGTTGGTTCCCAATGTTCCAGCAAACGTAAGCTATCAGATAACAGCGAGCAGTGATGGGTATAAAACAGAGGAATTTACTATATTTTTAGATGCGTCCACAGCAGCCATTCCTGTTTTAATGTTGAAGGAAAGGACAGATGCTGTGAAATCAGTTACAGCAGAAGTTGTAGAAGATGATGTTTTGATTTCGTGGCAAGGGGCAAGTTCACAATATGAAATTGCTTATGACAATGGTGAAATATCCGGCAGGACAGCAACCGGAATATCTTTTGCGGTAAGGTTCACCCCGCAATCATATCCATGTAGTCTTGTTAAAGCAAGAATCAACCTATATGATGATAACATCATAAGCCCACCTGTTCCTGAAGGTTTTGTAGTAAATATATGGGATGATAATGGTACAGAAGGATTGCCAGGGACTTTACTTTATACAGAAAGCGTTCAACCATCAGAATATGGTTGGTTCGAACTAAATATTCCAAATCTTAATATCACTGAAGGCGATTTTTATATAGCAGTATTGAAGTCAGCAAGTGTTGATGATGTATTTCTTTCAGTAGATAATCAGGCATCAACTCATTCATATATTCAGAATTGGGAAGGTGCAATCTGGAAACCATACAGCAGCTATAGTTACGGCAAAAACCTTTTGATAAGGGCTATTGTTGATGCTGCTGGCGGGAGTAAAGAGCTTGAAGCCAAAGACAATAATAGCAGTGTTGAAGGCTATAATATATACAGGCTTGCCGCTTCAGATGAATTCAATGAAAATAACTGGCAGCTATTAGCAGAAAACCATAATGATGTTTCTTATTCAGATACACTTTGGGCAGAGCTTCCTTATGGACAATACAAATATGCTGTTAAGACGTATTATACAATGGGAAATCTTTCTGATGCAAGTATTTCCAATCTCATTGAAAAGGATATGACAGTATCCACTGTTCAAATACAATTGATGCCATTTAATAGTCAGGCTTTCAATCAAACAGGTATTATCCTGGTGCCAGAAAACAATGATCCGGCCTATTATTATAATGCAACAACCAATTCTACAGGATTGGCAAGCATAAGTGATGTAAGGAGAGGAAACTATTATATCAAACTCAATGACCGTAGGTTTATTGCCCAAAACGAATTCGTTGCGGTTTCCGATGGACAGCTTATTGAAGTAGGGCTTTTGAATAAACCATTTGAGCCAATGTTTGTTGAGGCATCAATAGAAGGAGAATCCGTTGAAGTAGAATGGCAAAACCCGTCAAGTCTTTATAAATTATCGTATGATGATGGTAATTCAGAGTGGGGTGTATCAGGTGGACAGGCCAATCCGGTATGGATTGGAAATAAATTCTCAGCCAATTCAGGGAGTATTGCAGCCATTGAATTTTTGAGTGAAAAGAACCCTGAAACTGTCTTAGAGCCATTAACAATAGACATTTTTAATGCTGAAAAGGTATTAATTGCAACATCAGAGCCATTTGAAATGGCGCCCAATGCATGGAATTATGTCACTTTTAGCAATAGTGTGGTAATAAGTGGAGAGTTTTATGCGATGGTGCATTTTGCTTCACCTCAAACACCCCAGCATTATCTGGCTGTGGATACTGATGGGCCGGAAGCCTCATTAAACAGGGCATATCATTATAATGGAACTGAGTGGGAAAGCTTAGATTCATATTATGGTAATACTATTTCTGCATGTAATGTGATGCTCAGGGTATTGATGGAACCAGCTTCAGGGAGCCCTGCAGTTATGAATACCCCATATTTATTTGATGTTTACAGATTTAAAAAAGAACATGCAGCAAATATTAATGAATGGGAAAGTGTAGGCAATGATATTAATGGAACAGCATTCAATGATGCTTCCTGGTCTTCATTAGGCTGGGGCGAGTATATGTATGCAGTGCAGGCTTCATCTCTTTCTGATTTGAACTCCAGAGCTGTATTAAGTAATCAACTTGATTGCGATATGACCCTTGGTTGCGAATTGGTGATATTGACAAATTCAAACTACATCCCGGAAGACATTCTGGTGAATCTTGTAAACATTGAAAACCCGGAATACAATTATACAATCAGTGCAGATGAAAATGGGATTGCTGTTGTTGATGCCATCAGAAGGGGTGTCTATCAGCTAAAGGCATCTCATCGTAATTTTGAAGATTATACTGACACTATTGATTTTCAGGAAAATGCCAGTGCCACAATAACATTAACAGAGCGGGCACTTGCAGTAGGAGGCGTTAAAGCAGTAATTGTTAATCCTGAGAAAGCAGGTATTTCATGGTCGGATCCCAATAGCATAATCTCATTGGCCTACGATGATGGCACATCAGAAACAGGGATAACACCTTATGGCAACGACAACCTCTGGCTGGGAAATGGATATAACCTGCCCGTTTCTGTTACTGTAGAAAGTATTGATGTGTATAGCATGGCCAACAATGAAGGAGTTGACGGGCCGATAACTATTGATATTTACAACGAAAGCCTTGAACTGATTTATACAAGTGAGGCATTTTATTTTGAAGATAATGATTGGGTGAACGTACCAATACCTTCATTTGCAATCAATGGTGGTGTAATCTTTGCGATGGTTCATTGGGTAAATCTGCCAGCAGAAACAAATTATCTTGGCATAGATCAGAATGGCCCAAATGCATCAAGCAATGCATCGGTAAGCTATAATGGAGTTGCCTGGGCATATACTTCCAATGTATTTGAAGGAGTAATCATGGTAAGGGTAAATGTATTGGCAAACAGCAAAAGTATCACTTTAGAACCTGTTGATTTTCCACTTGGGTATCATGTTCCGGGAGCAGAATATGGTTTTATCAAAGCTGAGTCCACAGTAACAGCACCATTACATGACATCGAATTTCCCGATTTTATTAACGCAGAATCAGTTGCAGTGTATAATGTATATCGCTTAAAAAGTGGACAGGAAAATAACTTTGAATCATGGATCCAGGTAGCAGAGGAACTTGATTCAGTGGTATTTGAAGATTTGCAATGGGGAGAATTAGAACCATCTTCATATAAATATGCTGTTGAGGCCATATATCCTTCAGGCGTTTCTTCAAGATATGTGATGTCGAACGAGATTGTTCAGAATGGCTACACCTATTACAATGTCACATTCAACATTAAGGACGAGGACGCTAATGACATCACAGACGCTGTTGTGAAATTCAATAACATTACCAATGTCGCAGGGGACTATTTTTATCAATATGTCCTTCCCGGAACCTATTCATACACTATAACAAAAGATGGTTATTTTAATGTGAATGGTTCAGCAAATATTATTGATGAAAACCTGACAGTTGATGTTGTAATGGAGATTGATGACACCAGGATTGATTCTCCTGATGCCCAGAGCCTTTCGGTTTATCCAAATCCTGCCAGTGAATCAGTACGCATTACTTATTCTGAGCAGATTCTTGAAGTGCAAATTGTTAACCTTTTAGGCAAAGAGGTTTATGCTGCTTCAGTAATGAATGACTATTTAGATTTGAATCTTAACAACATCCAAAGCGGCTCATATTTATTAAGGATAATTAGCCGTTCAGGAATCAGGGTAGAAAAGCTTCAGATTGTTAAATAACATATCAATTTCATGTCTCAAGAGGGGGGAGAAATCGCAAGGTTTCTCCTTTCTTTTTTAAAAAAAAGGACAAGAATAACATAGAAAAAACAATTATTAAGGCAAAAAGGATTGTTTCATTTTTTTTATTTATAATAGTGTTTGATTTGTAGTTTTTATAGCTATATTTACACCTAATAAACACAAAACAAATACTAAAACAATTTTTATGAAAACGGGGAAAATAACAATTTCGGCAGTAATGCTTCTTTTTGCCTTTTTATTTTCAAGCTGCCTTACTTGTGAGTATAAAGAGTATTCCTTTAAGTTTACAGGTAATAACAAGGGGACATTGACAATTAAGTTTGTTAACATTATGTCTGAATATGATGACACTGAAGAAGTAAGCCAGTCAGAACAGGCAAGGGCTGATTACGATGAACTTATCAATAATTATATGAATGGCGATGAGGTAAAAAACATGTACCCTGAAGCAACATTCAAATCCAGCAGGTTATTTGAAGAAAATGGCCAACTCTGTGGTGAAGCAGTCTTTGAGTTTACTGATATTAATCATGTAAAGCTTTTCAAGGCTGATGAAGTATCTCCTTATATGTTTTATAACAGTTCCCTCTTTTCTGAAACATATAGTACATCAAATGGGACAATGGGGCCGGAGCATTTTCCAATAATAATGTGGAGCAACAAATCGAAAATCCTTGAGTTGAAAAACACAATTACAGCACCAAGTGAGAAAACAGTTACTTTGTTAAATATTTGGAAAAAAAGCAACTAATAAAAAGCTGCACAAAAAAAAAGGATGCATTTGTTATGCATCCTTTTTTTTATTTTTTACCAATCCGTTCAACTCTTTGAACTCCTTCAATTTTTTTGATTTTTTGAATGAGGTTGTTTAAATGGCTAGTATCATAAATATAAATCATCACAGTCCCTTCAAAAGTGCCTGCATTACTTTCGATATTAATAGAACGGATATTCAGGTTTAACTCGCTTGAAATTACATGTGTGAGTTTATTCAAAATTCCAAAATCATCAATTCCAATAACTTTTATCCCAGACAAGAATGCAATAGCATCTTTGGTCATCCATTTTGCTTTCACAATTCGGTATGCATATTTAGACATTAACTGAACTGCGTTTGGGCAATTATTTCTATGGATTTTAATCCCTTCATTGATCGTAACAAAACCAAAGACATCATCACCAGGGATGGGGTTACAACATGGAGAAAGTGTGTAATTCAGGGTTTCCATACTGTCACCAATCAATAAGGTGTCAGGTTTGGATTTTAATTGCTGGCGAATAGGATCCTCTTCAATAGGGACTGAAATATCACGCGGTCTTGTAAAGGTATTCCTTAAAGCACTTAACCAACCACCCCTGTCCTGGAACTGGAGATAATTTTTTAGTTCTTTAAGCCCAATCTTCTCAATTGCAACATCATAATATAAGTCAATTGGAGCCTGGAGTTTAAAGAAAGTGACCAGTTTATTGATGTTGTCCGGGTTAAAATCAATTTTTAATTGTTTTAGCTTGCGTTCCAGAATCTCTTTTCCTTCTTCAGATACTTTTTTACGTTCTTCTTTAAGGGCTACTTTTATTTTTCCTTTTGCCCTGGCAGTTGTCACATAATTAAGCCAATCTGTTTTTGGGTGTTGTTTTGAAGATGTGATGATTTCCACCTGGTCGCCACTTTTAAGGGTGTGGCTTAAAGGTACAAGCTTATGATTAACTTTTGCCCCCAGGCAATTATTTCCGACCTGAGAATGGATGCTATAGGCAAAATCAAGGGCTGTTGAGCTCATTGGAAGTGTCCGGAGCTCACCTTTGGGAGTAAAGACAAAAATCTCGTCGGAAAAGAGGTTGAGTTTGAAATCATCAATAAAGTCAAGCGCATCAGATTCAGCGCTTTTCAGGATTTCACGGATTCGTTTAAGCCATTTATCAATTCCACTTTCAGCAGTAGTAGATTCTTTATATTTCCAATGGGCAGCATATCCTTTTTCAGCAATATCATCCATTCGGCGGGAACGAATTTGAACCTCAACCCACTTTCCTTTTTTACTCATTACAGTGGTATGTAAGGATTCGTATCCGTTAGCCTTTGGGATGCTAATCCAATCACGAAGTCTGTCGGGATTTGGCTTATAGATATCAGTAATTAAGGAATAAGCTTTCCAGCAATCAGCTTTTTCATGATCAACAGGGGTTTCGATGATAACCCTGATAGCGAAGATGTCATAAACTTCTTCAAAAGGGATTTCTTTTTTCTTCATCTTTTCCCAGATAGAGCTAATGGATTTAGTCCGGGCAAGGATAGTATATTTTAGTCCGTTATCCTGGAGAGCTTTTCTAATGGGATAGGTGAAGTTGTTAATAAATCTGTTTCGTTCCTGCTGTGATTCAGATATTTTAGTTTCAATTTCTTCAAATATATCCGGATCGGTATATTTTAAGGCAAGGTCTTCCAATTCGCTTTTAATTGTATGCAAGCCAAGTCTGTGGGCAAGGGGGGCAAACAGGAAAAGTGTTTCGGAGGCAATTTTAAGTTGTTTTTTAGGGGCTAATGAGGAGAGCGTCCTCATGTTGTGCAATCTGTCGGCAAGTTTAATAAGGATAACTCTTACGTCATCCGACAATGTAAGCAACATTTTTCTAAAATTCTCAGCCTGAACAGAGTTGGTCTGATCAAAGATTCCGCTAATCTTTGTTAATCCATCAATGATCCTGGCAACCTCTTCCCCAAAAAGCTCAGTAATATCGGCCAGGGTATAATCAGTATCCTCAACAACATCATGAAGCAATGAACAAACCACACTTGTAGTACCCAGGCCAATCTCCTGAACAACGATATGTGCTACTGCGATAGGATGATAGATATAAGGTTCGCCGCTTTTGCGCCTGTGGTATTTATGAGCCTCAACGGCAAAGTCAAATGCTTTTCTGATAAAAGCCCTGTTTTCGGGTGTAGTGGAAGGTCTGCAAATAGAAAGTAAGCTACGATATCGCTTAAGTATTTCCCGGCGCTCAAATTCCTGATCAATTTCCTGCATAAAAGGGGAAGGCAATAAATGATGAATAAAACCAAATACAAAAATACAAACTATTTGTTGGGATTCACATCAGCAAAACTATGAAAATTCAATATATCACAAAGCTATTTCGTTGTTTTAGTTTTTCAGGATTTGTTTTTTCTTTGTCTTATTTTTATATTCATTGTAAAGATTGATGACAAGGCCATCTGAAAGACCCACTTTTGGAACAAAGATTTGTTCGGTGCCAATCTGTTCCATAATGGTTTTAAATATAACAGCAGCAGGTACGATCACATCAGCCCTGTCGGGTCTTAAACCCATTTGTTCAATCCTTTCTTCATTAGAAAATCTTTTTAGCTGATCAATACCATATTCAAGATTGCTGAAAGACAATATATTTTCGGGAATCCTTCCGTATAGTTTATTCAGTTTATTGATATTGCCACCAGACCCAATACAATAGATTTTCTTAAAATCTTTTTTATATTTATTGAGCCATTTCGACATTGCTTTCCATTCCTTATCTTCTACCTGATTATTAAGTAGCCTTACGGTTCCAATCTTAAACGAGTTTGAATCGATTATCTTGTTATTGTTCAGGATTGTCATTTCAGTACTTCCTCCTCCCACATCAATATACATGGCATATTTATACTTATTTGATATTTCAGGTTTGCTTGCAGATCCAACGATTGAAGCTTCTTCAAGCCCATTAATAACAATAACCTTAATACCTGCCTCGTTTTTGATACGTTCCAATATTTCTTTATTGTTTTCAGCTTCCCTCATTGCAGCAGTAGCACATGCTTTCCATGAAACAGGTTCATAAACATCAATTAACAATTTAAAAGCTTTCATGGTTTGAATAAGTTTATCAGCTTTTATTTCTGATATCTTTTGGGTGTTAAAAACATCTTCGCCAAGTCGGATAGGGATCCTTACCAATGAAGCTTTCTCGGCAATGATCCTGCCATCCTGCTCAAAAACATTTGAGAAGAAAAGCCTTACGGCATTTGAACCAATATCTATTGCTGCAAATAACATTATAGTTTAATTTTTGTGAGGCAAAAGGGCCTTGAAATACTTATAGATCTGATCCTGAGACCGAAATGGTTTGTTGGTGTCTTTTCGATACTCATTTGTTTGCTGAATGTTTATCATCCTGGCCTTAACATTGTCAGACCATTGAATTTCGAGGATATCTCTCAATTCTTGTTTTATATTTGGGTCAAGGATAGGGCAAACTACTTCGATGCGATGGTCAAGGTTTCGGGCCATAATGTCAGCCGAAGATATGTAATATTTTTCTTCGCCGCCATTATAAAAGACAAATACTCTTGAATGTTCCAGATATCTGTCAACAATACTGATTACTTCAATATTTTCACTTAACTGGGGCAGGCCGGGAATTAATACACAAATACCCCTTGCAATAATCCGTATTTTAACACCATTCTGGCTTGCAGTATATAGTTTTTTTACCAGGTCATCATCAACAATATTATTTACTTTGATAAATATTTCGGCTTTCAATCCTTTCCTGGCGTTTGCAATTTCTTTATTAATCATTCGGGTAAGAAAGCTTCTGGTTTTAAACGGCGAGACAACCAATGTTTCAAATGAAACAGGGGCATAATAAGTTTTTTCGAATAGTTCGAACACCTGTTCGACCTCTGAAGTGATTTCAGGGTTTATTGTTAGCAGGCTATCATCAGAGTAAACCTTAGCAGATTCTTCATTAAAATTCCCTGTTCCTATGTTAGCATACAAGATATTCCGATGATTTTCCCTCCTTTTTATAAGGATAAGTTTACAATGGACTTTCATTCCTGGCAGGCCATGAATAATTTTCACACCTTCTTCCTGCAGTTTTTGTGACCAGAAGATGTTGGCCTGTTCATCAAAGCGGGCCTGAAGTTCCATAAACACTGTAACTTCTTTGCCATTACGAGCTGCATTTATTAATGCATTTATAATTTTTGAGTTTTTAGCAAGTCTGTAAATTGTCATCTTAATTGACTTAACCCTGGGGTCAATTGATACTTCCCTGAGCAGGTCAATAACATATTGAAATGACTGATAAGGGAAATGTATCATGATGTCCTTTTGGCGGATAGCCGAAAGAATGCTCTTTGCACCAATCAGGTCTTTGTGAAGCAAGGCTGGCCATAGCTCATAACAAAGATGAGGTGCATTTAAGGATGGAAAATCCATAAAGTCCTTAAAATTATGATACCTTCCTCCTTTAATAATAGAGTCTTTATCGCTGATTTTGAGTTTTGTTATTAATAGTTTTAATAGTTTTGAAGGTAGTTCATTATCATAAATAAACCTTACAGGGCGACCCTCTTTGCGTTGCTTTAGGCTTTCTGAGACCCTTTCCATAAAGCTTTTAGAAACATCATTATCGATATCTAATTCCGCATCGCGGGTTACTTTTATAGTATAGGCCTTAAAATCGTCATATTCAAATATTGAAAAGATGTCAGGAAGACAATACCTGATTACATCATCTAAAAGCATAATAAATCTTGAATGGCCCTGGGGAGGAAGGATTAAAAATCGTGTAAGGCTGGTAGTGGGAACTTTAATAATTGAAAAATTATCCTTAATGCTCCCATCAGTTTTTCGCATCTGAACTGCCAGATAGATGGATTTATCCTTAAGGTTGGTGGATCGCTTAAGGTTTTTGATCATTATGGGAAATATATTCGATCGGACATGCTGGTGGAAATAGTTCCTTACATATTCTCCCTGTTCCTGGTCTAACTTGCTTTCATCGAGAAAAAATATGCCTTCTTTTTCCAAAAGGTCTTGTATTTCCTGATAAATGGAAAGAAATCGCGATTGCTGATTTATATCTATTTCGTTTATTGCTTCAAGAAGTTGATCAACCTCATCAACTCCAGGATGGAACTCTCTTATATATAATTGTTTCAGGCGTTTTAGTGTTGCAACCCTTACCCTGTAAAACTCATCAAGGTTATTAGAAAAAATACCAAGAAAGCGAAGCCGTTCAATGAGAGGTACATCTGAACCGGTTGCTTCCTGAAGCACCCTTTCATTAAAAGACAACCAACTGATTTCACGGTTAATAATTGAAGATGTCATTGTCAGTGTATTGGTGTTGTTAGCTTCTACACTATTTAACCTGGTATGTTGTGTTCCCTGGTTTCGATTTCTTTTATTTCTTTTTTGGGGGGGCAATGTCATTTTGCAATATTGCAAAATAATGCAATGACAGATGTAAACTTAATATTAATTTATTACAGATCCCTGAATTTTTTATTTTTGATAAAAACATTATGACTGTTCAAACAATTTTGGAGAAATAATCCATGGGACATTAAACTCGGCTAAAGGTACCTCTCCCCAGCTTTTTGTGTTGAACTCTATACATACAACAGTTGATGTTGGAAGAAAATCCATCTTTGTTTCCAAAAATCTGTTAGCTAATTGGGTCATCGTTGGATTGTGCCCAACAATCATAATGCTTTGGGCCTCATCTGAATACCCAAATATTGAATGATATAATTGTTCTTCATCATAGTAATACAAATTGTCATCCACTTTAATATGGCTAACCGGAACATTCAGTCCATCAGCAATAAGCCTTGATGTTTCATAAGCCCGTATTGCATGACTGGATATAATGATGTCGGGTTTAACATCCTTTGTCAGTAAAAAGGAAATGACCTTATTTGTCCTTTTAATACCCTCCTTTATTAGAGGCCTTTGGTTGTCTTCGTGGTAATTATCCGCCCAGGAAGATTTTGCATGCCTTACCAGATAAAGAGTTTTCATATCCTGTTTGTTTTTATTATAACAATAATATGATAAATATAACAATCAAAAAAACATTTTGTTAAAAAAATCAGACAAATTATAATAATTTACTGTTAATAATATGGAAGCAAATTGTTAACAGTTTCAATTTGTTTCTGTTATTAGCTTAAAACTTGGGGTGATGGCTTATTTTGATATTTTGAATCTGGGTTTCAAAGGTACAGATACTTAAGTCAGGGAATAATCCTTGGCTGAGATCGGGAATCCTTTTTGTTATTGAAGGAGAACCATCAAAACAGCCATCCTAAGCTCATAAAGCCATATATTTTATTGGCCTGTGGGTTATAAGACAGAGAGACTTTCACAGGCCCAACAACCGAATTATATCCTACACCTGCGTTGACACCCCATATTGCATTGTTTTTTGTGAGGGCATCGATGTTTTCGATTTTAAAATCAAATAGCCCCGCATTTACATTTGATGTTGCATAAATGTTTCCCCCAAGGTGGTATTGCAGCCCTATCCCCAGTCCTAATATAGCAGGTGTAATTATTTGATATTCTTTGAAGCCGGAAAAAGTCATCTGATTTCTTAGAAAACAATCATTTCCTCCAATATTAAATGCATTCAGGAATTTTTGATTGTAGTTGAAATTGTATCCTAATTGTTGTTGTACTGACAAGCTTAGGTTTTTGTTAATAGGGTAATAAGTGGAGTTTTTATAATATAATTGTTGGAAACTCTTTATAGTGATTCCTGCTTCTTCCAATGTAAATGGTCCTTCCTGATTCTGATAAATATCAAGATTGGGGCTTTGATTGCTGATATGGGCAAAAGAAAGTTCAATGTTTTTGCCACTTTCAGGGAATGCTTGGCGATTTAAGCTCAGATGATGGTATTCAATAAAGGTTCGCCAATAAGTATTGCTTCCTTTTATTTCAAATGAGGAACGGGCTTTTGGACTTACAGTTTGCACGATTCTTGAATTTCCAATTTTCAGATATGCATTTTTACCCAATTGCCTATTTACCGAAATTCCCAGATCCATCATTAACTGCCCATATTCCCCAGACTTAAAAAAGTCTTGGTAAACAGGGAACAATAAACGGTTAGCAGAGAATTCGACATTTAACCACCATGTATTTGCAGGGTTCCAGAAGTAAGAAATCCCTGTTTTCAAGTCAGGCTGGTCACCAATTTCGGCTTTTAGGTATGCTCTAAGGTCATAAAGAAATACTTTATTGTGTTTAAGTTGTGCAATAATGCCTACCCCGTTAAAAGAGGTATAGTTCAGGGCAATATCGGCCATAATACTTGCTTTTTCATCAAGTATGAAAATAAGTTGAACATGGTTTTGAGTAGTAGGCACTAATTGAAACCTGACCCTTTTAAAGTAATTTGTACTATAGAGCCTGTCAACGGCAGCAATTATTTCACGTGGATGTACGGTAACCCCGGCCCTTAGGCCTGCTTTGTTCCTAACAAACCACTTGTCAACATTAACAAGTCCGTTGTAAATAACCGAATCAATGGTAATGGTTTGTATATCAGGAAGCCTGTTTTTTCTACCAGGAGGTAATGGTTTTTGGGAGCCCAGCGAATCGGCTAATTGTTTAAAATAGGGGTAATAGCTACGTCCGGTTTTTTTTCCTATTTCAATGATTTCCTTTGTGGCGTTAAAGCTGGCAGCAGTGTATCCTTTCAGCTCAGGTGAGATATAAAGGTTTGTTGATTGCCAGTCCTCACGAAATGAAAGTTCATTTTTATAAAATCCCAATTGGTAAATAATCTCAAAAACATTATTAAGCTCTTCAGCAGGTCTAAGCCCCTGTGAAACATTGACCCCAATAACAAAATCTGCTCCCATGTCTTTTGCAAGTTTAACAGGGAAGTTTCGGGCAATACCCCCATCAACAAGTCGTTTGCCATCCACGTCAACACTTGTAAACACACTTGGCATTGCCATACTTGCCCTGATAGCAGTTACGATATCACCTTTGTGAAAGTAAACAGGTTCTCCTGTGCCAACATCAGCAGCAACGCACGCAAAAGGAATAGGGAATTGATTGAAATTACTAAGGTGATATACCGGTATGAATAGTTCTGAGAGGATATTCCATAATGATTGGCTTTCAATAACTCCTGACCCAATTCTAAACCTTCCTTTTTCAAAAGGGATTTCAGCCATCGTCCTACCAAAATCAGCCTTATTATAAGGATGGACATCAGTTAGGGGAGGACGGTTTGAAAAGAGGTTTTCCCAATCAACAGTAAGGGCAAAATCTTCAATTTCGTCTGCTGTATAGCCAGCAGCATATAGTCCCCCAACAATACTACCCATGCTTGTGCCGGTGATATAGTCAACTTTCAGCCCTGCACTATCAATAGCATGCAATATCCCAATATGGGCAAGACCTCTGGCTCCTCCTCCGCTTAGTGTTAACCCGATCTTTTGACTGTGATCCTGTGCCTGAACATTAATGCCAGCTAAAGATACAAATACATTCAAGGCGATTAGGAATACTACTTTTTTTAAAGATTTGATTTTATACATTTCCCTTGTCTGCTCTTTTGATGAATAGATAACACAAAAATATATTCTTTGTTTTACACTTTTGACAATATTTATAAACTTATTTTGAAAGTATTGGCTAATGCATTTAGCCGGATTCATTGATTTAATAAAATTTAAATTTATCCAGGCAAAATGAAATATCAAATTTTATTCATTCAGGTATTATAATGCGCTTATTGTCAGGGCGTTTTACTCCATTTGTTTTTCTATTTAAAAACATTCTAAATTCAACTGATTATCAATGCGTTTGGTGTTATTATATTTCAAAAAATGTATTTTTGTAAGAGCTAAGAATTAAAAATCTACCCTTGCCCGAAGAAGGTATCTTGAGCAGGCGGTTAAGGCGATATTTTTGGAGCTAAACAAGTTTGAAAAGTAAAAATAAATTTTAATACACTGAAAAATGGAAAACGAAAAAAGCATCAAAGGCACCAGGACTGAGAAGAACCTTCTTAAAAGTTTTGCTGGCGAATCACAAGCAGCCCGCAGATATGAAATGTTTGCAAAAATAGCAAAAGAAGAAGGGTACGAACAGATTGCAGCTATTTTTGAAGAGACTGCCAATCAGGAAAAGATTCATGCCAAGACTTTCTTTGAATATTTAGAGGGGGGGATGGTTGAAATAACAGCATCATATCCGGCGGGGGTTCTTGCCACTACCATTGAAAATCTTAAGGAAGCTGCTGAAGGAGAGAATGAAGAGTGGACTATGCTTTATCCTGAATTCTCAAAAATTGCAGAAGAAGAAGGTTTTAAGAAAATTGCCACAAGCTATAAATTGATAGCTGAAGTTGAGGCTTTGCATGAAAAAAGGTATCTGAAACTTTTAGAAAATATCAAGAAAGGAAGGGTCTTTGAAAGAGAAGAAAAAACAAAATGGTATTGCCGTAAATGTGGCTATGTGCATGAAGGCACCAAAGCTCTTAAGAATTGCCCTGTTTGCCGTCATCCACAAGCTTACTTTGAAGAATTGAAAGAGAATTATTAATCATTGATAAGCAGAAATAAAAAAAGCAGCCCTAAAAAGGCTGCTTTTTTTATTTTATTCGGTATCCAGTCTTGCTAAATAATAACCTGATATTTGCCTGGATTATATTCGTGCATCATATTGTAAATTGCATCAAAAACATCTTCTGCATTTGGATTAGAGAAATAATCCCCATCTGAACTATAGGCTGCCCGATGTTCTTTTGAGGTAACTGTAAGAGGGGCTGCATCAAGGTATTGATAGCCTCCCTGTTCTTCAAGCACTTTGTTCATCATATAAGAGGTTGCCCCTCCTGGAACATCTTCATCAAAGAATACAATTTTATTTGTTTTCTTTAAGCTCTCCAATATCTGATGATTAAGATCAAATGGCAATAGGGATTGAACATCAATCAATTCAACGCTGATTCCAAATTCTTCTAATTGATTAATCGCATCCTGGGCTATTCTCACACAAGAACCATAAGTGACAAGGGTCACATCTTTCCCTTCATTCAGTATTTCAATTTTTCCGGGAGTAATTGTAAACTGCCCAATATTTGATGGTAATTTTTCTTTTAAGCGATAAGCGTTCAGAGGTTCAATAATTATTGCTGGATCATCCGACTTGAGCATTGTGTTGTAAAAAGCAGCAGCCCTTGTCATGTCTCTTGGCACTAATACATAAACACCCCTAACGGAGTTAATGACCATGCTCAAAGGGCTTCCGGAATGCCATATACCTTCAAGACGGTGGCCACGGGTAGAAATAAGCAATGGGGCTTTTTGTCCGCCTACTGTTCTGTACCTCAGTGTGGCAAGGTCATCACTTATAAGTTGAAGTCCATACAAGAGGTAGTCGAAATATTGAATTTCGGCAATTGGCCTCAGGCCTCTCATTGCAAGACCGATGCCTTGCCCAATGATTGTTGCTTCCCTTATTCCTGTATCGCTAATCCTCAAATCCCCGAACTTAGTCTGAAGCCCTTCCAGGGTTTGATTTACCCCGCCTATATGACCAACATCTTCACCAAATATCATGGCTTCGGGATAATGGCTGAAAATATAATCATAGTTGGAAACCAGTATCTCACGGCCATTAACCATTGGGGAATCATTTTCATAAACTGGTTTTATCTCTTCTACCTTGATGGCTGCTTTTGATGTTTGGCTATAAAGATGAGAATTGTAACGATATTCATGGCTTTTCATCTCCTTATTAAGCCATTGTCGTAACTCAGCCTTCAGTTGTTTTTCCGAATCGCAATTATAACATACCAACCTTAGTATTTTCTTTGCTGTCGAAATGATATCCCGATAAACAGGTTCCCCGATCCGGTTCATCTCCTGGAGTAAATTATCAATCTTATCAGATTTTTGACATTTACATCTGCTAATATTTACAAGCTCAATGAGCTCTTTTCTTTTTTGCTTTATTGGGGCCTGGAAATGATCCCATGCTGTTTTTCTGGCCAGCCTGACTCTTTCAATGCTCTCATTTTCTATGATTTCCAATTCTTCAGTTGTGGCAAAACCCATCTGAAGAATCCACTCCCTGAATTTTAGGATTCCATCATAATCTCTTTCCCAATCCAACCTCTCAGGTGATTTATACCTTTCATGTGAACCTGATGTTGAGTGTCCTTGTGGCTGGGTAAGTTCAGTGATATGAAATATTACAGGAATATGCTTTTCACGACAGGCTTTTATTCCTTTGTGATACGTTTCAATAAGACCTGGGTAATCCCAGCCTTTCGCTTTGAAGATTAAATAACCGCTATTGTTTTCATCAAGTTCAAAGCCTTTTAAGACTTCAGATATATCTCCCTTTGTGGTTTGTAGTGATTTTGGAACTGATATGCCATAGCCATCATCCCAGATTGAAATAGCCATAGGAACTTTAAGAACTCCTGCTGCATTGATTGTTTCAAAGAAATGCCCTTCGCTTGTGGATGCATCACCAATGGTTCCAAATGCAACTTCATTCCCCTGTTTGGAGAATTTTTTAAAATCCTTTTGGTTTGGGAGATTACGATAAATCTTTGAAGCGAGTGCTAATCCAAGCAATCTGGGCATCTGACCTGCAGTAGGGGAAATGTCGGCAGATGAGTTTTTTGTTGAAGTGAGATTTTTCCATTCTCCATTTTCGTCAAGTGTCCTGGTGGCAAAATGATTGTTCATCATACGGCCACCATTAGCAGGATTTGCCTCCAAATCCGTATCACCATATAATTGGCTGAAAAATTGCTCCAGGCTCATCATACCGGATGCCAGCATAAATGTTTGGTCTCTATAGTATCCTGAACGCCAATCCCCCTCATTGAATACCTTTGCCATAGCCAGTTGAGGCAATTCCTTCCCATCACCAAAAATTCCAAACTTGGCTTTCCCCGTAAGAACTTCACGACGCCCTAAAAGGCTGGCCTGCCTGCTTTCGCATGCAAGCCTGTAATCATTTAATACATCTTGTTTTTGATGATTAATTGAGTTGTCGGCATTTTCTGTGATATGCGCTCTTATCTTTTGGTCTTCAATAGTTCCCATTCAGCAAATCGTTATTTTAAATAATCTGAAAAGAATTTCTCTAACTTCTTCATTTTTGGATTAATAACAACCTGGCAATAAGGCTGAAACGGGTTGTTTTCAAAGTAATCCTGATGGTAATCTTCTGCTTTATAAAATGCTTCAAAGGGGATTACTTCAGTTACAATGGGCTCAGTCCATATTCCTGATTTGTTTAATTCATTTATAAGACGTAATGATATGTCTTTTTGTTCAGTGTTGTGATAAAATATCACTGATCTGTATTGGGTGCCTATGTCTGCGCCTTGTCGGTTAAGGGTAGTTGGGTCATGTGATTTAAAAAATATCTCCAGCAATCGCTCTAATGGTATGACTGTGGGATTATATACAATCTGAACTACTTCGGCGTGATTGGTATAACCACTACTTACCTCCCTGTATGTAGGATTCTTTATTGTGCCGCCTGAGTATCCTGAAACGACGCTTTCAACTCCTTTGAGCCTGTTAATAACCGCTTCCACACACCAAAAGCACCCACCACCCAAGGTGATTGTATCTGTCTTAACGATTTGCTTTTGTATGATATCCTGATTCATTTTTATTTCTCCTTCTTTTAGTATTGTACTTTGTGAGCAGGAACTGATAAACATCAGTGCTGATAAAAAAAATGCTTTCATCCGTTAATGATTTTTAGGTAAAGGTCGGATGAAACTCCATGATTGCTATTTGCATTGGCGTTTGTGCTTGTTTTTAATTAGCAAACATATTCGGTTCATCTGAAATTATTTTGTTTGTTTATGGTCGGATGGAACGACATGTTTGCTTTTCCCGCAGGTATTTATGCTCCCATCGCAATCCTTTTGGTTTTTTAATGTTTCTGTTTGACTTACAAACATGTTCGTTACATTGTTTTTTTTGTGTCAACAATAAAAACAAAACATTGTTTGTGCGTTTTGATATTATTAGCATGGTTTTTAGTATATTTAACCTTGAATAATAAAAACGCAAAACCAATGAAACACATTGCTTTGTTAATGTTTGCCCTTTTGACAATCACTATCTCCGAATCTTATGCACAGGACTACCGTGACAGGATTGGGAACCTTATGGGCAGGGTTGATTCGGATGGAACTGTCAGGGACAAGATTGGAAATTCAATTGGGAGAATAGATTCAGACGGGACTATTCGGAACCGTATTGGTAATTCTGTAGGCCGTATCGACAGGGATGGAGTGTTTCGCGATCGCATAGGAAACTCAATTGGTCGTATCGATAAAGATGGCACAGTTAGAGATCGGATAGGCAACCAAATTGGGCGCATTGATGATGATGGGGCTGTACGCGACCACATAGGAAACCGGGTAGGTTCCAGCAATGGAATCCCAAAAGAATGGGTTGCAGCTATTTATTTCTTTGAGTTTTTTAATCCTTAAAGCATCCATTCAACAAGCTTTGGGTAATCATCATCTGATAATTGATGCGCAAGCCCATTAGCCTTGTTTATTTTCATTCGTTCAACAAGTTGTTTCTGGCCTTCACTATCCAGTTTAACGCCTGCTTCTGAAAGTTTAAGGGGGCATTGGATAAGCCTGAAGAAACATTCCAGCTTATAGATGGTGTCATCTATATTTTCTGCATTAAACAAAGCAATACCAAGCTCTTTAATCCTTTCGGCTGCCCTGTCTTTATGCAGCCTTAGCCATGCAGGATAAGCAATTGATAATGAAGCACCATGCGGAATATCATACATCACAGATAAGATGTGCCCAATATCATGTACTCCCCAGTCGGGTGATACACGGCCATAAGCAGTCAGCCCGTTTAAAGCTGAGGTGGCAGCATACATAATCCGTGCCCTCAAATCATAATTATCTAAATTCTCTAAAAGTAGAGGGCCATATTTCATTGCTTCATGAATTATTGAAATCACAAAACGATCGGATAAAGACGCATCACCTTTTCCAAACCATGCTTCAAGGCTGTGGGCAATTAAGTCGGCAACGCCATAGGCTGTATAATTTAAAGGAACAGTTATTGTAAATGAAGGATCCAGAAATGAATAGCGGGGATACATAAGAGGATTGCCAAAACCTATTTTCTCCATGGTTTTTACATTCTGGACTACTGCAAAATGGTTCATTTCACTTCCTGTTGCGGCTAAGGTCAACACGGCTATAAGGGGAACTGCTGTTTGTGGTTTATTTTTCCCAATTACAAATTCCCAGGGACTATGCGATACAGGAATGCCAATGCTTATTACCTTGGCCGAATCTATAACACTGCCTCCTCCCACTGCAAGGACTACATCTACTGATTTCTCCCGGCCAAGGGCTACTGCTTTTTCAACATCTTCTATCAAAGGATTTGACTTTATCCCACTATACTCAAAAACCTCAGCTCCTGCTATTCTTAGTTGTTCCATAACTGCATCATAAGCCCCGGAGCTTTTAACCGATCCCTTACCATAAACCAACAAGACTTTTTTCCCCGTTTTTTCAATAGATTTTGCTAGTTTTTGTATTGCTCCTTTGCCGAAGTATAAACAAGTTGGGTTGTATAAAGTGAAATTTTCCATTGTTATTTGTTTTTATCCTTGTTTACGTTTTGTTAAACAGATAAACATCTTTTTGACAATAAAGTTGCAAAAAAAAACGTATAATTTTTTAATATCATTTAAATTTTAACCATGTTTTATCACTTTTGTAATCGAAATGAACAAAATAACCGTGTTTACAAAATAAACGCTTATAAAAACAGCAGGCCCTGATTATTGTTTGTTTTGTCAGTATAACTGGTTTATATATTATTCTATTATCTTTTTTTGACACTGAAAAAACTATATCCATTCTTTTATTTAAAAAGATTTCAAATTAGAGTTTTTTATTTATCTTTACCATCAAAAATATTTCTTAGAATAATTCCATATAAGATGGGGTAATAGCTGAGAATGAAGTAAGAGGCATTTTTTACCTGGGCCTTTTATTTTTAATAATGATTGTTTAAACACAATGAATATATAGGGCATGAAAGCAGAAACAATGGAAGTATTTGAAACCGTTAAGAATATCTTTTCCCAATATCTGGAGGAGCATGGGCATCGTAAAACCCCTGAGCGTTTTTCAATTCTAAGGGAGATTTATCTTATGGATGGGCATTTTGAAGTAGAGACCCTGTATATAAAAATGAAAAGCAATAAATATCGTGTCAGCAGGGCTACCCTTTACAATACTATAGATTTGTTACTGCAATGCAATCTTGTTGTGAAACATCAGTTTGGGAAAAATGTGGCATTATTTGAAAAATCTTTTAAATACCGTCAGCACGATCACCTTATTTGTACTCAATGTGGCAAAGTATTAGAGTTTTGTGACCCTCGGCTTATGGAAATACAAAATTCATTGCAACAGACCCTGGGTTTTGAGGTTTCCCAACGATCCCTGGCCTTATATGGAAAATGTAAAGAATGTTTGGATGGAATGAATGAAAAACAATAGTCTTTATTCTTTTCTGTTTATCTATTCGACTGTTTATTTAGGGACTGCTGAAAAAGTCTTTAAGACATCAGATGTGAGGCGACAAGGCGAAATTGTATACTAATACTATGAGCCGATGGC
>CAYLYP010000017.1:0-49002 GCA_964387795.1 uncultured Bacteroidales bacterium
AATATTTACTTAGGAATACCGATATAAAAGCACCTTTTGATGGTGTTGTTACCGGGAAATATTTTGAAGATGGCGAATTGTATTCTTCAGCCCCTAATACAACTGACGGCAAGGCAGCCATTGTAACCCTTAACCAGGTTAACCCTTGTAAAGCATTACTTGAAATCCCTGAGCAGTATTATAAGCAGGTAGCCAAAGGGCTGGTTGTTGAATTGGCAGTATCTGTTTATCCTGAAGAAGCGTTCAAAGGATACGTTGAGACTAAATATCCGGTTGTAGATGAAAAATCAAGGAACTTCAAGGTTGAGGTTATTATCCCCAATCCAGGTAACAAACTTAAACCGGGTATGTTTACAAAGGCAGGCCTTAAACTTGGCAATATCGAAGCTTTTGTTGTGCCGGCAACCGTTGTCCTGAAACAGGATGGTTCAAATGAACGTTATGTTTTTGCTTATAAAGATGGAAAAGCACAACGCATCTCTGTCCAGCTTGGAAGACGTTTTAATGAAAATATTGAAATTATTTCTACTGAAATTGATGAGAACACACAATTGATTTATTCAGGTCACGTAAACCTGTATAACAATTCGGAAGTTGAACTTGTCAAGGAATAATATTCAATCAACAAAATAATAAAACTGATATGAGTATATATAAAACTGCAGTAACCAGGCCCATTACCACAATCATGATTTTTGTGGCTATCATGGTATTGGGCTTGTATTCGCTGGTAAACCTTCCGATAGATTTTTATCCCGAAATGGATTTACCTGCTATTTCGGTTTATACAACCTATCCTGGTGCCAGTGCCGAGGATGTGGAGAATAACGTCACAAAGAATATTGAAAAGGGGATGAATAGTGTTGATGACCTAAAGGAAATCAGCTCAGTATCAAAAGACAACTATTCTATTGTTACCCTTGAATTTGAATGGGGTGCTGACCTTGCAGAAGCAGCAAATGATATCAGGGACAACCTAAGTATGATATCAAGCAGCTTGCCTGATGATGCCAACGAGCCTTTAATCTTTAAGTTTAACTCAAGCAGTATGCCTGTAATGTTTTTTGCAGTAACTGCAAAGGAAAGCTATCCCGGCTTGGTTAAGCTTATTGAAGATAAGGTTGTTAACCCGCTCCAAAGGATTGAAGGTATTGCTTCAGTTAGTATTACCGGGCATCCCGGAAGGGCTATCTATGTAGATACAGACCCTTCAAAGCTTGAAGCCTATAACATTACACTTGAACAACTTGGAAATGCCATCGCTGCCCAGAATATTGACCTGCCCTTAGGCTCTTTGGAGATGGGACAGTTTAACTTCCCTTTAAGGGTTGCGGGAAAATTTACTGAAAGTAGCCAGATTGCTGATATCGCTATTGGCAATAACAATGGGAAAACGATTTTCCTTAAGGATGTAGCCGTTGTAAAGGATACCATCAGGGATGTGAAGCTTTATAACAGGGTTAATGGCGAGATTGGTGCAAACTTTTTTATTCAGAAACAGTCAGGAGCCAACACAGTAAAGCTCTCACAGGAAGTTCACAAGAAAATTGCTGAAATTAAGAAAGATTTACCTGAGGATGTGAAAATTGAACTAACGTCAGATAACTCAACCTTTATTCAGGATTCAATTGACAACCTTAAGGAGACTGTATTCTATGCTATGTTGTTTGTGGTTGTGGTTGTGTTCCTTTTCCTTGGACGTTGGAGAAGTACTTTTATTATTGCTCTTACTATCCCGATTTCATTGGTAGTGGCTTTTATTTATCTGAGGATTACAGGAGGAACGCTGAATATCATTTCTCTGATGTCAATATCAATTGCATTGGGGATGGTCGTGGATGATGCCATTGTGGTATTGGAAAACATCACAACCCATATTGAAAGGGGTAACCGTCCACGTGAGGCAGCAATCTATGCTACCAATGAGGTTTGGCTTTCTGTTATTGTTACTACCCTTACTGTTGTGGCTATTTTCCTTCCTTTGACTTTTACCTCTGGTATGATGGGTGTTATGTTTAAGCAGTTGGGCTGGATTGTTTGTATTACAGTAGTAACTTCAACAATCACTGCGATTACCCTTACCCCAACCTTAAGTTCATTGTTCCTGAAGCTTCAGGACAAGACCAAAAAGAAGAAGTTTTTCCTGCACTACGATAATACTATATTGCCTGTGCTTAATGCAATGGACAGGGTTTATGCAAAGTCTTTAAGATGGAGCTTGCACCATAAGAAAATTGTAGTACCTGTTTTGCTTGGTATATTTGTTGGTTCAATTCTTTTAGTAGGGAAAGTGGGCTTCGAGTTTATGCCTCAAACAGACCAGAGCAATTTTAGCATAAGCATAGAGTTGCAGTCAGGTACAAAAGCTGCTGAATCATATAAAATGAGCCAGCGTATTGATAGTTTGTTAAGGACAGATTATCCCGAAATGAAAATTGTCTCATTTTCAACAGGGGTTGATGATCAGGGGAGCATGAGCGATTTGTTCCAACAAACAGGCTATCATATCATCAATTTCAGGTGCCGTCTTGTTCCAATTGAAGAACGCGAAAGAACGGTATTTGAAATCTCTGAAGAGGTAAGGGAAAAACTTGCTTCTTTCACTGAAATCGTAAATTACGAGGTAGGAAACCAGGGTATGAGTATGGGTTCAGGCCAGGGCGTAGCTGTTGAGATTTATGGTCATGATTTTGATGAAACAACGACCCTTGCAAAACAATTGTCTGAAAAGTTCAAGGCAATTCCGGGAGTAGAAGAGGTTAATATTAGCCGTGACAGGGAAAAGCCAGAGTTGCAGGTTAATTTTGATCAGGACAAGCTTAGCCGTCACGGTTTGAGCACAGCAATTGTGGCAACCCAGCTTAGAAACCGGATCAATGGTTATTCTCCTACCCAATATCGTGAATCAGGTGATGAATATGATATATTCCTCAGATTTGATGAAAAATACCGTGATGAGATCAGTGAGGTTGAGAACATTGGTTTTACCACACCTTCAGGGAAGATTGTCCGCTTAAAGGAAATCGGGGAAGTTAAAGAGTATTGGTCAACACCTAATATTGAACGTAAAGGGCTAAACCGTCTTGTAACTGTTTCGGTATTGCCTGGAACATCTGTTTCTTTGGGTGATCTTGCGCAAAAGATACAGTCTGAGGTAGATAATCTTGAATTGCCCCAGTCTATAAGTATTACTGTTGGAGGTGAGTATGAAGATTTAATGGAGACATTTGGTACGCTCGGATTGCTCCTTGCTTTGGGTATCCTGTTGGTTTACATTGTGATGGCTTCGCAGTTTGAATCCTTAAAGATGCCACTTATCATCATGATGTCAATTCCTTTTGCATTTACCGGAGTATTTATATCCCTGTTTATTACCAATACATATCTTAGTGTTATCGCTGCTTTGGGAGCTGTAATGCTTGTGGGTATTGTGGTCAAGAATGCCATTGTGCTTGTTGACTTCATTAACCTGATGCGTGAAAGAGGCGTTGAGCTTTATGATGCAATTGTAATGTCTGGGGAAAGCCGCTTGCGCCCAATCCTTATGACAGCATTAACAACCATCCTGGGTATGTTGCCTATGGCACTTAGCACTGGTCCCGGTTCTGAAATGTGGAAAGGTATGGGTATTGCAGTAGTGGGAGGTTTAACGGTTTCTACTTTCATTACCCTGATCATTGTTCCTGTTATTTATGCTTTATTTGCACGCAGGGGCGAAAGGGATAAGAAGAGAAGCGTTCAGAAAGCATACAAATTCTATGATGCTTAATTAATTAATCAGGCCAAAAGCATGAAACACAATAGAAATGCTTGTTAAATAAGAATTTCGGGAATTGTGTTTCATGCCTGAAGCCCAACAACACAAGAATCTATGAAAGCGGTTTTAATAGTCCATAATCAAAGTTTTACTGAGAGAGTAGAGTACATACTCGACAGGCAGCAGTTAAGGGGTTTTACCCAATTTCCAAGCGTCCTTGGGCGAGGCTCCCATTCAGGTGATCCCCGTCAGGGAACACATGCATGGCCTGAAATGAATACTGCCACACTGGTGATGGTTGAAGACCATCAGGTAGATCTCCTTCTGGAAAAGGTTAAAAAGCTCGACAATGTGAACGAGGAAGTCGGGATTAGGGCATTTGTCTGGGATATTACCCAAACCTATTAGTTCTTGGTTTCCCTGATAAATAGTAAATCCTAAAAACATTTGCAGGTGTAAAATGACAGATGTGTGGTTTTTAAAATACCGGAATCTGATTAGCCCCTGCGCTGAGCTACAAAACAAACAGAATTGAAAACAGTGTATTTGGTTTTAGATATTTTATCCAATAGGGAACAGTGGTTTTCTGCCTTGTAAAACCTAATTCACTGCTTAGAAAAAGAAAAAATACATGATTGAATGCGAATTCGTTGGTAAAGACTTGCTCGTAGAGCGGTATTCGGGAAAGATCAGCTTGCCCGATATCTTTGAACTCAAGAATTTTGAGTTTGAGCATGAGCTTTTTAGAAATGTATCAAAAATACTGGTGATATTAAAAGATAGTCAATTTGAGGTGGTTCCATTATCAGATATGGTTACTGACTATCTTGCCTGTATGAAGGGCAAAGAGGGAAATAGAAAAATTGCAGTTTTGGTTTCCCTGCCTATGCAGGTTGCCCAGTGTGAATTGATGATGAAGTCTTTGGATCAGTTGGGTATTAGACCTAATGTAAAGATTTTTCTTTCAAAAAAGGAAGCTTGTGAGTGGCTTGAAATCCCTGAATCTATTGTTAGTGAGGATTAATTGATTTTGCAGTAGATCATTGTTTTGGTTGACAAAAGGGATGAAACGATTTTTTTTTTGTGTTTTTCATCTTTTAGTTTGTGGTTAATATGTGCCTGGAATAATGAGTTTCAGGCACATTTGTTTTATATACCACTGAAAATTCAATAAAATGAGGCTTAAAAAACCAGGGATAAAGATTTTGAGGATTAGTTATTAATGACATGCTTTTTTTGTGAAATACAGTTCATTATAATCAATTGTTATTATTTTTGAAATCCGGGAAGAAGGGTGTTTTTTTAATCCCCTGATTTTAATTTCGTGGAGTATAGAATCAATTTGTGTTTGGAAATGAAAATGCTGTTGAACAAATGAAGTACAATGTAAAAAGATTGGATTCCTTCAGGCTGCTATCCATGTATGGGTATGAAGCCCTGGGGCAGGGCCATAATATGCATGCCCTGGTTGAGTTTGATGTTACAGATACAAGGAAACAGTTAAGGGATTTGAGGAAGTCAGGAGTCAACATAAGTTTTTTCTCATACCTTTTGTTTGTTATTGCAAGGGTTTTGGAAGAAAATAAGAAGTTGAACCTGATTCGTAAGGGGAAGCGGCTTTATTATTTTGATGAAATTGATATAGATTTACCTGTTGAAGTAAGGCAGAACGGGATAATGGTCCCTCGAAAATATGTGGTAAAGGATGCTTCCCGTAAGACAGCAGAGGCTATAAGCCTTGAGATAGAAAAGGCGAAAACAGATAATACGGAGTCAGGCACACTTGGCGAAGATGATAAGTGGGCGCAACAATGGGTGCGAGCCATGTCATTTTTGCCTAAATGGTTATTTATGTTTGCATGCAGGCGTTTGTCAAACAATCCCTTTTTTATCAAAAAGAGATTTGGAACAACCTATGTTACATCTGTAAGTGGTTTTAGTGATTCACCCGGATTTGCGGTGCCTTTCATTGCCGGGCAGACAAGGCCTTTGTCATTCACAATTGGAAATATATCCCGAAAGCCTGGTATTGTAGGGCAGGAAATCAAGATCAGGGAGTTTTTATCAATGACAGTTACCATTAATCACGACCTTGTTGATGGAGCCCCTGCTGCCCGGATCGTAAATAGTTTGAAAAAAAGAATTGAGGTTTTTGATATGTCTGTTTAAAGGCATTTCCTTCTTCAGGCTTTTATTAAACAGGCCTTTGGGGTCTGGAAAAGCAGCCTGTTGAGAGAGGGCTTGTTTTTATATTTTTACAATTGTTTTACACCTCGGAGTTTTTATTTACGATAATAGATGACCTATAGAGGGATGTATATAAAGCCCAAAAATGAATAAATGATAGTATTTTAAATTGTTACATACTATAATAGCTTGATGAAAGGTGTCGGATGAATCCTGTTTTATTCAAAGTGCATTTCGATTTGATGACTGTATAATTGACCTGGCATGAGCAGGGTAGAAGGGAATTCAGGCATATTAGGTGAATTAGGGAAGTGTTGTGGTTCCAGGCAAATAGCACCATACTGATTATAAACAACATTATTATGGCCACGCAAACTACCATCCAGAAAGTTTCCTGTATATACCTGTATCCCGGGCTGGGTAAGGAAAAATGTAATACTGCGCCCGGAACTTTGATGGAGAAGCATCGCCGAGGGGCAATGATTGGCATCAGGGCGGCTTAATACAAAACAATTATCGATTGGGAAACAGACAGTATTGGGTTCGGTAAAATTGAACGCAGTCTGCCTGCATGAGAAAAGTTTTCCGGTGGGGATATGGTTTTCATTTGTTTCAAGCCAGAAATTGGAATTAATGAAAAGCCTGTGATCGGAAACATTGTTTTTAAAACCGCCAAGGTTAAAATATGTATGTTGGGTTAAATTGATATGTGTTGGTGCGTCAGTATGGGCTTCAAAACGGATGTTGAAGTGGTTGTTATCATCAAGCGAATAAACAGCTGTGTTTTCAACATTTCCCGGATACCCTTCTTCTCCATCAGGGCTCAGGTATTTTAATGTTAAGGAAGCTGTATCCCCATTAATTTCAATAAGTGGATCCCAGAGTTGGGAGTCATAACCTTTAATGCCCCCATGGATATGGTTTTTATTGTCATTGGCACTTAGCTTATAATGATTGCCATTTATTGTAAAACCTGCATCAGCAATACGGTTTGCATAGCGCCCTACGATGGCTCCAAAATAAGGATGCCCAATGAGGTAAGGCTGTAACGAAGGAAAGCCTGCAATGATTTCATCCACCTGTCCGTTTTTGTCTGGCATACGAATAGAAGTTATGATGCCCCCAAGGTTTATAATTGAAATGATTAAGCTTTTTTTGCTTTCAAATGTAAAGATAAAGACCTCCCTGCCATCAGGCATCTTTCCAAATATTTTTTGATTGAGCTGCATTCTTGTCTGATTTCTAATTAAGACTATTTTTGGGATTGCTTATTGTTCCCAAAACTGTGTATTTTATTTGGGCAAACCCATAAAGGGCTTTATTATCAATGAATAGGGAGGCTTTTTTTCCATATGAAAGGTATTGTTTTTTTTAATACTTCCCTTAAAAATGGATTAAAATGACAGGATAAAAGTTACAAGGAAAGGAACAATTATCGTTAGGACAATCCCATGAAATAAGGAAACAATAGCATATTCCTTGCCCGATGCGAAGGAAATAATTGGAAGTGTGGTGTCCATGCTTGTAGCCCCACCCGAACAAATGGGGGCTAATTTTCCAAATACCTTAACAAAGATTGGAGCAAATAGCAAGGTGATGATTTCGCGCATCACATTGGATAAGAGTGCGATTACGCCTGGTTCAGCACCTTTGATATCAGTGATGATAATGCTTGAGAGGCTGTAATAACCAAATCCTGCCCCTACAGCCAATACTTCCGGGAATGAGATGTTGCCCAGGAACCCATATACGAGGGATACCCCAATGAGTGTGCCTGTAATTGTTGTAAGTGGAACCATGAAAAGGCGGAGGTTAAACTGTTTCAAGGCTTTCATTGCACGTTCGTCAGCCCCAATCCCAATGCCAACTAAAAACATTAGCAGGTATAAGGCATAACTGCTAAAGTCATTTTCTATGGCCCATTGTGGAAGGTATTTCATATATCCCAACAATACCCCAATAGCAAAGAAGGCAAGGATTTTCAGGCTATTGCTCATGGCTTGCCTCCTTGTTTTTAAAGAATAACCTGTATGTCAGCCATGCAAGTGTAATGCTGCCTGCAACAGCACCAATAGTAATAAGGAGGGCTTTCAGTCCGAGGGAATGTAGATTGTTCATAATCTGTGGATTGGCACCAATGGCTATTCCAAGTAAGAATAAAAGCAGGAATATTGCCCAGGTGACCAGTTTCTCAGAAAGCAAAATCAGCTTTTTTTTGCTCCTTAAAAGATAACCTGCAAGTATACCTGCGCACATGATAAGTACAACAGTCAGCATAAATAATGAACATTTTTTTGTGTTAATAGAATGAAGTTAAGCCAAGCCTTATTGCTTGCTGCAAATGAATAAACAGGAAATTATTCAGCAAAACTTTTTTTGAAAAAAATCTTTCAAAAGGATGTAGGACAAGGATTAATCGCGGGTAATCTCTCCTGCACCATCAGCAGTGTTCACAACATAAAACAAAGGTGTTTTTGCATATCTTGATTGATATGCTGCTTCTATGTTTTTCATCAGTTGTTCCACAGAATGTTTATGCACCAGGTTAATGGTACAGCCTCCAAATCCTCCACCCATCATACGTGCGCCCAATACCCCATGTGTTTTTTTTGCGATATCAACAAAAAGATCTGATTCAGGACAGCTCACATGATACTTATGTTGCAAGCCTTCATGGGAAGCATACATCAGTTGTCCCACTAAGCCAAGGTCTCCCTGTTTCAGGGCTTCACAACAATCCAAAACACGTTGGTTTTCCTCAATGACAAATTCACATCTTATGCTGTCTTCCTCCCCTATCATAGGGGTTATTGCCTGAATCATTTTTAAATTGGCATCCCTAAGGCTATTTACGGCAGGATTCTTACTCCTGAGCATCAGTACTCCTTCCTCACAACTTTTGCGTCTTTGGTTATAGGCTGAAGAGGCAAGGCTATGTTTTACGCAGGTATCGGCTAACAATAATACATGGTCATTGAGCCTGAGCGGAAAGTATTCGTACTTTAGCGATTGGCAATCGAGACGGATGACATGGTCTTTCTTGCCAAATATTGATGCAAACTGATCCATAATCCCGCATCGCACCCCTACATGTTTATGCTCTGTTGCCTGTCCTGTTTTTGCAAGCAATAATTTATCGGCATTCCAATGGAAGAGATTATTACAGGCTATTGCGAAAACGCTTTCAAGGGCAGCAGAGGAAGACAATCCTGCACCGGAAGGGATGTCTCCCCCAAAGACAGCATTAAATCCACACGGAGCTTTAAAACCTGCTTTTTCAAACTCAATTAACAGTCCGTAAATATATAATGCCCAGTGGGGAGGGTTTTCAGCAGCCTGTCCAATATGGAAAGAGAAATGTTCATTAAGGTCGGCAGCAAAAAGCGATACCTTGTTATCAGAAGTTGTTTGAATGGCAAGGTAAATCATTTTGTCAATGGAGGCAGGCAATACAAAGCCTTCATTGTAATCGGTATGTTCCCCGATAAGGTTAACACGTCCGGGGGCTGCAAACAAACTGTATGCGCCCCCGAATGTGTCGGTAAAGATTTTTTGTATTTCTGTTCTGTCCATGATTACCAAAAGATTGCATAAAGGGCAATCAGGATAACAACTACCCCTGCAGCAGCAATTTTAAATCCTTTAGATGTGCTGAAGAGGCCTTTGCGAAGGTCTATTGCTTTTGGGTGAGGACCTTTGTTTTCGATAAGGGCGAATAAAGCAATCATACCCATACAAAGGAGGAAAACAATGCCCATTCTATCCATAAAAGGCAATGAAGGGGCAAATATCTTAAGCAGGGTAGAGAATACAAATGTGCCAATGGCTGCTGACAGGGCTCCATTGGAAGTGGCGCGTTTCATAAAGAAACCGGCAATAAAGATAGCAAGGGCTCCAGGGCTTACAAAACCTGTGAACTCCTGAATGAATTGAAATGCCTGATCGAGGTTTGCCAATTGCGGGGCAATAAATGCAGCAATAACCAAAGCTACAGTACTTGCAATCCTGCCTGTTGAAACGAGCTTCTTCTCAGTGGCATTTTTGTTGATATAAGCACTGTAAATATCCATTGTGAAAATAGATGAAATGCTGTTCATCATTGATGCCAGTGAGCTAACGATGGCAGCTACCAATGCAGCAAAGGCCAGGCCTTTCACCCCGTTGGGGACAAATGAATGTAGCAACCAGGGATAAGCCTCATCCGAACGGGTAATATCGGCATTTAAGGCAAAAGCAGCGATGCCGGGTATCACAACAATAAGTGGAAGCAATAGTTTTAGGTAGGCAGCAAAAGCAAGGCCTTTTTGGGCTTCGCCAACACTCTTGGCAGCAAGTGCCCTTTGGATAATATACTGGTTACAGCCCCAATAGTATAGGTTGGCCACCCATAAGCCCCCAAGGATTACCCCTAAGCCTGGCAGGTCAAGATATGCATCTTTAAGCCCTCCCTGGCCGTCAGGAACCATATGTGAGCCTTTTTCAAGTATCATCTTAAAGTGGTTCGGTGCTTTTTCAATAAGGTTTGTGAATCCTGCAAAGACCCCATTATCGCCCCCTAAAGCCTTTAAAGCCACATAAGTAGTTATCAGTCCGCCTCCAACAAGGAAAACAACCTGAATGACATCAGTCCAGGCTACGGCTTTTAAACCTCCATAAATAGAATATAAAGCAGCAAACAAGGCAAGCCCAATAATACTGTATAATAAAGGGATGCCCATGATACGCTCCATTGCCAGTGCCCCAAGATAAATGACAGAGGTGAGGTTAACAAATACAAATACTGCCAGCCAAAAACCTGCCATCACTGTTTTTACCCTTTTGTCAAAACGGGCTTCCAGAAATTGAGGCATCGTATAAATACCTTTTTCAAGGAAGATGGGTAGGAATATCATCGCTACAATGATTAGGGTGAGTGCAGCCATCCATTCGTAGGAGGCAATTGCAAGGCCTATGGCATAGCCTGAGCCGGACATACCGATGAATTGCTCGGCAGAAATATTGGACGCAATCAATGATGCCCCTATTGCCCACCAGGGCAAAGCTTTTCCTGCAAGGAAATAATCTTTGGAGTTAATGTCGGATGCTTTTTTCCTTGTGGAAATCCATAGGCCTAAGCCAACCACCAAAAGGCAGTATCCGATAAAAACAATGTAATCGATACTTGAAAAGTTCATATTGTATTAGATTTAGGTTTTTAAGATGTGGTTACCAGAGCGGGGAGGGATAGGATCCGTTTTTAACCATATCGGCCAGCTTTTGTATCACTACTGGTCTGTCACCGGGATAGGTGACGCCAAACCACGTGGCAGTGGTTGGCAATACCTTGCAGTTTGCCTTGCCACTGCTGATAAGGTTATTTACAACCAGGGGGATATAAAACTCTGACTTGATATTATTAACTGATTGAGCCAGAAAATCGCTGAACATTTGTTCGCAATGGATAAAATAATCGGGAGTAAAGCCCCAGAAATTCATTGAAACAGGAAGTTCATCATCTATTTCAATGGCGTTTTGGGCTTCATCTTTATAGCAAATCTTTCCGTTGATGCGTTCAATATGGGTTCTTTCAACAACGGTTTGTAATAGTTGGTTGCTGTCGGTAGTGCATACGCCCCTTGATACAGCCCCTTCTTCAGATAAGGTGTTTCCCAAACGATAACCTACCATGAAATAGTTGCCTGATGAAAGTTTTGGATCTGCTAATGCCTTTGCCATCACTTCAAAAGAAGCACGCCCATAAAAGTCATCGGCATTAATAACAGCAAAAGGCCCTTTAACAGCATGGCGGGCTGTCCAAACAGCATGTCCTGTTCCCCAGGGTTTTACCCTGTCCGCCGGGCAGGTATAGTCTGAAGGTAACATATCAAGTTCCTGGAATACCAGTTCATAAGGCACTTTGCCTTTGTATTTTGAATCAAAGACCTCTTTGAATTCCTTTTCTATGCTCTTGCGAATGATGAATACCACCTTCCCAAAGCCTGCATTAATGGCATCAAACACCGAATAATCAATAATTGTTTCTCCTGAAGGGCCAAGGCCTTCTACCTGTTTTAAACTGCCATAGCGGCTTCCCATGCCTGCTGCCAATACAACGAGAGTTGGTTTCATTTTCTTTTACTTTTGTTATTTTTATTCCTTTGTGTTTTCTATTTCCAAATAATTTCCTTCCGAAAATTAACTGTCAAACTTACAAAAAAACATGATTTACTGAAATGCAAAATGTGTATCATGAACATAATGTTTTTTAGTAAAAATGTTTGATTCAGCTAAAAAATTGATAATCAATTGAAATGATTTTCTTCATCTATTTCACGGATCAATCTTTTGGCATGATCCTTTATTAATTCTTCGGAAGGTTTTGTTGATTGTTCAATAAAAAGTGTCAGGAACTCTTTGGCCTTGTTTTTATTCTTATATAAGTGATAGTTGTTTAAACCCAGATAATACAATTGAATGGGAGCTTCAGAAAAAAAACGTGAAGTTTCGAACAAATATGCCGATTCCTTATATTTTCTTTGTTCATAAAGATTGATACCAGCCTGATTCATGAAGGAAGAAAAGTTGGGGCTTAAACAAAATAAAATAGCCTGGTAATAGTAATCCTGGGCTTCTTCTTTGCGCCCGCTCATGCTAAGTATTTTTCCTTTATAAAAGCTTATATCTTCAGCATTCATTTCTTTTGCAAGAAGATAGTCAATCCAGTATTCAGATTTTTGAATGCTGTCAATCTGGTAATAGGCAACAGCCATAAGTTTGATCATTTGAGGCGTGGTATCTCCCAAAAGCAGTAACTTTTCAGTTGTGTTAATGGTTTCCTGATGGTTTTGGAGCCTGTATGAAAGCATTGTTTTTTGTTGGAGGAAGCTTACATTATCAGGGGACAGTTTAAGTCCTTTATTGAGGATTTCAAAGGCATCATCATATACTTCAAGGGTGATGAGCAGGTCAACCCATTCTGAAATGATTAATTGGTTTAGGGTATCAATCTGATGGGCGACGCTTAATTGGTGCAGGGCATTTAAAGGTTGGTTAATGGCCAAAAAAGCTTTTGAGAGGCGAAAAGGGTAAATTGGATTGGATGGAAAGCGGGCACTTAACTGGAACAAATAGTCAATTGATTCATTATATTCATGTTGTTGAAAGGCAATCTGGGTCAACATGTTCTGTGCCTGGGTAATATAATTGGGATGCCCTGCCCATTGGAGCAGGCTGTCTTTGGCCTGATCATACCTTCCTGATTGAAAAAGTGCCCTGCAATACTGCCATGATAGTTCAGGACTGTAATAGGATTCATTGCGCAATGAATCAATGTATTGTATAACTTTTATATGGTCTTCTGTTTCTACCAAGCTATTGATTTTTTCTTTTGGGTTCATCTGCTGAACCTCTTGTGCCTGAATTGTGTTGCTGATCAGGATACTGCTGATTAGGATTAAAAAGAATCTGGATGCTTTCATAGTATTGTGTATTTAGTTTATTGATTATATTTTATTTGCGTATTTTAACGCTTTCTGATATCCCTGATATGTAAATGCATCAAAGAATGCTAAATGTACAACGAATTATAATAACTGTTATTATAGTTGAATATGTTTTTATTAAAAAACGCCTTTTTTATTCTTGAAAATTATTGCTTTATTGTGTTTATCATGATGTTATCTTGCTGAAAAACACCATCACCTGATTCCGAAAGGGAGGATAATAAAATTAATTGGCAGCCTGTGGCTTGCTATTATTATAATGTAGATAAATGAAATGAAAGGCATTAACGATTGTTCAATTAAATACCTGGTTTTTATAAAGATTGTGATGATAATCATTTTCTTCCTGCCGGATTAGAGCTATCTGGCAGGAAGAAATTAGTTTATTTCCTTTTACAGGTGGATATGCCAAAGATCCTGTATAATGGACAGAACCCGATAAGTGTGGTTATAAGCAATAACACTGCAATAATTCCTGCAACAATTGCCAATGTTCCGCTAAGGATGTTTTTATAAATAAGAATTGTAACCAATAGTGCAACGACAATTCTTATTGCTTTGTCGGTGAGGCCTACATTTGTTTTCATTAGTAAGGTTTTTTTTGTTTAAGCCTGAATGGAGTTCAATGTTTGCAGTTTATTCGGGTTTTGTGCCTTATCTGCAAACATAATCGTTTCATTTTTAGTTTGTATAAACTTCTTTTCCCTATAACAGCAAAAAGCTAATAATGTTTAATAAGTGTTTAATAAATTCGTTTTAAAAAGAACTTCTATGATAAAATAAAAAACCCCGGTTTGCCGGGGTTAAAAGGGATGCAATACAATTGCGGTTAAAAATTAACATCCTTTTTATGGGGAAGAAAATAGTACTCAAAATCTGAACATGAAACAAAAATTGAGTTTGTTTATGCAATTATATCAGCTTTGTTGAAACCTGATGGTTCTCAGTATTTTTTGATACAAGGGCTGATAATTTTGTTTTATGTGTTTTGGGCCTTTTAAAAAAATGAATTATTCTCTCATGTATGGATAAGCAAAATCCGATGGTGAAACAAATGTTTCTTTAATGGTGCGGGGGCTAACCCATCTGATTAGGTTGAATTCACCACCTGCTTTATCATTAGTGCCGGAAGCCCTTGAACCTCCAAAAGGCTGCATGCCTACAATAGCACCAGTTGGCTTATCGTTAATATAGAAATTGCCGGCTGCATATCTGAGACCTTCACATATCTTTGAAGCTGCAATCCTGTCTTTTGAAAACACTGCTCCCGTGAGGCCATAGGGCGAAGTTGAATCGCAAAGTTTTACAGCCTCCTCAAGTTTATTGTCTTCATAAACATAAACACATAATACAGGCCCGAAGATTTCTTCTTCCATGAGCTTGAAATGTGGATTTGTAGTTTCAATAAGTGTCGGGCTTATGAAATAGCCAACAGAATCATCACATTTGCCCCCAAAGACAATGCTAGCTTCATTTGAGTTTTTAGCATAGTCGATGTATGATTTGATATTGTCAAAAGCTGATTTATCAATCACTGCATTTACAAAATTGGTGTAATCCATTACATCGCCCATCTTAATCTCTGCAGCCATGTCTGCCATGAGTCTTTTTATCTCAGGCCAAAGGCTTTTAGGGACATACATTCTTGATGGGGCTGAACATTTTTGTCCCTGAAATTCGTAAGCTCCCCTGATGGCATTAACAGCCACGTCCCAGGGCTTTGAGGATGGGTGGACAAAGATAAAATCCTTTCCTCCGGTTTCTCCAACAAGACGTGGATATGATTTGTAGGTGGGCAGATGTGACGAAGCCTCTTGCCAAAGATGGTTAAATGTGGCATTGGATCCTGTAAAATGTATCCCGGCAAGGTCTTTGGATGCCATTACCTGTTTCCCGATTACTGAGCCTTTTGAAGGCACGAAGTTAATCACCCCTCCAGGTAAGCCAGCTTCCATAAACAGTTTCATCAGGTAATAGTTAGATAAAAGCGCTGTAGTGGCAGGCTTCCATACGGTTGTATTACCCATCATTACAGGGGCCATATTCAGGTTGGAGGCTATAGAGGTAAAGTTGAACGGGCTTACGGTAAAGATAAATCCCTCCAATGCCCTGAATTCAATTCTATTTAACTGATTAAAAGCAGATCTTGGCTGGAATTCATAAATCTTTCCGGCAAAGTATGCATTATACTTTAAGAAATCAATGGTTTCGCAAACGGCATCAATCTCTGACTGGTAAATATTCTTGCTCTGCCCAAGCATTGTTGCTGCACCTAATATCCCACGGTGGGTTGTTGCCAAAAGCTCAGCTACCTTAAGAAGGATAGAAGCCCTGATGGTCCAGTCTGTTTCTGACCACAGCTTTTGTGCTTTGGTGGCTGCGTCTATGGCCATTTCTATTTCTTTTGGCCCTGCAATATGGTATTTGGCAAGCACATGCTTATGGTTATGGGGCATTCTTACCTCTGCGGTATTGCCGGTAAATACTTCTTTCCCCCCAATTATCAATGGGATTTCAATCTCCATTGAAGATTGGGCTTTTAATTCCTTTTCCAACGAAATACGTTCAGGACTGTTTTTTAAATATCCTAAAACAGCTTCGTTTTCAGGGGTTTTAAAGTTAAAAAGAGCATTGTTCATGATAAAAGATAGGTTTTTTTTATTTGATTAAAAAGCGAATTGCAAAACTGTGCAATTCGGTGCAAATGTAATAAATTATTTATTGCTGTAATATATTGCTTATTCTTTAATAGATATTTCCTTAATCACCTCATTAAATGCTTGTTGGAAAAATGCATCACATTTTTTGTGCATGTCTTCAAAAGCTTTTATGAATTCTTTTCCTTGTGGTGTCAATACTGTACTTCCTCCCTCGCATCCTCCCTGTGTTGTTTCTAAGATGGGAAATCCTAAGGTATCTTCAATCTTTTTCAACTTGTCCCATGTCTTCCGATAACTTAAGCCCATCTCTTCCATTGCTGCTTTTAATGAGCCTGTCCTTTCAATGCATTTTAATAAAGCATATTTTCCATCTCCAAAAATACTAACCCCTTCAGATGTTTCAAGCCATATTTTAAAGTTGAATTATATGTTTTCCATAACAGTAGTATTCTTTGCTGACTTCAAATATATGCAAATTATTGTTTTAATGTCTTGTGATTGAAATAAATATGAATAACAGAATAGCTTTATATTTTGATTTTAATAATAACTGCATGATGCTTTTTGATTAATTGAACCACATTCCTAAGTGTTATGATTAAGAATGTATTAAGAGTATTAAACTATCTGATAACAATCCGTTTTAATTCCCCGGCGAGCAGGCCTTTTATTTTTTCAAGCTCAATCTTTTGTTGTAATATTATTATAACTTCTTCGTCATCAGTCTTATTTTGCAACTTCTCATCCATTTCCTTTAACCTGATTTCGATAGTCCTTAGTTTTAAAGCATTGATGCAGTCAATCACTACTTTTTTAAGTGAATTCGCCTCAGAGGCTACCTCTATGCCATGTTTGGTAAACCAGTTGGGGCTAAGCTCATAGGATTGCGACAGGATATCAATGACAGCCATCCTGATTTGATCATTTTGGTGATGGGTAAAGATATCTGTTTCCGGAATCTGGTTATTTTCAATTTCCTTTGAAAAGATGTTGAATATCTCCTGGTAAACGGCATTAGAAAAACTGATTTCATCTCCCAGGATATCATTGATCATGAACACAGCAACTTTTTCAGTATATTCTACTTCGTGGTTAAGTTCATCAAGCCCGGTGAATATGATATCCTGATTGCCATAAAGGATGAGCAGCCGGATATAGTCTTTTTCCTGAGGCTCTGAACTAATCAGGTTTGTCTGGGGCTGTGGTTCAACAAGTGGTGGAAGGCCATCGGAAGAAGTAGCGGTTTCAGTGCTTTTATCCTTTTCCGAAGTGGCTTTTTTTCTTCTTATCCTGCTGATTTCTTCAACCATGATTTTCTCATCCACCTGCATCATCTGGCTGCATTTCTGGGTGAAGAGCGTTCGGCTGATGGGGTCGGGGATGATGGCTATGCTCTGGGCTATTTCCCTGATAAGCCCTGCTTTTTTTATAGGGTCATTGCCTGTCTCGCTGAGGAGGAGGTTTGTTTTAAATGATATAAAATCTTCCGAATGGGTATTGATAAAATCCTGAACTTCTACCGGCCTGTATTTTCTTGAATATGAATCGGGATCCTCCCCATCAGGGAATAGCACGATCCTTACGTTCATGCCTTCTTCAAGGATCATATCTGTGCCCCTGAAAGCAGCTTTGATACCTGCGGAATCGCCATCGAACAAAAGGGTGATATTCTGGGTATATCTCCTGATGAGTTTTATTTGTTCGGTAGTGAGCGAAGTGCCCGATGAAGCTACCACATTCTCTATTCCTGCCTGGTGAAGGCTGATGACATCGGTATAGCCTTCTACCAAGCAACAGTTGTCTTTGGCTACGATGGCATTTTTTGCAAAATAGATGCCATATAGGATTTTCCCCTTGTGATAAATATCTGATTCAGGGGAGTTGATATACTTTGGTTTGGTCTTGTCTGAAGTCAGGATCCGGCCTCCAAAACCAAGTACCCTGCCCGAAAGGCTTAATATGGGAAACATAACCCTGCCCCGATATGTGTCATATAAGCCCTGGTTGTCCCTTGACTTGGATAAGCCTGTCTTTTCAAGGTAATCATTCTTATACCCGTTTTTTCGGGCATGGAGCGAAAAGGCATCCCACGAGTTTAAACAATAACCTAACTGGAATTTCTCTATAATCTCGGGTGAAAAACCCCTTTCCCTGAAATAACTTAAGCCTACTGATTTCCCCTCATCATGTGTGTGAAGGATATCGGTAAAATATTTTTTTGCAAATTCATTGAGGTTGTAAAGGCTTTCCTTTTCATTCATGGCTTCCAACATCTCAGGGGAAGGTTTTTCTTCTTCCACTTCGATATTGTATTTCTTTGCCAGATATTTGAGCGCTTCAGGATAGTTGAAGTGCTCATGTTCCATGATAAAATGAACTGAATCGCCTCCTTTTCCGCAACCAAAGCATTTAAAAATCCCTTTAGCCGGAGAAACCGTAAAAGAAGGGGTCTTTTCATTATGAAAAGGGCATAAGCCCAGTAAGTTAACACCTCTTCGTTTCAGTGTTACAAATTCCCCTACCACTTCCTCAATACGGGCTGCGTCTAATATTTTTTGTATGGTATCGGGCTGTATCACCTTTAAGGGTTTATTGCTTTAAAATATTGATCCGAAATATGATTGTTTCAAAAATAATGTGCTTAAAAAAACCCGGAGAGTACCGGGTTGTATTTTTTCTATCGGTAAAGGCAGAGATAAGAAGTTGAAGTCTGGGTTTTAACTTTAAACTTTTTATTTGCATCCACAGTGAAGGTCTGTCCGGGTTTATAGGTGACCCATTCTGTGCTTTCGGGGAGCATTACTGTGAGGCTTCCGCTCACTACAGTCATGAATTCCTTTTTTGAAGTCCCAAATTCATATTCTCCTGCTGCCATGACCCCAATTGTTGCAGGGCCTTCTGCATCTTCAAATCCAATGGATTTCACATTGCCGTTAAAGTATTCATTGACATTGAACATCGTATGAAACATTTTTGATTAATAATTGTTTGCTATAAAGACAAAGTTAATCAAAAGAGCCGGTTTGCAAAAATGTTTTGACTTTTTGATAAGGTTTATAATGCTTTTATGTAAACACTAATACAGGCTGTTGGTATTCAATGCTTTAATGACTTGAAAACAAGAAGCAAAATTACTTTGGGAGGGAAATATTGTATATCAATTTCAATGTAATAATTGGTTCTTTTTAAGGTTTTGTGAAATAGTTTTTTTTGATTGAAAAGTCTGGTTTTGAAGCAAAAATGTTTGTGGATTTTATGCAAATTCAAGTAAAACTGCAAACATGGAATTCAATAAGGCCATTTTAAAAAACTATTCTTTGCTGATAATAACAAAAACAATAATAACATGAACAATGCTCAATTTTTTTATAACAGGCCTGCCAATGAGCCTGTGTTTGCATACACACAAGGCACTCCCGACAGGCTTGCACTCGAAAAGGAATTAGAAAAGTTTTCTTCCGGAACCATCGAAATTCCTTTGGTAATCAATGGCCGGGAAATCTTTACCGGTAATATTGAAAAAGTAGTGATGCCCCATAATCATGGGAAGGTGATTGCCACATATCACAAGGCTGATGAGAAAGAAGTTCAACTTGCAATTCAGGCAGCCATGGAGGCCCATCAGAAATGGAGTACCATGTCATGGGTCGAAAGGGTATCCATCACATTAAAGATTGCCGAGCTGATTTCCAAAAAATACAGATACCAAATCAATGCTGCTACAATGCTTGGCCAGGGAAAAAATGCCTACCAGGCTGAGATTGATGCTGTATGCGAAACTGTTGATTTTTTAAGGTTTAATGCACATTATGTTTCTGAGATTTATAATGGGCAACCGCATTCTGAACAGGGAAACTTGAACCGCATTGAATACAGGCCGCTGGAAGGCTTTGTCTTTGCAATTTCACCTTTTAACTTTACCGCAATTGCCTCAAATCTTGTGATGGCTCCGGCTGTAATGGGCAACACTGTGGTTTGGAAACCTGCCGGAACGGCTATGTTGTCGAACTATCTGCTCATGAAAATCTTTAAAGAAGCAGGTATGCCCGATGGCGTTGTTAATTTTGTCCCGGGGCCTGGGGCAGTAATCGGGGATATGGTGCTTAACGACAGGAACCTTGGTGGTGTCCATTTTACAGGGAGCACAAATACCTTTAATCATATCTGGAAAACCATCGGCTCTAAGATAGATACCTATAAAGCTTATCCCCGAATTGTTGGCGAGACAGGTGGCAAGGATTTTGTCTTTGTGCATGCTTCGGCTGATATTGAGCAGGTAGCAACAGCTTTGGTCAGGGGCGCTTTTGAATACCAGGGCCAAAAATGCTCGGCTGCCTCAAGGGCTTATATCCCCAAATCGCTCTGGGAAGCATTGAAAAACCGGATGTCTGAAATGATGAAAATGGTAAGGCAGGGCGATGTCAGTGACTTCTGTAATTTTGTTAACGCTGTGATTGATGAAAAGGCATATAAAAGTATCATGGCTTATATTGAAACGGCAAAAGCCTCAAAAGATGCTCAGGTCATCTTTGGTGGCAATGGTGATATGAGCAGTGGCTTTTTTATCGAACCTACTGTAATCCTTACTTCTGATCCTCATTTTGTGACAATGGAGGAGGAAATTTTTGGCCCTGTCCTGACTATTTACCTTTATGAAGATGAGGACTATGAGAAAACGCTTGAAATTTGTGACCTGACTTCTCCTTATGCACTTACTGGCGCCATTTTTGCAAACGACAGATATGCAACAGTAAAGGCTTGCCAGATTTTAAGATATGCTGCCGGTAACTTTTATTTTAATGATAAACCAACCGGGGCTGTCGTTGGGCAACAACCGTTTGGGGGTGCCAGGATGTCGGGAACCAATGACAAAGCAGGTAGCTCCCTTAACCTGCTTCGGTGGATTAACCCAAGGACTATTAAGGAGACATTCCTCCCGCCCACTGACTTCAGATATCCATTTATGCACGAACAAAAGTGCAAAAGCTGTAATTAATTTGTAAATTGCCGGCGGGAAAATCTTCCCTGCCGGCTTTTTTTTCTTTTCAACTCTCCTTTTATTGCCTTAATTTTGTTCTGTTTCCCTGCTTTTTTCTTTTTTCAAAAAAACTTTATGTATTCATTAACTAACTTATTAGTTAATTTATTTACCTTTGGACTCTTACTTTAAAAATGGTGTTTTGTAATTATAATTCAGGATATTGTTTGGTGAAACGAAAATGTTTGTGGATTAATCAATAAGGTTATTTATAATAACAAACATTGAGTTCCAACACTCAAAAAACTTAATAAATGTTTACGAATGAAAAAGATGCTATGTTTGCTTTTTGTTACATTGGCACTGGTATCATGCAATTCCGGTGAAAAAAAAGAAACTGTTAAGGAAAAAGTAACTGTACCTGATGGTGCAATCCCCATTGAATATCAGGGCCACATTTATCTTTATGGAAAGGCAAACGGGATAAAAGGTGCTTTCCTGTTTGATACAGGTGCATCTAATTTTTATTTCGATAGCCTGTTTTATAAGGAAAACGATTTTAAGTACAAACAAATCGCTCAAGGGTATTTGCCGGGCGCAGGGCTCAAACCTCAAAAAGTAGATATTGTCCTTGATACGGTTGATTTTATATTTGGGAACCAGGAGTATAAAACAACAATAGTGCCTGTGTTGACCCTTAAGCCTATTGTTGGCGATTTTGCTGACGGAATCCTGGGGATGGATTATTTTTCTGATAAGATACTTCAGCTTGACTATGATGATAAGTTTATGTTTGTCCAACACTGGTTGGATTCTGTTATGATTGCCGAATATAAGGCAATTAAAATGAGACGCACCGGAGGTAAACTATTATTTCCATTATCTATCCAACTTAATGATTCATTAAACATTCAGGGCGATTTTCTCTTTGATATTGGTTGTGGAACATCAGTTGTTTTAACAAACCAGACTGCTGAAAAATATGGTCTCAATGGCCTGATTAAAGAAAAAATAAAACACTTTTCAAAATATGGCGGAATAGGAGGGGAATCTGAAAGCTATGATTTTAAAGCGCATTCATTAAGTATTTCAGGCTTTGTGTTTGATGATGTAGTCATGGACTATAGTATTGATAAGTCGGGTGCTTTAGCTGCTTCTGAGTATATTGGTGTTATTGGTAATGTGATTTTTGAACGTTTTGATATGATTATTGATTTCCCAAATGAAACCTTATATCTCAAACCAAACAGCAATTTTGAAAAACCTTTTCTTTTCTCAAGACTTGGTTTCTCTTATGTTGACAGGTATAAATACTTGAAGGCATGGATTGTTACAGGACTATATGAGAATAGCCCTGCCCATAAGCAAGGACTTAAGATTGATGATAAAATTATTGCTGTCAACAAAATTCCTGTTTCCCAACTTGACTTCAAGTCCGGAGAAACATTCCTGGATGGTTTATCTGATATTGAGCTGACTGTTAAACGAGGAGCAAAGGAACTAAAATTTCGCTTTCCACTGAAAGAACCCTTTTAAATCAAAACTTTCTTAACCATTCTGTTTTATTTGGATATGCTTTGCGCTTCACAAATAGCTTTTTGCCTTGATGTTTGATAATTGTAAGGTATTGTGCTTTTTATCAAATGATGATGCCTGGAATGCTTAGGATAGATGAAGCGGTAATCGGGCTGGTTTTTTGCCTGCTGATACTACCATTCGCTTTTATTCTGATTAAATAAGGGCAAAATGATATCAGACAATTGTTTTTTTGATATTTTTGCATAAGTTTAAAAAGCTTGTTAAAAAAATCAGACTTTTTAAAACAATCAATCAATTCTCTCAACCAGAAAAACCAAACAGTATGAAAAACTATTTTGATTTTAATCTGACAGGAAAGAAATTCTTCCCTTATTGGATTGTGTATTTTCTTTTGGCTATTGTTCCAAATGCGATTGTCAACAGTCAGGGGCAGGGTCAAAGCCCCGGTGTATTGTCAATTGTTGTCAGTATCTTTGTGTTTTTTGTGTACATCTTCATGTATTTCTACTTTATTAAACTCACCATTAACGGTGTTTCATTAAAGGAGAAACTGTTTAATTTCAATGGGGATGTATTTGTTTTTGCTGGAAAGATGTTGATCGGTACAATCTTATCAATAATCACGCTTTTTATCTATATGCCATGGTTTATAAAAGATATTACCAAATATCTTGTAAACAATACATCCTACAAAGGAAACAACTTTGATTTTAAAGCCACTGGCGGTAGTTTGTTCCTTGTTTTCCTCCTTGGATTTTTGATCCCAATGATTATTATTGGGATTATCATGTCGCAGGTAATGGATCCGATGAATTTCAACCCGGTACTTCCAATGATTATGGGCCTTGCTATGATGCTTGTGATGGTGCCATTTATGTATTTAACATACAAATGGATGGTCAATATTGATTATAAAGAATATCATATCACCTGGAAAACAGATGCTGTTGAATCCATTATGATGATTTTTGGCCAAATGCTCCTTGCTATTATCACTATTGGGATTTATGCCCCAATGGCCTATCTGAAAATCTTCAAATATTTTGTTGACAGGACTGTTGCTGTTAAGGAAGGAGACGAGAGAAACTTTGGTTTCGATATTGATCCAATGAATGATTTCCTTTTCATTTGGGGACAAATACTCCTTTGTATTATCACGCTGTTTATATACTTCCCATGGGCTTATGTAAAAATCAACAAGAGATTTTCTCAAAGGACTTTTGTTACAGGTGAAATTTCTGAATAAGGGATAAGATGTACGTTATATAATACTTACCGGAGCATCCAGCTCAGGTTTTCTCAAAAAAGCGGGATAGGAATCATTGATTTCTATCCCGCTTTTTGTATTTATTTCACCAAGGTAAATTCTTTATACCATGTCCATAGTTAAAGCGGAGTTAAAGCGGGTTTAAACCGGGTTTGAGCCGGGTTGAACCCGTCCTAAACCCGGTTCAACACCGCCTCAACACCGCCTCAACCCCGGCTCAACCCTTACCATGGTATTAGGATGTCAGCTTTTTGTTTACTGGGAGTATATTACATGTTGAGGCAAAAGAAAAAGGCGAACCCATATATCATTATGGGTTCGCCTTATATGCTCTAAACATTTAAACATGAGGATTATACATCCATGCCATGCATGTTTATTGTTTCTGTCCTTATTTTGATTTAAGGCTTAGAATGTGCCTTTTATTGCAACAATAAAGTTACGGCCTGCAGCAGTAATGCCTGATGAATAGGGACGATAGCGCTTGTCGGTGATGTTTTCAACACCTGCTGTGATGCCCAGATAGTCGGTTATCTGGTATGAGCATTTGAAATTGAGTGTTGACCACTGAGGAGCGTAAGGATTTCCATTGGCATCAGAAACATAAATGGAAGTTTTTTCCCTTTCGGAAGGAGCTAATTGGTCATAGCTTACTTCACTCTGATATTGGGCATAAAGCTCGGCTGTAAGCTTGTTTTGTTTATAGCTTAAGCGGCTGATACCAAACCAGGGGACAGAGTGCCTGAGTGGGGCTATGGAGCCATCTTCAAGTTCTTCTTCGCCATCCTGCCATGTGAAACGGGAGATAAAGCTAATACCGTAGCCTATCTTAAGCTCGATACCAGCCTGTATTCCAAAGATGTTGGCACTTGCAGCGTTTTGCATTGCCAACACCTGGCTCATCTCGCCATCATAGAGGATGCTGTCCTGTCCATTGAGGTTAAACTCCCTGCGGACGATGGCCTGGTCTAACAGGGTATAGAATCCGGTAACATCAATTTTTAGCCTGTTAGGGAATACTTTTGTGATACCCAGTTCACCATTATAAGCATATTCGGGCTTTAATCCGGGATTGGGGACGATGACAGCGCCTGGCTCAGAGTCAAATACTTTTCCCATATCATCAATATTTGGGGCACGAAAACCTGTTGACAGGTTCATGTTAAATTGCCAGCTTTCATTCGGGCGGTAAGCCATTCCTGCGCTCCCGGTCAGTGCCCCTTTATTCATTGAAGCTTCGGTAAAGCTGAAATCAAAATAAGTGGTATCAAATGTGGCATCCATCAATACGCGGTTATAACGCGCCCCGGCCTGAACAGTGAATTTTTCGTTGATGCGGATTTGATAGCTCATATAAGCTGCCATTGAAGCCCATGTAGAGCCATCAGGATATCGGCTACTGGTAGGGGTGAATTCACCGCTATTGATATTTTCAACTTCACCAACAGAGTTTAAGTTGTTGCCAATATACTCAGCACCGTATAAAATGGTATGCTTTTTACCAATCTTCTTATCAAAATCAAGGCTTGCAGAATAAGCAGCCAGGTTCTCGGTGCGATGGGTGAGCTCACTGCTGCCAAAGCCTCTGTTGTGCCTGCTTTCTTCAAAAAATTGATATGCACCGCTGAACCTAACCTGGTCATACATAAAAGAATGGGCTTTATGTGTGATATTCAGTGCATGCATCATCCAAACCTGAGGGCCATAATACCATTCGCCATCCCTGAGGCTCCCTTTTTTATACTCTATCAGACGGTCATAACGTGGCACATCGGAGGTGGCAGAATAATGAAAACCATATTGCAGGTCAAGGTTTGAGGTAGGTGCCCACCGAACTTTCTGCATCAGGTTCATCTGGCTGTAACCCGAATTGATTTGTTTACGCGAATTGGGGTTGGCAACTACTGAGTCCTGGCCATTTATACGGGTAACATATTCAGGGCGCAGGTAAAAATCCGGGCCATTGGAACCCATGACAAGGTCGTCAAAGTCGCTGTACCCGACGCTGGTGAAGAAGGCCAGCTTTTTAAAGCCTAAGTTAAAGTTAAAGTTTCCGGTTTTTTCCATATTAGCAGATGACCAACGTCCTAAAACGCTACCTTTCACGAATGGTTTGCCATTTGATGAAAAAGCCGGTTCGAAAGTGCTGAAGTTCATGGCACCTCCAATGGCATCGCTACCATACATCACTGCTCCGGGGCCATATAGGACTTCTGTGCTTTGAATGGCCAAGGGATTGATTGAGATCACATTTTGAAGGTTGCCCGATCTGAAAATGGCATTGTTCATCCTTATCCCGTCAACAGTTATCAATACTCTGTTGGTGGCAAATCCCCTGATCATGGGGCTGCCTCCGCCCAACTGGCTTTTCTGGATAAACACTTCCCCCGACTGGCCCAATAAATCGGCAGCAGTCTGTGGATTTTCCAATAATACCTCACTGCTTTTAATGGTAGTGATTTTTGAAGGGACATCGCGTTTGTCCTGTTGCCAGCGGGTTGCCGAAATCACTACTTCGTCAAGTGTCAGGTTGGAAGGCACCAGATAAATCAAAAATTTTGATGATTCCAGTTTTGAGTAGGATACTGTTTCCTGCTCATAGCCCAATACCCTGATCATAATCCGGTCTTCATTTTTAAAGTCCGAAATATCTGCCTGTCCTTTACGGCTTGTAATAACTGAAAGCTTATTGTCGTCAGTAAATATAGCTGCCAGTTCGATGGGTTGGTGTGTTACAAGGTCTTTTATTGTTATTATTTGTGTAAATGCTTTCCCTGCTATACCCATTACCAGGAAAAACACGATTAAAAAACGTTTCATTAGCTTTTAATTTGTTTTACGGATTTCAGATTTTCTATATCTGAAAAATCCTGATTGAAATGAATAAAATTCACTGTGAAGCTGTATCCGCACATAATGATTGCAGACGCAACCCCTTTATTAATGAGGTTATTAACATCGTAATATCCATGCCATCAATTGATTTACCAACGGATTGCTAATAAAAGATAGCCTTGAAATACAACAGCCAGGCTGTCTTTTATAATCCGTATAAAATGAAGGCATTGATGTTGATGCAATTGTAAATTGCTCACAGCAAAAATGTAATTATTAATTCTATTGTTATGACAATCTGGGAGGGGGAAGGGGAGGGGGATAGGTATAAAACTTCTGCTTTGAGGTTTTTTCCAAATGAAAATAATATCCTGGTTGAACCGGAATTATCGAAAAAGAATATTCCTGAAAATAAAGTGAATTATAAAAATGCTGTAGTGCTTTTTTGTTTTTAACTACTTCGGGATTGGCACCCAATGCTTTTGAAACCATTTGGTCTAAGCGGGCAAAAAGTGCGGTTTCCTCTTTATCCCAGATACACCAGTAATAGGTAGTGTCGGTATGTAATTCCTGTCTTACAATATCGTACATCTCGCCGTCAAGGCAAAACTCGCGCGAATGTATCCTTTTGAACCTGTTGTTTTTGGACTTCTCTAAAGAAACAGGGATTTTAAGCAATACCAGGTCTGATTCCTTTACCCCTTTTTTTATCCTCTTTTTTATACTCTTATGGATGCTTTTTTGTTGATAATGAAAAACCACCCTAACGCTAATCAGGGGCAGCATCAAAACAAAAAGGAGTAATATTGACTTTATTAGTTTCATAAAAGTTGTGCAAAGGTAGATTAAAAAAATGTTTTTGCTTTTTGGATGGCCAATAATTTTATAGATGCATTAAAATGGTTTTTATACCTTTACAATGTTAAGCTGATTAAATATGTGTGGAATCTGTGGAATCGTCTCTCCTTCGGGAAATTTTGATGCCGGGGATGTAAGGCAAATGTGTTCGGTATTAAAGCACCGGGGGCCTGATGCCCAGGGTGTTGAAGGGCTTCATGCCATATTGGGGCACGCCCGCCTTTCTATCATCGACCTTTCGGCCCAGGCCAATCAACCCATGATTAGCCATAATGGAAGGTATAGCATTGCTTTTAATGGTGAGATTTATAATTACAGGGAGATTGCTTCAAAACTAAGCAAGGAAAGAAATGTTTCTTTTTCAACGCATTCAGATACCGAAGTCATCCTTGAGGCTTTCTGTCATTGGGGTGTAGATTTTGTCAGGCAGCTAAACGGGATGTTTGCCATTGCAATTTCAGAGAATGAGACAGGACGCCTGTTCTTGTTCCGTGACCGCATAGGCATTAAGCCAATGTATTATTACCATGACGGATTGGACTTTGTTTTCGCAAGTGAATTAAAAGCAATTACCTCTTTACAAAAGATTAAAAAGCACCTGAGTATATCTCAGAAAGCAGTTGAGCTGTTCATGCACCTTGGTTACATCCCTGCCCCTTTTTCGATTTATGATGAAGTTAAGAAATTTCCCCAGGGCTGCTATGCCGAGTATTATAAAGGCGAGATGAGGCTTGAGACTTATTGGAAGCCGGATTCGGTAATAAGCCCTTCGCCTGTTACTAATGAGCAGGAAGCACTGGAGGAGTTGTATGGGCTTGTTAACAGTTCGGTAAGCTACAGGCTTATTGCAGATGTGCCTTATGGGACTTTTCTCAGCGGAGGTATTGATTCAAGCCTTGTAACGGCCTTCGCTGCCCGTAATGTCCCGGGCAAATTAAAAACATTCAGCATCGCCTTTTCAGATGCAAGGTATAATGAAGCCCCTTTTGCCGCAAAGGTTGCTTCCTATTTAAACACAGACCATCATGAACTTACGGTTACCGAAAACGATGCCAGGGAAATCATCCCGCTAATGCCTGCTTTCTTTGACGAACCTTTTGCCGATACCTCTGCTATTCCTACATTTCTTTTGAGCAAGCTCACAAAACAATATGTTACTATGGCTTTGTCGGGCGATGGGGGCGATGAGCTTTTTCATGGTTATGGAGCTTATCATTGGGCAAACCGCCTAAGCAATCCATATTTTAAGATGGCTTCGCCTGTTATGGCCCAAGTTTTGGCTTTTGGCAACAACCGTCAGCGAAGGGTTTCAAACTTATTGAAAATAACTGACAAAGAACTTCTCCCTGCCCATATCTTCTCACAGGAACAGTATTTCTTCAGGCAAAAGGAATTGGAAAGCCTTCTTGTTTCAAAAGGACAGGGTGCTTGTGTGCCAGTCCTGCCTTCGACTTTGCCATCATGGTATAATGGTGCTTCAAAACAGGCTTTTTTTGATTTAACAAACTATCTCCCCGATGATCTGTTAGTGAAAGTGGACAGGTGTAGTATGGCTGTTGCCCTTGAAGCACGCGTTCCTTTGTTGGATTACCGGATTGTTGAGTTTGCCCTAAGGCTGCACCCAGACCTTAAAATTAAAGGGGATACCCAGAAATACCTTCTCAAGCAGCTTTTGTTCCAGCTTGTTCCACAGGAGCTTTTCAACAGGCCTAAATGGGGCTTCTCTATTCCATTGGCACAATGGATGAAATCGAGCCTAAGGCCTCTTGTTCTGGATACCTTAAATGAGGATGCCATTAAGCGGACAGGCTTTTTTCAGGCAGCTAAGGTGAAACAGCTCTTAAAGAACTTTGAGAAAACAGAAAACGAGTTTTTGTATAACCGGATTTGGCTAATGGTAGCTATGCAACAGTGGGCAGAGAAGAATAAGCTATAAGCTCCCCTGTATTATCTCAGCTTTTGGGAAACAGATTTTAAAAGGAGAAACTTTGATGGCCAATAAGGGTTTCTTAGCTGAAAGGTCAGGAAAATAGCCGGCATTGATTTCAAGGGATTGAACACTTGCAAACCTGCCCCATCCTTTGCCCGAAAACTTTGTAAAATATATTTTGTTGTCCTGCTCCTGCATTAATGGAAAAGGCAGGAATAATGTGCTCACCGGGAAAGGGATCCCTTTTGCCCTGATTCTTGCTTTAAAGAAACAATCATTGTTTTTTGTGATGCGAACATCCTGGCAGGCTTTGTCAATATTACTGAATTGGAAGTCGGCCTGTTCTTTTGGAATTGCCCAGTTTTCGCGTCCATTGACAACACTTTCCATGCTGGAGACATAGATTTTGGGGATATTGTGTTTCTTCCATCTTCCCATTTTAAAACGCCCGGGAATAAACAAAAGTTCACTATATGGGCCTGCATCCGAACTTTCATAATCAACAAGCATCACCGAGCCAAAGCCACCCGCAAAGTGCCCTTTGAATTTATCGCTTAGGAATGTGTTTTTTAAAATCTCTTCTTTTGAGAACCTGTAAAGTAAAATGTAACCCTTTCCTTTTAAAGTCCATGGTGCCGGTACTTTTTTAATGTCATCCATCTTTATTCCCCCTTTGATTTTTTAAACTTGCGGTTTTCAAGGCATGTATATATTCTGAACAAAGGCAGGAACCTGTTGAAGAACAACATACTGGCAAATAAGCCAGATGGGAATATGTGCTTTTTGTTTTTTGAAATACCATTAGCAATCTTTTTGGCAACAACCGAAGCTTTCTGTCGGGGCCAGGGAAGCTCTTTTGCACCTGCCACATCAAAAAAGGAAGTAAGTGTTGCAATTGGATAAACCATATTAATAACCTGCCCCTTTTTTAATTCAAAGCGCAATGCATCAGTATAGCCTTTTAAAGCAAATTTTGTGGCACTGTATAAAGCATAGCCTGGCATGGCAAGATAGCTCATCCCACTTGCAGTGATTGCAAAGTTAAAGGCTTTGTCTCCTGAAATCTCCCTCATCTTTTGCAGGCTATAGATAGCCGAAAAGACATTTGTATTAAAAATCCCTGACATTTGTTCCCATTCAGCTTTGTCATATTCACCAAAATAAGCATAACCTGCATTGGCAATGAAAACATCAATGGATTCAAAGTGTTTCAGGGCTTCTGTAAACAGATTGTCGAGGTTTTCCTGTTTGCTCACATCGCAGCTATAAGAAATGATATTGGGATGTCCAGGTATTTTAGAAATATTCCTGGCTACTGCAAAAACTTTGTTCTCTTCACAAAGCAGTTTGCACAATTCGGCCCCAATGCCAGATGAGGCTCCCGTCAGAATGATGTTTTTGTTTTTAAGCTTCATGGTAAAGAGTTTTTATTAAAATCAGTGAATCAATATGATGTTATTTGCCAATTGAATTTTTACAAAATTTCTTTTTTATAAAGCTTATTGGATTAAAAAATCCTGCAAGGTTAAAGCCTTTAATGGCTGAAGTAAGGACAAGCGGGAAAAAAGCAGGGTGGTAATTTTGAGGCACCCAATACCAGCCGATAATCAGTAGGGCTGCGATTGCAGAAGATACAAGGAAATACTTTTTAATCCAGTTGGCAGGTTTTTTTACTAAGGCCGGGAAGATAAAAATCAGATGAAGGGGGAATGCCCATAAAAGATTAAGGTTCCAACGGGCCACCTGATGGTCGGTAAAGAACCACATAAAGAACAGGAGAATACCTGTCAGGCCTAAGATTGAAAAAAAGAAGGCATCAAAGATCTTAGACGTTGTTTTATTCAGTAAACTAAGTAATGCAATCAGAAAGATAATCCAGCAGAAGAGGATTGGGGTAAAGACAATTTTTTCTTCCTGATGGGGGAATTTTTCAACAATTGTATTTGTTTCCCAAATCAAAGGGGAGCCATTTTCTTTCTTTGCATTTTTAAACGCATCATGCATAAAGTCGGGCAAAAACTGGTATTCCCATGAAGAAGCAATTCTGTCGCAGGGATAGCCAAGTAAAAGATCAATACCAAATTTGGCCCATTGGTGGTTTGTTAAATAGATTGTAATCAGGTCGCGGAAGGACAAATCAGAAGTGGTTTTTTCATCCCAGTTGATATTCAATTCTTTGTCAACAAGGTCACGAATGCGGGTAGCGCAATTGTCAAAGAAAAAGTCGTATTGATAAAAGCGGTTTTCAGGCTCGCGGTTTATGATCAAGAAGTCAAAGATTTTCTGTTTCTCATCCTGGCTAAGGTTTAAAAGCTGCTCTTCTATGGAACGCCCTTCTGACTTATACTCACTTTGAAAGCCTTTAAAAGTCTCTGTGGAAAGCATATAAGGGAGTTTCCCTTTTACAAATTTGGTATAGAAACCAGGAGTTTCAAAATCAAATGTGCCATAGTTAAAAACGATGTCCATGCTGTTTAAAGAATCCTGAACCCTGACAGCACTATGTCCAAAGACAGAATAAAGGGCTTGTCCCGGCGAAGCTGTAAGCAGGCTGATGCGTGCTTCAGGCGAAAGGGTCACTGCACTTGCTATCTGGCTGGTTAAAAAGAAAAAGGCAAAAAAAGCTTTAAGAGAGGAGAGTCGCCATAGATTTTTCATCATATAATATTTTTTCGTTTGATCCTTGAATTTTGCAATTAACATGGAACTCCTTTGCCTCATTTCAGCATGGTTTAATTTACCTGAAGGATTTGAATTCTACCATCAGATAAGAAAACAGACAGCATATTGTCCCTGATTACGAATTGTCAAAGGTTCCGGTATTAAATAACAAAGCTGAACGGGAATAGTTTAGCTTTGCACAAAAATAGACAAATTGCGCAATTAGCGAATATAATGAGTTCATAAAAATCTGCTATTGAATAAAAAATAATTATCAGTTTTTTAGTTTCATGCCAATTTTGGAGCCAATAGTTCATGCCCCATTATAGGCAATTGTTTGGAGCAGGACAGTAGTCATGCTAAGTTAAGCTGTATGTGTTTCTTACATTTGTTTTAGAAATGAGACTGAAAAAGTTCAGCTTTATTATAAACCTAATTTTTTTTTGTTTATAATCTTTTGTTTTTTGCATCAAAGAATTCGCATTTTAATGAATAAAAGATTGAAAATTTAAATTTAATACCCTTAGTAAGAAAGCATTCCTTTTTTGATTATTCATTGTTTTTTCTTTAAATTTGTGACACAAAAAAAAAGCACTATGTATCAGTATCCTGTATTACCCAATCAGGTTATTTATCTAAATATAAAGAGGCGCGACACCTACCATTACTAATCCCTTCTTTTTTTTGCCTCAGGCATAGTCAATTCATTAAAATTTCGTAATTATTTTTTTAAAAAAATCAGGGAAACTATGAGTATGGAATTACCTTACGCAGAGCCGTATAAAATAAAGATGGTAGAAACCATCCGTCGCAGCACACGTTCAGAACGCGAACAATGGCTTAAAGAAGCCCGTTACAACTTGTTTAATCTTCGTAGTGACAGGGTTTACATAGACCTGTTAACAGACTCAGGCACCGGTGCCATGAGCGATAAGCAATGGTCTGAGATCATGAGCGGGGATGAGAGCTATGCTGGTTCATTATCCTATTTTAAAATGAAAGAGGTCATCAACAACATGCTTGGGATGCCTTATTTTCTGCCAACACATCAGGGAAGGGCTGCTGAAAATGTATTGTTCTCAGCATTGATAAAGGAAGGCGATATAGTGCCAGGCAACTCCCATTTTGATACAACCAAAGGGCATATTGAATATCGCAGGGCAGAAGCTGTTGACTGTACAATAGATGAAGCTTTTGACACTACAATAATCCATCCTTTTAAAGGAAATGTTGACCTGAACAAACTTGAAAAAGTACTAAAAGAACATCCAGCAGATAAGATTCCGTTTTGTCTAATAACTGTGACCTGCAACTCATCAGGAGGTCAGCCTGTTTCAATGCAAAACATCAGGGAAGTATCTGCTTTATGCAAAAAGTATGGTGTAAGGGTATTTCTTGATGCAGCCCGTTTTGCCGAGAATGCGTATTTTATCAAAGTCCGTGAAAAAGGATATGAAAATAAGACCATAAAAGAGATTGCAAAAGAGATGTTCTCTTATGTTGATGGTGCAACCATGAGCAGTAAAAAGGATGCAATCGTAAATATCGGTGGGTTTATTGCTTTGCGCGATGAGGAGCTCTTAAAGAAAGCATCAGTTTTCAATATTATGTATGAAGGATACCTTACTTATGGCGGTTTGGCAGGCCGTGATATGGCTGCGTTGGCACAAGGCCTTATGGAAGGCACCGAGTTTGAGTATCTTGAATCACGTATTTTGCAGGTAGCATATCTGGGGAACAAGTTAAAGGAATATGGAGTTCCCATTCAGGAGCCAACCGGAGGCCATGCCATCTTTGTAGATGCAAAGAAATTCTTAAACAAATTGCCGAAGGAACAATTCCAGTCGCAGACCCTTGGAATAGAATTATATCTTGAAGCAGGCATTCGTGGGGTAGAGATTGGTGCAATCCTTGCTGACAGGGATCCAATAACAAGAGAAAACCGTTATCCGGCACTTGAACTTTTGCGATTGGCTATCCCACGCAGGGTATATACAAATAACCACATGGATTATGTTGCCATTGCACTTGCGAATGTTTATGAAAGGAGAAATTCAATTACCAAAGGGGTGCGTATTGTAAATGAAGCACCTATAATGAGGCATTTTACAGTTGAACTCGAAAGGGTTTAATCTATAAGTCAGTATTTTTTGGAAAGATGATTTTTGTATTTTTGCTTTTAATTAAAAAGCAGAAAAAGGATAAAAATCATCTTTCCTTTTTTTTCAACAAAAGCTGATATGGATACAAAGAAAGACGGAAGATATTCGAGGATTTATCTTCAATTACAAAGTTTGTTGGCCAAGCCGGGCAATCAGAATTCAAAAATGGCCACCATTGCAGCTGTTTTGCATCATAAAATGGATGGTTTTTTCTGGACAGGTTTTTATCTGCTCGACCATGGCGAATTAATCGTATCTGTATATCAGGGGCCGGTTGCTTGTCAATTGTTGGGAAAGGATACTGGTGTGTGCTGGGCAGGTATCAACCAACAGAAGACGCTTGTGGTGCCTGATGTTCACAAATTTCCAGGGCATATTGCCTGTGATGGAAGGTCGAACAGTGAAATTGTTGTTCCGGTGAAAAACCACGATGGAGCAATTATTGGAGTGTTGGATGTGGATAGTAAAGATTTTAGTCATTTTGATGATACAGATGCCCAATGGCTTGAAAAAATTGTAAGTCTCCTTGCTCAATAATGTTTATATGCATCTTGTGCATAAATTTAATTCATCAGGCCCAGGCCTTAAAAAAAGATTTTTGTTTTGGATACAATCTCACTAATAATCATTGCCATTGGCTTATCAATGGATTGTTTCGCAGTTTCGATAAGTAATGGTTGTGCCAAGATCCAGCCCACACAGAATAGTGTCATAAAAACATCATTGATATTTGGTTTAGCCCATTTTGTAATGACTTTTAGTGGTTTTTTTGTAGGTGGGTCATTTGAGAAATATGTCAGGGACTATGATCATTGGATAGCTTTTGTTATCCTTGCCTTTATTGGGGGTAAAATGGTTTATGAGGCTTTATTTGCAAAAGAAGAAGAGAAATCATTCAATATCAATAAGCCTTCAGTGGTTTTAATGCTGGCAGTTGCCACAAGCATAGATGCCCTTGTTGTAGGGATGGGCCTTGCATTTTTGGAGGTGTCAGTATTAAAAGCATCCCTGATATTCTCATTTTTTCCAATAGTTATTTCCTTTATAGGTATGCAAACCGGCAAGCGCCTTGGTAAAAGGATAAAATCTTATGCAGAGGTATCAGGAGGGGCAATCCTTATAATTATTGGATTAAAGATATTAATTGAGCATAGTTTTTTTGCTGCATAGGGTCAATAAACCCCCTTTTCTTTAATCTGGGAAAAAACCGGCTTTGCGTAACAACTTTTGGTTAGGAACAAGGCCATATTCATCTTCACAAAACTCGGGAAGAATCCTGTTGATATAATACATATTGAGTTCCTCCTGGTGTTTTGCAATTATTTTGCCCCTTGAAGTAAAGATGAAGTAAGGTTCAATCTTTTTTTTGGTTGACTCGGAGATGTTTATCTTACCGGGCTCACAACTTGACTGCATCCGACTTGCAATATTCACCGTTGGTCCCCAGATATCAAATGAAAACTTTGTTTTGCCAACCACCCCTGAAATGATGTCACCGGTATGAATTCCCACTTTATTATCAAAATAAAGTTCACCGGCTGCTTTTTTATCATTCATATATTTTTGCATAAAACTCTGTATTTCCATAGCCGCCAGTGTGATTGAGAGGGTATGGTTTGCTGCTTCGTTGTTTAAACCTGAAACACCAAGATAAGAATCACCCATAGTTTTTATTTTTTCGATCCCATATTTAAGGGTGATGGTATCAAAAGCAGCAAAACAATAATCCAATTCCCGGATTAACTCTTCAGGGGTAAGGATTTCAGAGATTCTGGAAAAGTCCTTGAAATCAGTAAACATGACAGATACATCGGAGAAGAATTTTGTTTTTGCTTTTCCTGATTTCTTTAATTCATTAGCTGTCCGACGGGGAAGGATGTTTAAGAGGAGCTTTTCAGAGCGTTTTTTCTCCTGTTCGAGCAGGATATTGACAGTTTCGAGCATTTCACTCTGCGCCTGAAGGTCTTCAGCCTGTTGGGCAAGATACTTGTTGAGGTCTTCCAGGTCATTTTTTTGCCTGTTCACTTCTTCATTTTTAAGTTGAAGTTCATTTGTCCTTTCAGAGACAATAATTTCAAGGTTTTCTTTCTGGCGGTTTAACTGGTCAGTAAGTACTTCATTAAGTTTATATGTTCTGGCATATTTGGCCCAAAGGGCAAAGGATTCAAAAAAGATAAAAAGGAAGAGGCTGACGGAAAAGAAAGCATTTGATTGGATAATGCCTCTGTTGTAAAGGATGTCATTGAGCAGGGTGGCAAAGATAATCAGTCCGCCAATGAGAAAGAACATGCTCCCTTCAAAGTCTTTTTTAAATGTTTTAACTAAGCCGTTAAGAATAATAATGCCAAGGATAGCAACAATAATTTGATAGAACTCAAAAATCCTGCTAAGGATAAATGAAGAAAGGAATAAGCATGCAAAGCTAAGGATTGCGCCACAAACATAATAAGCAACAGTAATATTTTTTTGGATGCCGAAAGGGAAAAGGTTTCTAAAAAAGGCAAGCAAAAATACAGGTGCAAGAACAAAAGAAAGAAATTCGATTCTGAAAAGGATAAACCAGTTTATTCCCGGGAAAATTACATTTATAAACTGTTCGGAGGTAATAAGGATGCGGATGCTGATAAGCAGGCAAAATATTCCAAACAATAAAGGGGAATAGCCTTTTCTGAAATAGAAAAACATCCCGATATGAAATAGCGCCATGATGAGCATACTCCCCAGAAGCAGGATATCAAAGAATTGCATGACAGAAGCCTTGCGGACAAGGTTTTCTGTTTTGCCTATTGTAATTGAACTAATTGGGCCCCCTTTGCTTTGATGGAAATTGGATACCTGTAGGATGATTTCGATGGTGGAGGTATCAGAGCTAAAAGTGATGAGTTTGGGTACGCTTTCAGGGGTGGTATTTTTTTTATCGGTACCCGGAACACCGTTAGCGCCTTGCTCAATGCCATTTACATAAAGCTTGTAACTGCTAACGATATTTTTGACAAATAATCCCAGTCCACTTGTTTTATCAGGGTTTAAAACTTTTATTCGATATGTGCCAAAACCCTGGCCATTCATTTTAAGTTCGGAAGAGATTTTTTTTGTCCATGGGGAGGGTAAGGGTAAAAAACAGGTCATTTTGGGAAGATTTTCCTCATTATTAAAGTCGGCAGGACTTAATAAAGCCTGATAATAAAACTCCCAATTGCCATCAAGGTCGATGTTTCTCTTTTCAATTTGATCGCTGATGATTGTATATTGTCCTCTTTCAACCTTTGGTTTATCGGATAGACTGCCTGAGCAGCTACTTAGGGAAATACTAAAAACAATAAAAGTTAAAACTGCAATAGATTTAAGTCCCGCTCTCATTCCCAGACAGATATTGGATTGTTAAAAAAATATTATATTCAAAAAATGCAATAAGGCATTAACCAAATACTATGCCTTAAATCTCAGATAAAGATGCCCCAATTTTTACCATATTTTATGGGTGAAATACTTAAAAATGTGTTATTCAAAAAATAATTCTTGCTTAAACGATTGTTTATTCGGACAAGAAATAATAATCAGGAATGGATTGATAAATAAATGAGGATATTAGCTGTCTGTGATTGTGAAAGTAATGGTGTTAAAGGCTGAAATCAGCTAATCATCAGGTTACAGCCCCTAATATCAGAATTGTCGCTCCTGCCTTCTACTTTAAATGAGCCATCCTGGAAGCATATACCCAGATCCTGGGTAGCAATAAAAGAGCAGGAATAGAGATTGGCCAGGTCAATAATATTGATGGCACCTGTTTTTCCTATAGGGTTTTTTGAAAAAGGGTCGTTTAATTCACGGGTATTTATTTCCATCCATGGGGGGCAGCGGAATAGTCCTTCCCCTTTGCTGTAGGCCTGAGAAAGCAATTCTGTCATCCCATATTCAGAATGGATTTCAGAAACCCCAAAACGCTCCATGAGGATTTGATGTAGTTCCTGTCGGATCATCTCTTTCCTTTTTCCTTTCATGCCCCCGGTTTCCATTACAATCATATCAGGGTTTTCAATTGGGAATCTTTCTGCCATGTCAAGGAGTGCATAAGTAACGCCAATCAGAAATATTTTTTTTTGCGAATCCTGTAGCTCTTTAATTTTTTGCTGAAGCTTATCCATGTTATAAAGATAGAAACCGCTTTGAGGGTGATTGCTTTCTTTAATAAGCCGTTCCATCATATATATAAGTGATGAGCCTTGTCGTTCAAGATAACCTGGTAATAAAGCAAGGAAGACAAAGTTGTCAGGTTTCCCGAAAAAAAACTCAAAACCTTTTAAAAAACTTTGTTCATATAAACCAGGTTTTAGGACATAATGACGGCTGGTATGCATGCCAGTAGTTCCACTTGAAGTAAAACACAGCTTAGGGGTTTCGGAAGAAGAAATTACTTTTTGGGTTTTAAAAAACTCAATTGGCAGGAAAGGGATATCATCTTTCTTTGTCACATTTGAAGGCTGACGTTTTACATAATCACAAAAATCCCTGAAAACAGGGTTATTATGGTATTGAAAATAAAATACTTCAAGGCATAACTCATCAAAAGGCCTTCCTTTTTCAAGTGTGAAAATCTTGTTTTCAAACAATGAATGCTCAGATGATTTAAAATGATGGGTCATGTGCTTAAAAAAATGTTTAATTTTAATGCCTTGGAAATAAAGGCCTGAACAAAAAAAACTGTACCTTTATTATCGGTTTTCAAAATTACAATTTTTAATGCCATACTTTCATATTTTCAATAAAACTAAGATAAGCTATACAGGCCTGATTATGGGGGCCTTGTTATTGTTTTCCTGTGTAAAAAACGAAGAATACCCTGTTGAGCCAGTTATTACGTTTAAAAATTTTTACAAACTTCAGGATTCAACGATGATTGATAATAAAGGTCTGCTGGTTTTTTCATTTACAGATGGGGATGGGGATATAGGCCTAAGTGATGATGATACGATTGCACCTTTTGACAGCAGTTCCTCTTTTTATTACAACCTGTTTATTCATTATTATGAAAGGCAGCACGGGCAGTTGGTAGAAGTTGAACTGACAGTTCCCCAGCACCAGAGGCTCCCTGTACTTACCCCTGAGGGCAAAAGCAAAGCGATAAAAGGGGATATTGAAGTTGAGTTGTTTATAAACAATCCATTTTCAAATTATGACACCATTGCTTATGAGTTTTATTTGTATGACCGTTCATTGAATAAAAGCAATGTGCTAATAACGCCTGATATTATTGTTAATAAATAGGATCTGCCGGGAAACAATTAACAGGCTGGATGTGTATGTTTCGTTGCCATCGGCTCATAGTATTATTATACAATTTCGCCTTGTCGCCTCACATCTGATTCCTTAAAAACTTTTTCAGCAGATTCTGAATAATGATATATATAATCTTTTTTTTATAGTAAAACCTGTTTTATTTCAAAGCGCATCCTATATTTGTATCCCCAAATGCTTTGGTTTTAAGGGTCTTTTTTTTGGTCTGATTATCACTTTATATTAGGCTTTAATCCTTAAAAAGCAATGGTATCTATTGATTTAAAGCCCTGAACCTCAATAAACAAAAATTTAAAGCAGATTTTGCTATGAAAAAAAACCTCTTTCTGTTATGTGTATTTATTTTTTCTATTGTAAGCTGTAATAAGAAAAGCGAACCAATAAACCTTGAACTGGAGGGATTTCCTGAAGCATCTTGTCTTATAGGCCCAGGACTTGGAACGCTGGGTGTTATCAAGGGCTCTTTTGTATATACACATTATCTTACTTCCGACAGGGAATGGAAACTCGACAGGTTGAGCACATTTGTAATCCCTGCAGGTGCAGAAGGGGTACTTGCATTGGGAATGGGCTATCTTGGTGTATTAAATGACAATACAATAAAGATTTATTATCTTGACAATGATAGCGAATGGAAGAAGTTTGAAGGTGCAGATTTTGAGATACCCAGCAGATACAAAAGGCTGTTTGGTGTGAAGTTCAGCTATGAGATGGGAATGATAGCCCTTGAGAACAACGGGAATATATTCTTTTATTATCTGGATGAGGATTTAAGCTGGAAACTTGATGAAACAGCTACTTTTGGGGTTCCAGATAATACCAGGCAGGTATTTTCATTGGGGAATAACATTATGGGTATGGTGGTTGAGAATGATGTATTATTTGCCTATTTAAACGCTGAGGAAAACAAATGGGAGGTTGATTATGAGTTTAGTGTTCATATCCCATCAGGATTTGAAGCAGTAGTTCCTGTTGAGACGGATATGTTTGGAGTAGTAAGGGATGGGAAAGTATATTTTTATGCTGTTAATCCTCAAACAGGAGGATGGGTATTTGACAATTCCGTACAATTTGATATTGCATCCTTTAAGTTACCAGCTTAAGGGGCAGAACGGAAAAATGTAAAAATGAAAAGCCGGATGGTCTCACCATCCGGCTTTTCATTTTTAGGGACTTCAAATCAATAGACATGATCTGAATTAACCAGGTTATTAGAAGTGGAACATTACAAAAATACCACCTTTTGGATTAACAACGAAAGCATTGAAATCGCGATCGCCAGGAGAAACTAACTGAAGCATTTCTTCAGTAGTTGTGCCATTCCAGTGTTCATAGTTGTATTTTTCAACACCTTTGGTTTGATAAGCAATACCTAATCCGCATTCACCACCAATGCTGAGTTTTGGTAAAATGAAATATTCAACACCGATAAAAGCATTCACTCCGGTAGAGAAAGTACTCCCATATTTATAGTCGAGGACACGGTCGGTAGGACTGAGGATGTTTCCACTGAAATCATAGGTGCTTGGGGAAGGAAATACATCTGAGAAAGGGTTCCCATAAGAATAGTGGTAAGTGGTTTTCTCCCATCCAAGCTGAAGTTCAGCTCCATAAAAGCCTTGTAGTCTGTTGTAGCCTCTACGAAGTTCAACACCAAGTCCGATAAGGTAATCAGAGCTTACTATTGAGCGTCTGTCAACAACCTGTTCACGGCTAAGAGGATCATTGAAGAAAGCCAGGTCGTTACGAACATATCTCCTGTCCACGTTCTTAGAGCCGGAGACGCCCAGGCTGGCCCTGATAGCCATAGTGTTGCTTAAGAAGTATTTCCCGTAAAGGGTTTGTCCATTTTTAAACAATAAGGAAGGATCCAGATTGTCTTGAGTGTCATTGAAGAAGTTGCCAAAGTACCTTAAGAACGGGCCTGCTTCAATACCAATTGCAATGTCCCCGGCTTCCGGTAGTATTGCTTTTCCGTCTGAATTTGAAGAGGCCTGCATTTCGTTGTCCTGTGCAAAGCCTGCCATACAAACCATCAGGAATAATGAGGCAGAGAAAATTATTTTTTTCATAAGAATGTTTTTTTTAAAAATATCAATCAAAGCAGAAATATTTAATCACAATATGGATTAAAGAATTATTTCGTGCCTGAGATTGATAAAACAATTAATTTTATTTATTCAGGCTTTTTTGCTTACAATTAATTTGAAGCATAAGTCAGATCCTGGATTCTTGTCTCACCTGTAATAACTCCGGCAACGGGAATAGGTTCGCAAGTGTAAATCTTACGAATGGGGGTGTCAGAAACCCATTGACCGTCTTCGAAAACCCTTTGTCCCTGGTTGTATTCAAAACTTACAGGTACAATTTTGAAGGTCACCCCTTTATTTGTTACAGGCATGTTAAAGCTATACTCACCATTAGCACCAACAGTAGTTTCAAAAAGCAAATCATTATAAGTTCCGGATGTGCTTAAAACATATTGAGAAGCAGGCACTCTAAAAATGATTTTTGTCCCTGAGGGTACATATTCAAGTGTAGTTGTAGTTGTATCGTTCAACAGATCTAACTGTGCTTTAACGACTCCTTTAATAACAGCAGTTTTGCTGGTGTCAATTGTTGCAGGTGAAGTTTGTTCATCTTTAGAGCAGCCTAAAAACATGGCGAAGCCACATAAGAATAATAAAGCAAAAATTTGTTTTTTCATTTGAGTTTTTTTTAAGAGTTTTAAAACAAATAAAATATCAGGAAAGTAGTTCCTGAGTTGTTTCATACGAAGATGAATGAAAAATGGTTATCTTTTTAAAGTGGATTTTTTCATTTTGTAATGAAATATGCATTATATCAAACAGTTATTTGGTAAATTATTTGAGATAAGTAAAGATATCAGTGTTTTTGTTGATTGTTCAATTGTGCCTTTTTTGTAAAGCAGCTTGCTCAAAGAATAAATAAAAATAATCATGTTAAAGCTATCATTTTAAAAAGTATATGCTGATTTTAGCTCCATATTAAAATGCAGATAATAAAGATTTGTTTTTTTAAACGAAGGCATTAGCCTGATTGGCGATACATGTTTCGTTATTTTATTGGAAGATGTGGATTATACTGAGATGTTGTGCTTTTAAATATTTGTTTATATGCTTCAACACATTGATAAAGATACATAGGGGTCAAAATGCAAATAAAAAAAGCAGGTCTTTTTAAAACCTGCTTGAAAAAACGTATAATTATTCAGCTCCCAAATAAGAGGGCTTGTATTAAAAATGGAACATAACATAAATTCCACCCATGGGATTGACAATAAAAGCAGAAATATCCTGGTCACCCGGGCTTATTAACTGAAGGTTTTCCTCGGTAGTGCTTCCTGTCCAGTGTTCATATTTATATTTTGAATTCCATTGAAAGCTGTAAGAACCAGCCAGGCCAACTTCGCCCCCAACAGAGATTTTTGGGAGGATAAAGAATTCGATTCCAATAAAAGCATTAAGCCCGGCACTGATTTTATTGCCTTCGGTAAAACTAATTACCCTGTCACCATTGGCAAGAAGATTATCTCCAAAATCGTAGCTTGTAGGTGTTGGGAAGAATTGCGAGTATGAGTTCCCATAGAGATATTTTGTGTTGTTTTGTTCCCAGCCTGCAAACAACCCACCGCCATAAAAACCCTGGAGCCTGTTATATCCGCGGCGGAATTCAATTCCAAAGCCAAGCATATAATCTGCATAATAATAGGTTCTTTTATCAACAATTACATCATTGCTAAGAGGGTTATTGAAAAAAGCATTGTCATCTCTGACATACCTTCTGTCGGTATTATGGAAAGTTGTCAAACCAAAGCTTAATCGAAAAGCAATTTCCTCATCAAGGAAGAGTTTGACATAAAGGTTTTGCCCATATTTAAACAATAATGAAGGGTCAAGGTTATCCTGGGTGTTATTGAAAAAGTTTCCTGCGTATTTCAGAAAAGGCCCGGCTTCAATTCCCAAACCAATGTCGCCTGCTTCAGGGAGAATATAACGACCTTTTTTATCGCGGTCAAGGTCTTCGGTGTTCTGAGAAAAGGCAGACAGTGATCCTAAAAGCAGAAAAGCAGTAATTATAAAGAGTTTTTTCATCTGAGTAGGTTTTGAATTCATGACAAAAGCCTTACCTAAAGCAATGTAAAGTTCCAGCATAATGTCAACTGAAGTGTTGATTGTAAACTTTTAAATATTATTGGTCTGAGTAGTTAAAATCCTGAACTTTTGTATAGCCTACAACAATGTTATTTACTGATGTAGAACCGGCAGTGAATTTTTTACGTATTGGTGTATCAGAGACCCAATGACCATCCTGTAGCTTCCGTTGTCCCTGATCATAAATGAAGTCAACAGGCATAATGGTAACAGAGATGCCCCTTGTGGTAGCAGGAATATCAAATGAATATATGCCATTATCACCAATAGTGGTTTCAAATAAAAGATCATCGTAAGTGCCTTCAGGATTGAGGATGTATTCAGAAGCATTTACTTTGAAAATGACTTTTGTACCCGAAGGTGCATTTTCCAATATGAGCCCCAAAGTGTCATTTAAGAGGTCTAACTGGGCTTTTAACTGTCCTTTGATTGTTGCTGTATTGCTCAAATCCAAACTGGTTGGCGCATTTTGTTCATCTTTGATACAGCCAGAAGAAAAAAACAAGCCTGTAATAAAAAGCAGGCTAAAAATTAGATTTTTCATTCCTGTATTATTTTTAATTTAAAGATTGTGGTATTCGTAGCTAAGATACAAAAATATTTCGATGTAAGGAAATAATATAAAATAATGAAACGAACAAGTTTAAGAATTAAACACAACTGCCAATTCAAATTGCAAACATTGAGTTTCAATGGAACAAAAGCAAAGAAATAATAGTGGATGACATGAGTGGTTTTTTTTAAGGTTAGGGGCAACAGTTTATTTAAAATAAGGATAATAAAACAAGCTATTTTTAAGGTAATCCATAATCAATCTTAAATTGACGTTTAAAGTGTTGGAAATTATTTATACCAACGCATAATTTTTATAATTTTAAACTGTTTTTATCGTTACAAAAATATAAGTGCAATGAGCAGTTTTTCTCTTTGTCCGAATGGACATTATTATGATTCAAAACTGGACAAATGTCCCTATTGCCCGTCAGAAGGCAATAAGAATACTTCAAATATTAATCCGTCAACACCCATGGACAAGACAAAAATTTTCAATGAAGATGATCTGCAAGGGGCAGATAAAACGAAAATTGAAGGAGTAACAGGCAGGCTTGATAAAACCAGAATATTTACTCCTGAAAATGAAACTGCTTCTGTAAGTAGTGAACAGGCATTTCATCCGGGTCGAAAGATTACCGGTTGGTTGGTGACCTTTTCGATGATCCCGGAAGGATTGGATTTCAGGTTGTTTGAGGGACGTAATATCATAGGTTCAGATCCCGGTTGTGATATTGTAATATCACAGGATGCTGCTATTTCTTCAAAGCACCTTACAATTTTATACCGCCAGGGAAGTTTTAAATATAAAGATGAACTTTCTACCAATGGGACTTGCATCAATGGAGAGTTTGTTGAAGAAGGCAACCTGAATGACGGGGATGAAATTAAGATTGGAAATACGGTATTTAAATTCAGGAGTATATCCTAAGCATTGCGTAATTTTGTATTTGTTAAATACGAATCTTTGCCTGATTGAAAAACAGTGCAGTGAGCTGCTCAGTTGTTGATGAGGGAAATACATAAAATGCAATTCGATGGATTAATTTTTATTCCCTTTAAAACAATGATATTTGTCATTGTCATGCTGCGCAAAATATTTGTAAACTGTTAACTGAAAGAATCAAACCATAGAGTTCCATTCGACCAAAAACTTAAAAAAAATATTTACTGATGAAAAGCAAATTTGCCCTTTTGTTGTTAATGTTGATTAGTATCTCTTCAATAGCTCAGCCATTAAGGATACAATCTGTTGATGATTCAGCTTTTCCAAGCATTCAGGTTCTTGTAGATTTCGGGGATGAACAACCCCAGGAACAGGATGTTAAAATAATTGAGGGGGAAGCATCGCTTCCTGTTTCCTTAAGCCCATATATTGATGAGGGGCAATCGGGAAAAGCAATATTCATTCTTATTGAGAATAGTGGTTTTACCTATGGTAAGGCTTTGAATGAGATTAAAGCTTCTGTAAAGGATATCCTTTCTGTTTTGGGGCCTGGTGTATTGGTGAATATTGGATATTACGGGACTCAGATTGAAAACAGCAAAGCACTTGAAATGCTTAGTGTTGAATTTACTACAGACTATCAGCAATTAATATCCGATCTGGATAAGATAAAACCTTTTAAGGATACAACATTCAGAAAGCCATATACCTTTAAAAGCATTTTTGAGGCTTTAAACTATATGGAAGGGAAAACCAGCCTGCCTGGCAATAGTATGTTGCTTGTACTTTCAACAGCAGTTAATAATGATAAATCACCGGTGAGCCTTTCTGATTGTTCTGATAAATCAATTAAAGCCGGTATCCCTTTTTACGGCTTAACCTATAAGACAGCTAACAGCACTGTGTCAGATAATTTCGTAATATTATCTGACCGTACAGGAGGTAAAAGTGCTTATGTTTCATCGGCTTCTGATATTAAAGCTTCGTTTTCAAACTTTTGGGAACATAATAGGGAAGGGGGCAAAAAACTATATAAAGTTAGTTTTGTTTCCAATCAGAAGAAAGCTCAAAACAAAGCAGTATTAAGCTGGAACAACCAAAACATCCCGTTTACATATTCAAATCCAGGTGCATCAAAACTTCCATTGCCTCTATGGTCATTGATTGTTATCGGGGTATTGGTTGTAGGGCTTGTTGCTTATTTATTTCTTAAAAACAAGAATCGAAAAAATGCATCAATACCTGTTCAGCCTGCTCCAATGGCACCACCTGTAAGGGAAATGGTCCCTGAAGTGAAAGCTGTTGTTGATGATCCACATGCAAAGAAAGACCTTAAGAAGACAATAATAGCCGGTGGCTCTGTATTGGTTCCTACTTTGTTTATCAGTTATGGGAATGTAAACAACACCCTGCAACTTGGCAAGGAAATCCTGACGATTGGTCGTAACAATCAAAATGCATTGGTTATCCCGGACTCAACTGTATCAGGGCAACATGCAATCATTAAGCCGGCAGGAGGTTCTTATGTCATCGAAGATCTTGGGTCAACAAACGGAACTACTGTAAATGGTGCAGGCATAAAATCACATGTTTTAAAAAACGGTGACGTCATTCGTATGGGTGCTGTGCGTATTACCTTTAAAGCATGATATTAAAAAATTATTAATCAGGTTTTTTTTAATCATTACCATGGTAAAAACTAAAAAGCTTCGGAACTTCGAGTTTGGCAATCATACCGATAAGGGTCTGGTGCGTGCTGAGAATGAAGATTATCTGGGATATTTTGAAACCATTAACGGGCATCTATTTGTGGTCTGCGATGGGATGGGAGGTGCTGTAGGTGGATCTGTTGCATCCAGGCTTGCTGTTGACTGTATCCGCATTTATCTTGAAAATGAGTTTTTTGATGACCCTCAGATTGCAGTACACAATGCCCTGCTTTTTGCCAATGGACAGATCTATGAAAATGCCATCAAGAATCCCGACCTTCAGGGAATGGGCACAACCTGCCTTCTTGTATTAATCCGTGATAATGTTGTTTATTATGGACATGTTGGTGATAGCCGGATCTATTTATTTGCATCAAATAAACTCTACAGGCTGACAAAAGACCATTCTGTGGTTGAAGATATGCTTAGCCATGGATTGATATCCGAAGAAGAAGCTTTTAATCATCCCCGTAAAAATGAAATCCTTCAGGCCCTTGGGGTAAAGGCACATATAGAACCATCTTTAGCTTTGATGCCCTATAAGCCGGTTGACAATGATATCCTGCTTTTATGTACCGATGGTCTTACAGGGATGGTAAAAGAAAAGCATATTAAAAGGGTATTGGATGATAACATGCCCCTTCAGAGCAAAGCCATGCGCCTTGTTCGTATGGCAAATGAGGCAGGGGGAACTGACAATACTACTGTTCAGCTCATTCAGTTTTACAATCTTTCAAACACGCAAAGGGAATTTATGCCCCTGAACGTAAATGAAGAGCCTGAGATTTCAAATCATGAGCCAGTCTCCGGAAAGATTGTTTCTCTCCTGAATTATCGTCCCTGGGTTAAACCAGTTGTTTTTGCCCTTGCTGGTTTGTTTTTGTTATATATGGTTTATGACCTCTTTTTCAGGAACCCTGTGAAGGAAATCAATAAGGTTTCAACCCAAAGTGAGCAGGAGGCGAATAAGCCTGATTCGGCAAAGGCTGCCAAGCCTTCAACGTCAGTGGTTACCCCACCTGCCCAAAAAAAGACAGATGATAAAGCACCCCGCGATTCTGTATATCAGGTTAAGAGCGGAGAAACATGGGCAACTATCTATTCAAAGTTTGGTGTTTGTTCATGGTTTATAAAAACACATCCCGAGAATAAAAAACAATTAACTCCTTCAGGCGACCCTCGTGAAAAAGCAAAGCTTCATATTCCTTTGAAATACTCATCTAAAGCAAGCCTGAACCCTCTGTATTATAAAGAATTTGCCCAGGATAAAATTGGTGGGGCGTGTAGTAATGTAGATCAGAAGTTTAAAGACCAGGTTGATAAAAAGATGAAGTAATCCCAAACGGGGTAAATTAAGTAAAGTCACCTGATTTGTTATCATAAGTAATGAATATCTTTGGGAAATCAGTGTTTTTAAATATAAACAGTATTCATGATTGTAGGGCAACAGATATTTAATTATCGTATCGAGTCTCTTGTTGGGGAAGGCGGTATGGGAAAGGTTTATCTGGCCATTCATAACCAATTGGGACGGAAGGTAGCTGTTAAAGTGCTGGATCCTTATCTTGCAAAAAATCCTGAGATCAGGGCAAGGTTTAAAAAGGAAGCTGCCACACTTGCAAACCTCCAACATCCTAATATTGTTACCTTGTTTGATTATGTAGAGGAAGGTGATACCTGTGCCCTGATTATGGAATATGTTGAAGGGCAATCCATTGATGAGTATATCCAAAAGGTAACAGGACCTATCCCTGAAGCAAAAGCAATCCCATTATTCTCCCAAATCCTTCAAGGTGTTGCTTATGCCCACTCAAGGGGTGTAATCCATAGAGATATCAAACCATCAAATTTTATTGTAACCGAATCGGGTGAGGTTAAGATCCTTGATTTCGGGATAGCAAAAATCCTTGACGAAGGAAGCCATAAGCTTACCCGTACAGGGACACGAATGGGAACGATACTTTATATGAGCCCTGAACAGGTTAAAGGAACTGAAGTAGATATCAGGAC
>CAYLYP010000018.1:0-48004 GCA_964387795.1 uncultured Bacteroidales bacterium
TTTTGGTATCCTTCAAGGCTTATTTCAGCACCTGCAAGACCAACTGCTGTGTTATCGCTTCCAACTACTTTACCACTTACAGTAACAACTGGAAGGGCAGTAAGTGAGAAATTAAGGACGCCTACTTGTTCAGCTGCAAGAACGATTTGCTGAGTTGAAGAGGTATATCCTAATTTTTCAACAGTTACGTCATAAGTACCTGCAATAAGATATGGGAATGAGTATGCACCTGTTGCATCAGTAACTTTAACTGAAGGGTTGCCTTCAATAGTTACTGTTGCTCCTTCGATAGGGTTAGTACCATCATTAACAACGCCGCTTAAAGAAGCTAATCCTTCTATTGACATATAGAATTGGATATTTGGAAGGGTATTGCTTAAAGTACCGCTAACACCTGAAAGGTTGGCAGGATCAAAAGTTGTTCCATCACTTTGTGCCCTCATAGTACGGTCTGCATGAGCAGTAGTAGTTGAATAGTAGAACTTATCACTTGATGAGAAATACTCAGTATCCATTGGCCTGTTTGTCATCACAACAATATTGCCACCTGTATATACAAAAGGAGTAGTTAAGGGGATAAGGATTTCATTAACTCCGGTAGGTAAGCTGATATTACCATCATATACTAATGTAAACTGATCATAAGCCATCCAACCGCTTGTAAGGCTGGTAGCAGCAGTTTGGGCCATCCATATTTTTACAGGTTTCCCAGCTGACAGGTCTGTAGCAAAATCGTTTTTGTAAACAATTGCAGTGATAGCACCACCACCAATTCCAATTTCTTCAGCAAAATACATTGACTGCGCAATGCTGTTTTTATAGAAGAAGTTGAAAGGAATATTGTTAACAGTAGTAGCATCAGTACCAATTGTAACACCTACAAGGCCTTCAGCACCTAATAATACAGTATTGGAAGTAGCTGCACCACCATCACCTGCTGCGTTGATTGCTTTTACAGTATAAGAGTAATTGCCTATGTTAGGAATTGTTGCATCAGTGTATGTTAAAGCAGTAACACCGCTAGCAATAGCAACAGCACCAGGATTACGAACAATTGTATAGCTTAATGTTGAAGGATCAAAATAACCACCATTTAAACCAACAGTTGGGGCAACCCAGTTGATAGAACCATCTTCACCAACAGCAGTTAAAACCACATTAGTTGGAGCACCAGGCATATCAACGCCGATATACTTGTTCATTGAAATTGAAAGACCAACGCCAGCAGCGTTTTCACCTTTAACAGTGTATGTATAAACGCCAGAAGTAGTAATAGTATTGTCAACAAAAGTTTCATTTCCACCAATAACCGGGCTTGCTACAGTTTGAATTAAAGTTTCACCACGGTAAAGCTTTACAGAAGTAAGTTCTGTAAGAGTAGCACCAGCAACAGTTAAACTTGGGTTAGTCCATGAAATATTTGCATTTAAAGCGCCTGCAGCACCAGGAGCAACAGCTAAAGCAGTTGGCATTCCGGGAGCATTTGGGTTTGCTATTGTTGCTAATTCATATCCGAAAACAATGTTTGGATCCTGTTGAATGTTACCAACAAGGACGAATTTACCTGTATTAAGGTCACTATATGCTTCCAATCCACCTGCTATACCATCAGCAGCGTTGTAGTTAGGAATATCATTTGCAATTTTATCAACATCTGTAAGGGTTAAAGTGCTAATGTTGAATTGTTTGAGGTGAACACGGTTGTCTGTACCATCCTGAGTAAATAACCAAAGGTATGGACCACCTTCAGAAGCATCATCATAAGCTGAACCATAAACATTATCTATGGCAGCTGTGACGGTAGTAAGAACTGCACCAGTGCGGCTTACCAAAAATAAATCAGACCAGTTGCCAATCCAGAATCCACCATTACCATTATCAGCAGTTGGATCAAAAGTGCAATGGCGAACAGTCTTGCCAGTTGCAGTGATTGAACTTACCAATGACTGGTTGGCGAAATTCATTTGGTAAATAATAGCTGCTGATGCACCACCATAAAAATACTGGCCATCATAAGCTAAATCGCGGATACCACCAACGGTTGCAATAACAAAGCTATCTACTAATGCACCAGCATTGGTATATTTGAAAAATTTACCGTTATCGTTCCACTTGGCAGTGAAGAAATTTGTGCCGTCGTAGCAAATACCTTGTTGTGCAGCTGTACTGGTTGTCCAGTTGTACATGATGTCCCAGGTTGCTTTTTCAGAAGTAACACCAGCTTTTGTAACTACGGGGCTGATATCCCTAACACCTTTTGCGCTCTGCTCCATTTTCATCTTTTGCAGTTCGGCAGGAGTGTAGTTCTGAGCCCAAACAAAACATGCCATCAGCATGAGCGACAGCATAATTGTAATTCTCCTCATTTGTTTGTTGATTTGATTAATAATTATTGTTTTTTTTCTCTTGAGGGCAAAACAATCCACCTGCACATTTTTACAATGCACATAACATTACTCTTCAATAATGATGCGGATTTTCTGCCTTTATGAGCGTGACAAATGTAGATGCCTCAATTTCTCTTTCCAAATTTAATTTCATAAATAATTTTGAATATAGACGCAAATACAAAATGCGCATACAAAAGGAATAAATAGTAATATAAAACAAGAAAAAGACAGATTTTTACCATGTTTTTTATTACTGAGATCTTACTTGCATAAATATTATATGTAATAAATTGTATGTAAGTTTTATAACACTAAGTTATGAAGCAAATGACAATTTACTCATTGGCATTTATTAACATTATTGAAAATTTTTATAAAGCTCCATTAACAGTAATTAACACTTGTATGCTTTGCTTGAAAATATGTAGCTTCCTTAATGTTTTAGGATAATTTTAATAAAAAATCCTTTATTTTATTTGTCTTTATAAAAAGGATTAAATGATTGGTTGATAATAAACAAAGCATACATATTAAATATTTTTATTATTTGTTTAAATCATAAAAAGCTTAAAATATGAAGTTTAAATAATGATTGTGTTTATGTTTTTTGAGAAATATCATTTAATGGCATTTTCTTAACCAGGATAAAGCACAAACTGCATTATACTGACAAGAATCTGTTCTTTAATTTATAAGGTTTTATTAAAAGAACAGTGCTTATAATAAAAAAAGGAGGGCATTTACCCTCCTTTTTTTATAAAACACCTTCACCCTTATTTTACAACAGTGATTAATCTTGATATAAATCCTTGTTCAGTAGTGATTTGAACAATATACATTCCTTGTTTGATTTCCTGCAAAGGGATATTACATCTCATTTTCAAAAAATCCAATTCCTGATAAACAATTTGCCCATTTAAATCTATCATTTTTATGCTTAGTATATTTTTGTTATATTCAATGGAAACATAATCTTTTGCAGGAACAGGGTATATCATTAACTGCTGAATACCGTTATCATTTAAACCAACACCCTGTACAACAAAATCTTTGGTAATAATTTCTGATTCCCCGCTTGTGTAAACAGATTGAAGCCCTGCCTGATAATTTCCGTTGGACAATGTTTCAAGAACAAAGGCAGTATCACTTGTAGTACCTACTTCATTATTGTCAAGGTAAACCTTGAATGAAACAAATTCCCTGGTTTCAATTCCATTCCAGCTTAGCATTACATTACCCAGATTATCTATTTGATTTGCATTGAGGTTGGAAGGAATTACTATGGTTTCGATTAACTGGACCGGGATTATAGTATCAGAACTTATGCTTATATCCTGAACTTGCCATAAATCAAATCCCGCCAGGCTGACCTCAAGGTTATAATTCCCGATGACAATTCCACTTAATGTTAATGACCCATTCTGCCCTATTGTTCCCACATAAACATGAGATGCATTACCATCCTGATTGCTTAGGACAACATCTGCCCCATTGGGAACCGTTTCATTATTTGTTGTTGCTGTAATTTCCACATTAAATAAAGCCGGTTTAACTAAAGCATTTGAAAAAACTGCCGGAGATAATACATTCCCGGAGTAGCATGCTTTTATTGCATATTTATAGGTTTCAGATTCCAATGAATTCCATTCTGTATCAACAAAGAAAGTATCCGTTTGATTGACTGACAAAGCCTCCCATGAATTTTCACCTTCCTCTTGTCCTTCAATAAGCCTGTAAACATTGAAACCAGTCAGTGCTTTTAAGCCTGACTGTTCAAAATCTTTTTGATTGCGGCTCCCTTCGGAACTATAATACCAGCTAACTTCAACATGTGTTTCCGTTTCTGAAGCTATAACATCTTCTACAGGTAAAAGATTCTCGTTAAGAATTATTGTGTCAAGCAATGCATTCCCTGTTTCTACTGTAATACTTGTCAAATATGGCAGATAACCCTCTTTCTCAATGCTAAGCTGATATGTATTATTAACCAAAACCCCATCAATGGAAAAGCTTCCATTTTCGGTAGAAATGCCTGAGAAACTTCCTGAATTACTTGAAAGGGTAATATTCGCACCAGAAAGGCCAATTTGAGGGGTTCCGCTTCCGGTAACAGTCCCCTGGACAGTGATATCCGGCAGGGCAGTTAATTCAAAATCCAGTATCCCTTCTTCCCCACAAGGAAGCGAGATATATTCTGATACTGTTGAATATCCTGGTTTCGATGCTGTTATTTTTAGGTATCCCGCAGCAGCAAAAAAGAATGTATATTCGCCATTTTCGTTTGAATAAACAGGGCTTCCGCCATAATCAATAATAAGTTTAACATCAGCCAAAGGCGTTGTTCCATCTGTAACAGTACCATGAAGATCAACCATATCACAAAACGAATAGATTCTTATGTCAGGGTGGATGTCAGATAGCGTTGAAGAGATAGTTGGGTTTTCCGGATCAATGACTGTATAATCAGATGCAGCATATCTTGTCCTTCCCGGATGATTGGGGGTGGTTGAAAAATAAAATAACTCATCATTTGTATAGTATCCATCTTCAAAAGGCCTTTGGGTCATAATAACCAGATTGGGGCCTGTAAAAATAAAAGGGATTGGGAAAGGGATAAATATTTGGTTTTCGCCTGAGGGGAAATATACATCATCTTCATATACTAAAGTAAATTCATTATAAGGAAGCCAGCCTTCAGAAAGATCGTTAACAGAAGTAGAGGCCATCCATATCTTGACGGGTTTCATTCCCAGATCGGTATAAAAATTATTTCTATAGATAATTCCTGTAATCATGTTAACACCAGAGCCCAGTTCTTCTGCATAATATATGCTTTGGGAGAGGCTATTTTTGTAATAGAAGTTAAAAGGGGTATTATAACCCAAATCCTCACCAAATCCAATAGGGATTATGCCTGTAAAAGAGGAGCCAATCATTACTGAATTGGAGGTATCAATGCTTCCAAAACCAGATGTATTTAAAGCTTCAACTGTATAATAATAAAAGTCGGCAGCATCAATTGTAATGTCAGTAAATTCAGTAGCAGTAATACCTGATGCAATATCAACAGCTCCCGGATAACGGACAATAGAATAGGAAATTTCACCAGGGATAAAATAACCACCATGTGCGTTAGGCACAGGAGCCTCCCAACTGAGATATCCATGATCATCAATATTGCTCAGCAAAAGGTCCTGGGGCACTCCCGGAAAGTCAATTCCTATAAATTGAACAAATGAGGCACCATTCCCAATGCCTGAAGTATTTTCACCAATGATTTCATAAGTGTATAAATCGGACTGTGGAATTGTATTGTCAACAAATGATTCAGGATTGCCTATTAGAGGATTTGGTATTGATTGTATTAATTCCCCGTTTCGATAAATTTTTATTAAAGTAAGTTCTTTTAGGGGATCTCCGTTTATTGAAGTATTGGGGTTTGTCCAGCTAAGTGTGGCTTGTAATGCGCCTTCAGTCCCAGGGACTACAGTAAAACCTATTGGGGCTTCAGGTGCCAGGGGATTCTTTATGGCCCCCGGGTTTTGAACAAAAAAAAAATCTTCTTCCTGTGGAACATTTCCCTTTTGCAATTGTCCCTCTATACCAGATTTCTCTGTTGAAAGCAATCCGTTCCCTGTTAAATCTTGTTTGATTTGATTCTGTGCCCATACAGATGAAACAAATACAATTAATATAATTATCAATCCTGTTTTTTTCATTTCTTATGTATTTTAAGCAATTGTTGATTAAATGACAAGAAGATAAAAAACCACAATCATTAACCCAAAAATCTACAATAATAATTATCTGAATGGTTTTTTTCTCTTAATTATGCGACCAAATTAATAATTACAATCAATATTAACAATTTTTTTAATGTTTATTTTTCAATATTGAGAATTATTGCCAATACTAATCCTGTGATCATTCGATAATAATTTATTATTTATGGTCGAACGGAGCTCTATGTTTGCTGTTTTAGAAAAGTGACTTCGACAAGCTCAATCATCATTTTCGACAGGCTCAGTCACCTTTCCAGGGCTTGCAGGTGCAACGGTGGCTGGGATTGCCGAAGCCACAGTGTTTGATTCACAAACATGTTCGGTTCATCAAATGAAAAGAAAATGCCTTAAGAAAGATTGGCAAAGTGTAATTCAGCAGGATAATTACCAGTCCCGGAAAAAAGTCCACTATCCTTTAATAACAAAACTATTATCAGTATCATGGTTTTTATGATATAGCCAAGTCCCCGCTTGAAACACTGACAAAATCATCCTTTTCAATATCCGGCTTAATAGATGGTTTTTCCGGATACTTCCTAAAGTGACCTAAACAGGAAGAAGGACATATCATGGTATAGGTTGAGCCGGGGTTGAGCCGGGTTTGAGGCGGGTTTGAGGCGGGTTTGAGCCGGGTTCAACCCGGTTTAAACCCGCTTTAACTCCGGTTTAAACCCGCTTTAAGTCTGACCATGGTATTTTATTTAAAAAGGTGAATTTGTAATTGAAAGCAAACATAATGTGAACACTATAATTATTTTATTGCCGGGTTGCTATATGCTATACATAGAGATGCAGTGTCCTGCATCTTTACAGATATCCCAGGAAAGCCAGATATTGTATTGCCAAAATATAAAACGGTTATTTTTGTTCGTAGCTGTTTCTGGCATGGGTATGATGACTGCAAGTATTTAGTAATTCCTAAAACGAGGACTGAATGGTGGATTGAATAGATTAACCGAAATAAAAGGCTGGATTGTGATAACTTTTATGTTTTATATCAACTTGGTTGAAAAGTTTTATTTATTTTTGAATGTGAAATCAGAAAAAATACCAGGGATAAAACATTAAATGACCTCATCAATAAAATACATTGATTTATCTGCCGGAACAGGAGGGTTTTCTGAGGGTTTTATCAGAAAAAAGTAACTCTTATTTTTCTAGATGAGTTTGGAAATTCTTATGGTTGTAATGAAATCCATTATCTAAAAATAATTCTTATCAGTGTTTATAAACAATGGCAAAATTAAATCTTTGGACAAGAGAAGAACTGATACTTGCTTTGAATTTATACTTAAAGCTTCCTTTTGGGAAAATGCATAGCAGGACCCCTGAAATTATCAAATTGGCCGAAATAATTGGAAGAACCCCATCGTCAATTGCAATGCGGCTGACAAATTTTGCCAGTGTTGATCCATTTCATCAAAACAGAGGAATAAAGGGAATGTCTGGTGGAAAAAAACAAGTTGAGCCAATTTGGAATGAGTTTATAAATAACAAAGAAGAATTGCTATTTGAAAGTGAAAGAATTTTAGCGGAGAAAGAAAATATTTCTATTGAAGACAAATTTTCAGATATATTACTTGATACTTATGATTTAAAAGGGGATAGTAGAATTAGGGAAGTTAAAACCAGGGTGAATCAAAATGTTTTTAGACAAATTGTTTTGGCAAATTATGAAAGCAGATGTGCTGTTTCTGGTATCGATATCCCCGAATTATTAGTTGCAAGCCATATTGTTCCTTGGTCTAAAAGTGAGAATGATAGATTAAACCCTGAAAATGGAATTTGTTTGTCATCTCTTTACGATAAAGCTTTTGATAAAGGACTAATTGCAATAAATAATGAGTTAAAAATAATTCTATCATCTGATTTAAAGAAAAAATCAAATCAGAATTATTATGTAACTTTTTTTAGCGGAATTGAAGGTGCAAAAATACAGCTTCCTATGAAATACCTTCCTAATAAAGAGTTTTTAGAATTTCATTGCGATATGATTTTTAAGGGTTGATTACCCATTTGTCATTATTTTTATCCTAATAGAAGAAGATGAGCTATTTTCAAGGTGTTTTATTATAAATCTGCTCATTCCTTCATACTACATTGACCCTTATAAGATATTTAGTTTGTGATTGCTTGAATATGATATAATTTCAGATATAGTTTTACTTATTGCTATCAGGATTGTCGATTATCATAATTTTATGCCAAATTGTAACGGTGGCAAGGATTCTTTTTAAAAAAACATTCTATCTTCATTGTTTCTGGCAAAAAATGTTTTATTAAAACTAGTGCTAATAACTAGGGTTTCATTTAATTGACAAGAAGCAGAATGATTGGCTAGCTATTGAGCGATAGCGAATGAACTTATTCAAGCTGGATAGCACTATGGCTTTTAGAATGGTTGCAAATGGATTGTTTAAGGTGAGTATTTAAGGGAAGATGTTTTCAAAGCTATACCGGATATAATAAAATGACTATTGTTGCATGGCTATAGTCAACTGTATTTTATGCACTATTTCACTATTAGTGCGTAAAATAATTTCTGCTTATTTTTAGGCATTCATCGCTTTTTTGATATTTTTGTGCGAGACAACCTGAATAAAATCCCTAATGTTACGGGTAAGCGGGAAATAGATAACATCGCAACAAATTGACAATGATAATGGATTTTAAAACTTAGAATAATAAACGAAGCATTTAAACAAGTAATCCATTACTTATTTCTGACTCGTATGCATTTTAATTTTTTTAACTAGACACACAAAAAAAATAAATATTGTCTTTCATTGAACATATCGCCAAAGCCTCTTAAGCGGATGCTTCAACCAATACCTTGAAAAAAAGTGCAATTTTGCCAATGATTTAAGATATATCTCAATATGAATTTTTCTGTTGTTATAGCTACTTCACAAAAAAGAACAGATTGGTTGATTAACCGAAGTTTAAGTTCTGTATACAAACAAATTGGAATTGATAAAACCAAATGGAATATTTTCATTATTGATGACAACGAATTTGAAACCGAGATTTTTGAAATTCAAAAACGCATTGAAATTCTAAGAGCAACTTTAAAACTAAATCAAACAGATTTTCCTACTATAGTATTAAAAAACTCACGAACCTGTAATATGTCAGGAACAGGTGCGTGGAATACAGGAATTTATGAAGCTTACAGACTTTCTCCGGATGGTTATGTAAGCATTTTAGATGATGATGACGAATACTTACCAAATTATTTATCTGATTGTGTGAATGCAATCAGCAAAAATACTGTTGCTGTTTTTCATCGCTTAATTTGGAAAAATGACGATACATCAACGATGAATGTTGACTTGACAAAAGAGCAATTAAATGCAGAAAATTTCTTTATCGGGAATCCAGGTGTACAAGGCAGTAATATGTTTTTCAAAACTCAAAATCTTGTTGATATTGGCGGGTTTGATGAAACCTTGCCGAATACAAGCGACAGAGATTTAATGATTCGTTTCCTTTGGAAAAACGACTTGCACAAAATTATAGTCATAGAAAACATAGGTGTTTATCACTATAATCACAACCGACCAAAAGTAAACAATGACATTCCACGAAAGCAAAAGGGTTTGGACTTGTTTTATAAAAAATATAAAGCTCATTTTTCAGAAGAAGCATATCAAAAATCTCTAAAGAGAGCAAAGAAACATTTCAATTACACGCCCACTGAACAGATTGTAATTTGTATGCCTGTAAAAAATGCAGAGAAGACTATAAGGGAATCGGTTTTATCAGTATTAAAACAAACTAATACAAAACGAGAAATAGTGTTGCTGGTTGGACTTGATAGTTCAACAGATAATACTGGAGCGATACTAAAAGAATTTTCATCACAAAATCCTAATATTGTTTTGCTTAATTTGAATTTTGGAAAAGTGTATTTAACAAGGAATTATTTAAATGAATATGCACGAAAAAACTTTCCCAATTGCATTCTAATAGGTAGGCTTGATGCAGATGATGTTATTTACAGTGAAAATACAATAAACCAAATTGAAAAATTGTATAATGAAACCAGTTTTGACGTTTTAATATGCGGTAATAAGCAGGCTCGTGGTGGAGAAATTTTAAGTTGGAAAAACAGACCAAGTAAAAACCTATTGAAAAAGGAATTTCTTTTAAATCAACTTTTTGAAATGGCACAAAGAAATCCCAAAGCAGAACTACCTTCTTGTAATACATTTATTAAACCATTTCTAAAAATAGATTACCCAGCCAAAACAAGTGCTGAAGATCATTGGTTTACAGTATTTCTTTTGCTTCAAAAGGAAATATTAAACATACAGGTAGATGAAAATCTGGTTTATTGCATATATTCATTAGATGGACTTACTACAAGTAACAATAAAAAAGCAAATGCCTATGAAGAAAGCAGGAAGGAACTGTATGAATTTTTTAAGCATCAGGATAGAATCATCAAAGCAAAAAACATTCTTTCAGACCAAGGTATCGAAGCGATTGAATATTTAGGTATAGGTCAAGAAGGAGTTGTATTCACTGATGAAAAAAGTGTTTATAAGGTTTTATTGCCTCTTAACAAAGAAGCACTAAGTTTCGAAAAAGCATACCGAAGAAAATCTTTTTTTGTTAACCTTCCTGTGCCTCTAAAACATCTATATTGCATAGAGTTGATAAAAACTCAAAAAACCATCATTGTAAAATATCCTTTCGAAAAAGGGGAAAAATGCATCAACTATACCGAAGAAGAAGCTATCAGTATTCTTACAGAGCTTTGGCAACAAAAAATAATCATTTTAGACTGTAAACCAGAGAACTTCATTAGAGTAGAGAAAACTATAAAAATCATTGATTTAGATGGCAAAGAGTACAATGATAATTTGTTTCTAAATTTGTGTGCAAGAATGTATTTGTACGCTAACTATTACAATAAATATGAATACTCCAGGTTTCAAAAATTAAAAAGAAGCGCTATTAACAATTTCGAGATCCCCGAACTCGAAGAGTTAAATGTTTTTGTAAATCGTGTCTTCGCCAATATTATTTTTGAAGAAACAAAGCATTTTAATCAATTTGCAAAACCTAATGAACAAGAAATTCTGGAGCAAGTAAGCATTGATTCCAATTTGGAAGATTTGTTCTTCGCAAAGATTAAAGAGCACAAATATATAACTGGAGTTTATTTTGATGGCGTCAAACTGAGTAAGAATAATTATTTTGAGCCACAAAACTTGCGTATTGGCTACTATAAAGTTACTCCTTTTGATAAAAAAGTATCGTTACTAATAAAAACCTGTCCGCAAGATACTGCAACCATTGAGGAAAATATTAAGCACATCGTAAAGCAATTATCATATCCTAATCCTTTTTATGAAGTAGTGGTTTCTATTGATACAAAAGAAAAGGATTTTCTACGGGAATTTAATAATAAAGGAACTTTAAAAGAGTTACTTGAAAAGATTAAAAAGTTAAAAATAAATAATGTCATTGACAGATACATCTTATTTGACCAAACAAAGACATTTGAGCTGAATAAACAATGGTTTGACATAGAAACTGAGGCTTCACATACAATTAGTAATGCTCCATTAGCGCCTCAGATTTATGCATTTGACCAATGCATGGGAGATTATATTTTACAAATGGATGCTGATGTTTTAATTGGTAGAAAAGATTACTGCCATTCTTTTCTTTCAGATATGTTGTCAGAGTTTGATAAGAACAAAAACGTCATTTCCGTAGGTTTTAATATTCCAAATAAGGTAACAAATGAGTACGTTGGTTTTACATATGGAGGATTTGTTCCAGAAGTAAGGTTAGGATTATTGCATAAACAACGTATTTATAACTTGTTCCCTTTGCCAAATTCAGTTGATAAAAATGGAAAACCTGAATTAACCTGGCAAAGGTCTTTACTTAAAAAGCAAATAGAAAGTAATAAAGTTTCTATAAGAGGTGGCGACCATCGAAGTTTTTACATACATCCACAAAACTACCGAAAAAAAGAGCCATATGCCTGGCTAACAATTTTAGATAAAGTAGAACAGAATTTATTACCAGATTTACAGTATGGGAATTTTGATATTGAAGGATCATTGTACGATTGGTCAATTCCAAAAAGAAACGAAAAGATTGTTATAGTCTCTTGCTTTAGAAATGTAAGTATAGGCCGATTTCTAAGAATGTGGTATTCTTTAATGGCTCAAAATACAACTGATTTTGGGATTATACTCTTAGACGATAATTCCGAAAATGGACTTTCTTATTTTATAGATACTTTAATCAAACTTTATTCAGATAAAGTTACTTTTATAAAAAAGAGAAACCTTTCTACGCGAATGGAAAATGTGTACATGGCCATACATTATTATGTATCAAATCCTGAATCAATAATTGTAATGTTAGATGGCGATGACGCTTTGATTGGAAATACCGTGTTATCAGCAATTTCAGAAAAATACGATGCTTATAATGCTGATGTCATCATTGGTCGCTTTCATCAAACCTATCGAATTCAACCACATTATCGCTACCCAGTTGATTTTACAAATCCAAGAAAAACAGGTGGCAATGTTTGGCAACATTTAAAAACATTCAAGAAATACCTTTTTGATTCAATACCATTACCATATTTTAAACACAAAGAAGAACCAATAAAACAGTATAAAATCAAATGGCTGCAAACATGTGATGATTTTGCTTTTATGGTGCCGATTGTCGAAATGGCACAACAACCTATTCAAATGGATTATATTAATTATTATTATGAAAGAGATTATGAAAAAAGAAATAGTGGTAGGGACTTAAAAGAACAATGTATCGCGGAAATCTTAACCAGGTTGCCATTGACAAAAGAAGATGTATTCAAAGGAAGAAAAGCCTTTCTTCCAAATATCAATAAAGTTGAAATTGATATTACTTATAATTGTAATCTAAAATGCCCAGGTTGTAACCGATCTTGTGCACAATCGCCAACAAAAGAGTCTGTAGCATTCTCAGATATTAAGCAATTTGTAGAAGAGTCAATTGTACTCAATAAAAAATGGGAACTTATAAATATTTTGGGTGGTGAACCAACCTTGCATCCAGAATTTACAAAGATTATTCATTTTATCCATGAAGAATTTATCACAAAACATTCATCTAAAACAATATTGCAAATTGTCTCTAACGGTTATGAAGAAAAATCACGTATTTTATGCGATGAAATGAAAGCAAAATACCAAAATGTCCGCATTGATTATGACTCCTTCAAAACAAATAAAGTAGTGGAATATTTTTCGCCTTTTAATGATGCCCCTATTGATGATGATAATTATATTGATGCCGACTATAAAAAAGGCTGTTGGGTGACTAATTATTGTGGTATTGGCTTAAATAAAAATGGGTATTACGCCTGTGCAATTGCTGGTGGAATAGATAGAATTAGCCAGAAAAAAATTGCTATCCCGGCTTTAAGAGAAATAACCATTGAGTTGTTGGTGAAGCAGTTAGAAGAATTTTGTAAATATTGTGGAAATTTTAAGGCATACGAAGATAATTATGGCAATTTTATTCCAAGAGTAGAAAAAGAACCCTTTAAAAATAAAATGTCAAAAACATGGGAAATGTTATATAAAAAACACAATGAAAAGTAAAAGGGCTATATTGTTATTAAGTGGTGGAATTGATTCTACTACTTTACTAGCAAAGCTTTCAAGTGAAAAATTTGAAGTTGTTGCAGTGAGTTTTAATTATGGACAAAAGCACAGTATTGAATTAAGCTATGCAAAGAAAAATGCTAAAAAATACTATGTGAAAAAGCATTACATAATTGAATTGGATAAAACACTATTTAAATCATCAGCACTTGTAAATAATGATATTGATATAGCTTCTTATGAAAATGCAAGATTCCCCTTAGGTCAAGTAAACGCATATGTGCCTTTTAGAAATTTACTTTTCATAAGCTCAGCTTTGAGTTTAGCAGAATCAATGAATATAAACGAAATATATTTGGCTATTAACAAGGATGACGCTTCTATTTTTTGGGATTGTAGAATTGATTTCATTGATAAAATCAATACTATTGCAAATTTAAATACTTCAATTCTGATTAAAACACCCTTTATCAATTTGCATAAAAGTGAGGTAATAAAATTAGCAAGGCAATTAAATGTAGATTTGAATAATACAATCACTTGCTATAAGCCAAACAAAGCAAATGAATGTGGTGTTTGTTTGAGTTGCTTAACAAAACAAAAAGCAATTGAGAATGCTAAATATTGAAAGTTTTAAGTATTTCGCATGCTCATTGTCAAAATCAAAGAAGCCAATGTGCAACAAAAACCAGCCAAAGAGCTTGCCTTATCAACCCATAAATATTCAAGAATAAGGCACTCAACTCCACCTCACATGAGGGTCTCAAATAGCTCAGTCAAATAGAAGAGGGAAAAAGGGTAAGTGATTGTGGTAATGTATTGGATTAAGCCCAATTGTGGATAAAGGTTTTGACCAATCGCCATTTTGATATGTTAATAAACAATTTCAAAAACAGTGTTTTCAAAAGCGTTACAGAATACTGAATCGGTTTTTGAGTAGGAACTACCTGCAATTTCAACACCCCAAAATATTTTCACCCAGGAATTGCCAATGACAATGCAATTTTGTTCGGCATAAAATGTTTTGCCGATTCCATAATTGGGCAGGTTGTTGCAGCAACTTTCACAATTGATAGATTGATTTGTAAACTGGTATGAGATATAATCGGTATTGCTATATTGGGTTTGGTTTCTTACTTTTAATGTGATTTCAGCAAGAGGTAGTATTGTCAAATTGGTTGAAACTGTATTGTTTGAACCCAGGAAATCTATATCAATATTTTGTTGGGAAGCCAAATAGCCTTCCTTTTCAACTTCAATATACACTTCTGTGAAATTATGTTTATCGATTTCAATGGAATAGTTTCCTTGTTCGTCGGTGGTGGCTGAACCGGAAACTTTAAAGTTTTGGTTGTAAACCCCTGAATCAAGGTATTTTGTATATATGCTTACCTTTGCGTTTTGCACATTGATGTTGAGTTGATTGTCAAATATTTTCCCTTCAAACACAATTGTATCATTCTTTTTTGTACAGCTTGTGAAAACAGGGCATAAAGTAAGTGCCGCCAACAGACAGGCAATAGTTGATTTTTTTATAGATATTAAAGTTTTCATTAAGATTAATTTTTAGTCTATTTATTTCGGTGTTGGATTAATTTGGCACAAACCGAGAATGCAATTTCCATAGGAGACTTTGCATGAATAGGTAAGCCGGCAGGTGTATCAATTTTTTCCCATAGTTCAGGGCTGAAAATTCCAATTTGGCTTAAATAGTCTTTTGCTTTTTCTATTTTATGAGTTCCGGCAATAAGTCCGAGATATGAGAAGTCTCTTTGGCAGATATGGGCCAGGATTTCAAAGTCTAATTGATGGGAATGCGATGTGATGAAAAAGTATGATGATTGAGTGTCCGGTATTAAGTTCAAAACATCAATGGGATTTGAATATGGTATTCGGGAAACATTAAGGGGTAGTTTTTCGAGCCAGTCTGTTCTGGGGTCAAAGACAGTGGTTTCAAATCCTGCCATAGGAGCCAATGTAGCCAAAGCATGCCCTACGTGTCCGGCACCAAAGATATATAGTTGGGCAAGGGGTTCAAGGTATTGAATATAAAAACAGGCTCTTTGTTCGGATGCAATATCAATAGACACAAGTCCAGACTTTTGATCCCGTATATATTCCAATGTTTTATTGATTGCAGTGTTTTCAGTTAGGCCTCCTCCCACAGTTCCAGAAATAATGCCATCCTTGTCAACAAGCATACATGCACCTGCTTTGGCAGGGTTTCCAGGAGGTATATCGGCAACAAAGCACAACGCCCCGGCTATTCCCTTCTTGCGGATATTGGCGGCCTGTTGATATATGTCTGACACATCCATACACTGAACCGGGCTTAATATTCAATTTTGTTTTCTTTATCAATCCAGCTTTGAAAAGGTTTAAAAGAGGTTTCGATATTTAACCTTAATGATGGGATACTTCTCTTTTGAGGGTCAAGGTTGATTTCTTTATAAATAAATGAATCATCAAAGCCTGCTTTGGCAGCATCATGTTGGTCAGCAGCATAGTACACTGCTTTAGGCCTGGCCCAATAAATTGCACCCAGGCACATGGGGCAGGGTTCGCAACTTGTATATATGATGCAGCCCTCTAATTGGTATGTATTTAGATTTTTACAGGCATCCCTGATGGCATTTACCTCCGCATGGGCAGTAGGGTCATTCGATGATGTTACGCTATTTGATCCTTTCCCAACTATTTTTCCATCTTTGACTATTAGGGCCCCAAATGGCCCCCCATTGCCATTAAGGGCATTTTCGTTAGCCAAATCAATAGCAATTTCAATAAAATGCTGATGCATGTCTTCCACAACCATTATGTTTTTTGTTTTTACCAAATTTGCTGCAACAGTATTTTTAAAGGCCTTGAAACTCTTATGTAAGCTGATAAAAACAACGGTGTTGCATACAAAGCTATGAAAAATAATATCAAAAGAGAAGGCTTTTTGCTTTTTTAATGATTTGGAGCTTTTAGCTGAAAGGCTTTGTGAATTTGAAATGAATGAATATAATGATACTCAAAAAAATGTATCTTTGAATCCAGATATCAAAAACAAATGGATTGGAAAGAGTTGTTATGTAGCCAAAGATTTGGCCAGGAAGACAGGGAACCGGGCAATTGGCAGGAGATACGAACTGAGTTTCAGAGAGATTTTGACCGTTTGATTTTTTCAGCCCCTTTTCGAAGGCTCCAGAATAAAACGCAGGTGTTTCCTTTACCCGGACGGGTGTTTGTGCATAACAGGCTGACCCATAGCCTTGAAGTTGCCAGTGTGGGCAGGAGTATTGGGAACCTTGTTTCAAGGCAATTGACTGGGAACATGGATAAGGAAGAGGCTTTATTGGTCTCTGAAATAGGCTCTGTTGTTGCGGCAGCCTGTCTGGCACATGACCTTGGAAACCCTCCTTTTGGGCATAGCGGTGAGAATGCAATATCGAGGTTTTTTAGCGAAGGAAATGGGATCCGCTTCAAAGAGGTTGTTTCTAAGGCCGAATGGGAAGACTTAATCTGTTTTGAAGGGAATGCCAACCTGCTCCGGCTTTTGACCCATACTTTTAATGGACGTCGGCCAGGAGGCTTTGCAATGACTTATGCAAGCCTGGCAGCTACAATAAAATACCCTTTCAGTTCAATGGACAAAGGGAGAAAAAATAAATATGGATACTTTCAAAGTGAAGCTCAGGCCTTTGAACAAATTATATCAAAAACCGGACTGCACAGGTTAAACAATAATTTATCCACACAGGGGGTTTGTGTAAGACACCCTCTTGTATATCTTGTTGAAGCTGCTGATGATATTTGCTACCAGATCATGGATATGGAGGATGCTTCAAAACTTAATATCCTATCTGTTAATACAGTACATGATATTTATTATCGTTTTTTTCAGAATGAAGCTGACAGGTCGCGTCTGGAAAGATTGGAAAAGAACTTTACAGTAGTTAGGGATGCCAACGAACAGACAGCCTATCTCAGGGCAATGGTGATTAATAAACTGGTCAGTGAGGTTGCCGATGGTTTTGTTAGCCATTATCAGGAAATTATGGAGGGTACATTTCATGGGAAAATGATTGATATGCTTCAGCCTGAAACCGCTAAGGCAATGAATTATTGTGCTGAGGAAGCTTTTTCAAAAGTATATAACCACCCTTCAGTTACCAAAGTTGAAATTACGGGTTATAATGTTATTGGTTTTTTGTTGGAAGAGTTTACACTCGCATTTTTAAAGCCTGAATCGGATTATAATAAAAAGCTTTTATCATTGATGCCTGCCCAGTATGTTGAGCCTGGTACTGATCTTTATGGAAAACTCAGGTCGGTAATTGACTTTGTTTCCGGGATGACAGATATCTATGCTGTTGAATTATATCGCCAGATTAAAGGAATAGACCTGGTTTAGTGTTTTGATTATGACGACAACAATGAATAGTGAAGAGTTGAAGGATTTTCTTGAACATAAATACCGTCTTTATAATCAAACTTCTTTTATTGAGACTGATCCCATCCAGATACCTCACCGTTTTTCAAAAAAAGCGGATATTGAAATAGCTGCTTTCCTTGCTTCAACAATAGCCTGGGGCCAAAGAAAGAGCATCATTGCCAATGCTTCTAAGCTGCTGAACCTAATGGACAATGATCCTTATCACTTTGTAACCGGATTTGATAAGCCTAATGAAAAGCATTTAAAACAATTTGTTCACAGGACTTTTAACGGAGATGACCTTATTATTTTTCTTCATGCCCTGAAAAGGGTTTACCTTGAATATGGTTCGCTTGAAATGGCTTTTCTCAAAGGATTTAATGCTGGGGGGATAAAGCAGGCGATTATCGGGTTCAGGGAAGGGTTCTTTATTGAAAATCCAACTGTCCACGCTTTGAAACACATTTCTAATCCGGTCAAAGGGGCGGCAGCAAAAAGGTTAAATATGTTTATAAGGTGGATGGTGCGCAAAGATGAATTTGGGGTTGACTTTGGGTTATGGAAATCTATTCCTCCTTCAGAACTGATGTGCCCTTTGGATGTTCACTCGGGCAGGGTTGCGCGTGCATTGGGAATATTGGGGCGTAAACAGGATGACTGGTTAGCCGTAGAACAATTAACCGGATCGCTCAGGCAATTGGATGCCAGCGACCCGGTTAAGTATGATTTTGCTTTATTTGGATTAGGGGTGTTTGAAAAATTCCCCCTCTCAGATGATTAGTTTTTTTTCTTTATCAATAAGCATTGATTCTGCTTTAGCAAGGGCAGCATTAATATTGTCAAAAATAAAATCAGCACCGATTATTTCTGACAAGCCATCATCGTCAAGTGATTTTTTTATCTTTTTGTTAACACCTGACAAGATAATATGAAAGCCATCTTTATTTGAACGCAGGATAAAACTTCTCATGTTTTTCAAACCTGTGGAATCAATAAATGGGACCCTGCGCATTCTGATAATCCGGATCAAAGCTTTTTTGCCAATCTGCTTTTCTGCTTCTTCAAATTTATTGGCAACGCCAAAGAAGAAAGGCCCGTTAACCTCATATACTTCAACCCCTTTAGGGATGTTCAGTTTTTCGATATCTTCATTCAATAATTCAGAGTCGCTGGATATTTCATTGTTGATAACTTCAATATCTGTAGTTTCCATAACCCTTTTAACAAACAGGAACATTGCAAGTAAAAGGCCAAACTGAATGGCAACAGTAAGATCAACAATAACAGTCAGGAAAAATGTAACAAGCAATACAGCAATATCGCTTTTTGAATTTCTGAAAATCCCTTTAAACGAACGCCATTCGCTCATGTTATAAGCAACTATAACAAGGATACCCGCCAAACAGGACAGTGGGATAAGTTTTGCCCATTTCCCGAAAAACAATAATATCAGCAACAGCACAACTGCATGAATAAGCCCGGCAACAGGTGTTTTTCCACCATTACGGATATTTGTCATAGTTCTTGCAATGGCTCCGGTAGCAGGAATCCCTCCAAAAAGCGGTGTGATGATATTGGCTACACCCTGGGCGATAAGCTCGGTATTACTACGGTGTTTCCCTCCAATAGCCCCATCGGCAACCATGGCAGATAATAAAGATTCAATAGCCCCTAAAATTGCAATTGTAAATGCTGAAGGCAATAGCATCTTTATGGTTTCAAAGTCTAAACTGGGAAGTTGTGGTTTAGGCAAGGTAGCAGATATTTCACCGAACTTTGTACCTATGGTTTCGACAGGCAGGTTAAAATAGCTTACTGCTAAGGTTGAGAAGATAATCGCTAATAATGAGCCTGGGATTTTTTTATTGATTTTTGGCCAAAGCACTGAAATTAAAACTGTCCCAACAGAAATTGCCAGTGCAATCCAGTTGACAGTGCTAATATGCTCAAAGTAAAATCCCCACTTATCAATAAAATCAGATGGGACATTGCCAGCATCCAATCCTAAGAAGTCTTTTATCTGGGTTGAAAAGATTACAACCGCGATACCACTTGTAAATCCTACAACAATAGGATAAGGCATGAATTTAATGATATTGCCAAGTTTTAAAACGCCCATGGCAATAAGCATAATGCCGGCCATAAGGGTGGCAATGATAAGGCCATTTATCCCAAATTGCTCAACAATACCGTAAACGATTACGATGAAAGCACCTGTTGGCCCGCCAATCTGGACACGGCTCCCTCCCAAAAAAGAGATCAGGAAACCGGCGATGACAGCAGTAATAAGACCTTTTTCGGGAGAAACGCCACTTGCAATCCCAAAGGCAATTGCCAAAGGCAAAGCCACAATACCCACTATGATGCCGGCGATAAGGTCTGAGATGAAGTCCTCGCGCTTGTAATTGCGCAAGGTGGTAAAAAGTTTGGGTTCAAACATGATTACAAAAAAATGATTTAAATACGTAATATGTTGATTGGTTGTTTTTTAAGCAATTATTATATATGCTTGGAAAAACGCGACAAAATTACGTAATTTGTTCAATCTTTGTAACAGGGTTTTAAGTAGTTTTTTTAAAATTGCTTTTTTTATAAAGTTACTTAGAACCCAAGCTTGACATAAGCAGGCAAAAGTGCTTGCATGTCGCTAAACCACAGGTGCTTTGACCTGTTTAAAGAGAAACTAATTTTAACAAACATGAAAACCATTCCTTCGTTATTTGAAGAAAGCGTTGAGAAATTTTCAGACAATGTCCTCTTGTGGGAAAAGACAAATAACCACTATAAAGGGACGACCTATCTGGAAGCAAAAGAGGATGTTTATAAGTTGACTGCTGCCTTTATCAAGGCAGGGGTAAAAAAAGGGGATCGTATCGCACTCATCAGTGAAGGCCGCAATCACTGGGTCATTGGGGAACTTGCAGTTATTTATTGCGGAGCTATTTGTGTACCTCTATCCGTAAAAATTGATGAAGCTGCTGATTTGCAATTCAGGTTGGCTCATTCAGGGTGTAAAGGGGTCATCATTTCAGGTAGTCATAAACATAAAATTTTCACAATTCAAAATCATCTGCCTGAACTTGAGTTTTTACTATTGCTCGATCCTCCACAGGAAAATGAGCATTATGTTCCCCGCAGTAATTTAAAGGTGTATTTTATTGATTCATTCATGGAATCAGGCAGTCAATGGCTCAACGAAAATCCCGAAGTGATTGAACATATCATAAAAAGCCAGTTGCCTGATGATGAAGTAAATATTTGTTACACAAGTGGTACTACAGCCGATCCCAAGGGGATTGTGCTATCACACCATAACTATCTGACAAATGTAGAACAGGCAAGTGCAATATTTGATGTTCCAGAGTATTATACCTCATTGCATATATTGCCCTGGGATCATTCTTTTGCCCATACAGTAGGTATTTATAGCCTTATCAGGAATGGGGCAAGCCTGGCTTCTGTTAAGCTTGGAAAAACGGCAAATGAAACCCTTAGAAATATCCCGATTTGCATAAAAGAAGTGAGGCCATATTTTTTGTTAAGTGTTCCGGCACTGGCAAAAAATTTCAGAAAAAACATCGAAAAAGGGGTCATGGATAAAGGCCCTTTCGCCTGGAAAATGTTCAATACGGCTATGAATATAGCTTATGCCTATAACCAGGAAGGTTTTAATAAGGGGAAAGGGTTCAGGAAATTATATAAGCCCCTTTATGCCTTGTTTGATATCATATTATTTAAAAAAATAAGGCAGAACTTTGGAGGGCGTCTTAAATTTTTCGTTGGGGGAGGGGCATTGCTGGATATTGAACTCCAAAGGTTTTTTTATGCGGTAGGCATCCCAATGTTTCAGGGATATGGGCTTTCGGAGGCATCTCCAATAATTTCATCCAACACTCCCAATCATCATAAATTGGGTTCGAGCGGGAAAGTAGTTCCCTGGCTTGAATTAAAGATATGTGATGAAAAGGGGCTTGAAGTTCCCATTGGGCAGAAAGGGGAGATCGTAATCAAGGGGGGCAATGTGATGAAAGGTTACTGGAAAAATGATATTGCTACCTCTGAAACAATTAAGGATGGTTGGCTTTTTACGGGTGATTTAGGTTATCTGGATACAGATGGATACTTATATGTCCTGGGACGGAACAAGAGTTTATTGATAGGAAGCGATGGGGAGAAATATAGTCCCGAAGGTATTGAAGAAGCCCTTGTTGATAATTCGCCCTTTATAGACCAGGTAATGCTTTATAATAACCAGAACAACTATACCTCTGCGATCCTGGTGCCTAATAAGGCCATTTTAAATGATTATGTATCAAAGCATCATCAATCACTTGATACTGTTGAAGGTCAAAAACTTGCTTTAAAAAAGCTAAACCAGGAATTGGACAGGTTTATGCCTGGCGGTGATTTGGATGGTTTGTTCCCATCCCGGTGGCTTCCCTCAGCCCTGGCAGTAGTGGATGAAGCCTTTACAGAGCAAAACCACATGGTGAACAGCACCATGAAGATGGTCCGTAACGCTGTTGTCAATCATTTCCGCGACCGGTTGGATTATTTATACACCCCGGAAGGGAAAGAACTATTTAACGCCCGAAATATGGAAAGTGTAGGGCGCCTTGGCAGGAAGAGCGGGAATTCTTAGCTTGATTTTCTGTCAGTTATTTCCTTAGTTTTAATTTAAGGACATATATTAGGGTTTTGTGGTGAAAAAGCGTAAGTTTGCAATCCACAAAACCCATTTTGTTTATGAAGAAAAATCAATACATATTACAAGTATTATTATTTATCCTTTTAATTGTCAATGCCCCTTTGGGCATTTTTTCATCAATGGCTATTGAAGGCAGGATTTTTGACCAGTTTGGTCAATTAATCCCTGGAGCTACTGTGATTTTTACAGATATTCAATATCCGGATAAAGTATATCAGACAACAACTGATGAGAATGGGTTTTATTCAGTATCTGTTCCTGAGCTTAGGAGCCCAGATGCAGACAGGAAGCATCCAAAGGGGGTTTATTTGTTCAATGCTTATCCCAATCCATTTACTTCTCATGTGCTTATTCCTTTCCATATTGAGAAGGAAGGCATTGTTGAGCTTGAAATCATTGATGTCTCCGGAAAGCTTGTTACTACCCTGATAAGTGGCAATATGCAGGCTGGTTACTATGAGATAAAGTGGGATGGTCAGAAAAATAATGGGGGAAAGGCCACACCGGGTGCATATTTTGTTTCCATAAGAAATGGTGCAAAGCGTGATGCAAAATGTATTATTTATGCCCCTGAAGCTGGAGTGCCAAGCCCTTATGGAGTGCCTGGAGCTTTTAATCCGGCCATGGAAACTGAGCCAATTATTTATCAGGTTAAAGTGTCTGCTGTTCATTTTGAGACTTATACAATAAACAATGTCTCCTTATACAAGGAAGCCACAAAGGATTTCTACCTTTACCGTCTTGATCCTGTGCCTTTTGCTACTGTAGGGAATTATATCGGACTTATTGATGATCAACAGGAATATCAGCCATTTTTTGTGAATGGTGTGAACCTTGGTGTTTCCATTCCAGGTACTCATCCCGGACAGATGGCTGCAAGTGCCGAGCAATACAGGGCATGGCTCAATCAGATGGGAGAGCTTGGTTTTAATGCCATCAGGGTTTATACACTTCATTATCCTGCTTTTTATGAAGAACTGGCCAGATATAACAGGCAGAACCCTTCAAGGCCAATACTCTTGTTTCATGGTGTTTGGCTGGATGAAGAATTGCCCCAGGCTGACTTTTATACATTTACTGAAGAGTTTGATGCTGATATTGAAGAAGTTATTGATGCAGTGCATGGTAACAGGTTTATTGCTGAAAGACCTGGTCGTGCATGGGGCGACTATACCGAAGATGTATCAAGGTGGATAGCCGGTTATATCATTGGAAGAGAAGTTCATCCCTATGAGGTTATCCAGACTAATATGATGAATTATATGCATACATCATTTACAGGACAGGCAGTGGCCCTTGCCGAGGGAAGCCCTACAGAGGTTTGGTTTGCTGCCCGTCTTGATAAGGTAATCATGTATGAAAGGACCACTTATGGGGTTGAACGACCAGTAAGCATGTCAAGCTGGCCTACATTAGATCCACTTGAACACCCTACAGAGCAACCTGACAGCACCGAGGATATTATCTCTGTCGATTTATCAGGACTCCAAAATATAAATGCCCCGGCAGGATACTTTGCCAGTTACCACGCATATCCCTATTTCCCTGATTTTATTAGTGAACAGCCTGAATATCTTGTTTATGCTGATGAATATGGTCCAAACTCTTATGTCGGGTATCTGAACAATTTAAAATCACATTATCAGAATATGCCTTTGTTTATTGCAGAATATGGGGTTCCATCCAGTTGGGGTAATGCCCATTACGCCCATAGTGGCATGAATCATGGCGGTCAGGATGAACAAAAGCAGGGCAATGACAATGTGAGGTTACTTAAGAATATTTATAATGCCCAGTGTGGAGGTGGATTTGTGTTTGCATGGATAGATGAATGGTTTAAAAATTGCTGGATTACTGCCCCAATGGGAACCGGCCTTGAACGCCGTCCTCTATGGCATAATGTATGCTCAGCCGAAGAAAACTTTGGCCTTATTGCCTTCGATGAAGCTGAGCCTGACTTTATGTTTTTTCCCTCGGCGAGTGCTAGCGGTCAGTTAAACAAGATTGAAGCTGATTACAATAGTGAATACTTTTTTGTCAAGGTGGGATTATCCCAGCCTTTGGCTGACGGTGATACAATGCTTATTGCTTTTGATACTTATAAGGCTGAGCTTGGAGAATCATTGTTGCCCAATGGCACCCAACTTGATAACAGGGCAGAGTTTTATCTCGCTGTTTCAAACAATCATGCCAGCCTTTATGTTACCCAGGCTTATGATCTTTTTGCCAACTGGTTTGGCACTTCAGGCCCTGAACAGCTATACCATTCTATTGCTACTGATGGTGCTCCCTGGATGAAAGTGAGATGGAAAAACAACCATTGGGAGAACGCAATTTATCCGATAGGTGATTTTATTGTCAGAAATAATACCCAGCCATACTCCAGTCGTGAAGGTTTGGTTTATTATCCTGACTATGTTTTTATCCGGATTCCCTGGACGCTTCTTAATTTTGTTGATCCTTCGATGTTAGAGGTGATGCATGATGACAGAAATACCCCTGAGCGTGAGACGATGATCTCTGATGGGATTGCGATTACGGCAGTATTAAACTCTACTACAATTAAAACACCCAGGTTAGAATGGAACCAGTGGGATATAGTACCACCAACAGTTGAGAGATTAAAGGCTTCTTATTTTATTATGAAAGAAGCGATGGAAGTCCTTGATTTTACTCCTTTATCCCAACCGGTATCACCTCTTTTGAAACCCCTTGTCGGGTCAGGTAAGGCTTGGTCTCTTCCAAAGGCTGAAAAGTGAAATTTGAAATAATGATTTCTTTTGCGCTTTTTGATGAAGGTGAGCGCCCATCCCTGAGCCATAAGTTTAAATGGACTTTGCTGTTTTCCGGGCTTGGGTTATGCCTTCCCCGGTAAACCCACCTTTGATAAGGTTCCCGACTTTGTTGCTCGGGGTCATAATGGCCATGATAGCTTTCAAATACAATACTATCGGGTGCCCAGAGAATTGACTGTGTGGTGTGTGTTCCAGAGAGCATACTTTGAAAGCGTTCTCTTATAAAACGCTTTGCCCCTGTGTGGACAACATACTGGGTGTTTGGATAATCTTTGAAACCCCATTGTGAAAACTCAATATCTATCTCATTATAATGAGGTGCTTTATCATTGTCATATAAAAATATCCCTAATACCATGTCTCTGTCAAATTGGTCAATCCGCCCAACCAACTGAAATGTATAACGTCCATAACCAAATGGTTCGTATGACATTATTTCAGCACAAACCCATGATTTATCTGCTTTCTGTATGCTTAAATGAAGCCTGCCCAAATCATCTACTTTAATGTTATTGTTGTATAACCCAAAATAGTTTCCTCCCGGGCCTCCTTTTTCGTAGCTGCTTTTAACTTCCCATTCATGCCCTGAAAAGTTAATACATCCTGTTTCTTTTTCCATCTCTGGAGCTATTTTAGTGGCAATACAAGCTGAAAGTCCCATCAATCCAATAAGTAGGATAATAATTTTACAGGTGTTTTCCATGGGGTCAATATAGGTGATTACTACGGGTTTAACGAAGCATTATTATAAAATGTTACTTATTTTCCTGATTTTTTATTACTAAAGCCCAAATAAAATATGCATAAGAACCCATGATTGCATAATAAATCCCAAAAAAAAATCCTTATTATTCTTATGCCTCTAAGCTGAAAATGATTCAAAAAATGCTATTCGCCAATTCTACAGAACACATATTGAATAATATTGGCACCCATTTTTAGGGCTTTAAGCCTTGTCTCTTCTGAATTGTTATGGACAAGCTGGTCTTCCCAGCCATCACCAAGATCGGTTTCAAATGTAAAAAAACATACAAGCCTTCCCTCATATATCAAACCAAATCCTTGCGGAGGGAGTCCATCGTGCTCATGGATTTTTGGAAGGCCATCCGGGAATTGATATTTTTGATGATAAATCGGGTGCGAAAAAGGGATTTCAATAAAGTCAAGTTCAGGGAAAACTTTTTTCATTTCCCGGCGGATGTGGGTATTAAGGCCATAGTTGTCATCTATATGCAGGAACCCTCCCCCGATGAGATATCTTCTAAGGTTTTCAGCCTCCTGGGCAGAAAAGATGATATTTCCATGCCCTGTTAAATGGATAAAAGGGTAGTTGAAAATATTTGAGCTTCCGGGTTCAATAGTAGCGATATTAGTGCTTATTGATGTTCCCAGGTTTTTGTTTGAAAACTCAACAAGGTTGGGAAGAGAAGTTGGGTTGGCATACCAATCGCCACCTCCTCTGTATTTCATAAGGGCAATCTGAATGTTTTGACCCTGAATGTTTAATGCTATCAGGATGATCAACGATAATAGAAAAACAGTTTTTTTCATTTTTTTCAAAAATTATATAAAAGCATTATGATTAAATGTTTTATATCAGGTCGTTTAAAAAGTTAAGTTGCATGCAAGCAGCCAATGCAGCTGTTTCAGTACGCAGCCTGAAATTGCCCATGCTAACAGGCATAAAACCATTGCTGATAGCCAGATCCAGTTCGTGAACAGAGAAATCACCTTCAGGGCCAATCAAGACGAGTGCATTGTTCCCTTTTTTGTATGTTTCTTTAAAGGAAGCACGTTCATTATCATAACAATGGGGGATGAACTTCTGTCCATGAAAGGGAAGTTTTATAAAGTCCTTTGATTTGAAAGGCTGGTTTAAAACAGGAAGATGGGTCCTAAGGCTTTGTTTCATTGCAGAAAGCAGGATTTTTTCCAGCCTGTCGGGTTTAATGACTAGTCTTTCGCTATTATCGCATATCAATGGGGTGATGGTATCAATACCACATTCAGTAGCTTTTTCAAGGAACCATTCGATACGATCAATATTTTTTGTAGGGGCAATGGCAATATGAAGTTCAAATGGTCGGGGAGGGCAAATAAGAGGTTCCTCAATAGGCTCAAAATAGCATGAACGGCTATCAGGAACAGTTATTAGTGCTTTGGTTTTTAATCCTTTTCCATCGGTGACAATGATTTCGTTGCCAGCCTTTAAACGAAGCACTTTTATTGCATGATGTGATTCTTCATTGTTCAAGACATTTTCGCCCAATGAAAGGCCCTTCACATAAAACACATACATGGTTTCTTATTTGTTTTTTTATTATTGATGATACAAAGTTAATAAAATCATGACTCATGTAATTGAAATAAGAAGATGGGATTATTGGGCAGCATCAATGTTTTTATTAATTTTGACACTTGTGATTTGTGATGGTTAATGTCTTGAAAACCGGTTATTATGCCTGGGATGATAAAGCGAAAGTTCCTTGTTGACATTGAAAAATGGAATTCAATAAAGCTAAGCCTGCAAGGTGAGCGTATCAGGCAGGCATACATTTTTATTGCCCGGAACAAATCGCTTAGGGTAAGGATTAAAGGTGATATTGCCCAGATGACATTTAAAGCAGGAGAATCGGTTCTTGATCAGACTCAGGTTGTTTCAGTAATACAGATGGAGGATGCCATATTTATGATTGAGCATTTTTCTGAAGCCCAACTTGACAAAATAAGGTATGATTATTTGTTCAGGGGTTTGAAATGGGAGATAGATGAGTTTTTGGGAAAGAATAATGGTTTGGTAATTGCCCAGGCTGTTCCCGGGCATATAAATATTGCAGTCGAAAAACCTGACTGGCTTAAGGAAGAAGTAACACAGGATGCAAGGTATTTAAATGTAAACCTTTCATTGATGCCTTTTTCAAATTGGAGTAAAAAGTAAAGTTTTATTGCAATATCAGAAAACAATATAGGGCAGGATGAATGGTTAAGACAATCCCTGATGAATAGCAATGAGGATAAAAAGAATAAGATGCCAATAGACAACGAATTGTATATCAGTGAGTATGTATATGACCTGCCAAATGAAAAGATTGCACTTTTTCCGGCAGAACCCAGGGATAGTTCAAAGCTTTTATACTATCATAAAGGGGATATAGAAACCAGGATTTTTAAAGATTTGCCCGGTTTATTGCCCGATGATTCGGTTATGGTATTTAACAATACCCGTGTTGTACAGGCAAGAATTGAGTTTTTTAAGGCTACAGGAGCCAGAGTAGAGGTGTTTTGCCTTGAGCCTCATTTGCCGGTAACAGATGTTCAAAGGGCTTTTTCTTTTTCGCCCCCAGTAATATGGAAGTGTTTTATAGGGAATGCCAGGAAATGGAAAAATGGCCTTTTGGAAAAAAGTTTTCAGACGTCAGATGGCTCTGGTACTTTATATGCTGAAAAATTAGAAGCTGTTGAAGATGCATGGTTGGTTCGTTTTTACTGGGAGCCAGAGGAGTTGTCCTTTGCTGAGGTATTAGAACTTGCGGGCAATACACCTATTCCCCCATATATTGAAAGAGAAGCTGTTCAGGCGGATAAAACCACCTATCAGACTATATACGCTGAATTTAATGGTTCAGTGGCTGCACCCACTGCCGGACTGCATTTTACACCTGAAGTATTAAGCAACTTAAGTTTGAGGGGAATTCAGTTAAACTATGTCACCTTACATGTGGGGGCAGGAACTTTTAAACCAGTAAGTGCCCCTGATGTGAGGGATCATCTCATGCATAGTGAGCAACTTGTGGTCTCCATAGAAACGATACAATGGCTTTATAATAATTTGAATAAAAAATTAATCCCTGTTGGAACTACTACTGTCAGGACACTGGAAAGCATATATTGGCATGGAGTAATGATACTCGAAAGGAGGGTGTCTTCTCCCGGGATAATGAATGTGCTTCAATGGGAACCCTATCATACAGGAAGGACAGAAGTTCCGGTTGATGTTGCCTTGAAAGCTGTTATTGAAAGCATGTTGGCTTTAAAAATCAGTCATTTATCCGGTTCAACTTCTCTGTTAATAGCACCCGGATACCGCTTTAAATTGGTTAAAGGCCTTGTTACTAATTTCCATCAACCTGGGAGTACCTTGTTGTTACTTGTTGGGGCACTCATAGGGAAAGACTGGAAAAAAGTATATCAATATGCCCTTGAAAATGAATTTCGCTTCCTGAGTTATGGGGATAGTTGCTTATTAATGCCTTGAAAAATTAGTGTTTATGAAGAATTTTGATGATGTTTTTGGACTGGCATTCAAGGATTACCTGAATGGGAAGATTGATGCTACTATCATTGTTAAATTGGATGTTGCAGAGGATGAGACATTGCCTGCTGAATACTTTTTCAGAGATGCAAATCGTATGCCTTTGGAAGAGCAAAAAGCTTTGGATATGTGCTATGGCTCTATTCTTGATGCGGGAGCTGGTGCAGGAAGCCATTCTTTGGAACTAATGAAAAGAGGCTATGATGTGTTGCCACTTGATATTTCGGAGGAAGCAGTTGAAATCATGAAATCCAGAGGGCTAAACAATGCGATATGTGCAGATATTTTCGAATATCAGCAGAAGAAATTTGATACCATTCTTTTTTTAATGAATGGCATCGGGATGGCTAAAAACCTAAAGGGGCTTGGTAGTTTGTTGAAAAAAGTTAAAAAGCTCCTCAACCCTGATGGGCAGATTCTACTTGATAGTACAGACCTGATTTATTTATTCCGGGATGAAGATGGTTCCTTTTTGATTAACCTTGCCGGGAAATATTATGGTGAAGTGCGTTACAGTTTAAGCTATAATGGCAGTCATCAAAAACCATTTCAGTGGTTGTATGTTGATTTTGGAACCCTAAGTGATATTGCTGATAAATCAGGTTTTGAAGCTGAAATGCTAATGGAGGGTGAACAATTTCATTATCTGGCAAGGCTAACCCATAAAAAATGATTTATACACTGACCCTTAATCCTGCTTTTGATATTTTTGAAACTATTGAGAGCACTGAAATTCTTGAGACAGATAAGCAGGAAAAGATTGTTTTGGCTGCTGGAAAAGGGGTAAATGTAGGCCGTTTTTTATATCAATTGGGCATGAAGGTTGAAAACTTTGTGTTGCTTGGAAACCAGAATGCAATGCAATACCTTAGTTCCCTTCACAGGCAGGGACTCCATGTGCGTCCGATCTTTATTGAAGGAAGAGTGAGGGAGAATATAAAAAGAAATGACCTTAGACAATCCTCTTTCCTTGAAATTAATGAAAAAGGACTTTATGTGGATCCGCTTTCTTTGAAAACTCTCTTTTATGAGATTGATGCTACAGTGGCTAAAGGTGATTTGTTTATTGTTTCAGGCAGTTTGCCCGGAGGAATAGATGAAGATTGGTTGATGTGCCTTTTTAAGACAATCATTAGCAAGGGAGGCAGGCTTATTGTTGATATGGGTGGGCAGGTTTTAAAAAACATTGACCTTAATGGAATTTATCTTATCAAACCTAATCGCCAGGAGTTTATTGACCTCTTATCAGTGAATGAATTGAATTCTGAAATTCAGATAACAGGCTATGCCAGGGAATTAATCGGGAAAGGATTAAAAGCCCTGCTTGTATCTCTTGATAAGGATGGCGTTTTTTATAAAGATAAGGACAATTGTTTTAAAGCAAAGATGGATGTCAAAACGATTGTAAATACTACCGGTGCAGGAGATGCCCTGGTAGCAGCAGTGGCTGAAAGTTTTATCAAGGGAAGGAGTGCCATGGACTCAGTAATATGTGCAGTATCCCTCGCCTCATTTGTTGTGGCAAATAAACCTGGAACACCTCTTGATATTCAAGAAATAAATGGATTGAAGGATAAGGTGCAAATCATTTCCTTATCCAAGTAAAAACCTTGATAAACATAGTAATTTAATAACAAAAGATATTGTTGAAAAATAGGGTTTTGTAACTATTGTTATTAATTTTACTTAATTCAAGAATGAGATTTTTGCTTTAAACAGGTAATTTATGCTTTGGCGTAGTGCCTGATTGTTTAAGAGCTGTAAAATAGTCTAAGAAATCCGAAATGTATCGAATTGTTTTAATATTATGTTTGTTTCTTTTATCAGGATGCAAGAAGGATGCAGAAGATTTTATTATAAAAATTCAGATTCAATTACCTTATGAAGGGCAGGTTGTTGAGTTGGGTGATACCATAAAAGTAAAGGCAAGAATTGTTTCCCATGGGCTCATTGATGAAGTGCGTGTTTTTTTATCAAAAGAGACAAATGTCCCTTTAGGAAATCTGGTGTTGATTTATCCTGAAACTGATAGTTGTGATATTCAGGTTGATTATATTATTGATGGAAATATCGAAAAAAGCGGTCAGTATAAACTTCAGGTAAATGCGTTGTCAGGAGGGATTGTTAAAACATATTATAATATTGTTCAGTTGGATGTTCCAGTTAGGAAGATAGAACGAGTATGTGTAATTACTTCCGGTGCAGGAGGAAAGATATTTTTAAATGTCTTGGATTCTTTAGGTGGAATGGTTTCGATAATGGAGTTATCCGGAGATTATTCAGGTTCGTATCTTAATAGCCGGGACAAGATAATTGGTATATCTGAAAGATATACCAATGGATTAAGAAATTATAGTATAGAAGATGGTTCATTGTTGTGGGATTTGCCTTCAACACTTGGGCCTGTAAGCCCGTTTATTAATACTATTTATTTCAAATGGCCTTTCATTTATGTTGGGCTTCCTTTTTATAAATGTGTAAATGCGTATACTTCAAATGGAACTTTGTCAATGTCATTTGAGCTATCCGATTTTTATGTCCCGGATATTTTTGTTCATACTGGTTCTTATTTTGTTTTAAATGAAAAAAGACCTGGGCTTATGGAACAAAAACTAAGGAGTTATTATGATCCGGGAGGAGGTATTGCAAATGAGCTTATTCATGGCATATCTATACAATCAATAATTCCTTATGACAAAAAAACACTAACGATTGTTGGACAGCAAAATGGGATAAATGTTATGAAGAGATATAGCATTGAAAGCAATTTGTTTTTAGAAGAATTTACCCTGCCTGTTGATTCTATAAGAAAGGTCTTGAAAATTGAGGGTGAAAAAGCTTTAGTGGCTCATTCAGAGGGTATTGGTGTTGTAAACACAGAGGATGGAGCTTATTATGACTGGGTGATAGAAAAAGGGATTCGTTATCTCGAATGGAGCGAATCAGATGCCTTGGTTGTTGGGGCAACATACCATAATGTTTTTATGTATTCATACCCTCAGGGCGAAGTATTATCAAGTAGTTTAACTACGGATACTATTAAAAATATTTTACTTGAGTTTAACAGATAATGAAATGAAACAAGAGAGGCAATTAAAGATTACTGCTGATGGTTCGCCTACATTTTTTCTTCCGGAACTGAATGAACACTTTCATTCAATAAATGGGGCTATTCAGGAAAGTATTCATGTTTTTATAAATCATGGATTAAAAATGCTTTCTGGAAGCAAAGAGCTTAGAATTTTCGAGATGGGATGGGGAACAGGGTTAAATGCTTTTTTAACCTACAGGTATGGCCGTGATAACCATACAAAAATAATATATGATGCAGTTGAGGCATTTCCCCTTCTTGAAGATGAGTATAAGCTTTTGGATTTTGGCTTTGAAGGTGATGGTGAAAGAAGTGTTTTCTCGGAAATGCACAAGATGTCATGGATAGAAGAAAAAGCTTTTGGTGATTATTTTTTATTCAGGAAATATATGTCGGCATTAGAAGACCTGGAATTAAAAAAAGATTATTATGACCTGATCTATTATGATGCATTTGCTCCGGATATTCAACCTGAATTATGGGATAAGGCAATATTTGAAAAGATGTCGGGAATATTAAAAAGGGGAGGGATACTGGTGACTTATTCAGCCAAGGGGCAGGTAAGAAGAAACATGAAGGAATCAGGTTTTTTAATCGAAAAGCTACCAGGCCCAAAAGGAAAAAGAGAAATGACAAGGGCTATTAAATCATGAAAAAAAGCCTTTTCAAGCAAAGGAAAAGGCTTTTTTGGTAATGACATAAAAAAGGTGGGGGGAGAAGGATTCGAACCTCCGAAGGCTTCGCCAACAGATTTACAGTCTGCTCCATTTGACCGCTCTGGAATCCCCCCAGACTGAAAAAGCGAGCGGCAAAGATACAACTTTTTTATTATCCACAAGCAGTAGGGCTTTTTTTTTAAAAAAATGATTTTTTCTCAAAGGATTCATGGATGATATGCTAATAAAAGTATTAATAATAAATTATTATTTATTATTGAAAAACTTTTGTTGGTTGTAGAAATGCAACCTTATGTTTAACAAAGATTAAAAGTGAATAATATATTAAGGTAGGGCTCTTAATAGAAATTTTTTCTTTTGTTTAAATATAGCATTATAATTAACTTAGCGGGTTAATAATTGGATATTTATATAGAGGGAATATGCAAAGTTCAGTTGAAAATTTACTAACTGAAAACAGTCAGTTGCAATCGGAAAATAAAAGGTTAAAGCTTGAGTTGGAACAATTATTGAATAAAAATCAATCCTGCGGGTTATTGGGGGATGCACAGCAATCATTTAAACTGGTTACTGATAATATTCAGGAAGGGCTCATAATGGTGGATAACGATGATGTAATAGTCTTTGTTAATCCGATGTTTTGTAAGCTTTTTAATTATAATGAAGAAGCTTTGTTGGGGAAATTGTGTACTAAGACTTTATTTGATGAAAAAGATTGGAACCTTATCCAACAAAAAAATACTGAAAGAAAGCAAGGAATTACAGAACGTTATGAAATAGAAATACTCTCAGGTGAAAATGAAAAGATACCAGTATTGTTGAATGCTTCACCAGTGTATGATAATCAGGGTATTATTCAAGGCTCAATAGCTGTTTGCACTGATTTAAGTAATCAAAAACATGTTGAAGCAGAACTGCGCCAGGAAAAGGCTTTTTTTAAGCAACTATATGACTTTGCCCCAATTGGCATTGTATTATTGGATAACGATGACTGTATCGTTGATGTGAATAGTGAATTTGTTGAGCTTTTTGGTTATTCAAGGAATGAGATGATAGGAAAACAGATTAACACACTTATTGTTCCAAATGAATTAATTGATGAAAGCTGGCATTTTACTTCTCTCGTTTCTGAAGGAAAATTTTTTAGTCAGGAAACAATAAGGATGAGAAAAGATGGTGAGCGTGTTTATGTTTCAATAATCGGGAAACCTATCATGCTTAATAACACTCAGGTAGCAGCGTATGGGATGTATCAGAATATCACCAGAAGGAAAAAAATTGAAAAAGCGATAAATGAGAAGAATGAATTTTTAAACATTCTTAAAGATTATTCTCTTCAGCTTGCATCGGTAAATACCAAGGAAAACATTTATCAGATAGTTTGTCAGCAGTTGAAGGATTACCTTGGGGCTTATGCTGTTTTATTAAATATATATCATGAGAAGAGCAGTGAACTTGAGTTGGTTTTTTCAACCCTCAGTAATGAAGAAAATAAATACGTTGTAAGATTATTGGGAAGGAAGTTGGAAGGTTATCGTGTTGGTGTAAGTCCTGAGATGTATCAACGGATTAATTCTCAGGTTGCCTGTGAAACAAATTCCTTATATGATACAACTTTTGGAACTATGCCTGCACCTTTGGCATTTTTGATTGAAAAAACATTTGGTATCCAATGGCTAACCGGGATTGCACTTCAATATGAAAGCAAGCTGATTGGCACAATTGTGATTGTAGGGAATAAGGAATCAAGGAAGCCGGAATTGGATGATATGACTGCATATGCTGCAATTTCAGCCAATGCAGTTAGAAGGTGGTTGGTGACAAAAGATTTAATAAGAGAAAAAGAGCATTATCAGATCCTTATAAAAAGCATGTCGCAGGGATTGGTAACCTTCGAAGCTGTTAGAAATAAAAAGAATGAAATAACGGATTTTAGTTTTGTAGATGTTAATCCTGCTTTTGAAAAGAGATTTGGTAAAGAGCGCGATACTATTGAAGGGAAGCTGCTCAAGGATACATTTGATGTTATACCGGATGAGTTGTTTAAAAAGTTTGTTTCAGTCCTTGAAACAGGGCACCCGTACAATACAGATAATTTCTCAATAAACAATAATGTGTACGAACTTGTGGCATTTAAAACAAGGGAAAATCAAATTGCAATTGTTGTTACTGATGTTACTGAAAGACATCAAAGCCAAAAGCTCAGGGAAGAGGTTGCTATTGCTCATAAGTCAGTTGAGTTTAAACAAAAATTCCTTGCCAATATGAGCCATGAGATACGAACCCCACTAACAGGGATTATTGGTATGGTAGATGTTATGGCAAAAACACGACTGAATCCTATCCAGGAAGACTATCTGAATTCAATACGTTTCTCTAGTGAAAATTTAAGGGAGATTATTAATCAAATCCTTGATTATTCAAAAATTGAAGCAGGAAAACTTACGCTTTACAAAAAGGTTGTAGAATTTGAAAAAATAATTCACAATACTACTGACCTTTTTAAATCTATCTGTAAAAAGAATCTTGAGTTCAGGATAGAAAGAGACCCTCAAATTCCCAAATATATTGTTATAGATGAGAAAAGGGTATTTCAGGTTATTTCCAACCTTTTGTCAAATGCAGTTAAGTTTACTGATCATGGAGGAATATTTATTAAGGCAGAAAAGGGAAATACATTTGAGGATGGGACTTTCAGTATTTATATGAAATTTGAAGATTCAGGGATTGGGATTAGCAGGGAAGCCCAGCAGAAATTATTTGCCCCTTTTGTTGATGTTGAATCGGATGACAGGAGAAATAGCAATGGCACTGGTTTAGGTTTGTCTATTTCAAAGGAACTTGCACATATCCTTGGGGGAGATATTACTATAGAAAGCGAGTCTGGCAAAGGAAGTGTTTTTACTTTTTGTTTTAGTACAATAGCAGGCTTAATTGAGGAAAAAGAAAAGACTTCACTTGAAGGGAGTAATAATAAATCAGAAACGAAGCCATTAAGCATATTGTTGGTTGAGGACAAACATATTAATCAAAAGGTGATTTCTTTGATGCTTGAGTCTTTAGGTCATCAGGTTCAAATTGCATCTAATGGACAAGAAGCCTTAGACATTTTTAAACCTGGTGTATTCGATTTAATCCTGATGGATATTCAAATGCCGGTCATGGATGGTATCACTTGTACTCAAAACCTGAAATCACAATATCAATTATTGCCTCCTATTGTTGGCTTAAGTGCTAATGCTTTTGAAGGTGACCGTGAAAAGTATATGGCTTTAGGACTTGATGAATACCTGACCAAGCCTATCAGAACAGATGATTTTGAACGGATGGTTAGTATTGTTTTTAGAGAGGGATAATCGCATTAAAAGAGCATTATAAAAGGATCAAACATCGAGCTTGTTTTTATATTTGACTATTATATAAGCTTGAAAAAAAGAAACTGCTTATATTAGGTATTTTTGCTCACTCTTAAATATGATATTATTTGTAATTTAGAGATTTGATCAATTAATGGATTAGAAATATTTTGTTTTTAAGCTGTTTTATATTCATATTTGTAATTGAAACAGGATGAGGATTTTTTGTTAAACGAAGTCAAGGCTTGAAAAAGAATTAACGCTTGTTTTTTTTTGAGGGGACAAAAAACATTTATTTCTGACAGAATAAAAAAAAGAGTTAAGGAAGGGAAACAAAAAATACGAAATGTCATGGAAGGATTAAGAAAATTTGTTGCACCAGAGTTTATCTTCGGGATAGGTGCCATATCGCTTGTAGGAAGATATACGCATAATCTTGGGGCTAGAAAAGTATTTCTGGTTACCGATCAGGGTTTAATGAATGCAGGTTGGGCTCAAAAAGTAGCTGATTCAATCACGGAAAGCAATGTTGAATATGCTATGTTCTCTGATTTACATCCTAATCCCAGGGATTTTGAAGTAATGAATGGGGCAAAGAAATATATATCTGAAAAATGTGATGTGATAGTAGCTGTTGGTGGGGGCAGCGTAATGGATTGTGCTAAAGCTATTGGTGTTGTTATTAGCAATGGTATTGATGTCAAAAAGTTTGAGGGAGTGGACAAAGTACGTGTCCCAGGCCCTCCTTTAATATGTATACCAACAACTGCAGGCTCTTCTGCTGATGTGTCTCAGTTCTCAATTATTAATAATTCAGATCGAAGGACGAAATTTGCAATAATCAGCACTACAATGGTGCCTGATATCGCCCTTATTGACCCTTCAACCTGCACAACCATGAATGCATACCTGACGGCCTGTACCGGAATTGATGCACTGGTTCATGCTATCGAAGCATTTGTTTCTAATGCAAGTTCCCCTTTGACAGATATTCATGCTTTAAATGCAATTGGTTTAATTTATAAACATTTGCCATTGGTGTTGGAACATCCTGATAATCTTGAATACCGATTGCAAATGACCATAGGCAGCCTTCAGGCAGGGCTTGCTTTTTCAAATGCAAGCTTGGGTGCTGTACATGCTATGGCCCATTCCCTGGGTGGATATTTCGATTTGCCTCATGGTGAATGTAACGCAATTTTGCTCCCTCATGTTATTGGATTCAATTACGGAGAAAATCAGGAACGATATGATGAAATTGGAAAGGCAATGGACCTCAATTATAACAGTATATCCAAGAATGAGCGAAAAGGCCTTTTGCTTAATGCCATTGAATCATTGAAAAGCAAGGTTGGGATAACTAAAACTCTTGGAGACATTGGACTTCAGATGCATTATATCCCATTGTTGGCTCAAAATGCAATTAATGACCCATGTTTGTTAACTAATCCCCGTAGAACTGTCCAACGGGATATTGAACTACTATATGAAGAAGCCCTCTGACGATTCTGGTGAAAACCAAAAGGAATTATGGGAAAAAATTATTGGCCTGGGTGAAACATCCATTCGTAAAAGCTATTATCCGGAACTTCAAAAAAGAATCAGGGAACTTGAGGATGCAAATGAGGAGCTGAGCCGTCAGATTGAAGAAAAGAAACAGGCAGAACTGGCTTTGCAGCAAAGTGAAACAAGTTTTAGGGAAATATACAATTCGACAAACGAAGCAATTTTTATTCATGATGCCAAGGAGGGAACCATCCTTGATGTTAATGATACCACACTTAAAATGTTTGGATACCTCAATAAAGAGGAAATGCTAAAGTTGACAATCCATGAGCTAAGCGCAGGTATTTATCCTTTTGATGAGCAAATGGCTATGGAAAAGTTAGATCTGGCAGCTCAGGGAACCCCTCAGACTTTCGAATGGTATGCTAAAACAATGAAAGGGGAACTGTTCTGGGCTGAGGTATCTTTAAGAAGTGCTTTAATAGGTGGAGTGCCCCGAATACTTGCTTTTGTCAGGGATGTGAATGAACGGAAACATGCTGAAATAGCACTGCGTGAAAGCGAAAAACGATTTCAAACACTTGCGCTTATTTCTCCTGTTGGGATTTTTAGAACTAACGCAAATGGAGATACCATTTATGTAAACCCTCAATGGTGTCAGATATCAGGACTTTCTGTTCAGGAGGCGTTGGGCGATGGCTGGCTTAAATCTGTTCATCCTGATGATGTGGATAAACTCTTTAAAGGTTGGAAGCATGACACACTTTTAAGAAAAGAATCTATTGCTGAATACAGGTTCCTGAAATCAAACGGAGAAGTTGCATGGGTCTTGGGGCAGGCTACCCCTGAACTTAACCACAAAAACCAAATTGTTGGTTATGTGGGAACTATTACTGATATTACCAGGCTCAAAACCACTGAAGATAAACTTAAAGAAAGTGAAGCTTTCCTTGCCGATATTGTAAATGCCCAACCTACAGGTATTTATAGGCTAAGGGTTGAAAAAGGACAAGCTTTTTATAGCAATGGAAAGGCTAATATCTATATAGATTTTGTTAACCAACAGTTTTATGATATCCTTGGACTTGATAAGAATGTTGTAGGTAATAATCCTGAATCTATTTTTAAATGCTTATATCCTGATGATGTGGATGATTTTTTTAATAAAAATAATGAAGTCATTAGTTCTTTTTCTGATTTTTATTGGGAAGGGAGAATCCTTAGGGATGGGGAAATAAGATGGATATCCTTAGAGTCTATTCTAAGAGAGCTAGCCAACGGGGATAGAGTTTGGACTGGCGTGCTTAGTGATATTACATCAAGAAAACATGCTGAAGAGGCATTACGAAAATCAGAAGAACAATATAAGACCCTTTTTGTGAATGCCAGTGACGGAATCTTTGTAAGTTACTCAAATCAATTTGTGTTTGTTAACCCCCGCCTCCAGGAAATGCTTGGCTGTTCTTATTCGGAGCTTTTGTCTATTCCTTGTTCTGATTTTATCCACCCGGAAGATAAGGATTGGGTATTACATCAATATGCCAATTTATTAAAGGAGATTGAGTTTAAAAACCTGCCTGCAAGGTTTTACACCAAATCTGGTGAACTACGGTATTTTGAAATTAATGCCCTACTTTTAGATTGGGAAGGAAAATCTGCTTTTCTTAGCTTTGTTAAGGATATTACAGAAATGAAGAATGCCCAGGATCTTTTGCGTGCCAGCGAAGAAAGGTTCAGGCTTATCTTTGAACGCTCGCCTATTGGCATAATCAGATATGATAAACAGGGAGTTATTCTGGCATGTAATGATCATTTTATTGAAATACTTGGTTCTGAACGGGAGAAGCTTATCGGATTAGATATGACCCTATTGCCAAATAGAAAAGTTGTTGAATCCCTTTCAAAAGCTTTAAAAGGGGAAAGGTCTGACTTTGAAGGTGAGTACATTTCAATTACAGGCAATAGGACTACCCATATTAGGCTACAGTTTGCCCCTATTTTTAATGCTAATGGCATTGTGGATGGAGGTGTTGGAATAGTTGAAGATTTTGCTGAACGCCTTAGAAACGAAAAACTTGAACAAGAAATTATTATTGCAAAAAAATCTGCTGAGTTTAAGCAAAACTTCCTTGCAAATATGAGCCATGAAATAAGAACACCACTTACTGGTATTGAAGGAATGGCCCAGATCTTATCAAAAACACCTCTTAGTGAAGAACAAACGGATTATCTTGAAACTATTCTTTATTCCTCTCAAAATCTCAGGGAGATTATTAATCAAATCCTTGATTATTCTAAAATTGAAGCCGGTAGGATGAGTATTAAAACCAGAGTATTTAAAACATCTGAACTTATCTATAAGACTGAAAAACTATTCTCTTCTCTTTGTGGTAATCAAATCCGTTATGAAATGATGGTTTCGGATAGATTACCTGATTTTATGGAAGCTGATGATATGCGTGTTTTTCAGATAATTACTAATTTTATTTCTAATGCCGTTAAATATGCCCCCGATGGTTTAATTTCTTTCAGGATTGATAAAATTAGCCACCTCAAGGATGGAAAGATTGAACTGAAAATTGAAGTTGCTGATCAGGGTCCTGGTATCCATAAGGAAAAAATTAAAGACTTATTTGCCCCATTTTCCCAACTTGAACAAGGTTCTCAAAGAACAATTGAAGGTACAGGTCTTGGATTGTCAATAAGTAAGGAATTGGCTCGAATGATGGGTGGATCTATTGGTGTTGATAGTGTACCTGAACAGGGAAGCGTTTTTTGGTTCACTTTTATTGCTACACCAAGATCTCAACCTGTTAAGGATATTTTTGATATTGATTTGGTTGATGATACGGTAATACCCTCAAAAAGGATTCTATTGGTAGAGGATAAGAAAGTAAACCAGAAAGTAGTAACACTCATGCTGAATTCATTAGGCCATAGTGTGGTTGTTGCAAATAATGGCCTCGAAGCACTTAATATTTTTAAACCGGATTTATTCGACCTGGTCCTTATGGATATTCAAATGCCTGTGATGGATGGCATTACTGCTACTCAAACGCTTAGGCAAAAAAATAAGGATTTGCCCCCTATTGTCGGATTAAGTGCAAATGCTTTTGAAGGTGACCGGGAAAAATATATGGGTATGGGGATGGATGATTATCTTACCAAGCCTGTTAAAGAAGATGATTTTCTAGAACTCATGAGACGCTTGTTCCTGAATAAAGAAAAGTCATAAAATGATGGTTTTGAAAACTATTCATTTGTTTACATTCTTTGCTAAGCATATTGAATATTGTTGGCCTAACTCATGAATGAATGGGATTGGGTCTGAAACCATTAGATTTTTTTACTTGCTTTTATTTTAAATGTGCATCCTTACTTTAATCTTTGAATTTGCATTCTCTTTAAATAAGGTGATTTCTGGTTGAAATAAAACAAAAACAGCAACAATGATATTATAACAATATCTTTGTTGCTGTTTACAATTATTAATTGGTAATAATAGTTTAGATAAATAGGTTCAGACTTGAGTCTTCGGCTCTTTCCAAATAGGTTGCTACCCCACCAAAATGAACCCCATCAATTAATTCTTCTTTGCTGACACCCATAACATCCATTGACATCGTGCAGGCAATGAATTCAACATTGTTATCCTGGGCTTGTTTAATGAGACTTTCCAAAGAATCTATGTTTTTGCTTTTCATGATGTAGCGCATCATTTTGCTTCCCATTCCAAACATATTAAGCTTTGAAAGCTTTAGTTTTTTACTGTGTGAAGGTAGCATCAAGGCAAACATCCTGGCAAAAATATCTTTCTTGACCGATGGCTTATTGGTTTTCTTTATTACATTCAACCCCCAGAAAGTAAAGAAGATACTTACTTTCTTCCCGGTTGAAGCTGCACCATTGGCAATCACAAAAGAAGCAAGTGCTTTGTCAAGATCATCGCTAAAAACAATAAGTGTCTTGTTTTCTTTTGGCGGGGAGGAGTAAGAAGGTTTTAAGGCAGTGTCGGCCTTAACTAGCCTGGCTGTGATTATCCCGCTTTCCTGCTCTATGCCTAATACTTTGTTGCCTGTCATATTGGCCCATGCCTGAATATCAGAAGCAAAAGCAGGGTCGGTGGCTTTGATCTCGATAACCTGGCCGGCTTGTGCATTTGGTACACTGTTCTTGAGCTTTAATATGGGGCCGGGGCATTGTAACCCGCAGGCATCAACCTGAAGCATAGGAATATTTGTCGATGCAATAGGCTTGTCAATTGTTTTTGATTTATAGATATGGTCGTCAATGCCTATAATATCTCCCTCATAGATATCTTCATTGCTTTGCTTTTGAACAGCAAACTCGTAGGTTTTATAACCACCGCTCAGGTTGAAAATGTTTTCAAAACCATTTTGCATCAGTATCCTTGATGCAACATATCCCCGAAGACCCACTCCGCAAAAAACAATAATTCTCTTATCCTTTGGCAATTCTCCCAGACGTTCGCGTAACTCATCTAATGGAATGTTCACTGAATTATGGATTGAGCCGAGTGAATACTCATCCGGAGTGCGTACGTCTAGTAATACGGTATCCTGTGGATGTATATTTTCTATTTCCCTCCATGAACAGGTTTTCATTTTTCCCGCAATGATATTTTCAGCTACAAATCCTGCAATGTTTACCGGGTCTTTGGCTGATGAATAGGGTGGGGCATAGGCATGCTCAATTTCAGTGAGATCATAGATTGTCCCTTTTTGTTTTATGATGCCCGCTAATAAATCAATACGTTTGTCAACGCCATCATATCCCACAATCTGTGCCCCAAACAGTGTTCCTGTTTGCTTGTCAAATACAATTTTTATGCTCATTGGAATTGCACCCGGATAATAACCAGCATGAGAGCCTGAATGGGTGATTGATGAGCAATAAGGAATGTTCGCTTTTCTTAATACCCTTCCTGAAACTCCTGCTGCTGCAACAGTTAAATCAAACACCTTTGCGATGGCGGTATTGATTGAGCCCTTATAAAGGTGTTTGTTCCCAAAACAAATATTATCAGCACATATTCTCCCTTGTTTATTGGCAGGGCCTGCAAGATAGGTTATCTGGGGCAGATGAGTGATTGGATTTTCAAATTCTATGGCATCCCCAACAGCATATATATCCTGATTAGAGGTTTGTAAATATTCATTCACTTTTATTCCCCCGGTGCTACCTGTTTCAAGTGATGAGTTCTTTGCAAGATGGCTGTCTGCCCGAACGCCTATGGATAATATTACGAGGTCGCTTCGTAATTCCCTGCCACTCTTCAATGTGACCGTAAGGCCATTCTGATCCTGTCCGAAGCCTGATACACCATCTTTTAAAAAGAACTCAACATTCTTTGTTTTTAAATGCTGATGTACTAATGAGGCCATACTATAATCTAGCGGGGTCATTACCTGCTCTGCCATCTCTACGATTGAAACAAATATGCCTAGCTTATGAAGGTTCTCAGCCATTTCAAGGCCAATAAACCCTGCCCCTACAACAATTGCCCTTTTTATCTTATGGGTGTCGATATAAGTCTTTATCTTGTCTGTATCAGAAACATTGCGCAGGGTGAATATCCCTTCTGAATCAATACCTGGAAGATTCGGCCTCACTGGTTCTGCTCCTGGTGAAAGGACTAGCTTGTCATACTGTTCCTCATATTCTTCACCAGTGCCGAGTTTTTTGATTACAATTGTTTTTTGTTCAGGATTAATTGATAATACCTCTTGTTTTACCCTTACATCAATATTGAAACGTTTGGAAAATGCTTCCGGGGTTTGTACAAATAAACTTTCCCGCTCAGCAATCGCTCCTCCAATATAATATGGAAGTCCACAATTTGCGTAGCTTATATGCTCCCCGCGCTCAATCATTATGATGTTGGCTTTCTCATTGTTTCTGCGTAAGCGGGCTGCTGTTGTGGCTCCTCCTGCTACGCCTCCGATGATTATGATATTCATATCTTATTTGCTTAATGTTTTTTGTGAAAGGATTCTATTGAACAAAAAATGCTATGCCCATCGGGGTAATACTTTTAATTTTTTCTTTCCCTTTGTTGGTGAGCGTAAAAATCATTTTTCTCTTATCTGTCTTATCTATTGTCCGTTTAATTAGCTCTTGTGTTTCAAGGCTGCTAAGCGAACGGGATGCCTGAGTTGCTGTCAGGCCTGTTTCATTGGCCAGATTGCCCTGACATTTGCACTCCTCGGATAAGCAACATAATATTATGGCTTCATCCAATCCGATACCATGTTCTTTTTTTAATTGGTCTTCCAATATTTGAACTTTTCGGTATATCATCTTTATCTGGCAATATGGGCGTTCTGATTCTGACATTTTTAAATTGTAATATTTACGATATGAAAATATTTCATGATGCAAATATAATATAATATTCTTTTTGCTACAAAAGCTTGTGATTTTTTTAACAATTAAAGCTGTTTGTTTAAAATGCAATTTCTTAGGTAGTTATTTGTAACCCGCTTTGGTATTTCATTTAAGTATTGTTGATTTATATAAATTGTAATGACAGGAGGATTATTTAGGACAGACTCTGGAGTCAACAATGCTTTTATTAGAGCATAGTTTTAAAAAATGATCCCTGATATCCTCCATCAACCATTTCGGAGTGGAGGTGGCTCCGGTAATCCCAACGGTTGTAATATCAATAAGCCATGAAGGATTAATCTCATCTACATGGCTTACAAAAAATGAATTTGCATTGATACTTTTGCATACTTCAAATAATACTTTTCCATTGGATGAGTTTTTCCCTCCAACAAAAATGATAAGTTGGTGTTTTGAGGCAAAATCCCTCAATTGTGGCTGCCTGTTTGATACTTTTCTGCAAATTGTATCGTGTACCTTTACTGTTTTACCTGTGCTTTTTAGGGCATTAACAATATCATAAAATGCTTCTAATGATTGGGTTGTCTGGCTATATAGTGAGATGTTGTCGGATAGCCTTTCTAATGGGATGTCTTCAAATTTCTGAATGATAATGCCCTCATTTGATATCTGTCCGTTCAGGCCAATTACCTCAGGGTGGTCAGGCTTACCAAAAATAATAATTTGCTTGCCTTCTTCCCAGGATTGTTTTATTTGTTTTTGAAGTTTTTTTATAATAGGGCAGGAGGCATCAATAATTGTATTGTTATTTTGCAATGCAGCCTGATAGCTTGAAGGGGGCTCGCCATGTGCCCTGAATAATATGGTTTTTTCTTTAAGTCCCTCAATTTGATTGTGCGTTATTGTTTTCATGCCTTCCTTTTCAAGGCGGGCTATTTCCTCATCATTATGAACAATCTCTCCCAGGCAATAGAGCTCCCCATTGGACTGAAGTGCTCTTTCTGCTTTTTCTATTGCCTCAGTAACACCAAAGCAAAATCCAGATTGGGGATCAATAGTAACGGTAATAGATTGCTTTTCCATGTTGCCTTTGTTTAAATCCAGTTCAATTGATTCCTGAAATAACTCTCAAACAGCAGGATGATCTTTTTTTTGTTGCTAACACTAATGCGTTTTTCAATAAGCTCTTCGGGCGAACAAGCTTTTATCTTAAGCAATAGTTGCAAATAATAACGATATGCAAGAAAAACACCCAGGCGCGCATCTTTGTTCAGGTTCCTGATCCCGGGAAGCGAATCTTTAAAGTCGTTTTCTATTTCTTTTTCAATCAGTGTTTTTTTATATTCATCAAAGGAGGAAAAGTTGATATCCGGAAAATATATCCTTCCACGTTCATCCTGGTCTGAAAGCATATCCCTCAGAAAGTTTACTTTTTGAAATGCTTCCCCGAGTTTGCGTGCAGGTGGCACGAGTGTATGATAGTGCTCAGGCTTGTCCTGACAAAATACTTTGAGGCACATTAATCCTACTACCTCTGCTGAGCCATAGATGTATTCCTGATACTCTTCCTTTGAGAAATTCTTTTTTACCAAATCCATCTCCATGCTTTTAAAAAAAGCATCAATGAGGCTATGGTCTATCTGATACTTGTTAACAGCCCATTGAAAGCTTTGCAGTATAGGATTGGTGCTGATGCCCTGTTCGATTGCCTCATTGCATTGTGCCCTGAAATTACTTAGCAATTTGGCTTTATCATGTTCATGGAATGTGTCAACAATCTCATCAGCAAACCTGACAAATCCATATATCGCATAAATAGCTGGTCTGAATTTGTTGTCAAGCATGCGCACCCCCAGCGAAAATGATGTGCTGTAACTCGTGGTGGTTGCCTTACTGCATTTTAATGAATTACGGGTGAACAGATCCATATTTTTTTATAATACGTTCAACAACAAGTTTAGAACTAATTACTGTCATGGGCAAACCGGTGCCAGGCAATGTGGATGAGCCAACATAAAAGGTGTTATCGTATTGCTCGTCATAATTCTTTGGTCTGAAACCTCCTATTTGTTTTATTTTATGGCCTAAGCCCAAACCACTTCCCTTATACAGGTTAAATGTCTTTTCCCACTCAATTGGTGTCAGTATGGTTTTTGAAACAATGTGATCTTTTATGGAAACGCCTGTCCTGTCTGATAAATCCTCTATGATGTTTGAAGCAATTTCTTCACGGTCATCCCAATTGGGCTTATATCTCAAGTCGGGAACCGGCACCAGTATAAACAGGCTTTCATATCCTTCGGGAGCGCTTTGGGGATTGGTGCGCGAGGGCACATTAACATAGTAATAGGGCTTATCTAATGTTATTGAGTTTTTAAATATCTTCCCTGAATACTCTTTGAAATTGTTCCCCAGAAAATAATTATGCAGCTCAATATCAGGGATCTTTTTATCAATTCCCAGATACATTGTAAATGGGGCCATGGTCCATTGCATCTTTTCCAAATGCTTGTCACTGAACTGTTTCCTTTTAAAAACCTTATTCCTGAAATATGCTGCATCTGCATTTATAACAAAAATGTCGGCTTCCCATTTGTTGCCGTCCTGGTCTATAAGGGCTTTCAAGCTCCCATTCAAGGCTTCGTATCCTGTTATCTCGGTGTTGTAATGAATGTTTATGTTTTTCCTTTTTAATTCTTCAAGCAAGCCTTCAACAATCCTGTACATTCCTCCTTCCACATTGTGATAGCCATCGTGGACCAATTCGGTGTAAGATAACAGGGTATATATTGCCGGGGTATCAAAGGGTGTCGCACCCAGAAAAAATGCTACAAGTGAAAAGATTTCCCTTACTTCATTGGATTCAAAATATTTTTCAAGCTCCGACCATACTGAATTTATCAATTTCGGGGCATATTTGGGCGGAACCCTTGTCATTGTTATAAAAAAATCCCACAATGATTCATAGTT
>CAYLYP010000019.1:0-47983 GCA_964387795.1 uncultured Bacteroidales bacterium
CTGAATACTTTCTCTTTTTTCATTACAAAATACCTTAACCATGCATTTCCGGGGCTAGATTCAGTTGAAGACCAGAAATCAGCTACACGGGCAACACTCATAAAAAAACCCCCTTCAGTTTTGTAACCAGAAAACCGGACGTTAAGGCCACTGTCCCCTCCTTCAAGTAATCGAAAACAGGCTTTTTCTTCCCCTCCAAGGAAATCGATAAGGGAAGTCCATTCTTCATCCGAAGGGATATGCCATCCTTCAGGACAGGCTGCCATAGCTGCATTCCAACTGTATAAACGGCCATATTGAAATGCAAAATCAGGATTGTCATCATAAATCCAACTCCCTTCAACAGGGAAGTTTAAATTTTCTGCCATCCAGATTTGCCCATTGATAAGGACTGTTTTATAGCTTTTGCCCCCTAACTCCAAAACGGGTAATGTTTTCATTCTCTGTATTCTTTGATTGTTCCAGTAGTGTTCTTTACCTTGAGTAATGACAAATATATGGAAAATCCTGCTTATGGTAAATTATTTATTTGTGAAAAAATAAGTAAAATAATTGATTTTTATCTTTTCTTTCATCGTTATAGGAGGAAAATGCTTGAAGTGCAAAAACTGATTTTTCTTTTTAGGAATGCAAAAAAAAAGGCGTCAGGAATTATTAGCAATTTTAAAGTTGCCTGCAATCCACCCTATTACCCACCATTGACTCCCGAAGCTAACGATTTGTTGTCTCCCCCAATTGGTTTTTTTATAAATTAGTAGCTCTCTTTGCAAGGCCGATTTTTATACTGTTGCATAATAGCATGGGTACAATCATGGTTGAGATGTTTGCGAAGACTCTGGTGGTGGCTCCAAATAAGGAGATTCCGTTCAGAATGTTTTCTTACCAAAAGCACATCTCAAGAGAGGAAGAGTATTTACTATAAGTGCAATATCTCGAAAAATAGCTATGATGACATATCCCTTTGGAAGAAGATGGTATCGACGGGGATGAAGGGATATTTATAGATGATTGAGGGGGAACTCCTACGGAGTTTTAAGTGCAGGAGTCGCACTGTGCCCCCAGATAAATCTGGGGGTTATTCACAGGATACTCCTAACGGAGTAAGAAAAAAGGATTTGAACATCCAATGTGTCTTACCATTGAAGGTCCCTAAATTTTCTAGGAAAGGAAATGAAATTGGGATAATAAAAACGGATAAAAGCCTGTAGGGCTTTATTGTAAATAACCCCCGGATTTATCCGGGGGAAGGGGACAGGAAGCGCTAACACAAAACCCTGTAAGGGTTTTCCTATGTTGAATTATGCCACGGTTGTTTGGACATGTCATTGGGGGTATGCCATTTGGAACAAACCACACCACATAGAAAGCCAAGAGGCAATAAATAGGGTTTCATTTGGTCAACAAGCTCCAGCATCTTGTTCTGGTATTTAATCGTTAGTCAGAATAATTATGCATTAACTGATGTCATCCGTAATTATTTGTTTTTAGGGGTCGGATGGAACTCCATGTTTGCTATTTGCATTGGTGTTTGTGTATGATTCGCAAACATGTTCGGTTCAATGAGGATAATTGGCTTATCAAAAAGATGTCTTAAAAAATCATATATAGTAAAAAGTGCATATATTGGTTTGGTAATTATTCGTATGTTTGCGTCATACAAAAAGTATTTGTGATGAGCTATCCAAAGATAGATGAATTTACTGATAATCAGCAGGAAATAGCACTTTTTGCAAAAGCGCTTTCCCATCCAGCACGTATTGCCATCATCGAATTGCTTGCCAGGCGAAAGACATGTTATTCGGGCAATATTGCAGATGAGATACCCTTAAGCAGGACAACTGTTTCACAACATCTTCAGGAATTAAAAAAATCAGGGATCGTCAAAGGCGAAATAGAAGGCCAGAAAGTTGAATATTGCATTCATGCAGAAAACTTTAACAGGTTAAAGTTGTTACTTGAAGAATTCCTATGTTGCCAGCAGATACTAAAATCAAATTGCTAATTCAAATTTTTTCTTGTTATGTTAAAAATTTCTGATGTTGCCATTGAAGGATTTAAATCCATCTTAAAGGAAAATGAAGTTGAAAATGGGGGTATTCGTGTTTTCATGAGTGCTTCATCCTGCTGTGGGGGAGGAAGCGTTGCTTTGGAAATCATGGATGAACCCGAAGCAGGGGATATTGAAAATGACTTTCAGGGACTCAGGGTATTTATGGACCCCGAGGTTGTTACCCTAACCGAAAACGCAACAATAGACTATTTCCCAAATGATCCCAATCCGGGTTTCCGTTTATTGGGCGTAGAACATCAACATCAACATGGGCATTCACATGGTTCTTGTGGCGAAGGACATGGCTCTTGTGGTGATGGTCATGGGAGTTGTTGTTCATAAGGCAAATGGTGTTGTTTTGAACCGAGCATGTTTGCGAATTAAATAAGGTGGCTTCGGCAAGCTCAGCCATCGGTTCTTCGGCAAGCTCAGGGAAGGTGACTGAAGCTGTCGAAGTCAATACCAAACATTAAGCTTCATCCGACCTTAACCTAAAAATTAGTTTCAGATGAAAATCCTGATTATTTGTACCGGAAATACATGTCGCAGCCAAATGGCGCATGGATTTTTAAAAACATTCGACTCAAAGCTTGAAGTTTATTCAGCAGGAACCCATCCTGAGGGGAAAGTAAATCCCAGGGCGGTTAGGGTGATGGGTGAACTTGGTATTGATATCAGTGGGCATGTTCCTACTGATGTTAGAACTTATGTAGATCAGGAATTTGATTATGTGATAACAGTATGTGACGGGGCAAAAGCAATTTGCCCCGTTTTTACTGGTGCAGTGAAACACAGGATGCATATTGGTTTTGAAGACCCTGCTTCCTTTAAAGGGAGTGGTGAGGAAGCCCTTATTATATACAGGAAGGTAAGGGATCAGATCAGGGAAGCTTTTGAGAAGTTTTTTAAGGACTATGTTAGCAGATCTTAGTTATTCATACTTGCTATATTTTTTTGTCTGGTAAGGGGGGTGTTGATTTATGCTGCTTTTAATATTTGTGCGCCTGCTGGTATGATAGGTACAAGCATTTTTTGATGAAGTAATATTTTATCGCTTAACGCTAAAATAATGACCTTATAAAGATTAAAAAATAATAATTATTTTATTTTGCCGTTAAAATATAAGATACATTGAGTAATTTTGCGAAATATATAGATAAATAATATTGCAAAAATCCAATAATGTGCGCCAGATAATTGTTTTTCTTTGTTTCTGTCTTCTTTTGACCCAATCCAAAAGTCAAAGTTCTTATATATCGGATAGTCTGGCTATGAAGATGGCCAGTTCGGATGATACCGTAAAGTTGGATATGCTTTTAGGATTAAGCTGGGATTTGCGAAATACAGCCCCTGAAGAGGCATTAAGTTATGGACAGGAAGCGATGGAACTTGCGCTTAAGATGCAGGATATGGAACGATATGTTCAGGCACACTCTTATGTTGGAACAATTTATCGGGTATTAGGTGATTATAATAAGGCGACAGATATTTTTTTTAATGGATTGGACCTTGCAAGGAAACACCAGATAAAAGAAGGAGAGGGCTATGCCCTTATTAATATTGGAAACCTTTATATATACCTGGAGTATTATACAAATGCAATAGATTATTTGAATCAGGCTGAAAAAATTGCAGTTGATCTGAATAATAAGGGGATGCTGGCTTATGTATTACTAAACAAAGGAAGGGCAAGCCTGTATCTGAAGGATTATGAAAAAGCCTTGGAATATATACTTCAATCTTTGGATTTAAGGATTGAATTGGGCAATAAAGAAGCACAGGCAGTTTGTCTAAAATATCTTGGAGACATTTATCTGAAAAAAAATGATAGCGAAAAAGCTGCATTTTATTATGAGCAAGCTCGTGAGCTTTGCCCTGCTGATTCGCAGAAAGATTTACTTGGCTCTATTTATCTTCAGCTTTCAAATGTGAGTTTAGGGGAAAAGAACCTTAGAAAGGCCTTAAATCATGCTGATCAGGCATTAGGGGTAGGGAAGGAAATCAATTCAAGGATGATTATCCGTGATGCGTTAAAGGTGAAATCGGAAATAAGTCTTCAGTTAAATGACCATAAGTCTGCTGCCATGGAGCTTAGTAAGGTGATCCAGTATAACGATACTTTATTTAACCAGCAGTTATCTGAGAAGATATCAAACCTGGAGGTTCAGTATGAAAGGCAGAAAAGGCAAATCGAAATAGACTTGCTTAATAAGGAGCAGGAAATAAGGGAGCTAAAGCTATCCAAGAACCGCGCTATTATCTTTGGATTGGTGCTTGCCCTTGCTATTATGGCTGTAACAGGCTCTTTCCTGATTTTCCTGATGCGAAAAGTAAGAAGGCAAAATAAAACACTTAAATCCCAGAAATTAGAACTTACACGAGTTAACACTGCAAAGGACAAAATGTTTATGGTAATTGGCCATGATTTAAGGGGGCCAATTGGGAGTTGTAAAGCGCTTCTTGAATTATTGCTTGAAGATGCCGAACTGTCGAATAACGCAGATCAGATAGAAACCCTGAATGTCCTTATCCAATCAGCACAATCGGTAGGCAGTTTGCTTGAAAACCTCTTGCTTTGGGCTAAGAACCAGGGGGGAGAAATTGCGTTTCAACCTGTTCCGCTTAGCATGAATGCCATTTTAGATCAAACGGTATCGCTGCATAAAACCTTATTTGCCCAGAAAAGGATAGACTTGAGGGTGAAATTTAATAAGGAGTATCTTGTTACCGCTGATCATAATATGTTGTCAACAATATTCAGGAATTTAATATCCAATTCAATAAAGTTTTCGCACCAGGATGGTAAAATAGAGATTTTCGACCATGAAGTAGTTGACAATATGGTTGTTGTTGCAGTAAAAGACAATGGGGTAGGTTTTGATGAGAAAATAATGGATATTATTTTTAGCCAGGATAACTTTATAACAACTATAGGGACTAAAAATGAAATAGGTTCCGGCTTAGGTTTGAGTATATGCAAAGAATTTGTCGAACGGAATGGAGGAAAGATTTGGGCAGAAAGCAGCCCGGGTAAAGGATCTACATTTTATTTCTCACTGCCCCTTGCCCCGGTAAAATGGAAATAAATCCAAATTTTTAAAACCTAAAATCCTTTTATTCAGTTGATGAGTTATTGGTTGTTATTTTTATTGTGAGATAGTTTAGCTCTCTAAATGATTTTTTTGTTATGGTTCAAGCTATATGTGGATTGTAATCTTTTTTTCATAATTTTGCTTAAACAGAAGCCTGATATAAATAGTAGGAATAGCAATATAATATATATGATTTCAAGCTTCTTTTTAAGATCAGAATTCAGTGAGCCTCGCCACCAATAAAATTAATATGGATATCATCGTAAGGGAAGTAAAAGGGAAACAAGAACTAAAAAAATTTATATATCTTCCCGAGGAGATTCATAAAGACCATTCACAGTGGGTGCATCCTCTTTATATGGATGAGTGGTCATTTTTTAATCCTGCAAAAAACAAAAGCTTTGCAAATTGTAAAACATTGCTTGCTATTGCCTGGCAGGGCAATAAGCCCGTTGGAAGGATAATGGGCATTGTAAACACAAAATACAATGCTTTGAGAAATGAAGAAAATGCCAGGTTTTGTTTTTTGGAATGCTATGAAGATTTTGGTATAGCTGAAGCCTTGATGGATTTTGTTGTTAGTTGGGCGAAAAGCTATGGGATGAAAAGGCTGGTAGGTCCACTTTGTTTTTCGGATAAAGACCCACAGGGCTGCCTCGTGGAGGGGTTTGATGAAAGGGTTGTGATTGCAACGAATTACAATTTCCCCTGGATGAAGGATTATTATGAAAAACTGGGATTTGAAAAAGAGGTGGATTTGGTTTGTTATAAACTCCCAATCCCTGAGAAAGCTCCTGAATACCTTGATCGTGTATATAAAAGGGTCATTGAAAATAATGGTTATCATTTACATGAATTCACTTCAAGGATAAAGCTAAGGCCTTGGATTGTTCCAATTTTTCGCTTGATAAATGAGGCCTATATTCATATTTATGGATTCAGTCCAATGGAAGAGCGGGAGATGCATGAATTTGCCAATCGTTATTTGCCTGTAATGAATCCCCGTTTTATAAAATTAGTGACCAATGAGAAAGGTGAAGTTATTTCATTTGTTATTAGTATGCCTGAATTAAGTAATGGTATAAGAAAGGCACGTGGACGGATGTTGCCTTTTGGGTGGTTTTATCTTTTGCGGGAGAGCCGGAAAACAAGATTGTTGACAATGTTGCTGGGTGCTATTAAAGATAATTACAGGGGTATGGGATTGGATTCACTTATGGGGGTAAAACTCCTTATGTCTGCCCAAAAGGCAGGAATGGAAAGCATGGACAGCCATCTGGTGCTTGAGAAGAATCAGCCTATGAGGGCAGAATACGAACGCTTGGGTGGAACTATCCATAAACGCTATAGGGTGTTTGGAAAAAGTATCTGATTTGTTTGGGGAATAGGGTGAAATATATAGAAAACGTTATTTAATCCTACACAATTGAAAATTGGATTGTTTCTTTATTCCTCTTCTGATATTTCCAAGTGCCTGATAAAAGGAATAAAAGAGTGCTTGTAGCTGTCCTAATTTATATAACAACGATTTTAATGCATTCCCCCTGCTTATTTCTTAAAAAATAAACCCCTGATCTTAGTTTCTTAATATCAAGCCTGGATGCGTTTTTAACATCCATTATTAATGCCCCGTTGATATTGTAGAGCAAAACATCAGAGGCAGGTCTGATGTTTAAAATATCCCCTGCATTGGGGTTGGGAAAAACCTTGAAGATGGTATCAATAGGTGTAGGTGGTTCAGGTCCTGTTTCAATTTTTATTCCCTCCAGGCAGATATTGTTAAATGTGATCCTGTCTCCAAAATCAGCATAAGGATTATTGCAGCCAAACCGCAATCTGATTTTAAAATGTTTATTATTGTTAACTGTATCAATACCTGAGAAGTCTATCTTGTATATCGAAAACGTGTTTTCAGTTTCAAAAGAAGAATAAGATAATCCGTCTGTTGTCCATTGACCTTCTGTTTCAGAGATAGAATAATCAATGAATAATTCATCAACAGCTTCTTCATCTTTTGCAGCAAAACTGAATAAAAGTTTCTTGTAATCAGTTGAGGGGACTTTAAATACAATTTCATTTTCACCCCCATTGCCTTTAAAGGGTTGTTTAACCTGGATGCCTCTCATCTCAGAAGCCACATATTGCAGGTTGTTATTGGCTTCAGGCCTGTAGTTGAGGGGAGTAGGTGCATTTCGTCTTTCAAGGGATGCCTTCCTCCATAATGGATGTCCCTGTGTGAAAGGATAACCTTCGAGAGCTGAATGATAAAAAATTGATGCACTATCATTTTGCCAATATGTTGGTTCGATGCTCAATAAAGGCTTGTCGTTGGGGATAGAAGTGCCAAAGTACCAGAAATAAATGATATCCCTTTCTTCAACTTTTACGAAATGTGCTTTAAGGCTAAAGCTGCCATTGGGTTGAAATGCCAGCAGTGAATCATCTGAAGGGTAAGCTCCCTCCCAATGGCTAAAAGCATAACCTTTATATGGAATAGCTTCCAGTTCAATAGGGATACCATTAAAATAAAAACCGTTCCAGGGATAAGGATCAGATGATACTCCAGGTGTTGTAGAGTTGACGTTTACAGTATTCATTCGGATAAACCCATGTGAGTTATCGGAAACATCAAGCTGAAAAGGTATGCTGTCGCCGAGGTTAAAGAATTCCCTGAGGTGCCGCCATTGAAAAGAAGGCCGTTGGAATGCAAAGCTCTTCATCACGGATACTTGTTGGTACCATTCGTTCATGGATTCAGGCCTTTCCCATCGGAGCATGTGTTCCTGCATTTCAGGTTCCAACACCTGCTTCATGGTTTCAATTTCAGATATGAGCCTTTCGGGTAGGAATGCTGTATTAAGCATATCAGTAAAACGAATGATGAAATCTATCCTGAAATGTTCGTTTTTTAAAAGGTTACGGAACAGGAATGTGCTCCAGTCCGGGTTCTGCCAGTTGGTGCTTCCTTCCTGTGAGGCATGAACCAGGGTGTTGTGCGAACAGGGATTGTCATACATTCCAAAGCCATAATCCATATCATATAACATCCAGCGCCATCTGCCATCCTGTCCATAAGTGGCATTGGGTTCATACTGATTGGTGCGCTTTCTGAAATAGTTTAGGTTGTTACCTGGCCAATCAATATCTGCAACATAAATATGGGCAATCTGGAAGTCAATAAAGTTTCTGGTATCAATACGTGTTTGAATATACTGATAGTTGGAGTCTGCTTCAAGGTTATGGTCTTTTATGTATTGCAGGGTTTCAGTGTAATGAATGCTATCGCCCTCCGATACTATTGAATTCATTTCCATGAAATCAAGCTCTTCGGGTTCAATGTTATACACCCTTTCGATATAATGCTTGTCGTATCTTTCCCTTATATTATGGATTCCCCAGTATTCGCCATTAACAAACAAAACAGATGGCTGATAAGCCTGGGTATCGAAGTTCATGTGCCCAACAATTTTTTGGATTACAGCATCCCTGAACATTGTATAATGGTAATCATTGCCCGAGTTGCGTAATATAAGCCTTTTGTAGGAGCTATAACTTTGGGACGGGAAGACAGGGTAATTGAACGAGGAGGTTCCATATTCGCTTCTTGCATATAACCTTAATGATTTCATGGGGAACGCCCTTGTCCAGGCTCCATGGATACGAATACCCATATTCATATTCAAGTCCGGGTGTAAGGAATCTTTGCTGAAAAAAGCAAGGTGTGCAGGATATTCCCATTCGTCACCACTTCTGTAGTAGTTGGCAGGCCGGTTGCCTATAGTGGTGTCCTGGGGATTGGCAAGCCTCCAGTTATCAAATTCAACCCCTGCAGTATAAATGCCATTAAAGTAATCAAAGAAATCATCCTCATTGATGCTTATGTTTATTACAGGCAACTTATATCTGTTCCTTCCTTCAGGACAAACAAAATACACCTGTGTTTCAACCCTGCTGTCTTCAAAACCTTCCTTGATGCATCTTGCCCTGACAACAGTGCCTTTGAAAACAGGGGTTTCAGGAATATAAAAGGGGTCACTGTGAAATGATGATGAGTGGCAGGTCATGCTATCAGGCTCAGATGAACGATCGCTAATCTGAATTGCTGATGAATAGATATATGAATTACAGCTACCGGTAAGAAATGGCCCCGGGATCTGTCCCCTGTAGTAAGGAAAAAAATTCTTATACAAATAGGTGCTGCCTCCCAGATTTTCTTCTAATGGCATTGACCCATCCAGGGTGTAGAGTATTGTTGCACCCGGTTCAGGGCTGCTAAGGTTTAATACAAAGCCTGAATTATAAAAACCTCCTTCTTTTGAGAAAACAGGAGGAGCTAAGGTCTCTTTTGTTATCTCAACATCATATTGAAATGATGATTTTTGAGCTAGTGTAGGTTGAATAAAGGGAAATGTGAAGAACCCTGTTATTAACAGAATAGCAAATAAGTTTTTAGAATATCGTTTGAAGCTGGCTGTCAGCATAGTGATTTGGTTATATGTGCCCACACGAATAATTCCACAAATGTATGGATAAATAGGTGAATTATGCTTTTGACTGAGATAAAAAACAATTAAACTTATTCCAATGTTAATTTGTATGAAAGAAAAATGATACAGGCACTAAGCAATAAAAATGCAATATGTAAGCCAGCTATATCCATCAGTGTTACCATTTGAACCCCCAGCCAGATTAGGAGCATATAAGCCAGGTATCTTGAATATCTTGCACTGTACATGTGCTTTTTAATAATGAGCAGGCAGATGTATAAGGGAATCAGCCCAAAAAAAATGATGAGCATGATACCGGGGATAAGAAAGTCAGGGAATAGTTTTATTTTAAAGGCATCCATTGAAAGACCCATTAAATGCCCGTCAGGGGCAATCAAAAAGCTTATTCCCCCATAAAAGGCACCTATTGAAATAAATAGCAACATAATGAGCAGGAGGGAGGATATTACTTTTGATTTTATTGATGTTTTCATGGTGTTTAGGTATTGATAGAGTGGGTTTGGGAAAGCTGCTCCATTGTTGCTATAACTGTGTTTTTTTTATCTGATGATTTATTTTTCCGGAAAGAACATCAGGTCACACATCTACCTTAAAGCCCAGGTTTACCTCATCGGCAGGAATACCTCCCCTTACTCCCCAGTTTTGAAGTGGAACTTCATTAAGGACGATGAGGATGTTTTCCTTGTCAAAGATCCCGCTGGCTGCAATGTTTTCAGTGATGGTCTTGTAGAGGTTCTTTTTTGTTTCCTTTGAACGGCCTGTAAACATTGATATCTCAATCAGGACTTTATAAGGTTTTTTCATTTGAAAAAGCTCAGGAAGGTATTCAATGATCCTGATGTTCCTGTCGTCAGGTAGCAATTGTAATACCCCGGCTACTGAATCCATTACGATATCCCTTAATAAGATTAGCATTGGTCTGTCGATACCTGTTTGTAATTCAATTTTTATGGTGGGCATATTTTGTTGTTTTATGTTAAAACAGCAGTGGATTTTATTGGGGACAAGATATTATACTTTTTCCCTTTTTGCAATATGTTTGTTGTTTATTATTAATCAAAATTAGTCTTAATGCCCTTTTTTTTAATTTAAGCTAAAAGTTTCTGATCCTTGCATAAGTTCAAACATGGCTTTTTAAGCCATAATAAATATTTTCTGTCTTTTGTCGTTGAATGTATTTGAAACGAAAAGAAGCACCCTTAATTCAAACTCTTGACTTCTTTTATTTCTTTTTTGATTTCCCTGAATTTTCCATTATCGTCTACTTTTATGCTTACGGTTGTTATCATTGTTGAGACTATTTCATAGGTATTATTAGTGTATTTTATGGATGAGGTTGAGTCAATCAGTGTAATCTCTCCAACGTTCTTAATAAATGCGTATGAATTTGGTATGCTATATTCATCGGCTCCACCGCAAGGACTAATTATTAGAAAAAATGAGTCAAGAATATTTCCATTACAGTCATAAGAGTATATGTATGGATAAATATCATCACCAATAGCACCAAATATGATTAGGTCATAGGTTTCTTTAGTGTTTACATAGCCATAAGCAACATTCATTTCATCTGGAATAAAATCTGAAAAACCCATATAATTATCAAGACTTTCTGTGTTATCAAGCCCACAATGAATTTTAATTGGTGGGTTATAAATTGGTAGTTTATTTTTAAATTCATTAAAACGAATTTGTTTATCGTTCAATATCGAGTCACTATTATTCTTTGCTTGATTATTTGATGCATTATTGTTTATCTTGTTGGTATTAAAACTCATTAAGAATAGTAATCCCAAAAGTAAAATTATCTGTTTCATTATTATTTTATTTTAATTAAAAGTATATCAAATTGTGTGGTTATTTCCACATATAATACCCTTTTCACAGAAATCTATCTTATTCATGGTTTCAATTTGTCTTTATAAGAAATTGTTAATTTGCAATATTTTATTCATTGTCTGACTGTCAGAAATTTTAGGAAGTGAGGTGCATTGTTACTAAAGTCCCCTTGTGATTTGTGCCATATACTTATTACGGACGACAGCGATTCTATTTGCTTTTCCCGTCACAAATGTATTAAAAAAGCCTTAAGTTGAATTGTTTTACTGAAATTGTTTTGGGGCTTATAGAATTTTAGAATCAAGGGATATGGATTGTTTTTTATTAGTTTTTCAGGTGATTTATTTGCAAACGATGTTTAACCCTAAATCAATTATTAATCATAAATAGTTTCGTTTCAAAGCAATACAAATTAAGAGCACAAAGGTTTATAATCCTTTGTGCTCTTATTGTTTATTTATAGTTTTTGTTAGATTTAAAGTGATGATTGCTGTATTATTATCGGTTTATTTAGGTTTATTGCCTGTAACCTGCTTCTTCGATATAAGTCATAAAGACTACAGTTGTGATTCAGGTGCATTTAGCTTTATCCCTAATCCAATATTTACGAACTCATAAAATTCTAACACCGGACTTGGATCGGGAAGTCTGTTATCTTCCCCAATAATAAAATGAATGCCCAAACCCATTCTTTGTTTTAGAAAAATCTTTTCAGTAATATCAACCTTAAATCCAAGCCCGATTGAGTTCTCGACCCAAAGAAAGGGGCCATAGTATTTAATTCTGTTAATATACAGGATTTTTTCGTCAGGGTTATCTCCTGGAATCCAGGGATCAAATGAATATGGGATATACATACTTGTCCTGGTGGTTGAATACTTTAGCTGAAAGTCATAGAACAATAATGGTTTCAGGCATGTCCAATCAGAAAAAAACTGGTAGTCGTAAAATGCATTAAAGTTGAAGTAATGAATTGGTTTTGTTGGGAATAGCCTTTTATAGTATATGTAATCCTGATCATCCGGCTGTCTGATGCTTCCGATATTACATCCCAAGCCAATACCAAATTCACTCCTGCCGAAGTCTTTTGAAAAGGTTGCTGTAAGGTTTTTTCCTGCCCCGGTTGAATAATAATTCAAATCAATATTCTGGGCATACATATTTGCTGAAAAAACAATTATGAGAATTATAAAAAGGTATTTTTTCATTGTCTTATGTTTAAAAAACAGTTTATACTTGTTTTTCTTATTGGCTACAGTTGGGGTTCAGGTGTATTTAATTTTATACCCAGTCCAATATTAATAAAGCCATAAAACTCCCCTATGGGGTTTGGTCCTGGGAGCCTCTTATCTTCACCAATTAACAGATGAAAGCCCATGCCCATTTTTTGTTTAAGAAAAATCCTTTCAGTAATATCAACCTTAAATCCAAGCCCGATTGAGTTCTCTGCCCAAAAAAAAGGCCCAAAATATTCTACGACGTTATCGTAAAGAATGTAGTCTTCAGGACTATCCCCAGGTATCGTAGGATCATAATCATAAATATCATACATACTTGTCCTGGTTGTTGAATACTTTAGTTGAAAGTCAAAAAACAATAAGGGTTTAAAGCAATCCCATTTCGATTTAAAATTGTAATCATAATAAGCATTAAAGTTAAGGTAATGAATTGGCTTTGTTGGGAATAGCCTTTTGTAAAAGATGTTATCCTGATCATCGGTTTGTTTAATCCTTCCTATATTACATCCCAGACCAATACCAAATTCACTCCTGTCGAAGTCTTTTGAGAACGTTGCTGTAATGTTTTTTCCTGCCCCGGTTGAATAATAATTCAAACCAATATTCTGGGCATACATATTTGCTGAAAAAACAATTATGAGAATTATAAAAAGGTATTTTTTCATTGTCTTATGTTTTTAAAATAGAGGGCACATAGTGCCCTCTATTGTGGTTTAACTTTTATTCCTCTACTCTGCGAAGGTTTAGTTTTGATTTCCAGGAACTGCTCATGTGTTGCCAGTTATCATAAATCCATTGAAACTTGGTGTAATGTATCTGAATTGTTCCTGGCATCCATGCATACCATTCACTATCATATTTTCTGTTGCCCTTAAGATAAATTGTTGATCCACAGGCAGTAGCTTTGCCTAGTAGCTTTGGAGACCTATTCCAATCCCGTTCATAGGTATTCCAGAAAACCATGTTTACGTTATTTTGTATAACATTAGGTGTCCAGGGATTTGACCAGGGCCTCCAATCTGGTGCATGATCTGACCATTTATGAAGCAAATTCCCTAAATCATTTTGTTTTACCTTTGCAATTTCCTTCCAACCTGATGAATTATAAATCCAATGGACTACTCCATCAGAGCAATGCGATATGCCTGGACACAAAACTCTGATTTTCCACCAATCCCTGACTCATAACCATAACCATTTTCAATACTATATTCATATGAAGAAAATGATGTTTTTGTTTTAGAGTCTTCTTCAGGTGGGTAAATTGGTACATTATTCTTTTGTACATCTGGTGATGCATTATCCATTAAAAACAGTGGATTGGATGTCTTCATTGCAGTTTCTTCACTTAATATTATTTCTTTTAATTCACCTGTTTGGGTAAAATACCAGGCAACAATATTGTCCTCTATGCTTTCATTATTTCTGCAATCAACTTCAATATTTGGAGAAATAATAGGTTGCTTACCACTGTCAACATTATCTAAATTTGGAATAAAAATGGCAGGATAATACTTTTCAATCTCAGATGTTTCAGGAATTTCCGGATTGGGATGTACTGGTTTATAGGTTAAATCTTCTGCTAGTATTTTTAAAGACAAACCTTTGCTTGATAGTTTATTGTTGATAGCATAAAAATATTCAGGTGCTTATTCTTCTAATTCAAGCAAATTTGCAGTTTGATTTGGTGATGCTTTAGCCATCTCAATTATTTTTTTATTGAAATCAGCGTTTTTAACCAAATCCCTTGTGGCCAGACTTAACTCGTATAGATAAGTGTTTATCTTTTCATCATCCAGGTTTTCCGGATTTAAAAGAAGTTTGGTAATATCCTGATTGTTTGGAATGTATGGGATATTATCAAGAGAGTAATTTAAAACAGGATTATTCTTAAGACTTAGATTGTTAGTAACAATTTGATCACTTGGTGATCCTTTTTCGCAAGCGTTTAATAAAAAAAAAGTAATTCCTATTAAACTTAAAAATTTGATTGTTTTCATATTATTTGTAATTAAATGGAATTAATTCTTTTGCCTACTCTTTCGATTTTCAGCATTTATTTCGGTTACTCTTTTGATTTTTGTCGATTTTCACTTTCACATTTCTCGACGAGGGGGTAAGCCTGTTTATACCAATTATTTCTGTTATAAATCATATTTTAATTTCAATAAATCAAGTAGAAAAGAAACAAAAACCTTTTTGGCTACTTTATAGATTATTAAGGTTGGTTTTCTGTAAATTCATTTAAACTTTTTCTTTCTAATAACACCGCACATTAAGTCTTATGATAATAAATGAAAACAAAACATTAGGCATGTATGCTTAAATGTCATACAAAGGATTGAAATACGACAACTAAATTAAATATTAATTTTATACCAAACAAATATTTTATTAAATAAATTTAACTAAACCATTTGTTTTTTTTAAATTATCAATAATAGGGCAATATCTTTCTTCCTGGAAACCCATAAAACGCTACTAAAAGCATGGTGAATTATTATTTTAATGAAAAGATAAATGGAACTTAATGTTTGTTATTTGTCATTTGTCGTGATGTTTTTATTTAACACGCAAACATTTTTATTTCAATTTATCATGGGTGAAATTAATAGATAGGAGTAGTCCTTTTTTTTATAAACGTTTTGTATATCAGGCTTATTGTATTTTAAGGAAGTCTTTTTTGTTGTTAGATTAAATCAATTGCTTTTAATGGATTTAGTTTTTCTATTATAAAGTGGTAAAAAGAAACAGGGGCAGTATTAAATACCGCCCCTTCTAATTTTGCTATTGATAATATTGATTTCCAAGCTCAAGGAAATTAATATAGAGATATTCGGTTTAAAAACCTTTTTTATCAAAAATCTTAGATTTCGTATCCAATCAATTTGCCTTTTTTCATGATCAATGCATCATCGAAATAAACATCAGGTTCTTTAACAAGTCCGTCGAGGTGGCTGTTTACAGCAATCCTGCCTCCCATAGTGATGTTGTTTCCGAAGGCAATGTGGATGGTGCCAAATACCTTTTCATCCTCAAGGATCATACCTGTAAGTATGGCTTTGTAGTTGGTGCCTATCCCAAATTCAGCAACAGCACGTGCATCGCGTCCTGTTTTATCTAAGGTCTCAATAAGTTGTTGGGCTTCTTTTCCACCGGTGATTTCTTCAGCATAGCCATTTCTAACTTCAACAACAATGGGTTGTTCAAGCATCCCAATCCCGGCCATGGAGCCATCAATAACAAGCCTTCCGTTCGACTGGTCTTCCCATGGGGCAAGGTACACTTCACCTGAAGGCAGGTTCCCGCTATCGCCTTTGTTTTTTAATACGCCTGTGCTTGGAAGTATCTTTCTGCCTTTAACGGGCATTGTGATATCGGTGCCTTTTTCTGTAACAACCCTGATTGTAGAAACGCCTTCCAACATTTTTACAAGGTGCATTGTAAGGTCGATGATTTTATTGTAATCGGCACTTAAGCAACGTGCCATGGCGTCTATTGTGATACCAGGCATGGTGCCAACCCTTACGCCTGCCTTTACTGCTTCGCGCCTTGCATCTGTATGCGTCAACGATTTGGCTGTGGGACATACAACTACATCCACAAGCTTCATCATCTCTGCTACTGCCTTTGGGGGCTCCTGTCCGTTGATCTCCCTTGACTTTATCTCAATCAGCATAGATTCACGACAGAGGCTTTTTCCTGCTTCATGAAGTGCTAGTCCTATCTCATGTTTGTATTCATCGGTAACAATCAACAGGCTCTCATCCCCTTTAAGGCCCATGCAATCGCGTAAGGCTATAAGGGATGCATTTTCAAGTGCTTTTTTTGTATCGCTCATTCTTTTTCTGTTTTTTTAATGTGGGGCATTTCATAGCCCTTGTATTTTGTATAAATTTGATTCCTTGAAGCAAATATCGCAAGATTTTTTGTTGGAGCATAATTTTTTGGGTTTTTATGTCTTTTGGCTGATTTGTTTTAATCATTAAAATTGGATTGTTATGAAAGCATTGCTCATTGTTGATGTCCAGCAGGGTCTTACATATAAAAAAGACTTATACCAGGCAGACCGCTTTATTCATACTATTCGGACTGCAATAGAGACGTATAGAAAAAACGGATATCTGGTGGTTTTTATCCAGCATAACAACAAACAACTTGTTCAGGGAACTGATGATTGGCGTATCGATTCTCGTCTTGATTGTAAGGATAATGATGTTTTCATTCAAAAAACACATGGAAATGCTTTTGATGGCACTGACCTGAAAAAGATATTAGATGATAATGGAACGGATGAAATACTGATATGTGGCCTTGTTTCCCATGGATGTGTCAGGGCAACTTGCCTGGGAGGACTAGGGCTTGGTTATAAAGTCAGCCTTCTTAAGGATGGGCATAGCAGTTGGAACAAAGATGTTTTTGAAAGGATCCGGAAAACTGAAGACGAGCTTGTTTCATTGGGGGTAACATTAGTTCCAACAACACATTAGTTTAGGGTCTGCTGAAAAACACTTAACAAGCAGGATATACATCTATTACAAAGCAAAATTTCATAAAGCATGCATGGATTTATTTCCTTTAGTGCTAATATGTTTTCGTCTTGTTTACGTTAGTCTTTAAGGCATCATCTGCTTCGTTGCCATCGGCTCATAGTATTATTATACAATTTCGCCTTGTCTCCTCGCATCTGATACCTTAAAGACTTTTTCAGCAGACCCTAATTTAGGGTCTTTTTTATAGGTTTTAGTTTTAATAGTATTTTGTTAAATCAGGGTTACAGATGATTCCTTTTATTTGTAAAGCCTTAATGGTTATAGTTTTTAATCATATTTTTTTTTACTTTAGCCCTGCTCAATAATTCCCTTTTTTCTTAGCCAATCAATTGGTTTTAAGGGAAGCAGGGAATAGCAATATTTTGAAATCAATCAATTGAAAAAGGTGACTGAGCTTGTCGAAGTCACCTTTGTATAACAGCAATCATTTCGTTCCATTCGACCTTAAACAAAAAATAATATACGGATGAAGACAAAAAATCTGCTTTTTATCATTCTGGTATTCCTTGCATTACCAATTGTTAATGCCCAGAATGGCCTTAACATGGAAGAGTTTATGCGCAAGCGTGAGTATTACCCTAAGACATTGTCTCAACTTGGCTGGCAGGGTACTTCCGATCGCTTTGCATATACCTGGAGTCGTTTTATTTTATCAGCAAAGCCAGGGATGGAAAATCCTGATACAATCCTTGCATTGCCTGCCATTAATAAAGCACTTGCCGCTGCAGGTATTGACAGCCTTCGTATGTTGCCAATGATGAACTGGCTGGACGAGAAAAGTTTTTATTTTTTAAAAGGGAATACTGTATTGATGTATAACCTAGGATCTGCTCAGATAAGTAAGCTGGTTGAGTTTCCTGAGGAAGCTGAAAATATGGATGTTTTTGGAAATGGTGCCCAATGGGCTTATACGATTGCAAATAATTTATATATCGTAAAGGATGATAAGCATACAGCCCTGAGCAATGAAGAAAACAAAGGGATTGTGTATGGGAAAACGGTTCACAGGAGTGAGTTTGGGATAGAAAAAGGGACTTTTTGGTCGCCTTCGGGAAGGTATCTTGCTTTTTATCGTATGGATGAAAGCATGGTAACGGAATATCCTCTTGTGGATATTGATGACCCTATTGCTACACCCAATCCTGTTAGATACCCTATGGCCGGGAGTACCAGCCATCAGGTTACTGTTGGCATTTATGATCTGAACAGTGGAAAAACAATATATCTTAATACAGGAACCATTGATGATCATTATCTGACAAATATCACCTGGAGCCCTGATGAGAAATCAATTTTTATTGCTGAACTCAACAGGGAGCAAAACTACATGAAACTAAACAGTTATGCTGTGGCTGATGGTTCATACCAGAATACACTGTTTGAAGAAACTTCTGACAGATATGTTGAGCCTCAGAACGGATTGTTCTTTTTACCTGGAAACCCTAATAAGTTCCTGTGGTTGAGCAACCGAAATGCTTATCAGCACTTGTTTCTGTATGACATGAAATCAGGATTTGAGAAACAACTCACCCATGGGCCATGGGTAGTTACTGATTTTCTTGGTTTTTCTGCTGATAGCAAGAAGGTTTATTTCATAGCTACAAAAGAAAGTCCGCTTGAGCGCCATCTGTATGAGGTTGGCATCAATGATGGGAAGATAGTTAAACTAACTCCTGATAAAGGATATAACAGGGTAATGTTCAATAATAAGAAAGACCATTTTATTGTTACCGGGAGCAGCAATGAGGTTTCCGGATTTACAAGGGTAATTGATATAAAAGGGAAAATTAAGAATACCCTGGTTGCACCTCATAATGTTTTTGAAGGGATGGATATGCCAAAGGTTGAGCTGCTTAGCCTTAAATCAAAAGATGGGGTAGATTTATATTGCAGGTTGATTACACCTCCTAATATGGAAAAAGGTAAAAAATACCCTGTAATGGTTTATGTATATGGTGGCCCTCATGCACAGATGGTAACAGATTCATGGCTTGGCGGGTCAAACTTGTTCTTTACCTATATGGCATTAAAAGGCTATGTGATCTTTACCCTTGATAACCGTGGCAGCGCTAACCGTGGAAGGGAGTTTGAACAGGTTATCCATCGCAGACTGGGATCTGTTGAAGTTACTGATCAACTGACCGGTGTTGATTACCTTAAAAAACTGGAATATGTTGATGCTGACAGGATGGGTGTGTATGGCTGGAGTTATGGGGGCTTTATGGCCACTACTCTAATGCTTGATGCCCCTGAGGTGTTTAAGGTAGGTGTGGCAGGTGGCCCTGTTATGGATTGGAAATACTATGAAGTGATGTATGGCGAAAGGTATATGGGAACACCACAGAATAATCCTGATGGATATAAGAATGCAAGCCTCCTGAATAAGGCTGCTAAGCTCAAAGGCCGTTTGCTCCTCATCCATGGGGATAATGATGATACTGTGGTATTGCAACACAACCTGGCTTTTATCAAAAAGTGTATTCAGGCTGGAACAATGCCCGATTTGATGATATATCCTGGGCATGGCCATAACGTTGGAGGGCGAGATCGTATCCATCTTTATAGAATTATTGAACGTTATTTCGATGATTTCTTATAAATCATAGGATATTAAACTGACGTTTTTACTGGTTGTTATGCCATGTCTTTATGTCATTTTGGCAGATTAAAGGCATGGCATATCTTTTGAGAAGGGCATGCATCAATGATGTTTAAATCTAAAAAATATACTTACTCATGCAAAAAGGAAAAATCAACATTCAAACGGAAAATATCTTTCCCATCATTAAAAAATTTCTATACAGCGACCATGAGATATATCTCAGGGAGATTGTTTCTAATGCTGTTGATGCAACCCAGAAACTTAAAACCCTTGCTTCTACAGGCGAATACAAGGGTGAGATGGGAGATATAGCTATTGAGGTTTCTTTTGATGCCAAAGCTAAAACCATTACTGTTAAAGATCGTGGTATCGGTATGACTGCCGAAGAAGTGGATAAATATATCAACCAGATTGCTTTTTCGAGCGCAGAAGAATGGGTAGAGAAATATAAAAGCCAATCGGAAAGCAATCCGATTATCGGACATTTTGGCCTTGGTTTTTATTCTGCATATATGGTTTCAAAAAATGTTGAAATTAAAACCTTATCCTGGAAAGAAGGCTCAAAAGCTGTGAAATGGGAGTGTGACGGGAGTCCTGAATATGTTATCTCTGATTGTGATAAAACTGACAGGGGCACCGAAATTGTAATGCATGTTGCTGAGGATAGTGAAGAGTTCCTTGATGAAAGCAGGATTTTTAACCTCTTAAAGAAATATTGCAAATTCCTTCCTGTACCTATTATTTTTGGAACTGAAAAAGTTACCAAGACCCTTGAAGGTGAAAAGGATGAAAAGGGTAATGATAAAACTGTTACCGAAGAAAAACCAAGGCAGATTAATAATGTTAAACCTGCCTGGACGCTTAAACCTGCCGATCTTAAAGAAGAAGACTATATTAGTTTTTACCGTGAACTTTATCCTTTTACTTTTGAGGAGCCTTTGTTCAATATCCATCTGAACGTTGATTATCCCTTTAACCTGACAGGGATACTTTATTTCCCAAAAGTGAAGAAAAACTTTGAAGTACAGAAGGATAAAATACAGCTTTATTGCAACCAGGTGTTTGTTACTGATTCTGTTGAAGGTATTGTTCCTGACTTTTTAACCCTTATGCATGGGGTCATCGATTCACCTGATATCCCTCTTAATGTATCCAGGAGCTTTTTGCAAAGCGATTCCAACGTTAAAAAGATTTCAAGCCACATCACCAAAAAAGTTGCTGATAAACTGGAAGAACTCTTTAAAAACAACCGTCAGGAGTTTGAAGCAAAATGGGATGATATTAAGATTTTCATCGAATATGGGATGATTTCTGATGAGAAGTTTAAAGAACGTGCAAATAAATTCTGCCTTGTAAAAAATACTGATAACAAATACTTCACTTTTGAAGAGTATCAGGATCATATAAAAACCAATCAGACTGATAAAGACGGGAAAATTGTCCATCTCTATACTACCAATCAGGATGAACAACATGCCTTTATTGAAGCAGCCAAAGAACGGAATTATGATATTCTTGTGCTTGATACTGTAATAGATACCCATTTTGTGGATATGCTTGAACGTGCTGGCGAAAAGAATTCTTTCGTAAGGGTTGACTCTGATGTAGTTGATAAGCTTATCCGTAAAGACGAGGATATGCCTTCAAAACTTAGTGATAAGGAAAAGGATGAGGTGAAGCCTTTGTTTGAAGAAAACCTTCCAAAAGAAAAAATGCACTTTACTGTTGTATTTGAAAACCTTAGCGAAACAGATCAGCCTGTCATCATTACCGAGCCTGAATTTATGCGCCGAATGAAAGATATGAGCGCACTGGGCGGTGGAATGAGCTTCATGGGCAGCATGCCTGAGTCTTATAATCTGGTTGTGAATGCCAATCACCCACTCATTGCCCGAATGGTAGCTGATGCCGATAAAGAAAAAAATGAAAACCTTGTTCGCCAGCTTATTGATTTGGCTATGCTTTCAAAGAACCTCTTAAAAGGTGAAAAGCTTACACGTTTTATAAAACGTAGTGTTGAGCTTATTTGATTTCATTGAAAGGAACATTAAAAGCATCAGGTGCAGTTTTTAATCATTTTTATAATGCTTTTTCTGGTTCAAAACGATATAAATGTTAATTTTACAAGGGAGCCGATGGGACTCATTGCCTTTTCGGGCTCCCTTGTCCTCTTTTTTAAAAACGGAAGTTAAATTTTAAAACTCCTTAAGCATGAAAAATCCCTTGAAAACACTCGCTCGCCTGGGATTATTGTTAGTGATGCTGCCCCTTTTAAGCGGATGCTCCTACAATAAATTTGTGAATTTAGAAGAACAAATAAATGCCCAATGGGCTCAGGTTGAAAATGTGTATCAACGAAGGGCCGATTTAATCCCCAATCTTGTTGCAACAGTTAAAGGCTATGCTGCCCATGAGCGCGAAACGCTGGAAGCAGTTATTGAAGCCCGCTCAAAAGCTACCTCTGTAAATGTTAATGCTGAGAACCTTAACGAGCAATCCATGAAACAGTTTCAGGATGCCCAGGCAGGACTTAGCTCTGCCCTGTCAAGGTTAATGGTGGTTGTTGAAAAATATCCTGACCTGAAAGCCAATCAGAACTTTATGGAATTACAAGCACAGCTTGAAGGCACCGAAAACCGCATAGCAAACGAACGCAGAAAGTATATCGAACTGGTTGGTGAATACAATGCTGCTATTCGTCGTTTCCCTAACAACTTGATAGCAGGGATGTTTGGATTCGATAAAAAACCCAATTTCTCAGCTGAAGCTGGTGCAGAAAAAGCCCCTAAAGTTGAGTTCTAACCATGGGAAAATCTGTAAGATATTTTTTTAGTGAAACCCAAAAGGAAGATATCCGTCTTGCCATAAAAAATGCAGAATTGGATGCTTCCGGGGAGATAAGGGTGCATGTAGAAAACTCTTGTGAAGGCGATGTCATGGACAGGACCGCATTATTGTTTGAAAAATTAGGTATGACCCGTACCAAACTACGTAACGGGGTCTTATTTTACCTTGCTGTTGATAACCGAAAGTTTGCTGTTATTGGCGACAAAGGTATTAATGCCAGGGTAGGGGATGATTTCTGGGAAGAAATAAAAATGAAAATGCTCTATCATTTCAGGGAAGGCAATTTTGCCCAGGGACTTATTGAAGGTATTGAAATGGTAGGCCCCAAGTTAAGACAATTCTTCCCCTATCAAAAGGATGATGTCAATGAATTAAGCGATGAAATATCGTTTGGTGAAAAATAATCTACAAGGGCTGTTGGCTGTTCAAAGTCGGCAGCCCAGGGTAGTGATTGACTTCTGTTCCATGAATCTTTCCATCTTTTCCATTTAATTTCAGGAAATGCTTTCAAAGGATGAATTGTTAAGAATACTTATTCCCCTTGCACATTGCCCTGTCTTTTTTTAACTTAGCAGATATTTTTCTTTTTAAAAAACCTCCCAATTATGAAACGCATTTTCTCAGGCATACTTACTATTCTATTATTCATGGCAGGCACCCATGTGTTTGCATCTTTGCCTGGTAAGCCCAATCCCCCAAGGCTTGTTAATGACTTTTCGGGCTTGCTGAAAGGAAATGAAGTGATGCAATTGGAACAAAAGCTTGTGAATTTTAACAATCAAACCACAACCCAGATTTCTATTGTTATCATTGATGACCTTGAGGATTATGAACCTTCTGAATATGCTGATCGCCTTGCTGAAAAATGGGGCGTGGGGGGAAAAGAGCATAATAATGGTGTTTTGGTGCTCGTTAAGCCTAAAACAATGACCTCCAAAGGACAGGTTTATATCACTGTTGGTTATGGTTTGGAATCCATTATCCCCGATGCTACTGCTAAGTTAATTGTTGAAAACGAAATACTCCCTCATTTTCGTAATGACAATTACTACCAGGGACTTGATGCAGGAACAAATACATTAATGAAACTGGCTCTTAAAGAATTTACTGCTACTGAATACGCTGAGCAGGTTGAATCGCCTGGTTTTTTAGTATTAATCCCTATAATCTTTATCATATTGTTTTTTGTTTTAACACGAAAAGCCAGAAACTCACATTATCATGCAGGAAAAGGGATGCCCCTTGGAACAATCTGGTGGCTTTTGAGCCAGGGTAGCAGGGGTGGTTCTGGTTCTTGGGGAAACTTCAACTCAGGAAGCGGCCCATTTAGCGGTGGAGGTGGCTTCGGTGGCTTTGGCGGTGGACGCTTTGGTGGTGGTGGTGCCGGTGGTAGCTGGTAAAAGGGATTTATGTCTTTGTCTTAAGCCTGATATACGACAATCTATAATGATTGCCCCGGTAAGAGTAAAAATAGAGCTAGAAATCAATCGAATAGCTTATTGATGGCATGAAAGGGAACTGGCTAAGCTGCATGAGTTTAACCTTAGACTGATTGGGGTCATAATTCCCATCGATATCATAAAATCTTTCCTGTTGATAGAAGTAAAAAAATGGGTTTTGCCTGTTATAAACATTATATATTCCAATGCTCCATGTCCTAAGTCCTTTTTTCTTTTTTTTATAAAAATTCATGCCTATATCAAGTTTATGAAAACATTTATATCTAAAGGTGTTTATACCCGGATAGATATGAATTTCTTCAGTACCATTATTCCATGCAGGCAAAGGATCTGGATCTGAAATGATATTATATTTCCCGTTGGCCAAGGTAAAAGCATTTCCTGTATGAAACATCCATGTTGCAGAGAAATCAATGTTTTCTTTTAACTTATAAAACAACACAATTCCAAGTTCATGACGGTGGTCATATTTATAAGGGAAAGCAATGCCTTCATTCAAATTTGCAAATTGCCTTGTGGTCTTTGATAAAGTATAACTTATCCAACCTGTAATATCCCCGGTTTTTTTTTGTAATAGTATTTCAAACCCATACGAAAGTCCATTCCCCTCTTTTTCAACTTTGTCCTGCCAATCTAATGAAGTTCCTAAATAGGATGCCCCACTTTGATAAGCGATAAGATTTGACATGGTTTTATAGTAAGCTTCGATGTTCAGTTCAAAAGATTTTTTAAATAAAGTTTGGGCATAACCAATGGCGATTTGTTTTGAAATGGAAGGCCTTACATTTTGAGTGGCAGGAACCCATAAATCTGTTGGCATTCCGGCTCCTGTGCTTGTTAAGAGATGAACGTTCTGTTGCATGGAAGAATAGGATAATTTTACTGACGATTCTTTTCCTGTTCTTAAATTGCAAAAAGCCCTGGGTTCAAAAGAAAAGTATTTCATTTTGTTTACGATATAGCTTTGAGCCCTAATCCCTAAATTAAAACTAACTTTATTGTTAAGTTTAAATTCACTCTCAGCATAAACAGATGGTTCCCAGGCATAAGTTTTTTGTGCCCCTAACAGAGTGTCCTGATGCAAAGCCATTTCGGTCAGTTTGTATTGGGTTACTCCCGGTGAGAAGGTATGATAAATAGCACTGGCACCGAGATTGCATTTGTAATTTGGTGATGCGGTATATTCAAAATCATATTTGATGCTTACATCCTGAATCCCTGATGAGAATTGGCTGTTAAAACTTTCGTTGTTTTTTTCATTTAAATGATCAACTTCATATTTGTATTGTGTCAGATAAATACCCATATTGCTAAACAACTTGCTGTTAAACTGATGGTTCCATCTAACAGAACCTATCTTATTTCCCCATAAAACCTTTTCTTTGGAACGACTATAATCATATTGATCGACATCTTTAAATGACCAGCCAAATTTATCATCTCCGGCATAGAGGCTGATATAAAGGTGGTCTGAATCTGATAATTTGTGATTTAGTTTTGCATTGATATCATAGAAATAATATCCAATAGAAATCCCATCAAAAAGCATTTTTGAAAGTGGCCTTGTTATCAAATCATACATAAAGCGTCTGATAGATATCATATAGGATGTTGAATCTTGTTTTATTGGTCCTTCAAAAAAAGCTTTTGTAACAATCATGCCCGCGCTTATGTTACCTCTGTGTTGGGTAGCATTGCCATCTTTCATCCTAATATCCACTACTGAAGATAATCGGCCTCCATACCGGGCAGGGAATCCTCCTTTGATTAACCTTACATTGTTTATTGCATCTGAGTTAAATGTGGATACAAAGCCCCCCAGGTGATCTATGTAATATAGAGGGACATCATCTAAAATGATTAGATTTTGATCTGGGCTGCCTCCCCTGACATATATTGCACTTGACCCTTCACTTCCTCCTGATATGCCTGGCATAAGCTGAAATGCTTTTAATAAGTCTGGTTCACCCCCCAATACCGGAAGCATTTTGATTTCTTTTGAACTAATTTCATTCATGCTCATTTCATTGCGCTGTTCAATTGGGACTATCCTGCTGGTTTTTACTTCAATTCCTTCAAGTGTAATTCCCGCTTCAAGTGCAATATTAATAGTATTGGTGTTGAGGGATGAAATATTTATTATTTCGGGGCTATAGCCAATATATGATGCAATTAGGATTATACTATCATGAGGTGTAATAGTCAGGCTAAAAAATCCATAAGCATTGGTCACAGTTCCCTTTAAACTGTTCTTTTCGACAATAGATGCCCCAATAAGCCTTTCCCGTGTTTTTGCATCTGTAACATAGCCATTTAGTGTGACTGTTTGTGAATACACAAAACCAAGGAGGTTTATTAATAGTATCGTAAATGTGGCTCTTATCATTTGTCTGGTTGATTGTATTTATATACAGTGTCCTCTATCTGGGTGTATCCTGCAAAGATCCCATAACCTCCTTCGATATTGCTTATCATTGATACCGGATCACCTAACACTTCCCAGAATTGAGTTTCGTGTGAGTGCCCGTTATGATGCTTAATGAGCTGTTTTTTATACTTATAATAGTTTTGGGAAATTGTTCTGAATTTAACTATTAAATCATAGTTGTAATCTATTATATTCCCATTATAAGTATATGATGTTTCCCGGTAATAATCTGCTGTTATTGAATAAGTTGTTATTGGAAAAAGACTATTTGAAAATATTAGGGTAGGGGAGTAATCTGGTAGCCCCTCTGAACTTATAACCGGATCAGCGTTATTAATAAAAAAAGTGTTGCTTGTTTTTATATTATCTGAATCATTGAAATGCTTATAAATAACAGGTTCTATATATTGAGCTTCAAATTTTACTTCAAAATAAGTGTTGTTGAGATTTGTATTGTCTATATTAATTTTCGCTTGAGAAACCCAAATCTCCCCATCAATTTTTTTTAAGGAATCCCTGAAATTGACTTGAAACTCATTTAATGCATAGGGTAAAACATCGCTTGCTCTCAGGATTTCTCCATTGGCCATCGTGATAAGTAAGGTATATTCATTCCCTGATGATGGGACAAGCTCTGACTGATACTGCCCACTATTGGTGAGTTTTAATGTGTCAAAGATCAAACCGTTTTCAAGGATAACAACTGTGGCATTATCCTCAAATACTACCTGTCCCGCATCAAGTATATGTTGTGGTTTGGTGATGTTGACAATAAAAACCTGACTATCTGTAAAAAGACAACTAACAACCGGTTTGGGTATAAATTCCGGGTAGTCAACTTCTATCTCTTTAATACATGATATCTGAAAAACTGAAAAACTAACAACGCACAGCAAAAGGACAAAATATTGTTTTGCTTTTGCTGTGCAGTAGCTGTTTTTGAAATTTAAATTACCCATTTGAGTCATTAAAATTATGGACATGTATTCCATTCATCGCATTTAATTCTTAGGGAATTATCCATATAAGACCCATTATTATGTAAATCATATGCTGTGAAATAGACAATGACGTTATATGCAATTAAGCTATGTATACTAGAATGAAAGCGAATGTCGTAACTATTTGAATTCCCTCCAGTGTTGCCATAAATAATTTCGCACCTATTATTTTTCTTTATTTTTTTAAATGATTTCTGATAATTAGGATTTGAATTTATTCCCATTTCCATTGAAATCCCTGTTCCGTTTTTTTCCATTATTGATCTGACAGAAAAATAAATTCCTGCTTTATAGTATCTTAATCTATATTTTACATTTCCTCCAGATAAATAGAAATATTGCCAGCCTGTATTATTAGCATCGCATTTAGAGGTGCTTGAGTCAATGGTGTCGCCATATAATATGGAAATAACATCTTCATCTACATCGAACACGACAGACTGTGAACTTTTTAGTGATGATTTTCCCGAATAGTCTTTTTTTAAAGTAGCATAAACTTTTCCTCCTGAAATTAAGTAGAAATACTTGTCAATTGCAATAATTCCTTCAGGATTAATGATGCTAGAAAATAGTTCATCCTCAAAGCCTAAGGTTTCTAGTGTTTCATTATCATATAAATCACGAATAGATTTAAAGTGAATTAATGAAGTCCATTGTGTTAGCATATTATTATCTAATTGTGTAAGATAATCAATTGCTTTTTCGTAATCCTCAACAGTGGGGAAGGTTAAAACATTGTCAATTACTTCAAACTTAAAATCATTTAAAGAAATATCCAAATTGTTTTTACTCACAATTTGGTCAGTATTTTCTACAATTTGGTTTTCTATGCTGTTTATTTCTTTTTTATTGCAACTATAAAAAAGAAATAACACAAGCAATGATTTGATTACAAGTATTCCAACTTGATTTTTTCTGTTTAATGTTTTCATAAATTCAATAAATTAAGTGTTTAACATATAAATACAATGTGTTTTTGTTAATAGCAAATCTAAAAAATATTTTTTTATTAGTCAATAAAATTATTAATTTAAATTAACATATATTTTTTTTGCTAAAACTGTATTATTATATTCATAAAGAGTAAGATGCTATTTAAAAATAAAAAAAGCTTAGAATAACTGCATTATTTATATTAAAGAATAACTAATAAAATATTGTATTTTAAAGCATTGTTTTTTTATTTATGTGAGTGAATCGAAAAGAATAATATTTGGTAATTAAGAGATGAATAGTAAAAGAATGCAAAAAAACTCAATTATTTGTATGTGTTAATTTAAATAATGAATATATGTTATATAATTCAAGTATAAGTATATAAATTGAGATTAAAATAAATTTTTCAAAAAAGGAATAATGATAATTGATTAATTTTTCAGCAAAACAAACCAATGTATGATTGTATTGGTGTTAAGGAAAAATTTCATAATACCCCCCTTAAATAAACAATCCAGTTGAATAATTTAAATAAAAAACCTTAGATATGAGATTAATAGGTATATTTGTAATATAGGCTTTAATATATTAACTTAAAAAACTGAACAAATGGAAATTCTTGTAACAATCCTTATTGGTGCAGCAGCAGGCTGGCTGGGTAGTGTTATTTACAAAGGAACTAGCCTTGGTATCCTGGGCAATATTGTAGTGGGCATTATTGGAAGTTTTGTTGGCTACTGGCTTTTAGGAAAACTTGGCATCAATTTAGGCACAGGTTGGATTGGTGCCATCTTAACAGGAGCAATTGGAGCAATTATTATTTTGGTGCTATTAAATCTAATCGTCAGGAAACGAAAATAAGCATATCAATTAATTGCTGTGCTTGATTTCACGGTAAGGAACATAAGATAGCAAATTATGAATTTCAAACTCCCTCCAGGCATGCATTCATGTCCTGAGTTGTATTATATTGCTTATGCTATAGTATAATTTGGATGCAATAATGCAGTTAAAAAAGATGACCCTCAGGACTATAAATAAGATTTGGCAGCTAACATAAATGAATTAAAGAAAAAAAGGAGAACAGGAAATGTCGGAATTAATTATTGATAAAAAAGCCTGCACAAGATGTAATATATGTGCAATTGTTTGCACAATGAGAATTATTGAAAAAGCAAATGACCATGACTTTCCAAGAATACCTGAGGAGAAGGCAGATTATTGTTTAAAATGTGGCCATTGTGAATCGTATTGTGCTCAAAAAGCCCTTACCCTTGATTTTCGTCCGGATGAAAAAATTGATGCCCCTGATTCTGATACCCGGATTGACCCGCATAATCTGTCCTTGTATTTAAAAAAGCGCCGTTCGGTAAGGCATTATGTTCAAAAAACAATTGATAATGCTTTAATTACCCGGATGATTGATGTTGCTTCTTATGCTGCTTCGGGGGGTAATTCACAACCGGTAAAATGGATTGTTATCACTGATACTGCAGATGTAAAACATATTGCAAAACTTACTATTGATTGGATGCGTAGCATTCAAAACACATCCCATCCACTTGCAAATTATGTGCCTGTACTTATTTCAAGTTGGGATAATGGTTTGGATATTATTTGTAACCAGGCACCCCATCTGCTTTTTGCACATGTTCCAATCGAACCCATTGATAACCCTACAGAAGCAATTATTGCTTTAACCCATTTTGATATTGTTGCACCTTCTTTTGGAGTTGGTACCTGTTGGGCTGGCTTTGTTAAAATGGCTTTAGATAGTTATAAACCCTTACGGGATTTTGTATCTGTCCCCGAAGGCCGTAAAGCAGCATGCCCTATGATGTTTGGGTATCCCAAATACCAGGTTTCATCTATCCCAAGGCGCAATCCCGCTGATATCTCCTGGAAGTAATCTGTTTGAAAGTAACATTGTATTGTATTTAATTATTGGTTTTGTTGAAAAAAAAATCATGTTTTTCTACACATTTGTGTTATCTGTAAAAAAATTTATAAAGGATTTAAAACAAACGAAAGACTTCAGATATGATAGAATTAAACGGATTTGATAGTCAATATTTACCTGGCATTATTCTGCCAGTAAATGATTCTTTGCTTCTGGATATTAGTACATTCCTATAGCAAGGTGTTATACCTTTAATTGTTGCTTTTATTACATCAATTGTAGCTTATTCAATAGCTGTAAAAAAAAATTAAAAATGAACAATCCAATGGGATTTCTCACCCTTGCGTTTGCTATTGTATTCAATGCTTATATGCTTTTTCAGCAGACTACCATTTAATTATTAGGCTATACAAAAAAGCATTGCAGTAAAATGCCTGCTGGCATAAACGAATACAGATTATAATTATGTTTAATTATTTGATTAATTTATGCAGTTAATTTTGCATTTTAATGTATTATTATTATGTTTGCAAACAGAACAGGATTATTAGGATTTATTTTTGAGCGGATATATTATTTGGGAGGGTTCTTGTTCGTTGGTTAAGTATTTTAGAAGGTATTAATAAATAATAGTCAAAGTCATGGATAAAGATTATGTCACCATTAAAGTATCAAGAAATACGTATCGGAAATTTTTCATTACTGATATCTTGTATTTCAAAGCTAACGGTTCTTATACAACGATAAAAACCTTTAGTAATGAATGTACCCTTTCTGATTGTTTAAAAGAGTTTGAATACTTGTTGACGCGAAATAACTTTTTAAAGATCAACAGAAGTTATATTGTTAATACAGATAACTGCATTGAAGTTAAGGTGGGAAAGAAATCAACAATTAGAATAATTAATGGAGAGGTGCTATTTCCTTGTAAAGAATCTGCTGAGGTAATTTTAGATTTCTTTTGTAAACGAAGACTAAATTAATAGTTCACTTAATAAAAGGTGTGTTTGGCAAACAAACATGACGATTTCACAAACTAAGCAGTTATTTTGTAGCATTTGTCATGGATTTTATATTCATTTGTCATGAAACTTTTTTATTAACTTAAACTTTTTAAAATGAAAAACTCAGTTAGTATTTTTAAATTTATGTTCATTGTAGTATCTATTGCTGGTATGTTTTTTTTCAGTTGCTCAAAGGAAAAAAATAATGCAACAATTGAAAAACAATTGATGGTTGAAAAGTATAATAAGTATTTTTCAACATTAGGGGATAATCATAACAAAGTACTTGATTTTGTTGGATCACAAGGTGATATGTCAACGATGTCAAGAAAAGACAGGTTTGAATTGGCATCAGAATTCACAGGCTCATCCTTTGAATGGAGTGAATTTGAAAAAGCTGGTGATAAGTTAGCCGTTTTGGCAGGATCACAATCAATAAAAGCCAGTGATCATTTACTTGTTAGGAAAGATCAATTTAGCCCTGAATTGATCGATTTGATAAACAAATTGGATATTATTATTAAAAACGAATTTAAAAAAGCTGAACAGCACATAGAGCTATCACCAAGTGCTTATAATGCTTCAATTGATTCATTAATTAATGAAGTTTACAACAATTATGAAGTCCAATTAAGTGTTGATGCTCAAACAGGTAATGAGTTTGCTATGTTTATTGCGCAATGTAATGTTTCAAAATCAAGCTTTGCATATTGGTATGAAGCAGCAATTGATCCGGAAAATCCATGGTATGGATATGTATCAAAAAGTTGTCCTGGATTTTGGGAAAGATTATGGAGAGCAGTTCAAATTGTAGCTGTTGACACTTGGGCTTTCATGACAGGCCCTTGCGGTAATGCTAATGGTCCTGGAGGATATAACTTAAACTGTGCTTGGGATTATGCTGGTGAACAATCATCTAGTGTTGATTAACAATAATACAATACTCTTCACAAGCCATTATTGCTTGTGAAGGGTATTGAACCCATTAAAAATTTCAAATTCATGTATCTATTAAATTTTAATACAGTTATCCTAATGAAATTTAAACAGATTATTGTTATAGTAATTGTGTTTATACTGTATGATTTAAATGCTTATTCACAGCAAGCAAAACAAGTAAAATTCATGGATGAAGGCAATGCCCCAATTGAAGATGTTATAGTTTTTCATAATGGATATTTTGTTGGGATTACTGATGAGAAGGGTTTCATAAGATTAAACAGTAACATTGATGCCATTTATTGCCACAGGATGGGTTTTAAAGATACAATTGCAGAGCTAAAGAAATTAAAGGATCATTCGATTGCGCTTTCGCGTAGCAATGATATTGAAGGGGTAACTGTTTCAGGAAAATATAATGCACGAAAACATTTAATAAGACTAAGAAATCAATCTAAAGAATTGTATAAAAATACTGACACCACCATTTTTTACAGGTTTGAGATACAGGTTGAAATTCCTGACAGCAACCAGAAGGAGGTTTTTAGCGGTATTATAAAAGCTCCCTATTATGGAAATCATGGCCTATTATATTATCAAACGGCATATTTTTGTCGTATTGATAATTATGAAAACTCGATTACCGATAGTAATTATGTGTTCACTCCTTATTGTTTTATTCATAGATTGCTAAATAAATGTGTATTAGTTAGAGATCAATATCAATGGGATGCAATATCGAAGAAACAAAATGAATATTCAAATCTTTACCAAACGCCTGACAGCATTTTATTTCTCAGTTCGAACGAACAAGCAAACTACTATTTATCATTCAAACGAGGGCACATTAATAGTGTTGAGTTTATAAACTATTTTTCTAAACCTGCAAATATAAAGAGAAACGAGATTTATACATATAATTGTATTACGATAATGAATTACTCTTTAATTAAGAATAATTTATATCCTTCATTTTTAAGCCTGACAAGGCGATTTAAAAATCAGGAAGGCATGAATCTTGTCTGTCATTTAACCTTGACCGAAACCAATGAGTGTTCATGTGAACTGGACAGCTTGCACAATTATGTTCATACTGACAAGAAATATAAAGAATTATACAAATATTTTGAGGTTCAGAATCAAAACAAACCATCACTAATGGAAGTGCAATAAATTATGAGAAATTCCAATGTTACCCTGGTTCTTTGTAATATATTCCTCAATATATTTTTGAGCGGATATATTATTTGGGAGGGTTCTTGTTCTGTTGGTTTTTATAATTATCAGAGAAAATTAAATCTAAATACAACATTCCTTTTTATTCATTAACAATCCAAGACCTATGAAAAAAATAATAAGTAGTGCTTTCCTCTTTTGCCTTGTTGGTGTAATCTTGATTGAAAATACTTATTCACAGCAAGCAAAGCAAGTAAAATTCCTGGATGAAAGCAATGCCCCAATTGAAGATGTTATGGTTTTTCATAATGGATATTTTGTTGGGATTACTGATGAAAAGGGGCTAATAAAAATAAACAATGACCTTGATGCCATTTATTGCCATAGGATGGGTTTTAAAGATACAATTGCAGAGTTAAAGAAATTGAAGGATCATTCGATTGTGCTTTCGCGTAGCAATGATATTAAAGGGGTTACTGTTTCGGGAAAGTATAATGCACGTAAACATTTAATAAGACTAAGAAATCAATCTAAAGAAATGTATAAAAATACTGACACCACCATTTTTTACAGGTTTGAGATACAGTTTGAAATTCCGGATAGCAACCAGAAAGAGGTTTTTAGCGGTATTTTAAAAGTTCCCTATTATGGGAATCATGAGCTATTGTACTACCAAACAGCATATTTTTGTCATTTAGATAATTATGAGAACACCTTTACAGATAGTAATTATGCGTTAACTCCAAAAAATTTAATAAGGATGCTGATTAATAGTTGTATAATCCTTAAGGATATGTATGAATGGGATTTTTGTTCAAGTAAAAAGAATAAATTTTCAAATCTATACCAATCACAGGACAGCATCCTGTTTCTCAGCTCAAACGAAAAAAACAACTATTACATTTCTTTCAAAAATGGTCATATTCATAGCGTTGAATCAATATATTATTCAGGAAAGCCTGCAAATACTCGTAAAAATGAGTTGTATATATATAATAACCTGTCTTATTTCATATACTCAATGATTGATAAAAACATATATCCTTCATTTTTAAGCATGACAAGGCGATACAAAAGTCAGGAAGGCATGAATATTGTCTGTTATTTAACCTTGACCGAAACTGATGAATGTTTATGTGAACTGGATAGTTTGGACAATGAGGTTTCTATTGGTAAAAATTATAAAGAGGCTTGCGAATATATTGAAATTCAAAAACAGAATCAAAACAATCCTACACTAATGGAAGTGCAATAATTTATGAGAAATTCCAATGTTGCACAGGTTCTTACTTGTTTAAATGAATGATAAGCCAGGATGAAATACATCACAAAAAGCCATCTTAATTGATTTCTTGCTGTTTATTTTATTGCGTAAAGGACTTGTTTTACTGCCGGATCAAAAGGATTGGTGCAAGGGAAATATGATTGATCAACCATTATCAAGGACAGAAAGAGTAATATGGCATTGTGGTAGGCATATTTCCACAAATGTACTCAAATGAATCCACAGATGCACTCAAATGGATCCACAAATGAACTCAAATTGATACACAAATTGCTCAAATGCCCTTGTGCTCATTAATTTGTAATCCCAACGGATGCGACTGATGATGTTTGTCAGGGAAATAATCTTTGCATCCTTTGCGGGAACTCTGCGTCCTTTGCGGTTAAAAAACTTATAGAAACGGGTATAACCATAGAGCATACGACCCCATCCGGGGTCGCCCCCCTTAACTGTTGCTTTTTTTCTATAAATATACAATCCCGCTGGGATTGGCAACCAGCATTCTCCATGCCACAACGACACAGGAGAGCCTATCAGGTCAGGGTCTTTTAAAAACGTCTTTATAATATCACATGCGGGGCAGCAAAGCGAAATTGTATTTAATACTTTTCGTATTGTTGCCCCGTATTTTTTTTTAAAAAGCTCTTTTCAAAAGGTGCGGGTTTAATAATAATGCCATTTTTAGCTCAACAAAACAGTATGTTTCTATGTTATATATTTAAAACGATGACATGAAAATACTGATAATAAGCATTGCCGCATTTGTTGGTGCCTGCCTGCTGATCCATTTCCCGGATACAACACCCCTTTTTTTCATACTATCCGGGTGAAAAAATGTTTAAAGTTTACATGCAAAAGTTCATTATATCAATCCAGCTCATTATATTTGCCATGATGGATATGATACCCAAAATAAAAATCAGCCTGATCACTGTTGCTATGATGCTTTTACTCCTCCCAATGGCATAGGGTGTAGGGATCATTTAATATCACATACACATGAATAAAAACATTTTAAAGAGAATAGTCCAGACCCTCCTGACCTTGATGCTTCAGGCTGTTTTATTATTTGTAGCTGCCTGGACTGTGAAATGGACATGGGCCTGGATCTTTGTTTTTATGGGGATCCTCATTTTGATTATTAACGCTATTGTCCTTCCCGCTGCGGTAATAGAGGAAAGGGGTAGGAAAAAGAAAAATGTTAAAAAGTGGGACAAGCTCCTTACGACGCTTAATATTATCCCATTATTGGGGATTTATGTGATATCGGGTTTGGATTACAGGTATCAAATAACAGGTGATTTAAGTGTTTTAAGTCATGGCCTTGGCCTCGCCTTTATGTTTTTAGGTTCAATGTTATTTACCTGGTCAATGGTTTCAAATAAGTTTTTTTCCACTATGGTCAGGATTCAAAGCGAGCGTGGGCATCAGGTAGCAACCCAGGGACCCTACAGATTTGTCAGGCACCCGGGTTATGTTGGTTTTATCATCATGAGTGTTGCCACCCCAATAGCATTGGGATCACTATATGCCTTGCCAATGGCTTTTCTTGTTTGTGCTTTGTTTGTTGTTCGCACCCATCTTGAAGACCAAACACTCGCTAAAGAACTTCCCGGATATATAGAATACTCCCAACAGGTAAAATATAGACTTATCCCCTTTATCTGGTAGTATGTAAAATGATCATTGATTTTTAAATCATGATGCCTGTTGTTTAGTAACTCGAATTGTTTTCCATTAATCTCGAAACAGCTTGTCATTGGTATTCAATAATTTATGCTTATCCAAAAAACTCTTTAAAGTAACAACAGCCTCCATGCCATCTGTTTATGGCATTGTTCTGCAATTCAGGCTTGTCGCCCCGCATCTGAAATCCTAAAAACATTTTCATCAGGCCATTTATAAATTCATGATAAATTAATGTAGTTTGGAAAAACCATTTTACATTTATTAACATATATCAAATCCTATAACTGACAGGTATTCTATTGTTTATCAACAAGACGATGTTAAGCAATGTTAAAATTAACTTATCAAATGTTAAAGAAAATCACTTAATAGGCTGGTTTTCAATATCATGGATAGGTCACGGTATTACCAAGGATATACCAAGGTCTTATCAGGTTCAGTATCGTCCATGTGGATATTGGAGAAATAATGGAGATGGTATTATTTTGTTCGGAAAATGAACCCGGCATGGTTTCAAACGGCTGATTATTAATATGAACCACGTAGAGACGCACGGCCGTGCGTCTCTACAGTTTGATCGCACGACAATTACAATTTGTGCCAGGTCATTTTTAAAAAGATGCTATGTTAATCTGTTTTTATTACCAATCCATCAGCGACAGCATTCATCCTTTCATGTATCTGGAATTTTGAACACCAACATGATATCAGGGTGGTATCCGGTTTTAAGGGGTATGTTTTGTTGGTATGGATGCACAGATGTTTGCCAAAGCATTCCAATAAAAATCAAAATGCAATACCCTTAGCAGCCCGACATATTCAAAACATTTTATTCCCTATTTATCCCTTATCATTTAAAACATTTTATGTTAAAATATTAATTTCTATTGCTTTTTTGATATTTTTGTGCGGGGAGATGGGGAATAAAATGCCTAAGGTTTGTTGGCAAGTGTAAAAAGAAAGTTTGCCAGACAGAAATGATAGTGATAAATATTATTTAAAGAAAGGATTTGGCTTTTTGACAGGATAGTGCAAATTTGATGGAAATTTATTTTTATTCTTCTTTCGCCCCCAGAAAAAGAAGAAGGAAACACCATTCACATTGCCCACATTTGCAAAATTCCATGAACTAAGGCTAAAGCTTAAGCTTGCCAAAGAGCGAAACCTTGACAAGGTAACAGGCCAAAATACATTTTCGGACTACTTACCTGCGGCCTCTATTGGAAAGATGTGCAAAAAAAACAGGATTTGACGGCTATACCTGACGTACTCAAAATAAAAGAGCAGGATAAAATCAGAATCATATTGAAATAAAAAGTATGACCTTACCTATTAATATAGAAGAATTACTATCTGCCCGAACAGTGGAATCTGACCGAATTGAATACAAGCAAGGCTGGAATCCCGATGCCATTTATCGAACCATTTGTGCCTTTGCCAATGACTTCGATAACACGGGCGGGGGCTATATTTTAATTGGTATAGAAGAAGATGGGATCAGCCGCACGGCCAAAAGACCGGTAAAAGGACTAAGCCCTGCAGAATTGGCCGAAATCCAACAAAAAATGATTGGCTTCAACAATTTGCTTCAACCCGTTTATCATCCGCATCTGTTTATTGAACCGGTCGATGGCAAACAAATCATGGTCCTTTGGGTACCTGGGGGATCAAACCGCCCGTATAAGGTGCCCGAACAAATAACAGCCAGAGATAAACGCCATTTTTTTTACATACGCAAATATGCCAATTCCGTAAAGGCAAATAGCGAAGAACAGCAAGAACTTATTTCATTGGCCAATCAGATACCTTTTGATGACCGTAGCAATACCCAGGCACGAATGGGTGATATTTCAATGGTGCTTGTGAAGAATTACCTGAAAAAAGTGAAAAGCAGACTGGCCGAACTGGTAGGTAAAATTCCGGATCAGGAACTGTTGGCTCAAATGGAATTGGTCTCAGGGCCTAACGAGTATATCTTTCCCCGAAATGTGGGATTGATGTTGTTTTCGGAAAATCCTGAACAGTTTTTCCCATACACGCAAGTCGAGATAGTGGAATTTCCTGATGGAGATGCCGGTTCACATATAGAGCAAGACCCTATTAAAGGCCCTGTTCCAGAGCAAATTTACCGTACTTTAAAATTCCTTCAAGATAAACTGGTGAAGGAGAAGGTTATAAAACCTGCCAACAAAGCCGAGAGTATCCGCATTTATAGCTATCCATACCAAGCCATAGAAGAAACCCTGGTAAATGCTTTTTATCACAGGGATTATCAGCAACGTGAACCTATTGAAATTCGAATTTACCCACATTCCGTTGTTTTTATCAATCACGGGGGGCCAGACCGGTCTATCCGCATGGAAGCCTTTAATAAAGGACAAGTTCGTAGCAGAAGATATCGCAACCGAAGATTAGGTGAATTCCTAAAAGAATTAGAACTAACAGAAGGCAGGGCTACTGGAATTCCTACCATACTAAAAACATTGCACGATAATGGTTCCCCTGCTCCCAATTTTACCACCAACGATGACCGTACTTTTTTTGAAGTAGAATTGTTTATTCACCCAGCTTTTGAAGAAAAAGAACCTTTTGCCATTGAGGAAAGGGATCTCATTGCTACACACGAAGGTATTGATACGCTATTACAAAAACTACTAGATTATAAAGGCTTGGATCATGATAGTATAACTGCCGGTGCCATAGCTGGTATCCAGGCTGGTGCTATAGTTGAACGGTTAAATCAGATTGATAATCAGGCAGATGAAATAATTCAGACCCTTAATAGCACCATAAGTGGTGCCATAAGTAGTGCTATAGCTGGTGCCATAGCTGGTGCCGTAGCTGATAAAGAAGCTGCCATCTTAACTTTAGCACAAAAACCACATGACAGGGCAGTTCTTTTAAATGAAATTGGGGTAACCAACCACCGCAAAAACTATGAGAGCTATATGCTGCCTCTAGTAAATAAGGGATGGCTCACTATGACTATTCCTGATAAACCTACTAGTCCAAAACAAAAATACATGACCACTTTAAAAGGCAGACTGATACTGAGATTTATTAAAATGAACAAGAAATGAGCAATGAAAATAAAATCATAATACTGGGCTAAGAATTCAACTCCTAAGAAGAAGGCCGCACCTACTCAACCTGATCCAACCGCCTTATTACACCGCCTTCCCCAACCCTTAGCTCAACGATTTTATTGCCGAATGGGAAGCATAAAAGAAAGAACTGGAAAAACAGGGTTTGCGAAAAGCGGATTTTGAAGGATCGGAACCCTATGCTACAGATGTTAGCAAAGGGAAAAACAACCCAATATACAATGCCCATAGCTATCATACGAAGGTGCCACATCAGCGACAGCATTCATACTTTCATGTATCTGGAATTTTGAACACCAACATGATATCAGGGTGGTATCCGGTTTTAAGGGGTATGTTTTGTTGGTATGGATGCACAGATGTTTGCCAAAGCATTCCAATAAAAATCAAAATGCAATACCCTTAGCAGCCCGACATATTCAAAACATTTTATTCCCTATTTATCCCTTATCTTACAAAACATTTTATGTTAAAACATAAAAATCTATCGCTTTTTTGATATTTTTGTGGGGGGAGATAGGGGATTAAATATTTAAGGCTGTGCATTATAGGCGCAGAGAATTAAAAACAGGTTAAATAATAAGATAATGAATAAAGAATTACCAAAATTTCATGAGACTTTTAATCCGATACTTGATATTTTGAGCGATGGAAAAATAATTGCAAGCCGAGAGTTGCTTAACAAAGTCGTTGATAAATATTATAAAGATTTACCACAAGAACTTTTGGACCAAAAAACTAAAAGTGGCACACAATTACTTTTTGATAGGATTTCATGGGGTAAATCATATTTAAAGAAAGGTGGCTATGTGCTTTATCCTGAGAGGGGAATGGTTCAGATTACTGATTTAGGTAAAAACTCAATTAACGGGAAATTGGAACTAAAAGATGTTGAAAGCTCTTCAAACTTCATGGAATTTTACACGGAGGAAACAAATAAAAAAGGTATTTCAAATGATACTGAGATTAAAAATTCGACTCCACAAGATTTGATTGATAGTGGTTTTGCAAAAATAGAATCTCAGGTTAAAGCAGAATTACTTGATAGATTAAAATCAATCGACCCTTATTTCTTTGAGAAAGTAATCCTTATTTTATTAAAGAGAATGGGATACGGTGATTTTATTGAGACAACTAAATCAGGAGATGGAGGAGTTGATGGTATAATAAATGAGGATAAACTTGGATTGGATAAAATATATATTCAAGCAAAAAGATTCAATGATAATAAAGTTAGAGAAAAGGAGATTAGAAACTTTATTGGAGCAATGAGTGGTGATACAACCAAAGGAGTTTTTGTTACAACTTCAGATTTTGACCAAGGGGCAATTAAGAAGGCTCATGATGCACATCATACAATAATTCTGATTAATGGAAAAAAACTTGTTGATTTGATGCATCAATATAATGTCGGTATTCAGATTAAAGAGATATATGAAGTTAAGGAATTAGATGAAGATTTCTTTGAAGGAGAATAATCTTCTGCATGCAATAAAATAAATATTACTTCATGTGGCTGTTGTCACGAATAAACATGTTGTGCCAGCTAATAAGCGATGGGGAATAATCCCAGCTTGAACTAATCCCGCAGGATAAAGCTATGGGTTTTTGAGGGGCTTGAGAATGGATATTATGAAATTTGAATTGCACAATAATTGCACCAATTGCACCATGAAAAATAATTGACAGATAGAATAAAGCAACAAAACGGCAATATTAATAAGAATGAAAAAACACATACTCATTTTGATTATAACAACTCTCCTGATTTCTTGTAATGAAAAAGGAAACCAAAAAAGAATATTGATTTCAAGTGATTTAAACTCAAAGACAGAAACTTTAAATCAGACTAAACCAGATTCATTTTCTTCTAAAGAATACGGACAATTAATACTGAATGGAAAAGTAAAGCCAACAGATAATGAAGCAACATACAATTGCTTATTGGAATTAATTGCAGAAAATCAAAATGACTTGAATTTTTACTTTAGTGTTTACAGAAAAATATCAGAAAATGCAGATGGTGCTTAAAGCGAAATGCTAAGTGAAATAACAAAAACCTTTTTTGAACTTAACCCAGACTTTTGCATTGAAAAACAAAAAAGTTTTGAATCAAAGGAAAAAGACTCATTTTTTGAATACATTGCTTATGAGTTTTATGCATCAGGAATTGATTATGAAACAGAAATTAACGAGTATATTGAACGAGCAGAAAAGAAATTAAAAGAAAGAAGCCAGGCTAATCTTGACACCTTGAAGAAAATTAAAGGTCAATTGATATTTAAGGTGAAAAGAATGAACGAATAAAAACTTACTGTTGCCAATAGAGTAGCCTCCTTACCTGCCTTGACCTTTAAGTAAGCCTCTCACACCAAAGCACGTACGGGTCTCGAATAAGGGCGGTTAAAAGATGTGGGAAAAGGATATGTGCTTTGGTGAAGATGGATGGATGTGTTTCGGATGGGTAATTGTATTTTAAAGTTCGGAAGAGAAGGGGCTGGTTTCAGGAAAAGTTTCCCTTTGGTAATTAAAACATTATTATTTTTCGCTTTTTTGATATTTTTGTGATGGGAAAAGAGGGAATAAAATAACTAAGGTTGGCGTGAATTGTAAAAGAAAGACTTTGTCATCTTAATCAAAATTTGAGTATATTTGTATTATGTCGAGTGCTGAGATAAATAATATTATCCTTGAGTCGTTAAGACAGTATAATCCTTTGTTTATTGGCTTGTTCGGGTCTTATGCCAGGAACGAACAGACAGCCAATAGCGATATTGATATTCTTGTGTCCTTTTCCAATGGAATTTCTTTACTTGGACTTATTCGATTAGAAGACGAGTTATCAATAAGGCTTGGACGCAAAGTGGATCTGATTACAGCAGGATCAATTAAAAATAAGCGCATAAAAGACAATATTTCAAATGACCTTCAAATAATCTTTCAGGCATGAAAGACAATTTGGCAATCGTAGAACATATTTTGCTTTGCATTAGAAAAATCCAGGATTATACAAAAGAGATGACTCCTAACAACTTCAATGATAATGAACTTGTTCAGGATGCGGTTATTCGAAACATTGAAATTATTGGAGAGGCATCAAAGAAAATCTCAAAGGATTTAAAAGCACAATATCCGGAAGTTCCATGGAAAGAGATATCTGGAATGAGGGATAAGCTCATACATGATTATTTTGGGGTTGACATTGATGTTGTATGGAAAACAGTGAAGGAAGATATACCCTACTTAAAATCGCTAATCGAAAATATTAACAAATAAACAGACATTCAAATAAACAGGGCTTCACTGGTTGACATGACCCAGCATGTTGAGCCAGCTAATTAGCAATATCGAATAAGCCCAAGATGAACTAATCCCGCAGGATGGCATTATGGGTTTAAAATAAATAGTTCATGTTTCGGGAAAAATAATACAGCATAGTCAATCCTTTTGATTATCTATAAAATTGCTATATTCGATTAAAGTAATCCTCCCCAAAAGCTTGAATTAGCCGCAATCTGTATATGGCTTTGCTTAGCTTTGTTGGAGGGTAAAGGTTTAGGTGTTATTCAAAAAATAGGATAGGCTTGAATGTTTTACCAAAATTTGGTAACTTTGTATAAAACTATTCATCATGAAAAATACATCAATATCTTTAGGGGATTATTTTGACCAATTTGTTCAAGCCCAGGTTAATGCAGGCCGATATAAAAATGTGAGTGAAGTAATACGGGCAGGACTCCGATTATTGGAAAATGAAGAAAACAAGGTTATAGCCCTGCGAAATGCCATCCAGGAAGGGATTGATAGTGGAATAGCAGATGATTTTGACCCAATGAAAAATTTAGAACAATTAAAAGCAAAAAGAAGCAGGAATGGCAAATTATAAATTGACAAATAAAGCTGTTCAAGATATAAATAAAATTTGGGAATATACTGCTGATAATTGGTCGGAACATCAAGCTGACAAATATTATAATATGCTACTTGATAGTTGTCAAGACATTGCAAACAATCCTGAATTAGGAAGGAATTATGATGGGGTAGCTTCAGATTTGTTTGGATTAAAAACAAACAGACATTTGATCTTTTACAGGAAATCACTTGATAAGCCTATAGAAATAACAAGAATATTGCATGAACGAATGGATTTAAAGAATAGATTAACAGAATATAAAGACTTCACCCAATAATAATGGCTTTATATGGTTGGCACGCCCCGGTATGTTGCACCAGCTAATGAACGATAGCGAATAATCCAGGGTTAAACTACTATCTGTAAGTTTGTATAATGGGTTTTAATGGACATAATTGAATATTATATTTCAATTCGCTAAATCGATATTTCGCTAATTATTCAACTAGGTATCCAATATGGGATTATAATCGTATATTTTAATTGTTATATGGAATATTTCTAAATTATTGAAAATAAATGTATTTGTTTAATAGTGTTAATTAATTTGGTAAATTTGGATGGTATCAGGACGTTTTAGATTGACAAATAAAATGAAGAAAACGATTGGATTTATTAAGGAGACCATTATTGTTCAATTGAGAAATTCAAGGCTTGCAAAGATTTTACTATTAATCGTTTTTTTGAAATTCCTGATATTTTATGGTTTTCTAAAAGGCTTTTTGTATCCCCGGTATTTGAAACCAAAATATGAAAGCGAGCAACAAAGGAGCGAACAGGTAATAGAACATATCACACAATCAGGTAAATAATTACATCATGATTGAACAAATAGACCTTTCATTAATTAACTGGTCGAGAGGACAATTTGCCCTTACGGCTTTTTATCATTGGTTGTTTATCCCCCTGACTATTGGGATGACATACATCATTGCCTTTGCAGAAACAATATATGTGAAAACAGGCAATGAAGAATGGAAACGTATTACAAAATTCTGGGGAAAGCTCTTTGGGATTAACTTCGCTATTGGTGTTGGCACAGGCATTATCATGGGCCTTGAATTTGGTACCAACTGGAGCAATTATTCATGGATTTCGGGGGATATTTTTGGGGCACCACTTGCCGCAGAAGGGATTTTGGCATTTTTCCTTGAATCTACGTTTATTGCAGTGATGTTTTTTGGGTGGGGAAAAGTGAGCAAAAAGTTCCATCTGATGAGCACCTATCTTGTTGCTTTTGGGGCAAGCCTTTCGTCATTGTGGATATTGACAGCCAATGCATGGATGAACTATCCGGTGGGCATGGTATTTAATCCGGATACTGCCCGTCATGAGATGGTTGACTTTTGGGCAATAATCCTTTCACCTTATGCAATAAATAAGTTTTTACATACAATAGGTTCGGCCTTTGTGATATCTTCCTTTTTTGTGCTTGCAATTAGCTCGTGGTACTTGTTAAAAAAGAAGGAAACCATACTTGCCAAACGAAGCATTATCATAGCATCATGCTTTGGTTTGATTTCAAGTATGTTTATAGCTTTAACAGGAGATGGCTCTGCATATTGGGTTGCACATAAACAACCTGCAAAGCTTGCAGCAATGGAAGGGCTTTATGATGGCAGGGAAGGGGCCGGGCTTGTTGCCGTTGGTGTTCTGAATCCCAATAAGAGGATTGGCGATACACTTGATGCTTTTGTCATGAAGATTGAAATACCCAAAATGCTTTCTATTTTAGGTTTCAGGAAAATTGACGGATTTGTTCCCGGGATTAACGATGTTGTTTACGGCAACCCTGAAAGGGAAATGCTTTCAACTACTGAAAAGATACAAAGAGGGCGTTTGGCGCTGGATGCCCTGTCGGGTTATAAGGAAGCAAAAAAAGCAGGAGACACTGAAGGTGAAGAATCTTGTCTCACTGTGTTTAATGAAAACTATACCTATATGGGCTATGGGCACCTGAATGACCCAGAGAGTGTAATCCCCAATGTCCCGTTTATCTTTTACAGTTTTCATATTATGGTAATGCTTGGATTTGCATTTATCGCCCTCTTTGGGCTGGTTCTGTTCCTGGTGTTGAAGGATAAGCTTGAAAAACAAAAATGGCTGCTGCATTTGTCAATATGGTCGTTTCCGCTGGCATTCCTTGCATCAATGGCTGGCTGGATCGTGGCAGAGGTTGGCAGGCAGCCCTGGACTATTGAAGGCCTGCTTCCAACAATGATATCTGCATCGAGTTTAAACAGCAATGCAGTGATTTTTACATTTTGGATGTTTACAGTATTGCTAACGATATTGGTAATTGCAGAAGTGAAAATTATGCTTAGGGCAATAAAAAATGGCCCGTCAGCCACGAAAGGAGGGGATCATGTTTGAAACACTATCACATCAAACTTTACAGGAATACTGGTGGCTGATCATGTCACTGGTTGGGGCAGCTTTGGTATTTCTGCTTTTTGTCCAGGGCGGACAAACGCTTATTGGCGCAATTGGAAAGGATGATATAGGAAAAACACTGGTCATTAATTCATTGGGACGGAAATGGGAGTTTACATTTACAACGCTTGTAGTGTTTGCTGCAGGTATGTTTGCCTCCTTTCCCAAGTTTTACTCAACCACCTTTGGCGGAGCTTACTATCTTTGGATGCTGTTCCTTATAAGTTTTGTTGTTCAGGCTATTTCTTATGAATACAGGAGAAAACCCGGGAACCTTTTAGGACAGAAGACATTTGAAGGATTTTTATACTTCAATGGGTTTGTAGCACTTATCATATTGGGGAGCATCGTTGGAACATTCTTTACAGGCAGTATGTTTTATGTAAATGAATATAACCTTTCATCCTGGCAACATCCATTACACGGTTTTGAAATATTGTTTAATATTGACAATCTTGCATTGGGCTTTGCAGTGTTGTTCCTTGCAAGGATAATGGGTGCAATGTACCTGTTTAATAATATTGATGATGCTGAAATTCGCAACAGGGCAAGGAGACAAATAGAGCTGAATGCAATCCCTTTCCTTGTTTTCTTTTTGTTCTTTTTAGTCAGGGTGCTTCTTATGGATGGCTTTGCTTATGACCCGAATACATTGATTGTAACCAAAGAGCCCAATAAATACCTGAACAACTTTTTACAGATGCCGGTGGTGCTTGCATTGTTTTTAATCGGGCTTGTCCTGGTGCTTATTGGCTTGTTTTTGGCTATTTGGAAGAAAAATATAAAAGCTGTCTGGTTTTCAGGGCCGGGCACAATACTTACTGTCCTAAGCCTGTTCCTGATATTGGGATATAACAATAGTTGTTTTTATCCATCAAACTTTGATATTCAAAGTTCACTCACCATCCGTAATGCTTCTTCAAGCCATTATACCCTTTCATCAATGGGTTATATATCACTGTTTGTACCGGTGGTGATTGCTTATATTGTTCTTGCATGGCGTGCCATCGACAGGAAGAAGATAAAAAAAGATGCACTCAATGATGAGCCTCATTTGTATTAATTTGTAAAGAAAGAGTTATGGAATACATTTCTTCGATACTATGGATTCTATCCTGGCCAGTTGTTATTGTTGCCAGCTATCAGTTGATTAAATTTTTCCTGAAAGTCTTTGATAATAAGATTGGGAAACCTTGATGAAGGGAGAGAATACTGTAAAAAGTTTAGCAAATGAATGGTTTTATCATGCATGACCAGCGGTATTTTTTATCGGTTTGGATTTGTTTGAATTGACGGTATCCAACATAATGGATTTGCTGATTATATTTTATGAAATAAAAAAGCCCCCCGATTAAAGTCGAGAGGCGAACTTAAATGTTTTTAATTCCAATTATGTATTCCAAACAGGATGTTTCTCAAAAGATATTGTAGCTGAATGGGATGGTTTGATTTTCAAAGTAAGTATGAACTATGCCTTTTGATGGTCTTAATGCTTTTCCATTATCCATTTCAGGGCATCTTCTACATTCTGGAAATAGGCATTGACAACCAGTTGAGACTTGTCCAGCTTTTTCACAAAACTATCCACAGAAAACTTTGAAAAGATGTCTGCCGGAACAATAATGGCATGTAACATTTGACCATGCTCTTTTGCATGTAAGGTGCAACGATTGACCCCATGTTCTTGTCCTTGTGGACTCAGTCCTTTATGCAGCCGTGTATCTAATATGAGATTTTTAGCACCTTTCTTAACCATTAATTTCAATACTTCTTCGAGCAATTCGGAAAAAAGTTCGAAAGTGGTATACCCATTCCATGATTCTAAAATACAGCTTGCTTCAGGGTAGTAGGTTAGAATTAAGCTTTCATGCTTAAAAATTACTTCAGATTTCATGTAATTTGAGTTTAGTTTAATTGAATTTGATATTTAATATCACTGTTGTCCGGGAAAAAAAATAAAGGGCAACAAGGCAGTTTTGCTTTGTT
>CAYLYP010000020.1:0-46704 GCA_964387795.1 uncultured Bacteroidales bacterium
ACTTTCCGATGCAGAATTTCCCAAAGATATTACCAAGAATTTCGTCGGTAGAGACCTCTCCAGTGATGCTACCCAGATAATAGAGTGCCTGACGGAGGTCAGAAGCGAGCAAATCGCCATGAATATTTGATTCCAGACCATGTTTAATGGCTTTAATACAATGCAGGGTTTGGGAGAGGGCTTCATAATGCCTGGTATTGGAAACAATGGCAGTGTTTTCTTCCATTGAATCAGACATAATTTGGCGTAATAAACTATCGGTAATCAGGTTTATGTTTTCGCGACGCTTAGCAGAAATAAAAATCGTTTCCCAATCAACAAGATCCCTGAAATGGCGGGGCACTTCTTCGAGCAAATCCGTTTTATTGGCAATAAGGATAAATTTCTTATCCGGGTCGCCAATGGCATCCTTAAGCTCATGCAATGTTTCAATAACCTCATCTACTGTTGTTTCAGTAATATCAAAAAGATATAAAACGACTTCTGCAAGTTTTACTTTTTCAAGTGTACGTTCCATGCCCATGTTCTCAACAACATCTTCAGAATGACGGAGCCCTGCAGTATCAATAAATCTGAACGCAATACCTTCAATCACAATTGTATCTTCAATGGCATCGCGGGTGGTACCTGGGATATCGCTTACCAATGCCTTATCCTCGTTAAGAATTACATTAAGCAGGGTAGATTTTCCCACATTGGGTTTACCAATGATAGCCACAGGAATTCCATTTTTCATTACATTTCCAACAGAAAAAGAAGATATCAGGGATTTAATCTCGGCCTTAATAGCCATCAGTAATTCTTTAAGTTTGTCCCTATTTGCAAATTCAACATCTTCTTCACTAAAATCAAGTTCCAGTTCAATGAGTGAAGCAAAATCCAATAACTGTTGGCGTAAAGCACCGATACGTTTTGAGAAATGGCCTCTCATCTGGGAGTATGCAAGTTTGTGCGACGCTTTGGAATTGGAAACAATAAGGTCGGCAACAGCTTCAGCCTGTGATAAATCCATTTTTCCATTTAAGAACGCCCTCATTGTATATTCACCCGGGCGGGCAGGCCTGGCACCATTGTCAATCAATACCTGTAATATCCTTTGCTGAATATATAATGAGCCATGGCAGGAAATTTCAACAACATCTTCACCTGTATAGCTATTAGGGTTTTTAAAAACAGATACCAATACTTCATCAAGGGTATCATCACCTGTACCAATCTGTCCAAGATGAATGGTATGGGAAAGGCTTTCCGATATCTTTACATCCTTTCTATAGGCATAAAAAACCTTATCAGCTATTGAAAACGCTTGACTGCCCGACAGCCTGATAACAGCTATGGGGCCTGTACCACCGGCAGTTGCAAGGGCACATATCGTATCCTGGTTAGGCAAAGAGCTATTCATTTTCGATGAAATTTGATTTTTATTGTGTAGTAAGCAAATTTAAATAATTAAGTTTGGATTTAAGCAGAAATCCGGTATTTTTGATAAAAGATTTTTATTTGCTTAAAAAACAAGGCAACTCATCTAAAAAATTAGCCTGGTAAACAACAAAACGTCACACCTTGTTGTTTACCAGGCTAAGATTAAAACCGGCACCATGAGTATATTAGCCAATAAAAGAGGCATGCCGGTGCTATTATTGGAGGTAAAGAGGAAACAGCCGAGGCAAAAAAAATACTTATGGATTGCGGTATGCATATAGTAGATTCACCAGCCTTAATTGGTGCAACAATGGCAAAATTATTGAAATAGAATTTCTATTTTTACCAATAAAGTCCTAAAAAAGACCTTACCAGATAAGAGGGGGTGATTGTCCTCTTTTTTACAATTATTTGCATTATATAAATCCCTAAATGCAAATTGCAATCAGGAAAAAATTAATAAATACGCATCACCCTATATAAAAATGATTCAGGTATCAATTAAAACATATATCCTGAGGCACATCCTTGGCAGCTTCAACAAAAATCCTGATATCATTTAAGCCAATTTGCCCCTTAAAAAACTTTTTCTGCTTGTTAAACTGATTGATTTTTTTATGAAGATCAACCGGGTCGGCTTGACAGGCTAATTCAACGGTATCAACACCCAATTCATAAAGAAGGCATGCAAAGCTTACACCAACCCATTTAATCCTTGAAAGATCTGTAAGTTTAGTCAGTTTAAGGATCTCTTCTTCTTTAATTCCTGTAGTCTGAGAGAGGAACATACGGCTCTTTGAATCCTTTACTTTTTCGTAAAGTTTTGCAGTATCCTTAATCCCAATATGTTCAAGTTTTAAAACTGTTTCTTCCGAAATCCCTTTAAAATCTTTTATTTTATTAGGTTTAGGGTGTATGCTTTTAAGTTCCCGAAGAAGCACAACAAGATAATTACCAGAAAAACATTCGGTTTTAGACAACTCTTCAAGTTTATCCTTTTTCTTTAATAAAACCATCAATTCTTTTAAGTTCCTGATTCCGATATTCTCAAAATACCCCATTCGTTCATCAATTTTGTCTTTCAAAACCATTCGACCGGGAGGCAGATATTGAATTTCCAGTTTTCTCTTATAGGCCTCAATGCTTATTGAGGCCAAATCCATATAATAGGCCATGTTGATTTGTTTTGACTTTTACCATTAGTAATATTCAATTTTTCTTTTAAATTGTTAAAACGCTCAACTATTCCCATTAATTGTTTCAATTTCCCTTAAAATATAAACTTGATAAAAATATAAATTATTTCGGAAATCTGAATTATTAAAAGGTCATTTTTTTTAAAACAAAGCGATAATTAAACAGGAATTCATTCATTGTTTCAGATAAAAAACTGGTGGCAATAATTCAAATAACAGTTTATCAAGATGATACAGTTAATATCACAACAACAACCACTTAATTTAGTATAAATAAAAATTTTCAGTTGAATGCACAAAACAATACTGATTATTTTATAATTTTATATGGTGGATTTTAAAAACATATTCTACAAAGGCAATCAGGAAAGAGTATATTATCCCAGCCTTAAATAAAATAAGAATCTTTTTAACCCGATAACAGGCAATTTTATTGACAACTCCATCAAAAACATCATATTTTATGAAAAAAAGAACAAAAATAGTTGTAATCTCTGCTATTGCCGTGCTTGCAGTAGTTTTAGGCATCGTATTTTGGCCCAAAAGCCTAAGTTTTTCAGCTGATAAGCAAGGCCAACAAATAGATCCCGGGTTTAGGGACTTTATAAGCGGTTTTAGTGCAGGCATGCTGCCATCCAATAGCCCTGTAAGGGTAAGGTTGGCATTTGACTATGCGGATTCGACGCTTATTGGAAAGACAAGCGATAAGGAATTATTCAAATTCAAGCCATCGTTAAAGGGTGAAACCACATGGATAGATTCCAGGACGGTAGAATTTCGTCCTGAAAAAAGGATGAAAGCAGGAGAAGAATATACAGCACGTTTTTTTCTTTCAGATATTATTCAGGTATCAAAGGAGTTAGAGACATTAACCTTTAATTTTAAAGTAATTCCACAGAACCTTGAAGTTAGGGTTTTATCAGTTAAGCCATATCGGGAGAGCGATAAGGATTTGTACCAAATCAGGGGGCAGGTGGTTACAGCCGACCAGGCCGAACCGGAAGCATTGAAAAAAGTAATAAAAGGGGAATTTGCAGGGAAAGATTACTCACCGGAATGGGAAGAAGATCAATCAGGGAATTCAAGTTTTTTTGTATTTAAAAATATCCCCAGGCCATTAAAAGAGCAGTCATTTGAAATTGAGTATGATGGGAAATCCATAGAAACAGACCAGGAAGGTTCATTGTATGTTGAATTATTACCATCCGGGGTATTTGATCTGCTCTATCATCGTGTTGACCAGTCACCTGAACAGGGAGTGAGCCTTCAGTTTTCAGAAAACCTGAAAGCATCGCAGGAATTAGAGGGATTAATAACGTTGAATGATGGCAGTAAAGTCAGGTTTCAGCAAGTGGACAATGAAATAAAAGTCTTCACAGGAGGAAGCCTCACAGGCAGCTATGTACTGACAATAGACAAAGGGATCAGGGATATGAATGATCAAAAATTGGATGACATAAAAGCTGTCAGCATAGAGTTTGAGGATGTAAAACCAGATGTCAGGGCTGTGGGAAAAGGCGTTATCATGCCTGCTTCCAATATGCTCATACTTCCCTTTGAAGCAATCAATCTGGGAGCAGTCGATGTTCAGGTTATCAGGATTTATGAGTCAAATATCGGGCAATTCTTACAGGTAAACCAACTATCGGATAGCTATGAGATGCGCCGTGTAGGACGTACTGTATTAAAAAAGACCATTCCATTATCAACAAACCCGGCAGACCAAAACAGATGGAACAGATATTCGCTTGACCTGGCAGAAGTTATAAACGCAGACCCCGGAGCAATGTACAGGGTTAAATTCTCATTTAAAAAAGAATATGCCATATATGGCTGTGGTGGCACAGAAGCCAATGCCCCAATGGCTATCTTACAGGAATTCGACAATAAAAGTTTTGAAGAAGAAGAGTCAGAATGGAATTATTATGATGATTATGACGGGGATTATTACGATTATGAGTATTATGACTGGAGCGAGAGAGATGATCCATGTACAGTCTCATATTATTACAACAAAGGCTTCGCACGCAATGTGATGGCCTCTGACCTTGGCATCATCGCAAAAAAAGGCAATGATGGTACAGTTACATGTTTTGTCGCAGATATTGTTAGCACGCAACCCATGGACAATGTGAGCATTGAAGTATATAATTTCCAACAACAACTTTTATCCGGAGGGACTACCGACAAGGAAGGGAAAGCAGTTATTTCAACAAAAGGGAACCCATTTTACCTTATTGCCAAAAAAGATAAACAACGCGGGTATCTAAGGCTTGATAACGGCTCTTCCTTATCGTTGAGCATGTTTGATGTTTCAGGCCAACAAATAGATAAAGGGCTAAAAGGCTTCATTTATGGAGAGAGGGGCGTTTGGCGCCCTGGTGATTCACTACACCTTGCCCTTATCATTGAAGACAGGGATAAGAGATTGCCCCAGAACTATCCGGTTACATTTATACTTTCAAACCCATTGGGGCAACAGGTTCAGCGTATCGTTAAAACAAACGGCGTAAATGGCATTTATAGGTTTAGTACAGCCACTCAAGCTGATGCCCCCACCGGAAATTATACAGCCAGTTTTAAAGCCGGTGGTGCAAACTTTACGAAAAGCATCAGGATTGAGACCATTATGCCAAACAGGATAAAAATCCAACTTGACATACCGGGAAACAAACTCACTTCTCAGGATATGCCCCAACTGACCCTTAGCGGCCAATGGCTTCATGGAGCAGATGCAAGAAACCTTAAGGCCGAAATAGATGTGACCCTGTCCTCTACTCCTACCCTTTTTGAAGCTTATAAAAATTATCATTTTGATGACCCGGCATCCCCTTTTCAATCAGAATCACACAACCTCTTTAGCGGGCGCCTTGATGATAAGGGCATTGCTAAATTTACACCAAGTATAAGCATTGAAAACAATGCCCCAGGGGTGTTAAAAGCAGCTTTTGAAACTAAAATATTTGAAGAAGGCGGTGCTTTTAGTGTGGATAGGTTTTCAGTTCCATTCTACCCTTATGAATCTTATGTAGGCATCAAATCACCCGAAGGAGAAGGATATTTTAATACGCTCGTTACTGATGAAACACATAAGATTGACATTGTAAACGTGAACAGTAATGGAAAAATCGTTGCTTCAAATAATATTAAGATTGATGTTTATAAATTGGATTGGCGTTGGTGGTGGGATAATTCAGATGAATATCTTGGGCAATTTGTTTCGGGCGATTATCATCAGCCGATTGAAAGCAGCACAATAAACACTTCATCAGGAAAAGCAAGCTATAACCTAAGGATAAATTACCCTGAATGGGGCAGATATCTGGTAAGGGTAACTGACCTATCAAGTGGGCATGCCACAGGTAAAATTGTATTTATAGATTGGCCATCCTGGCGCGACCAGAACAGGGAAGGAAGGCAGGAAGCAGCCAATATGCTTAGTTTTAATTCATCAAAGGATAAATACAATGTTGGTGAAGACATCGTATTAACTATTCCGACATCTAAAGAAGGACGCCTTTTGGTAAGCCTTGAAAACGGCACACGTATTATTAAGAGTTTCTGGAATGATGTAAAGGAAGGCACCACAGAAATAAGATTTAAGGCTATCCAGGAGATGGCTCCAAATGTCTTTGCGCATGTAACCTATATCCAGCCCCATGCCCAAACAGCAAACTCTTTGCCAATCAGGTTATATGGAATACTACCCATAATCGTTGAAAACCAAGGAACAAGGTTGACACCTGTAATTGAAACAAGCGATGTATATAAACCAGAGCAGCCTGTTAAAATTACCGTTAAAGAAAAAACAGGTAAAGCTATGACCTATACCCTTGCTGTTGTTGACGAAGGCCTGCTTGATATCACCCGTTTTAAAACCCCGGATCCGTGGGCATATTTTTATGCAAGAGAAGCCTTAGGTGTTAAAACCTGGGATTTATATGACCTTGTGATGGGAGCCCAGGGCAAAGAATTTTCAAGATTATTGAGCATCGGAGGCGATGATGAGCTTAAGAGGCCAATGGATAGTGAAAGGGCAAGCCGTTTCAAACCGGTAGTCAAGTGTTTTGGGCCATTCAGTATTGGCAAAGGGAAATCACAAACCCATAGTTTCCAAATGCCCAACTATGTTGGTTCAGTCAAAGTAATGGTTGTAGCAGCTCAGGATGGGGCTTATGGCCAGGCAGAAAAAGCAGTACCTGTTCGCCAATCGTTGATGATCCTTGGAACATTGCCAAGGGTATTAGGACCAGACGAATCTGTAAAACTCCCGGTAACAGTTTTTGCAATGGATAAATCTGTTCAGAATGTAAGCCTTTCGATAGAGGCAAATGAGCTGTTTGAAATCACATCACAGAAAAGCCAGAAGTTAAGTTTTTCAAAAACAGGTGATAAGATAGTATATTTTGAACTTAAAACAAAACCAGTAACAGGGGTAGCAAGAGTTGAACTCAAGGCAGTATCGGGAAATAATACAGCAACTTATGATATTGAGCTGGACGTCAGAAATCCCAACCCAGTGTCAACAGATGTCATTCCTACAATAGTGCAAGGCGGAAAATCATGGAACCAGAAAGTGATGCCTATTGGGATGTCAGGCACCAACAAAGCAGTTATAGAGGTTTCTGCAATACCTCCTTTAAATCTTGAAAAGCGCTTACAATACCTGATTGAATATCCTCATGGATGTATGGAACAAATCACATCCGGGGCATTTCCACAATTATATTTAAGCAAGTTGATCGAATTGGGCGAGGAGACAGAAACAAAGACTGAGAACAACGTTAAATCTGTTATTAACAGATTGATAAGTGCGCAGTTGCCCAATGGGGGCATTCCAATGTGGTCGGGCAGCAATATGGCCAATGATTGGATAACTTCCTATGCAGGGCATTTTATGCTCGAAGCAAAGAGTTTGGGATTTGATGTGCCACTTTCATTTATCGATAATTGGAAGTCATACCAACGTCATCTTGCAAATGCATGGATCCCACAAAGCGAGACTTTTAATAACTCGCTTATGCAGGCATATCGTTTGTACACCCTTGCATTATCGGGAAGTGCAGAAATGGGAGCCATGAACAGGCTAAGGGAAAATACAGAAATATCGCTTCCAGCACGTTGGAGCCTTGCCGGAGCATACCAGTTGGCAGGTCAACCGGAAGCTGCATCCAAGCTCATTGAAAAGGCCACCTATTCGCTTGAAAAGTATTCGGAGCTTTCTTATACCTATGGTTCATCGGAACGCGATAAAGCAATCATCCTTGAGACCCTGACCCTCATGAAGAGGAACAATGATGCAGCCATCCTTGTCAAAGAACTCTCCGAAGCCCTATCATCCGATAACTGGCTTAGCACCCAGACAACATCATTCTCCCTTATGGCAATATCCAAATATCTGAAAGACCAAAAACCAGAATCAGGGATAAGTTTTGAATGGAAAATAGACAATCAGTCTATGCAAAGTGAAAAAACTAAAAACGCAATATTCTCTAAGAAAATTGAGTTAACAAACCTAAGTCAGGGGCATGAGCTAAATATTGTCAACAAAGGCAAATCCCCATTGTTTGTAAGGGTTATTCTTTCCGGCATTCCTTTAATGGGGCAAGAGACCTCTGCTGCAAATTTCATGAACATCTCAGTAAATTACACAAACCTGAACGGTTCATCAATTGATATAAGCAGTCTCAAACAGGGAACATCATTTGTTGCAGAAGTAACTGTAAGCAACCCAGGAATCAGGGGATTCCTTAAAGAAGTTGCACTAAGCCAGATATTCCCGGCAGGCTGGGAAATTCAAAATGCCCGAATGTCAGAAAAAGCTGCTGCATTAAAATCTGATGAGTATTCCTATCAAGACATCAGGGACGACAGGGTTTATACTTATTTCGACCTTCAATCAGGGCATTCAAAAACTTATAGGATTTTATTACATGCCGCTTACGAGGGCACCTATTATCTCAGTGGGCCTTCAGTTGAAACCATGTATGATGCATCAATAAATGCCCGTGTAAAAGGCCAATGGATAAAGGTTATTAAATAACCAACCCATAGGATAAAAAAAGCCTGCTTTTCAAACAATAAAGCAGGCTTTTTTGTTTATTACACGAATCTATTATAAAGACTAAACTGTAAAGTGAAAAGTTTACAAAAATTTTTAGGCTTCGTTGAAACATTTTTTATTAACATTGCTATAATATAATATTTATTACACAAATACATGACAAAAGATATTATTCCCCAATGGCTTCTTAAAGAGATAAGCGATAAGCAAATGTTGTTAATCGCAGAGAAAGTGTTTGACGGACAGAGATTAAATTCTTCTGATGCTTTATACCTTTATCAAAGCGCTCCTTTGGGTATCCTTGCTTTTTTAGCAAATTATGTCAGGGAGAAAAAAAACGGAAAAAAGGTCTTATTCAATCATAATATCCATCTGGAGCCAAGTAATATATGCGTATTTAATTGTAACTTCTGCTCCTATAGCCGCTTGCCGGGAAAAGGAGGATGGGAATACTCATTGGATGAAATGCTGAAAATGGTAGAAGAAAAGGCCATTGAAGGAATTACGGAAGTACACATTGTTGGAGGAGTACATCCTGACAGGAATATTTATTTTTATGGAGAACTACTAAAAAGGATCCATGCATTAAAGCCCAATGTCCATATAAAAGCATTCACTGCTATTGAATTGGATTATATGATCAAAAAAGCAGGCATGACAATAGAACAAGGCCTGTCATTTTTAAAGGAATGCGGATTGCAATCAATACCAGGTGGAGGGGCAGAAATCTTTGATTCGGAAATAAGAGGTAAAATATGCAACTTGAAATCAACAGCTGAGCTTTGGCTAAAGATTCATAAGGCAGCCCATCTTCAAGGCTTACCATCCAATGCAACCATTTTATACGGGCATATTGAGTCCTATGAGCACCGTATTGACCATCTATATCAATTACGAAAACTACAGGATGAAACGGGAGGCTTTAATGCATTCATCCCTTTGAAATACAGAAATAAAAACAATAGGCTTTCTCATATTAATGAAGCTCCTGTTACTGAAGATTTAAAAAACTTTGCTATCAGCCGCCTGTTCCTGGATAATATTATGCATATCAAGTCATACTGGCCAATGCTGGGAATTCCCCTTACCCAGATAGCACTTTCATTTGGGGTTGATGATGTGGATGGAACAATAAATGATACCACTAAAATATATTCTATGGCCGGAAGCGAAGAGCAAAAGCCAGTCCTGACCACCTCAAGGATCATAGAGATGGTGCTACAGTCAAATTTTATACCGGTTGAAAGGGATTCAATATATAATGAAATAAAGGTCTATGAAACCTCATTTGAAACAAGCATCAATTAGGTTCTATAGAAAAAGCCATAATTAAAATCAATCTATTTTTTGTAACTTTGTTCCCATCAACAAAGAATTATGTCATCCAACGTACAGATAAAAAACAAAAAGGCATCCTTTGAATATTTCCTTCTCGAAAAATTCATTGCCGGGATTGTGCTTACCGGCACAGAAATTAAGTCGATCAGAAAAGGCAAAGCAAACCTCACTGATGCCTATTGTGCTTTTTCAGGAGGAGAATTATTTATCAGGAACATGCATATTTCAGAATATGAATATGGCACCTATAACAATCATGAGCCCAAAAGAGAGCGAAAACTATTATTAACTACCCGGGAACTCAGGAAAATAAAGTCAAAACTGGAAGAAAAAGGCTTAACCCTCATTCCAACATTCATGTTTATCAATGAAAAAGGGCTTGCCAAAATAGAGATTGCACTTGGAAAAGGGAAAAAACTTTATGATAAGAGGGAAACATTAAAGAAAAAAGACACACAGCGTGAACTTGAAAGGGAAAAATAAAAGCTACTCATTTCTCTCACCTTACCTCAATTGAATCTCTTCTTTACGTTTTTTAATCTTTTTGGAAATAAAATTATCAGAAGTCTCTTTAAGAAGCTCATCTAAAAGATGAGTATCATTAATCCGTGAAATGGCTTTTTTCCGAACTTCAAAGTCATCATCATTTTTAATAATTTCCAATAAAACCTGAGGGTTTTCAATTTTCAATACAGCTTCATTCCTCACATAATAGTCAGGGTCATTAAGCGCAATAGTCTCAAGAAGTGATTGGTCATCAAGCATTTGAACGGCAATACCCCTCACATAATAATCATTATCTGTTAAAGCAATATTCCTAAGGACATCCACATTCTTAATTTTCTTAATGACTTCAGTCCGTATAGAGAAATCATGTATTGTCAACAACAAACGTTTTAAAATATCCTGATCAGAGATAGCTGACACAGCCATGATTCGTGTATCATGGTCATCTGCTTCAGAAACCACATTTTCCAGAAGTTCAGGATCATAGATTTTGTTAAGGGCTTCTTTACAAACATAATAGTCGTCCCGACATTCCATGACAATCTGAAATAAGAGCTTTTGATCCCTGATTTTATCAACAGCAGCCATACGAACATAATAATCCCTGTCGTTTTTTGCGATATTAAATAACAATGACTGATCAGAAAGTTTTTCTGTGGCTATCTGTCGGGCATAATAATCAGGATCAGACGAGGCAATACGTTTAAGCATCCCTTCATCACTAATCTGCCTAATTGTTTCAATCCTTTGATGATATGCAGAAGACTCGGTTTCAGGCTTAAAAGTTATTGCTCCTATCTCAGAGGAGTTTGTGAGTTCTTCCATTGTCTAGCTTGTTTAATAACAAATTCCCTTTTTATTGTTGTATCCACTGTTTCATCTATATAATAAAACCATTGGGCACCAAATTTTATGCAAATTAACAAAATTAATTTAAAACACAAGCATTATTCTTAAAAAATGTCTATTTATCTTTTTTTCTTATTAAAAATAAACCAATGAAGGATAATAGCCCATTCAGGATTAAGATTTCAAATCCGAACTTATATCCCCATAACCATTCCTGAGAATTTGCACTTATCAGATATGACAATAAAGGAGAAAGGATACAAACCAGCGGGACCCATTTATCTTTAACTTTTAGTTTTGTAAAAAGCCCAAAAGAATACAAACCAAGTAATGGTCCATAAGTATATCCGGCAATAGTAAAAAGTTTATTAATCAATGCCTGGTCGTTAATAAGCTGATATAATAATATTACAAGCATCATTAATATCGAAAACATAATATGAACCTTATATCTTGTTTTTTTTATCCTGGTTTCGGTAATACCTTCCTTTTTTTTAAGACCCAGGATATCAATACAAAATGAGGTTGTAAGGGCAGTCAATGTACCATCAGCACTTGAATAAGCAGCCGATATCAGTCCTAAAAGAAAAGTAAGTCCCGCAGCAACGCCAAGATATTTAAAAGCAAGCAAAGGGAATAGTTCATCAGAAGTCCCATTAACCTTTATTTGATTTATATCAGCAAAAATATTTAATGCCCCTCCCAGAAATAAAAACAAAAGGTTAGCAAATATCAGGACGAAGCTAAAGGTAATCATGTTTTTCTTGGCATCTTTTAAATTCCTACAGCTCAGGTTCTTCTGCATCATATCCTGATCCAGGCCAGTCATCACAATAGTAATAAACATCCCTGAAAAAAACTGTTTAATAAAATACTTAGGATGCATTGGATCTGTAATAAACATTTCAAAATAACCCCTTGCTTTCATTGCTGAAAAAACTCCTTCAGATTCCATATTCATTTTACCGGCAACAATAAAAAATGTAATCACTACTGCGGCCAGCATAAAAGTGGTCTGAAGGGTATCCGTCCAAACAATTGTTTTTATCCCCCCCTGAAACGTATACAAAAGGATGAGTAACATAAAAACTGCAACTGTCACAATGAAAGGGACACCCAAGGCATCAAATACAAATAATTGTAAAGTATTGACTACTAAAAACATTCTACACGAAGAACCAATAAGCCTGCTTAATATAAAAAACAATGAACCCGTTTTATAGGATTTACCTCCAAATCGTTGTTCAAGATACGTATAAATGGAAGTAAGGTTCAGCTTATAGTAAAGGGGCAAAAGCAGATATGCGATAACAAAATATCCAAACAAATATCCAAATACCAAAACAAGGTATGAAAAGTGTTCTGTCCCTACAAGCCCCGGAACAGACATAAATGTTACTCCTGATAGTGATGCACCAATCATTCCGTATGCCACCACATACCAGGGAGATGATTTATTCCCGATAAAATAGGATTCGTTATTGCTTCCTCTTAAAGTTATCCTTGCTACAAGAAATAGCAAAAAAGTATAAATCAATAAACTTGATAAAATGATTACAGGGGTCATTATTTTTGTTTAGCTTAATTAGGTGACAAAAATAGGAATAATTATTATTTTTGACCTTTATTAATTACAAATCTAAAAGTGGAAAACCTTCCTTCAAAAATATTACAGGACGCAGTTAACGAATTCTCAAAACTGCCGGGTATTGGAAAAAAAACTGCCCTGAGGCTAGTTTTGCACCTTCTCTCAAAGCAGCATGAGCAAACGCAGCAATTTGCACAATCCCTCCTCAATCTTGAAAACATCCAATATTGCCCTCAATGTCATAACCTTAGCGACAATGCTGGTCTGTGTCCTATATGTATTTCAGATAAAAGGGATGCCAGCATCATTTGTGTTGTTGAAGACATCAGGGATATTATTGCAATTGAAAATACAGGACAATATTTTGGGCATTACCACGTTTTAGGGGGGATTATTTCACCCATGAATGGCATTGGACCTAATGATTTAAACATCGGTTCACTGGTTGAAAGGGTCAGTAATGGCAATATTAAAGAAGTAATCATGGCACTTAGCACCACAATGGAAGGCGATACAACTTTATTCTTTATATCAAGGAAGCTTCAGGCTTTCCAGATAAAAATGAGCACCATTGCAAGAGGTATTGCCGTTGGCGATGAATTAGAATATGCTGATGAAATCACCCTTGGGCGTTCAATCATCAACCGGACTCCTTTAGAAAACAACCTTTCAAGATCGTAAATTCAACCATTTCTTCCCATGAAGCTCTCAGTTATCATCGTAAACTACAATGTCAAATACTTCCTTGAACAATGCCTTCTCTCTGTAGAAAAGGCAATGCAAAATATTGAGGGGGAAGTATTTGTTGTTGACAATAATTCGGTTGACGGGAGTATGCAGATGGTAAAGCAAAAATTCCCCTGGGTCATTGCCATTGAAAACAAAGAAAATCTTGGTTTCTCAAAAGCAAATAATCAGGCAATAAGAAGCAGTAAGGGAGAATACGTGCTATTACTCAATCCTGATACTGTGGTTCAGGATGATACTTTTGAAAAAGTTGTAGATTTTATGGATCAACACCCTGATGCCGGTGGACTGGGCGTTAAGATGTTAGATGGCAAAGGCAACTTCCTTCCTGAATCAAAAAGAGGCCTTCCCACACCTAATGTTGCATTTTATAAGATATTTGGGTTATCAAAGCTCTTTCCCAAATCAAAAATCTTTGGACGCTATCACCTTGGATTTCTAGATAACAACCAGACCCATCAGGTCGAGATATTATCTGGTGCTTTTATGCTTATGCGGAAAGAGACCCTTGATAAAACAGGCCTGCTTGATGAAGATTATTTTATGTATGGTGAAGATATCGATTTGTCTTATCGTATTTTAAAAGCCGGATATAAAAATTATTATTTTCCCCACACTCGTATCATTCATTACAAAGGGGAAAGTACAAAAAAAAGTAGTGTCAACTATGTCTTTGTATTTTATAGGGCCATGGCCATATTTGCAGCTAAACATTTTTCGGCTCGCAATGCCCGTCTTTTCTCTATTTTAATTAACCTGGCTATCTATTTCAGGGCATCTATTGCTATTGCTAACAGGTTTTTCAAAAGAATCTTCTGGCCTTTAACTGATACTGCATTATTTATCGGAGGTTTATTTGCTATCAAAGAATATTGGGAAACAAAAATGATTGTTTCACAAGCTGCAAGCTATTACCCCGAAGAGCTTCTTAGAATTGCTTTCCCCATTTACGCATTGGTTTGTGTTGCATCAATATATCTTAACGGTGGTTACGACAAGCCAATGAAATATCTTAGCATCCTTCGTGGTATCGCCATTGGCGCTGTGACAATTCTTGTATTTTATGCACTCTTACCCGAATATTTCAGGTTCTCAAGAGCTATTATCCTACTTGGCGCCCTTTGGGCTGTTATTGCTACTATTGTTACCCGGACTATGGCACATCTTATCAAATATAAGAATTTAAGCCTGGGCAATGAAAAATCGAAAAGGTTCGCCGTTGTTGGCAGTCATGAAGAAGCTACCCGAATCGCTGCACATTTAAGATCCAGCTCTATCAACCCTTCCCTGATTGCCCTTGTTAACGTAGATCATGGCCCACAGACAGAATCTGAACTTGGTATGGTTGGTCATATTGGCCAACTTAAAGAAATTGCCGAAATCTATGCTATTGATGAAATCATTTTCTGCGCTAAAGACCTTAGCAGCCAGACAATTATTGACCAAATGTCATTATTAAAGAACCCTGACCTTAACTTCAGGATTGCACCACCCGAAAGCCTATTCATCATTGGTAGCAATTCTATTGATGTATTCGGCGATATCTATACAATCAATATTAATTCAATAAACCATCCCGCCAACCGAAGAAACAAAAGGCTTATGGATTTGGGACTTTCAATTGTTCTCTTAATAGGTTTACCTCTCTTTGTTTTTATTATTAATAAACCTTTTGGATTTATAAAAAATGTTGTCCTTGTTCTGTTACATAAAAAAACATGGGTGGGTTATAACAATACTGTTGACATCTCAAAATTGCCTTCCCTTCCTGAAGGCGTTTTATCCTCATGCGAAGCCCTTAAAGGCAAACATCTTGACAATCAAACCATAAAAAACCTCAATTCTTTATACTCCAAAGATTATAAAACCGAAAAAGACTTCTTAATATTCTGGAAAGGCTTTAAAAATTTAGGCCGCCAATAAATAATCAGGTATTATTTTACTAAAATTATTTCCAAGCCAGCAAACAATCTTGCTGGTTTGTTGTTTTTCATTAAATGCTTCTCCCATCGCCTGTTGTGAACATTTTTCATACCAGACAAGATTCGATGAGGCATTATATGAATTAATAAAAATCCCCTAACATAAAAAATCTGATTTGCATGGCCAAATTTGAAATCCTGATGCCTAAAATGGGCGAAAGCATAACCGAAGCAACAATTACAAAATGGTTAAAAAAAGCCGGAGAACAGGTTAAAGAAGACGAAAGCATTGCTGAAATAGCCACTGATAAAGTAGATTCAGAAATTCCTTCCCCTGTTGATGGCACACTTATACAAATCCTTTTTAAAGAAGGAGATGTAGTACCCGTTGAAACTATTATTGCAATTATTGACACCGAAGCAGGAGAAACCACTGAAATAGCTATTCAGGGCAATTCAACAGCTCAAGCATTACCTCATGCCAGTAAAAAAACAGAAATCCCAATATCAACAATAAAATCAGATATTTCCCCAAAAACTATCGGTTCTTCTGGCAAAAGGTTTTACTCTCCATTAATAAAAAGCATTGCAAAAGAGGAAGGAATATCTGAAAGTGAATTGGATTCAATACATGGAACAGGAAAAGATCAAAGGCTTACCAAAGATGATGTTTTAAGCTGGTTAAAAACAAGAAACACATCATCATCTGGTTCCCAAACACTTTCTACCCCTCAACCTGTATCTTCTGTTCAATCCCCAAATACAGATATGCTTAAGCCTGGTGATGAAATCATTGAAATGGACAGAATCCGTAAACTCATCGCCGATCACATGGTAATGTCTGAGAATACTTCTGTCCATGTAACTTCAGTCATTGAAGCAGATGTCACTGGCCTGGTTCACTGGAGAGAAAAGAATAAGGCTCTCTTTGAAAAGCGTGAAAATGAAAAATTGACCTTTACCCCTATTTTCATTCAGGCAATTGCAAAGGCAATTACTGATTATCCAATGCTTAATGTCTCACTTGATAATCATACAATCATCAAGCATAAAAACATAAATATCGGAATGGCTGCAGCCCTCCCAAGCGGGAACCTTATTGTGCCAGTCATTAAAAATGCTGACCGACTAAGCCTAATTGGATTAACAAAACAGGTGAATGACCTTGCACAAAGGGCCAGGGATAACAAGCTTATTCCCGATGAAATACAGGGAGGGACATTTACCCTTACAAATCTTGGCACTTTTGGGACGATTATAGGAACGCCTATCATCAACCAACCTCAAGTTGCCATACTTGGTGTTGGTGCAATAAAGAAAAAACCTGTTGTTATTGAATCACCTCTTGGCGATACTATTGGCATTCGTTCAATGATGTACCTATCCTTGTCTTATGACCATCGTATCATAGATGGGGCATTGGGGGGCATGTTTTTAAAACGGATTGCTGAATATCTTGAAAACTTCGATACCTCACAGGGAATCTGATTTTAAAAAAAAGGCAGGGGCCTAAGTCCCCTGCCTTTTTTTTATTTACAAAACAAGCATGACAAGTTTATTAAAGCATCTAATCCTATATTTATTTTTACTAATAACGTTACTGAAAAAACCTATTTTCAATCAGATTTGTTAAAACCTGATTGCTTTGCAAATCTCAATCAGGCATTGACATAATCCACAACAAATCAACATTTCAAAACAATAAGAAAATAAAAGATAACAGAATCCTCTCGTCAGGTGAATTGATTCTATTATTGATTAGAAAACGCCTTGAATCATAGCAAAAGATAAAAAATGAAAATTATTATTGATATTTTCCCGATAAGTCAGTGATTTAATGATTTTCTTCGATTCGATTTTTTTATCTTTGCTGATTGTTAAAAAACAATTACAAAGTTTTTTGTATCCCATAATACAAACAAAGACCAATTCAGGCCACCAGGCAATTAATCTAACCCTCAGGATAAAAAACAACAATAATTACAATCTCATGAAATTAAACCTTACACGCCCATTAGTATTCTTCGACCTTGAAACTACAGGAACGAATGTAGTAACCGACAGGATTATCGAAATATGCGTATTTAAGGTATTGATAAATGGCAATACAGAATCAAAAACATACAGGATTAACCCAGGCATCCATATTCCTGCAGAAGCTTCTGCAATTCATGGGATATTTGATGAAGACCTTAAAGACTCGCCACATTTTTCAGAAATTGCAAAAACACTTGAGGCTTTTTTAGAAAACTGCGATCTGGCAGGTTACAACTCAAATAAATTCGATGTGCCTATGTTGGTTGAGGAATTCCTGCGCTGTGATATCGCTTTTGATATAAAATCAAGGAAGCTCATTGATGTTCAAAATATCTTTCATAAAATGGAGCCTAGGACACTTAAGGCTGCTTATCGGTTCTACTGCAATAAAGAACTTATTGGGGCTCATGGCGCTGAGGCTGACACCATTGCCACTTATGAAGTACTGCTTTCTCAGATTGAAAGGTATAAAGATGTTGATTTTACTGAACCGGATGGAAGGATTACCCAGCCTATTGTAAATGACATGGATGCCCTCTATCGTTTCTCCTATAATTTCAGAAATGCCGACCTTGTAGGACATATCGGATTTAACAAAGAAGGTAAAGAAATATTAAACTTTGGCAAGCATAAAGGAAAAACGCTTGAAGAAGTCTTTGAAAAAGATTTGGGATATTATGACTGGATGATGAAAAGTGATTTCCCTTTATCAACCAAAGAGGTCGTTAAATCTGTAAAGTTTAGAGGTTTTACCAATGCGAAAATAATTTTCGATAAGAAATAAAGGTTTTTAAAACCATGATTTTTAAGCAAAAAAAAAATGAAGATAATTTGTATCGGACGTAATTATATCGATCATGCTGCCGAGATGAATAACCCAATTCCTGAAAGGCCTGTGTTTTTCATGAAACCTGAAACAGCGCTGGTTGCAAAACACCTGCCATTTTTCTATCCTGATTTCTCGGAAGATGTGCATTATGAACTTGAATTGGTGCTTCGTATATGTAAAGTCGGTAAAAACATCCAGGAGAAATTTGCCAATACCTATTACGATCAGATTGGTTTAGGCATCGATTTTACAGCACGCGACCTTCAGCGCAAATGTTCAACTGAAGGCCTCCCCTGGGAAATGTGCAAATCTTTTGATGGCTCCGCTCCTGTGGGCACTTTTATCCCAAAAGAAGACCTGGGCGATCTCAACGACCTAAACTTCCATCTTGACCTTAATGGAAAAACCGTTCAGACAGGGAACTCGGGAAAGATGATATTTTCTTTTGATAAACTCATCTCTTATGTATCAGGTTTTGTAACCCTTAAGATTGGTGATTATTTGTTTACCGGCACACCTGCCGGAGTTGGCCCTGTTAAAAAAGATGACCTGCTTCAGGCCTGGCTTGGAGAAAAGAAGCTCCTGGAAATTGAAGTTAAATAATGCTTTAAATTAAAAAATTCTGAATCATTTTTTTTAATTTACTGGATTCTGCATTTTTATTTAAACATTATTAATTATATTTGAAGTTCTGCTTCTTAACGTCATCCATTTATTAAAAGGATTAAAGAAAAATTGTTTATGAGAAACACCACATCAAGAAATATTGTTTTCCGGTTTGCAGGTTTTGGCTTTTTGATTGGACTTACTCTCCCCATCATCGTAATTGCTATTGAATTCTTTACGAACGGAATAGCACTTTCATTTTCCAACCTGGTCAAACTACATCTTGAACACCCGGCATTTTTCCTGACAACTATATCTCCCCTCTTAATTGGGATTGCTTCTTATTATCTGGGAAAAAATTTTGCAGATAAAACCAATCAGATTCAGGCATCTGCTGAAGAAGAAATTCAGAAAGCAGAAAAAATTTTAAACTTTACCCAGGACTTAAGTTCAGGAAATATTAACGCCGAATATCAATTATCAGATGAGAATGACTCTATTGGTGGTTCATTGATTAAACTCAGGGATTATCTCAAACAAAACAAAGAAGAGGAAGACCTCCGGCGCAAAGAAGACCAGCAAAGAAACTGGGCAACTGAAGGCTTGGCTAAATTTGCTGAAATCCTTCGCCAAAACAATGATGACCTGAATGAATTGTCTTATAACATTATTTCTAACCTTGTTAATTATGTTGATGCTAAACAGGGAGGTTTTTTCATACTAAACGACAATAATGAAAACGACAAACACTTTGAATTAAGTGCCTGTTATGCATATAGCCGAAAAAAGTTTTTAGAAAAACGCATTGAATGGAGTGAAGGCCTTATCGGGGCTTGTGCCCTTGAGAAAGAAACCATACTCCTGCTTGATATTCCCAGCGACCATGTTACTATAACATCAGGCCTTGGCGAAACAACTCCCCGTTGTTTATTAATCATCCCCCTTAAACTTAATGACGAGGTGCATGGGGTCATTGAATTAGCCTCTCTGGATGTTTTTGAGCCCTTCCAGATTGACTTCATGGAAAAATTAGCCGAGAGTATTGCCTCAACAATTTCAAGCGTTAAAATCAATCTTAGGACAGCACGCCTTCTTCGCGAATCACAGGAACAGGCATCCAAATTATCTATCGCAGAAGAAGATATGCGCCGAAACATGGAAGAGCTTGAGCTTGCTAAAGAAGAAGCTGCCAAACAAGGTGATTTACTTACCAACTTTACCAATTCAGTAAACCATACTTTAGTCAGGGCTGAATACAATACCGATGGGATATTATTATATGCCAACACCCGTTTTCTGAACAAACTTGGTTACACTTCAAATGCAGAGGTTGAAGGAAAGCATATCTCGATCTTTATTCACGAAAAAGACCGCGATTGGTTCTTTCCAATCTGGAATGAATTATCCAAAGGTGGAAAACATTTTGAGGGGGATATGAAACACGTAACAAAACAAGGGAAGGATTTTTGGTCAATGGCTACCTATACATGTGTTAGGACAAATAACGGGGGCATTGAAAAAATCCTGTTTCTTGGTATCGATATAACAGAACAAAAAAAGATTAATCTTGACTTTGAAGGTCAGATTGCAGCATTAAACTTATCTACAATTAAGGCAGAGTTTGCCCCTGATGGAACAATTACTGAAGGGAACAAACTGTTTATGGATGTATCAGGTTTACAAATAAAAGATTTTGAAAATAAGGATGTTTTTAGCCTTGTTGACCCTTCGGTACTTCATGTATTAAAGAAAAACTGGCAATTAATTCTGGATGGCACACCTGTTGAATATGAATTTTCATTAAAATCAGGGCGTGATGAGCATTTTTATATCCAGGGCTTTTTTACTGCCGTAAAAGATATGTATGGCGAGGTCTCTAAAATCATTTATCTTGGAAGTGATGTAACAGACCGTAAGCGCATTGAGATAGAAAACCAGGTTCAGAACGAACAGCTCAGGCAACAGGAAGAACAGCTCATCAAACAACAGGAGGAAATAAAACATCAACATGAAGAGTTCAAGAACCAAACTGAGAAGATTATTAAAGAAATTGAAGCTGTAAAACTCAGAAATGAACTCACCCTGGAAGGGGCAATGGATGCCATTGTCACCATCAATCAGGAAGAAAAAGTTGAATTTTTCAATAAAGCTGCCGAAGCATTATGGGGTTTAACCAAATCAGAGGTCTTAGGTAAGCATATCAGGGCACTTTTACCTCCCCCTCATCAAAATGTTGTTGATGGTGAAGTTATCCGTTTCCTCCAATCACCCCAAAACTATCTGCTTGGCACAAGAACAGAAGTGAACATAATTAACAAAAGCGGAGAAACAATTCCTGTTTTATTAACCTTAACAGGTGTCAATAGCAATAACATTTTTACCTACACTGCTTTTATCCAAAATATCTCTGTTGAGTTGTTCTGATGGTTTAAAATGGTTTTAAAATATATGCAGCCATCTGGTCTAATGGAAGGACTTTAGAGGCTGCATTTATTTTTATAGCTTCTTTTGGCATTCCAAAAACCACACATGATTTTTCATCCTGGGCAACTGTTTTTGCCCCGGCTTCTTTCATTTCAAGCAAACCCTTGGCTCCATCATCTCCCATCCCTGTCATTAATAAACCTATCGCATTACTCCCCGCATATCTTGCTGTTGACCTAAACAATACATCTACTGAAGGCCGATGGCGATTTACCAATGGACCGTCTTTTACCTCAACATAGTATTTTGCTCCTGAACGTTTCAAAAGCATATGTTTATTTCCTGGAGCAATGAGTGCCTGCCCTCTGAGGACACTATCACCATCCTCGGCTTCTTTAACACTTATTTTGCATAGTTCATTTAACCTGTTGGCAAAAGACCGGGTAAACATTTCAGGCATGTGCTGAACAATTACAATACCGGGCGAGTCAGGAGGAAGAGCTTCCAAAAACTCTCTTAATGCTTCAGTTCCCCCAGTTGATGCCCCAACAGCAATAACAATTTCCGTTGTCTTAATCATTGCGGCAGACTTCGAAGGTGCCACAGCAGGAATTATAACATCTGCTGAAAGCTTTGGCTCTACTTTTTGATATCCAACCTGATGATTTGTCACATGTGCCCTGAATGATTTTCTATCATGTAATTTTGCCTCAGATGCAGCTTTTACAACATCGCATAAACGAATCCTGGACTCTTCAAAAAAACGTTTTGTATCAAGCTGCGGTTTGGTTATTATCTCTACTGCCCCATACTCAAGAGCCCTTAGTGCAGTCTCGGTGCCCTGTGCACTTAAACTCGATATTATCACAACAGGGATTGGATGTTGGGTCATAATTTTCTTTAGAAATGTCAAACCATCCATTCGTGGCATTTCTATATCAAGGGTAATTACATCCGGCACCTCATGTTGTATCTTTTTTGCCGCAAAATATGGATCAGAAGCCGTTCCAATAACTTCAATCTGTGGATCTGACTCAAATATTGAAGTCAGGGTCTGCCTGACCACTGCTGAGTCATCAACTATCAACACCCTAATCTTTTCTGACATACGCATTGTTTTTTTTAGCTTTACTTCAATCCGATAGCCTTATCAATCTGGTTTATTGCCTGCTTTTCAATAAACTTGTGCAATACTGCACCCGTCTGGGTATTATATTGAATTTTTCGACCCAATTTTCCCCCTACGCTCTGACTGATAATTGGAATCTTTTCATCTTTAAGGGATTCCATTGCCAATACTATATTCCTTTCACCTATCTGAAAATGGGAGATTTGTGTTTCAATCACCTCTCCACCTCCAAACACCTTCGCTTTTAAATTCGATTTTTTTGAACCCATCTGAAGCATCCTTTCTATCAACTTTTCGATGGCAATATTTCCATATTTTGGGCTGGCCAATCCCTGCCCGTTCCATAATGGAAGCATGTAATGATTTATCCCCCCAATTTGTAATGTAGGATCCCAGAGACATACAGCTACACAAGAACCCAGAATAGTACTTACTACATGTGGTTCTTTATGGGCAAACAACGTTGCCGGATATAAAAAGTGCGTTTGTATCTCCATGCTTAGTTCTTTTAAAAGAGTTCCGAGCCGTCTTCATCATTGGTAAACAGAAATTCGTTCCCATCACTGGCAAAACCCTCAGCCCGGTCTTTTAATTCTCCCTGCGGAATGATAACTTTAAATAATGTCCCTTCTCCTAACTGGCTTTCTACAATAATTTTCCCATTTAACAAATCCAATACTGCTTTATTCACACTTAACCCTAAGCCATGACCTCTGTTAATTGAATTTATCCCTGAATCAATCCTTGAAAACCTGTCAAAAATGATTTGTTGGTTTTCAGTAGATATTCCCAATCCATAATCTTTTACCTCTATGACCAGATTTTCAAACTCAATATATGTTGAAAGATCAATCTTCCCTCCTTCATGGCTAAATTTAATTGCATTGCTTATCAGGTTTGAAACAACAAGCCTTAGTTTCTCAGGATCCGTTTTAAAGTAAAAAGATTTGGTATTATCTGGTTTTGCTGCAAACTCAAAATTAACCAACAATTTCCTCTTCTCCGATTCAAAACGAAATGCATCAATAACGCTATATATCAGCATATTGACATCTACATTCATTACTTCGGGATATAAATCCCCAGCCTCAAATTTTGCTGCCGCAAATATATTCTTTAACTGAAAATCTAAATTTAATGCCTCCGAATGAATTAATGTCACCATATCCATCACCCGCTGCCAGTTTTCAGTCTTAACATCAAGGATACTCCTTGACAAACCCAGTATTGCCGCAAAAGGATTGACAATCTCATTTGTTATATTGGAAATGAAATGGCTTTTTAAAGCTTCTGACTCTTCAAGTTTCTTGTTTAATATGGTCAGTTGACGCGTCAGGCTCTGCAATTCCTGTAAGGATCGCTTGTTATCGAGGAACCTCCGTTCCAATTCCTGAAGTAGCTGTTCATCAGTAAGTTTATTCATATCCTTGTTCTTGTTTTATTTTTTACACCTTCATAAATACCGTTGGTTTCAATTGCACAAGGGGAACCTTCATACTTGTTATGGATTCAGAGTGACCCAGAAAAAAGTATCCCCCCGTTTTCAACTTGTTGCATAATTTATTTATTACCGACTCCTGGGTTGGCCGATCAAAATAAATTAACACATTTCTACAAAAAATCACATCAAAAACATCTGATATATCGTAACTTGAATCCATAAAGTTAAGTCTTTGAAAACTTACTTTTTTACGTAATTCCGGTACAATCCTCACACTTGGTTTTTGCCTGTCTTTACTCTTCAATAAGTATTTTCGCTTGGTCTCCAATGGCACAATAGTGACTCTGTCTTCCGAATATATTGCTGTGATAGCTTTTTCAAGTATCCGCATCGAAATATCTGTTCCCAGAATTGAATAATCAAAACCTGTGTTCTGTTGACCAAAATCAGACAATACAAATGTCAGCGTATAGGGCTCTTCCCCACTTGAACATCCGGCACTCCATACTTTCATTGGTTTACGGCCTTTGTTTTGGCTATGATACTCCGGTAGAACTACTTCCCTTAGAAAATCAAAATGTGCTGCTTCCCTAAAGAAATCAGTCTTATTTGTGGTCACTACATCAACCATATGTATCAGCTCCATTTGCTCTCCTTCTTTACTAAATACAAAATCGCAATACTCAGTAAAAGAATTTAGCTTTAGGATACTTAATCTTTTCTGTAACCGGCTTTGAAGCATGATTTTTTTCGCATCCGGCATTTTTATCCCATAATTATTGTAAATAAAATGACTTAGCTTCTTAAAATCAGCATCACTTAATTGCAGTTTATATGCAGATGGGCTAAAATCTATATTATTTGATTGCTCTTTATTCATACGTATAGAATTTTAAAATTTTCCATGATGAGGATGGAAATCCTCCTGTATCATTTCGCTTAATGAGTCAAATCCAACATCCAATTCTCCGTCTTTCCATTTTTGAACCTGAACCGAAATCTTTTGTTCCCTGACATCACTCAACTGATTTATTTGTTTTTCGTTAATCTCCTTTTCCTTTTCGGTTTTTAAAATGAAATTATGTTCAATCAACTCTTTTAAAAGTATCGTCCTCTTTTCATCTTCCCAAAGTTGCATTTTTTCTTCCAACTCGAGTTTGGCATCGTAAGGCCCACGGGCAGCAAGTAATTTTGAAAGCACTGGTCCTATTTCAATAAAGATAATCAGGAACGTAATGAAAAAACTTGTCCACCATATTGCACTTTCTTTCTTTGATAATATAGAAAGCGCATTTACCCTTGCCAAAAATCCTGGCTGAATACTTTCGAAATCTTTAAGATATGCCTGCTCCTGTTCAAGCAACAAATCCCTTTTTTGTTTTAAAACTTCTATTCGGCTGTTTGCATCAATTTCATAATGTTTTAATGCACTGTCAGCTTTTAAAAACTCCCTTTCCTTAATCCTTGCAATCGTGCTATAGCCAACTTTACCACTACCTGTGACCGGGTTTCCATCCATCTCGTCCAGAAATTTCTGACGTAGTTGTTTCACATGAGCCTTTGATTCAATCAATTGGCCTTCTAGCATTGATATTTCCCCTTCAAAAGCCTTAAGCTGATTTTGATACAAATCCTCAAGGTTTTTCAAAGCCGATTGTTGTTCAATAGTCCTTCCCATCGCCAATTCTCGTGCAATTTCATTTTCAAAGAGTTTTAGTTCAAGTGGTTTTGATACTGTTAGCCCTATCAGAGCTGCAAGTATAATCCTGGGCAGTGCCGGAAGCAATTCATTATTAAAAGAACGAAGCTTTGATTTTATATCATTGCCTGATGACCTTTTTCGCATCGTCGCAACGATAAACCTATCAAAGTTAAAGATTACCAAGCCCCAAATAATACCAAAAAACACTGAAAATGAAATATTATTGAATGTCGTAAAAAATGCATAACTCCCTGATAAGGTTGCCATAATCCAGGTAGCAAATACAGCACCCCCAATCCCAAAAAACTTACTTTTTTCTGTAGGAGTATCCTTTAATATCTTCAAATTTGCCCCTGAACACCACCATAAAAAACGCGTAAATAATCCATCCTCACTCCTTTTCTTTTGAACTTGATTTTTGGGTGTCAACTCTTTTTTGTTAACTTCCTTTTGCTTTTCTTCCATGTAATTAAGAATTTGATAAGCTTAATGATGAATAATACACACTGAGCTCTGTTTTTAAAATAAAATACCGTTCCATTAAGAAAGGAATCATCTCCAGGGCTTTTTCGGTCATCTCTTCCCTGAAGCATTTGTCAATATACATTGATATTTCATGAAGCTGAGATGCCCCCATATTTCCTGATAGCCCTTTTGTTGTTAGGATAAGCAATTGTAATGATGCTACATCATCTGTAGCCATTGCCTGCTGAATTTTTTCATGAATCCTATCCATATCTTCAACAAAAGTATCAATCAACTGAAATAGAATTCCCTGATCCCCTTTTATTGTATTCAGGATTACATCCAATGTATGTTTGTTAACAATTGGCGTTTTAATAAAATCTTCCTTAAGCTCATTATTGCTCTTCCCACTTCGCAAATCCTGCATCTTTTGTTTCTGAACTACCCACTTTTTAATAATTCTCTCAAGGTCTTCAAGGGTAACAGGTTTAATCAGATAATCTTCAAATCCTGCTTCCTGGTATTCGGCAATCTCTTCTGGTAATGAATTGGCGCTTAATGCAACAATTGGGGGCAAATCGCTATAATTTGATCTTAATTGTTCAATGGTCTGAAATCCATCCAATATAGGCATCCTGATATCTAAAAATATAATATCAAAATGAATCCCACCAAAAATATTAAAGGCATTTATCTGAGATTCCTGAAATATTTTTAAAGCCTCCTGTCCATTTGAGGCATATTTCACCTGGCATCCCATACTTTCAAGCATCAAACCTATCACTTTCTGATTAACCACTTTATCATCAACCAACAAAATGCTTGTTTTCTTAAACTTTTCGTCCTCTTCCCTACTTAAACGGACTGGTTCATTCTGGACATCCTGTGGCTGCTGTTCCTCAATTACTACCGGCAAATCAAACCAGAATACACTTCCCTCACCTTCCTTACTTTCTACATCTATCTGACCTCCCAGAAGGTTCACAAATTTCTTGCATATTGAAAGCCCAAGACCACTGCCCTGTTGCATCTCAAGTGTGCCTTTGTTAAGTTGTGAAAACTCATTAAAAAGCAAAGTCTTCTCATCCTCTGTGATTCCAATTCCTGTATCCTCAACTTCAATGCAAATCCTGCCTCTGTTTTCCTTTATTTCCAACAAACTCAAACGTATGTCAACTTTTCCCTCAGAAGTAAACTTCACTGCATTGGAAACAAGATTACTTGTTATTTGAAATATCCTTTTTTCATCTGTCAACAACCATCTTGGAAAGTCTTTCGGTATCAATAAATTTAATTTAATGTTTTTATCCTCTGCCAATGGGGCAAAAACATTTACTACCTGTTCCATCAGTCTTTCTATATTGAAAGTCATTAGTTTTACAGGCATTTTCCCTGATTCGATTTTTGACAGATCTAAAAAATCATTGATGATGTCCATCATCATATTCACTGATGCCTGTAAGGTATCAACATAATCCTTTTGCTTAATATCTATTTGAGATTTAAGCAATAAAGAAATTATACCCTGAATCCCACTCAAAGGAGTACGAATCTCATGGCTCAATGCTGAATAAAGCTTTTGTTTAAATTCACTGTTTTTCCTGGATATTTCAATTTCGTTAAGCAGCCTTTCGTGTTGCTTTCGTTCTGTAATATCTGTAATAACAATAAAAATCTTTTCGGCTTCTTTAATATTGTATTTTATCCTGCCCAACAATGATATGTTGAATTCATTGTTCAATGGGTCATTTAAGGTAATATCAAATTTAAAATCAGGGATTCGCCTTCCTGTCACATTTAACAGCTGTTGCCTTATTTTAGGCTGATCATTCTGGGGAATGAATGATAGCATATCTTCAAGCATAAAATGTTTGGATTTCAATGGCTTGGTAAGCCTTAGTACTTTTCCAAAAAGCTCATTATATTTTGCTGTTTGCTGGATCAGGTCAAGCTCACATGTCCCAAGTCTTGCCATATTCTGGGCCAGAAGAAGCTTCTGTTGGCTTTCCCACACTTGATTTTCAAGTTGTTTTCGCCTGCTTATGTCTTCCGAAACACCCATATAATGGGTCACATTCCCATTCTTGTCCCTTATTGGCGAAACAGTCAAATACTCCCAAAATACTGAACCATCTTTTCGCTCCGATTGTATTTCCCCTCTCCAGCCCTTATAGTTTTTTAGCGCTTCCGAACTTTTTCTGCCATTTTGGATACCCATGAGTTTGGGATCATAAAACCCGGCTATTGTTCCTATTACCTCGTCATCAGAATAACCTTTCATTTCAAGATATTTCTTGTTGACATAGCTTATCTGCCCTTCGGTATTTGTGACAACAATTGCATTGGAGTTTTGATTCACCGCATGAGATAACAACAATAATAATTCATTATCGGTTTTCGTCTGGGTTATGTCTTTTATGGCCGCAGTATATCCAATTACCTTACCTGCCGGGTCATGCCTCAAGGATACAATAGCCTGATACCAAATCGTCTTACCCTGATTAAAATAATCATATTCAAACTTCTGGCTGTTTCTGGTGGCTGTTAAACTTAAAATGGCTTTATCCAATTGCTTGCTTATATCAACAGGTAACACATCTTTATAACGCTTTCCTATAAACTCAACAGGTGAATAAAACAATAACTGCTCCTTTTTATCATTATATACGGATTGAAAAAAACCTTGATTGTCAATTGTGAAAATTGTATCTTCAATGGATTCTAATGTTGAAGACAATAATTCTCTTACTTCAAAAAGTTCTTTTTTTGATTTATATCTCGAAAAGGATATTTCCAGGACTGATTTAAGTATCCCAGTATCAAATGGTTTAATAAGAAAACCATCAGGTCTTGCTGACATATACTTATCAATGTATTCCTCCTCTAATGCAGAAATAATAAATACAACAGGGATGTTAAACTTATTTGTCAATTCTCTGTACAATACAGCCTCATCCAACTTGTTTAGACTAACCCCTACCAGTAAAATATCAGGTTTCCTGTCGTCAGTGATTCCTGAAAAATCCTTGGGGCTTTTTCCATCTCCAAGGATTTCATAACCTTTTTCTGGTAGGCAATCCCTTAGTACAGAGACAACTGAATCATCCTCTTCAATAATAAAAATCTTTTTTTTCTCTGATGGTTTCATTATCCTCCGATAATTAAAAATTACAATTCCAATAAAGAAGCCTGGGTCTTAAATTCTTCAAATGCTGGTTTTAAAAAGACTGCCATCTCCTTTGCCTGATCAACATTTCCAGACTTAATGCTGTTCTCTGTATCCCTTGCCAGCTCCTTTAGCTTTACCCCGCCAATAGTGCCGGCCAGCCCGGCCAATGAATGAACGGCAATCCTTAATTCGTCAATGTTATCCGACTGTAAATTTAAATCAATCTGCCCGATTAACTCATTTACATCCTCGTAAAATGAGTTAAGAAGTTCATCAATGATCTCTTTATCTCCTTTTGCATGTTGGAGAATTGTTTGAATCACACCCTTATCAAGGGCTGGATATTGATCATAATTCTGTTGTTTCATATCTTCAGCTTTATTGTTTTGGTTTTTATTATGATTTTGTTTCTTTTTATTTACCCATTTTTTTAATACTTCCGATAGTTGTTTCAAGGTTACAGGTTTTGCAATATAGTCATCCATGCCCCTTGAGATATAGTTCTCAGCGTCACCGGCCAGCACATTGGCTGAAATCGCTATTACCGGAGGCACTTCCATATACTGGCGCTTTAGGATTTCAACAGCTGTCAATCCATCCATCACTGGCATCTGGATATCCATAAGTATCAATTCAAAATTCCTGTTTAGTCTGCTTTCTTTTTCAATTGTTTCTATTGCTTCCAAACCATTGGAGGCGACAATGCTTTCACATCCAAGCTCATTCAACATCATTGTCAACACTCTTTGGTTCACTTTCTTATCTTCAACAAGTAAAATCCTTACTCCTTGAAAATAACATAATTCATCTTCTGATTGTTTTTCATCCATTATCTTTTTAATCAGGTCTTCTGATACCATCTTTGCTTTAAAAGTGAACCAAAATAAACTCCCGTTCCCCTGTGAACTCTCAATCCCAATTTCGCCTCCCATTAGCGTTACGAGATTCTTCGAGATAAACAAACCAAGACCTGCCCCCTCCTGTTCCCTGCTTAAACTTGAATCAACCTGCGAAAAAAGCTGGAATAACCTTGTCTGGCTTTCCTTTTTTATCCCTATACCTGTATCCAGCACTTCAACCATGATTTCGTAATTCCCATTGTGATAGCCAAGGCACCTGAATGATAGTTTTACAAATCCTTTGATAGTGAATTTTATTGCATTAAAAACAAGATTTGTAATTACCTGGTTAAGCCTGTTTTTATCTGCTTCCAGCCAAAGAGGAAACCCTTCCTCTATCTCTGTTTCAAAGGATATTTTTTTCTGACTGGCAAGGGCATAAAACATACTTGTTATGGCATCCAAAAATGGCATAAACTCAAATTGTTCGCTCCTTAGCTCCATGTTCCCCGATTCTATCTTTGCAAGATCAAGAATATCATTTATAATATTCAACAGGCTTTTGGACGAATGCAATATTGTAGAGGCATAATTTCTTTGTTCATCATCAAGGGATGTTTTCAATAAAAATTCTGACATTCCCATGATACCCATCATTGGGGTGCGTATCTCATGGCTCATATTGGCCAAAAACTGCTGTTTTCGCTCCGATGAAAGCCGGATGTCATTTTGGAGCTTTAACTGATTTTCATAGTATTTTTTAAGATTATCCCTCATCTTAATCAATGAGTTGCCCAACTCATCTGAATCCCCCAATGCTTCAAATGGAACATCCAGGTTCCCTTTCCCTATTTGTTCAGCAAACTCAATAGCCTTATTAAGATTACACTTTAAAAGGTTTAATGCAATGGCAAGGTTTCTTATTTCATGGTAGGATTGGTTTTTTATCTCAACATCCAAATTACCCCCTGAAATTTTCTCAATCATCCCGGAGTATTCTTCAACAGGATTTGTTATCAAACGTTTGAAATATAACTGAACAATAATGCTCATAATTAATCCCAGGACCAGGCTAAGGACAATCATCTTGCCCAGTGTATCCAATGGGGCTTTGCTAATATAGGCTTGGGGAACTTTTACCTTTACCTCCCAGTTTTCTGGCATATTGCCAAAATGTAATGGAACTGTTGCTTCTATGAACCCATTATTGTAAACCGCTCCATAAGGGTAATTATAAGAAAGACTGTCTGAAATATCATTATGTCCTTCATCTACTGGTTTCCCAACTTTGTTAATATCACCAGAGTATGCAGCATATTTTTTTTCATGTGTGATAACTACAATCTGGGCATTATTGTCAAATATTTTTAATGAAGAAATAAAATCCTGAAGAAAGTTTATTGAAAGATCGAAACCTGTGACCCCATAAAACACACCATTGATAATTATCGGGCACATGAATGAAATCATTAATACATCTTTTCCCTGAATGGGATACCACACCGGCCCATTGATATAATTGCAGCCTGTTAATTTGGGTTGCCAATACCAGGGCCCTTTTTCTGGAGTCTGATAATCTATCAGGGGCTCAACAACTATTGAATCCTTGTTTGTTTTTGTAAGATATGAAATAAACCTCCCACTCTGGTCTGAATGGGGAGAATGAATAAAATCGGCATCTCTCCCATCAAAGGCATTAGGCTCCCAGGCAATTGTCAAACCAATAAAATCCGGATTCGATTTTAAAACATACCCACCCAGTTTTTCAACCTCTTCCCTGCTAAGCCCATTGTCAGATTTTGTATGGTGGATTGATGCAAGGGTTAAGGCAAAGGATTGGGATTGATACAATACATTTCCAAAGGTATTCCGGATCTCACCTGAATATGACCAGGCTGTACTCCATACAAGATCACCAGCCTGACGGGCCATTGATTGCTTAAAACGAATCGTTGTTATTGTTACTACAACTAATACCGTTACAAAGATACCAATAGAACTAATCAGGGCTAATTTCTTTGATAATGTATTTATGCTGAATACGTTTTTCATTGAATTGCCTTTGATAATAAGTATTATCTCATTCGATCCCCTTTTATTATTTATTCGGGGAAAGATAGCGTATTTCGTATATAAAAAAGACCAAGAAACCCTGCTTTTATATCCATTTTATCAAATCTTAAAATACATCTTTTCATTTTACCTGCATCAATACTTATTTTCAGATAAAATAATTTAGGATGGATATAAAAAAGAATCGCATTGTCTTATTACATCAGCAGCCTTAGTAGATGGTATCATCCACCCTTTGGGTTCTTTTTTTCACCTCACCCTTATAGCACAAAAGAAGTCATGTCGAAAGAGTATGGCAATATTCTAAAACGACAGAATGGCTTTAATAAACTTAATTATTTATGTATTAGCCCTCTAACTGGCAAATACCAATTATTGGGGCTGGTAATAACAGGAATAGTTAAAAAATAAACATGAATGCGCATCAGAGGCAAACATATTCGTTTTTAATAAGGATTTATCACTCAAATCTTTGGGCAATTTCTTTTGATAGCCTCAAATAGTCATCAGCACCATTACTATCAGGCTGATAGGTGAAAATATCTGTGCCTTCATTGGGAGCCTCGGCCAGTGCAATATTATTACGTATTTTAGTTTTAAATAATTTTCCTTTAAAATGTTCTTCTATCGTATCACAAACATATCTGTTCAAAACTTTACGTTTGTCAAACTGGGTAATAAAAATACCCCCAATTTCAAGCCTGGTGTTCAGGCGTTTCTTTATTTTGTCCATCAGGCCTAAAAGCTTTCCAATTCCCTGAAGTGCAAGATATTCAGCCTGCATGGGTATCAGGATAAAATCAGATGCAGTAAAAGCATTAATGGTAAGCAAGCCTAATGAGGGCGGGCAGTCAATAACAATAAAATCATAATTTGAGGACAAAGGTTCAATTACTTCCTTAAGCAAGAACTCCCTGCCTGCTTCAGCACTTAATTCAAGCTCAGCACCAGATAATTCACTAACAGATGGGATCAAAAAAAGATTTTTATTGATCTTTATAAGCTCAGGGGCATATATGTTCTTAATAACCCCATAAATATTATTCTCAGGCTCTTTAATCCCTAGGCTTTGCGTTAAATTTGCCTGAGGATCAAGGTCAATTAACAATACTTTTTTCTTAAGTTTTGAAAGACCTGCCCCGATATTAAGGGCACTTGTTGTTTTACCAACGCCTCCTTTATGGTTACTGATTGCAATTATTTTTCCCATAAGACAATAAATGTTGAGAATAAACTGCAATAATATTAATTTTTCTCATAATCAATGCCTTTATTAATCAAATATTTTTCTTTATTTAAAAAATAACTCATTTAACATGCATTCAATTTGGTTTTCATCAAAGAAATTAAGTTTTTTTTATACAACCTGAAATACTAAATATCAATACTTTAATTCATTACATACTTAAAAATCAGTAATGAAATCAGATTAGCTACGAACAAACAAAACAAAATTAACATTTTAAAATCAGATAGCAGAAAATAAGAAATTATCCCTAAAGCCAATAAAAACAATCTATTCAAATCACAAAATAAAGGAATTGATATCCCAAAACCGATAACCGGGAAATAAGCCAATAATATCAGAGTAAGGGTTGAGCCGGGGTTGAGCCGGGGTTGAGCCGGGGTTGAGTCGGGGTTGAGCCGGGTTTGAGTCGGGTTCAACCCGGCCTAACCCCGCTTCAACCCCGCTTCAAGCTATACCATGATATTGGGTTGACAACATCGTGTTTATACCTGGAAAAACACATTGTAATTGGGTAAAGTATTGAAAAACAATGCTGTAATTAGGGAGTGTGGGCTTTAGGTGTGATTTTATCAGGTAATGAATTGGAATAGATATTTATTTGGAAGCTTATAGGTTTTCTATTATGACCCTAAAAAGCAGTTTACATTTATTAACACATCGAATATTGTGTATGCAAAAGAAAATCAATTATATACACGCAGGGCATTGTTAAGAAATATTAAATTTAACTTAATCAATGTTAATAAAAATCAATTAACAAGCTGAAAATCAATATCATGGATAGGTCACGGTATTACCAAGGATATACCAAGTCCATATCAGGTTCAGTGTTGTCCAATCAAGAATTGGACAAGTAGTGGTACGGCTATGGTTTTGTCCTGAGGAAATGGATAAAATGGAAATGATTCCCCATAAAACAGATGAGTTGTGCCACTGAATAAGCGAAAGCGACAGGAAGAAGGTATTATCTAAGGGTTTTAAATGAGAGGATATGAATAGTAACACCTGAGGCAATAAATACTAAGAGTATTTGTACCCATAAATGATCTACAATAAAGAAAACAGAGGATAGGATTGTAATCCAAAGAAGAGATAGAGATAATATTTTAATTCTGAGTGCAATGCCTCTTTTCTCTTGATAATCGCGGATATAAGCCCCAACAATCTTATGGTTGAGGAGCCATTTATAAAAATGATCAGAGCTTTTTGAGAATAAAAAAGCAGCCAGTAATAAAAATGGAGTAGTAGGCAATAAAGGCAAAAAAATTCCTATTACCCCTAAGCCAAAGCATATAAAACCAAAAATAACAAAGAGGATTTTCTTTGTTTGCATGTTTTTCACTGATAATTTCCAGATATTCTTCATTCAATAAACGCCTTAATTACAGGATCAATTTAAAAATCACACTGGTCATCTGATAATTATTTCAATTGGTGATATATCAGGAATCATTTATCAGATAAAACCACAAAAATATAATGAACTGATTTAAAAAAACCTTACCTTTGATTAGGTGTACAAAAATAGCACAATAAAAAACACAGGAAACAAAACCCTAATCAGATAACAATGGAAAGCTATCATTTTGAATACATGACCGGGAAATCCGTATTTTTAAGGATATGGCTACCAGAGGGCAATCGAAATCTCAAAGGTGTAATATTAATGTTACATGGCATGGCTGAGCATGGTGCAAGATATGATTGGATGGCCAAAATGATGAACGACAAAGGTTATGGGTTTTATCTGGCCGATCACCCGGGTCATGGCGACAGCATAGGTCAAGACAGGCCTTTAGCACATATTGATGGTTTTGAAGGTTGGAAAGAGATGTGCATGATTACCAGCAAACTCATCGGGCATATTGAGCAACAGCATCAAGGGACTCAGCTTATCCTGTATGGTCATAGTATGGGCTCATTGCTTGCCCGATTGTTTATCCATTATAATCCCAGCTCCCCCACTAAAATTATTCTTACCGGAACCCCCTATCAGGATTCCTTAACCCTAAAAATGTCACTTGCCCTTGTAAAATTGTTAAGTTTGTTTAATGGCCCATACAAAATCCACAAAGGTTTTAACAAGATTTTTTCAACAACATTAAGCGGCAAATTCAAGAATGACCCTCCATTTAGCTGGCTTTCAACAGATAGTAAACTTGTAGAAAAATATGTAAATGACCCAAAATGTGGCTTCGACTGTTCACTTGGGTTCTTTGAAGGCCTGATTAAAGCAAATTTGGAGCTGATAAGAATAGAAAACAAAGAATTGCCAGAGCAAAAAAAACACTTTTTCATAGTATCCGGAGCAGAAGACCCTGTTACCCATTATGGAAAATCACTTGAACAGGTATCAGGACGGTATAAGAAAAAAAATGTGCTTTCGATAGAAACATGGAAAGTTGACAATGCAAGACATGAGGTCCATAATGAACCAGAGTGGAAGGATGAACTGGTAAAAAGGGTATCTGATTGGTTGGAAAAATACAGCTAAAGCGATTTTTTGGTTACACTCCATGATTTACATATTACGCGTACATTTTTAACATAAAAAAATAGCTACTTTTACTTCAAACAACACCCCTGAGGCATGGAAAAAGACGAATTATTGGAAATTATTGAATTGGCAAGGGAACAAAAAGTCAGGAAACTGAGTTTGGCCAATAGAGGTATTACAGAATTACCGTCTGAAATACACAAGCTTATTCATTTGCAAAAGCTTGATTTATCCTATAACGCTATTGTTGAATTGCCTGATGATTTTTGCAGGCTGACAAATTTAAGAAGCCTTTATCTGAACCATAATGAGATGGTGAGGCTCCCCGATCGGTTTGGGAACCTTAAAAACCTGCAGATTTTAGACCTGAGCAACAATCAACTGGAAACACTGCCTGGTAGTATTGGGGCTTTGGTTGAGCTTTCACAACTTGATTTAGGCTATAACAAAATCAAAAAGCTGCCCCTGGAGTTTATTAACCTGACATCCTTAAAAAAACTTTTCCTTGAAAATAACCCCTGCGAATTTCCACCCGAAAAAGTCCTTAAAAGAGGATTATATGCAACAATGCATTATCTTTTTGGTGAGTTAAGGAAAAAAGATGCAGCTAAAGTGATAATGCAGGTTTATAATATGCCAAGGGATATTATAACCCCATTTACTCAATATATTAACTGTTTTAATGATTTGATTTCAACAGCCAACGACACTTCCATTGATTTTGAAGTTAAGTTTATTAAACAGGATTTTACGGCTGAACTGGAATTTAACCTCGAAGTTGAGAGCTACCTTAATGAATTTCTTGAGTTTTTAAAAAGCAATATCTCATCCAAGAATTTCAAAAAAGAAGGGGGAAAGGCATCAAATATTGTTGAATATCAAATTATTGAACTCAGGAGCCAACTCCAGGGCCTGAATAGCTCTCTCTCTGAAAAGATGAATGAAATAAAACAGCTCCAGCTTCAGATTGCCAAGCTGACAGACATAATCGGTAATAAAGAAAAAACTAAGGAATAAGTTTTGTACGCTAACTACCATCTGTCATCAGTGCTTGATTGACAAATCCGGCTTAGAAATAATTCTTTAATCCAAAGTGGATCCCTGATTGTCTGATTGCCTCATTGTGCCATTCATAAAATCCCAGGGCATAATAAAAATTAAGGATACCTGCCCTGGTGCTTAATACTATTCCTGCGGATAAACCATAGGGAAAGAATTTTTTATAATTCCCTGTTTGTTTGGATTCCAGCCAGCCCCCATTAGCCGAAATGGCCAGGTAAGTATTGTTTTCGATAAAAAAACGATATTCGGCAAGGCAGTTAAAATAAGCAGAAGCCAAAAGGGATTCTTCATGAAACCCCCTAAAATTATTTAAACCTCCAAGCCTATATAGCTCATTGGGATAGAGATTTTTGCCCGACAGCATAGATGAAACCAATTGAAAGCTACAACTTGACCTATTGGAAAAGGGGAAGTTTTTCAGAAGTGACATTTCAATGAAATACTGGTTCTTTTTAAGTTTTTGCCCTTCATCACCAAGAGTGTTGTTGTTTTTATAGGAGCTGGTGCCCAGACCAAAGCTTAATCCCAGCATATACCCATCTTTTGGGGATGGCAAAAAGACATCAGACAAACAACTTAGTTTTAGGCCGGTAAACTTTTTATTAAAACCAATTAATACACTATCACTTGCTATTACATCATTGTTCAGGCCAAGAACATTGCTATTTGAAAAGCTAATAAAAAGCCCTATAATGATCCCTTTTTTCAACATGCTGTTTAATTCCCAGCGATGTTTGAAATTCAAATAAAATGTGTCGTTTTTAAATAGCTCAATATCTGCATTTATACCTAAAGGAGAGCCAAATAAAAAAGGATAGGAAGCATTGACAAATAGTCTTTGTATCCCTGAAGAAGGCCTGGCCCACTGTATATGGATATTTTCGCCCTGTTGAAACCCATTCACCAATGATAACTGAAGCTGCCCTGCTACCTGCAATTTTTCATTTGTTTTTTGTGTAGGCAATATTCCAAGTATCCCATCAAAACTGCTCACTTTTACTTTTTCAAGATAAAGATTCAGGATTGCCTGTCCATTATAAAAGCTCAGGCTTGCTTCTTTTGTCTGTTTAACAAAAGATAGTTTTGATATTTGGTTTATCAGACTTATTACTTTATCCTCGTTATAAGCTTCTCCCGGGAAATATGATGACAAATGATAAAGATATGCACTACGGATAATTGACGGGTTGTCAATAACTAAAGGGGCAAAGGTATAATACTGGCCTGGTTGGGGAACAATAGTGGCATTTATTTCGCCATCCTGATAATCATCGATTTGAAGTTTTATATATGCAAAAGGATGGCCTGTCTGATGATAATAATTTTCGAGTTTATCAAACAAAGCAATTATATCCTTCATGCCGAGTGTTTGGCTAAAGGTATCAGGAGATAAGCCTGAGTGGCCCCAGAAGTCAATGGGAATCTGATTGATTGAGATTTTTGCAAAATGGATTTCAGGTCCTGCATAAAGCCAAACACCCGGATTATCATTGCTAAGCGAAACTGAATCAATAGAAAAAGCCAGATAACCGGCATCTCTAAAATCATTAGCAATTTGTTTTTTCCATTGTTCCCAATCATCAAATGAATTTGTTAGCCCGGGCGGGTCACAACAAAGATGTTTTTCAGGAATACGGTCTTTCCAATGAACAATGGTGTTTTGGCCAAAAGAATAATTTGTGGCAATCATCCAGAAAGCAAAACTTCCCCTTAAAATCCATTGAAGCATATTCATCCATAAACAATTATTCCAGGTTCCAATTTATAGGTTCAAGACCCTGACTGACAAGTATTTCGTTAGTTTTTGAAAAATGCCTGCATCCCAAAAAACCCCTGTTTGCAGAAAGTGGACTTGGATGGACTGTTTTAAGCACAAAATGTTTTGAAGTATCAATCAAAGCTTCCTTTGCCTGAGCATAATTTCCCCAAAGCAAAAACACAATTCCCGAACGCTGTGCGCTAAGCGACTTTATTACAGAATCCGTAAATTGTTCCCAGCCTTGCTTTTGGTGCGAACTGGCTTCATTGGCCCTGACAGTAAGTATTGCATTAAGCAACAATACACCCTGCCTGGCCCAGCTTTCAAGATTGCCATGCGTTGGTCTGCTCATTCCAACATCTGTTCCTAATTCTTTAAAAATATTGACAAGCGAAGGAGGAGGCGCTATGCCCTGGGGCACAGAAAAGCATAATCCATGAGCCTGACCCGGGCCATGATAAGGGTCTTGACCAAGAATAACAACCTTCACATTTTCAAATGGAGTAAGGTCGAAAGCTGCAAATATCCTTGATCCGGGAGGATAAACCGTGTTTTTTTGTTTTTCCTCAACCAGAAACCTCTTTAATTGGGCAAAATAAGGAGCAGAAAACTCAGGTTCCAATACTCTTTTCCAACTTTCACCAATTTTGGGAGAAATTGATTGTGCTTGTTCTGTCATCATATTGCTTATTCACTTATAAGCCTGGTGGCAAATTGTTTCATATCCATTCCGTTAAAATTCCCGGAGCTCATCAAAAGAAAAACAGCGTCCTTTTTGTTTTCTTCATGAATCCTGATTTTAAGCTTTTCCACATCATCAAATACTTCAACATTTTCTCCAAAGCATTTATAAATATAACCTTTATCCAGGTCAGGAAGTTTTTTCATTTGAAGTGCATGAGGATTAAAATAAACAAAAGCCACAGAAGCCCCATTCATAGTATCCTTATATTGCGGGATGAAGTCCATATTGAGGCTGCTAAAGGTATGAAGTTCAAGAACAGCAATGGTATGGTTATTTTGATATTGTTCAGTCAAAGCCTGAACAGTAGCCTTTACTTTGGAAGGAGAATGGGCAAAGTCACGAAAGACTTTTTTATTTTTGTTTTCAGCAATCAGCTCAAGCCTATTAGCGGCACCTTTAAAAGAGGCCGCAGCAGAATGCATTGTATCATCATCAAGGCCAATGAGCCTACACACATTAAAGGCCGCCATAAGGTTCAACAAATTGTGCCTTCCAAAGATTTTCAAAGGTGTTTCGCGCCCTGAACAGCATAAAAAAGTCTTACCATTATCGAGTTTAAACTCAGGAAGGATATATGGGACGCAATGAATTGATTTTGGTGCCCTGGCAGCTAATGAAGTCAGATGGGGATCTTCAGCAGTGTAAAAGAGTGTCCCGTTATTTTCGATAAGCCCGATAAAAGTGCGGAATTGGTCAAGATAGAAATCAAAATCGGGGAAAACATTATAGTGGTCCCATGCAATCCCGCTGAGAACGGCAATATGAGGTTTATACAAGTGAAATTTTGGGCGGGGGTCAATAGGCGAAGTAAGATATTCATCCCCTTCAATGACCATATATTTGGCATCTTCAGAAAGCTTCACCATAACATCAAAACCTTCAATCTGTGCTCCCACCATAAAATCTGTTTTTATCCCGGCCTCTTTAAGGATATGAAGTATCATTGAGGTAATAGTAGTCTTTCCATGGCTTCCCCCGATAACAATACGAGTTTTATTTTTAGATTGTTCGTAAAGAAATTCGGGGTATGAAAAGATTTTCAAGCCCAGTTCCTTTGCGCGTAACAACTCAGGATTATCAGCCCGGGCATGCATTCCTAAAATAACTGCATCAATGTCATTAGTAATCTTTTCGGGGAACCAACCAAATTGATCAGGTAAAAGCCCTGCCCTTTCAAGTCGGCCTTTAGATGGCTCAAAAATCTCATCATCAGAGCCGCTAATAATATAATCTTTTTGATGAAGGGCCAATGCCAGGTTGTGCATAGCACTCCCCCCTATTGCTATAAAATGGACGCGCATAATTTCATTGTTTTATCATTTCAAAAATACAAAAATAATAAAGCCAACGGCAGAACAAAATTGGCTGTAATAATGGATTTTTTTGTAGTTTTAATTATTGAACAAAAACAAAATAAAAAAATGGTAAAACTCACACCCCTGTATGCTGAGAATTTTAAAATGGATGGAGGTGCATGCTTTGGAGTAGTTCCAAAAACTATTTGGGGCAAAAACGTGCCAAGCGATGCTCAAAACCTCATTGAGATGTCATCAAGATGTTTGCTTGTAGAAACAAAAGATAAAATTATCCTTATTGATACAGGTATGGGAAACAAACAGAGTGAAAAATTCTACAATAATTTTCATCTTTTTGGAGGTTCAAATATTGAAAAAGCCATCAAAAAAACAGCCTACAGCAATGACCAGATCACAGATGTAATATTAACGCACCTTCATTTTGACCATGTAGGGGGAGCAGTAAAAAAGATGGATGATGGGACATTAAAACCTGCTTTCCCAAATGCCACCTATCATTGTTCAAAATCACAATGGGAATGGGCCAATAATCCTAATCCCCGTGAAAAAGCCTCTTACTTTCCGGAAAACTTCATCCCATTGTCAGATGCAGGTCAATTGAACCTGATTTTAAAAGAAGGGCCATTATCAGATGAAATTGAACTCAGGATTTTTAATGGGCATACCCGAGGGCAGATCGTCCCAATCATCAAATACAAGGACAAGAAAATCGTTTATGCTGCCGATTTTATCCCTTCAGTATGGAATATCCCATTGGCTTATGTGACAAGCTTTGACATTGATCCTTTAAGCGCAATGAAAGAAAAAGAATGCTTTTTAAAGGAAGCCTTTGAGAATAATTATATTTTGTTTTTTGAACATGACTATTATCATGAGTGTTGTACTCTTAAAATGACAGAAAAGGGCATTAAATCAGATGGTTTTTTCAGGCTGGATGACATATAACCATGTGATACTCTCATACATAAATGCCTAATAAATGGGATTGCAGTCAATAAGATCGGGCATAATCGTTTATTTCTGCCAACAACTAAGTCAGGAAATATTTTTTTTATCATAAAACAAAAAAAAGTAAAAATGATTTAATAATTTTATAGTTGTGGATTTTGCGTATAAGAAATCCAAAACAATTTGCTATTATTGCCCCAAAAACAATAATAAAAAAGGGAAGAAAGAAATAGATGAAAATTGACAAAAGAAAAAACCGGATAACAGTTAAGGATAAAAGGTTTGGGAGGAACAATATTAAAATACAAATCAGCTCACAATGAACTTAATATACCTTCTTGAGGACGATAATCAAATAATTAATACACTCAGTGAATATATCAATACTGATACATATAAGATATGCGGAGTTGGCAACCCTAATCCCGGATCAATACGTAATGCAAGATTAAATAATGCGAATCTGATAATATCAAATATCAATATCTTAAAGCATTTTGAGTCACCCCTTCATTATGAAAAACTATTTTCACCGCCTTCCCTGCCTATCATTTTTATATCCAGACCAGAAGAATTAACAACACTCAGTAGCATTCAGGTCGAAAAATATTTTGGGATAATAAACATCCCTCTTCAGGAACTTCAGGTTAAAAACTGCATCTCATTGGCCCTTCATCGGATACAGATTGAAAAGAAACTAGAAGAAACTGACGAAAGGTATAAGTTCCTTTTTCAAAAAAATCAAGAGGTAATGCTTTTGATTGACCCCTACTTAGGGGAGATAATAGATGCCAACCGAAAAGCCTGCAATTTTTTTGGATTAAGCCATGCAGACATTTTATTTAAAAACATTCAGGACTTAACCCCATTGGCAGGGGATGATTTTCTTGAGCAAATCAGGAATGTCAATAAAGAAAAGGCAAATGAACTGGTTTTTCAACACCTCAGCAGTAAGGGAGAATTGTTAAACATAGAGGTTTATGCAGATACCATGGTGCTTGATAACCGGAAGATGATTTTTGCGATATTTCATGACATCAGTGAAAAAAGCAAAAACATTGAGTTAGCTGTAAAGCAGCATGAAATGTTAAGGTCAACAATATCATCAATAGATGATTTGGTATTTGCATTAAACAATGATGCACACTTTATTGAATATTATCAGCCAATAGATTCGCCACATTTTTCTATTTCTTCAGACCTTTTTATCGGAAAATCTGTTTTTGAAGTAGGCTTTCCGGATGATGTTGCTAAGAAATATGAAGATGCGATAAAAAAAGTGCGATCAAGCGGCAATACCGAACAAATAGAATATTTTCTGGAAGCGTTTGGTTCAAAGCTTTGGTATAATGCCAGGATTTCACCCCGAAAAAATTCATTTAATTCCATTGAAGGAGTAACAGTAGTATGCCGGGATGTAACGAAGCAAAAAAAAGCAGAAGAATCGATTACAAAAGCAAGGGATTTTTATTTAACACTGCTAAATGATTTTCCGACGCTAATCTGGAAATCAAATCCATCAAAGAAACTGGATTATTTTAATAAAACATGGATTGATTTTACAGGCAGGACTTTAGAAGAAGAATTAAAGAAAGACTGGATTGAAAAAATTCATTTTGATGATATCACTGCATTTCTTTCAACATTTCTGGATGCCTATAAAAACAAAAAGTTTTTTCAAATAGAACACAGGCTTAAACACCATTCGGGAGAGTACCGCTGGATATTTAACCTGGGACGGCCATTTTTCGACCTTGATGGCAACTTTTCAGGTTTTATTGGTTCATGTTATGATATCACAGAAAGAAAAAAAGCTGAAGAATTATTAAGGCTTCAAAAAAGTGCAATGGAAAGCGCAATTGAAGGTATTGTGATCTTAGATGCCAATATTAGCGATTTTCCAATCATATATGCCAACCAGGAGATGGAAAACCTGTTAAAATACCCGGTTCCAAATCTAGTTGGCAAAGATTTTATCAGTTTGTTTAACGGCCATTTAGATCCAATCAATGAGGAGAAAATCCGTAAAGCTTTATATTTAAAAACCAGCTTCAGGGGTGAAATAAAAATTCAGGACAGCTTAGGCAAGAGCCTGTGGCTCCATGTATTAATATCCCCCGTAGCCGACCAGAAGAAATCTGCAAGTCATTTTGTTTCTTTGGTAAATAATATTACAGAAAGCAAAGAATCAGAAGAGATGATGAAAGAGAAAAACCGTCAGCTTGAAAAGACAAATGCAGAACTTGACAGATTTGTATATTCCACCTCACATGAATTACGTTCGCCCCTGATGTCTGTCCTTGGGTTAATAAGCCTGCTTGAAATGGAATCAGAACCGGATGAACAGAAGAATTATATACAAATGATGAAAGAAAGTATCACAAAACTTGATACGATCATTCATGACATCATAGACTACTCCCGAAACAACCGCATGGAGCTTGTGTATGAAGAAATAGATTTAGAAACAATTATCAATGAGTCCTTCTATAATTTAAAATATATGGAGGGTTCATCAAGAATACGCTTAAACACAGAAATAAAGGCAAAGTGTCCATTTTTTTCTGATAAAAGACGTATGACCATACTCATCAACAATTTCATTTCCAATTGCATTAAATACCACAATTATAACCAGCCAGATCCATTTGTGGAGATTTCAATAAAGATTTCCCCGTTAAATGCAATTATTAGCATTAAAGACAATGGATTAGGGATTGCCGAAAAACATCTTGAAAAGATTTATGATATGTTTTTCAGGGCAACAGAGAAAAGCAGCGGTTCAGGAATTGGATTATATATTGTAAAGGAGATCGTAGAAAAGCTTACCGGATTAATTGATGTTCAATCAATTGAAGGGAAGGGCACCTTGTTTACAGTTGAAATTCCAAATAATATTCCACCGCTTGAAAACTAACAGATAAATTCTTTGAAAAAAAGTCATTTGCATTAAAATGCTTTTTCAAAGCAATTCAAAAAATTGTTTTTTTCAATTTCAAAACTTAACTTTACAATAAAAGAAAGAAAACAATCTTAACCCTCTACACACCATGATAGATTTTCTGCTAATGATAGATGACAGTGAAATAGATAATATGGTTCATAAAAAAGTAGTCCAGAAAGCAGCATTTGCTAATGATATAGTAATAAAAAAGTCAGCGATGTCTGCCTTGGATTATTTGAATGAAATAATAGAAAAAGCACCCGAAAAGGTTCCCAATCTGATATTTTTAGATATACGAATGCCTGAAATGGATGGTTTTGGCTTTCTTGCTGAATTCAATAAATTACCGGCCCAAATTCTTCAAAAAACAAAGGTTATCATGCTTTCTTCATCAATAGATGCAGAAGATCATAAAAAAGCAAATGAAAGTCCTTATGTAATAAAGTTCATCAACAAACCCTTGAAAACAACCGATCTGGAAAGTATTGAACTCTAAAAAAAAACCAGCTATGAATCCTCAGAAATTAAAGAAGACAAGAGTATTTATTGTTGACGACCATATCATTTTCAGGCAAGGCTTAAAAGTATTGCTTGAAGAAATAGATTGGGTTGAACATGTTGGAGAAGCCGAAAACGGGGAGGATTTTCTGGAAATGTTTAAGAAACAAATTGCAGATATTGTTCTGATGGATATCAAAATGCCGAAAGTAAATGGCATCAATTCAACCAAACTAATCAAGCAAAGGTTCCCAGACCTAAAAATTATAGCCCTGTCAATGTTTGGAGAAGGGGAATATCTTGAAGAAATAATACAGGCTGGAGCTTCTGGCTATCTCTTAAAAAATGTTGACAAAGAAGAACTTGAAAAAGCCCTGTCAACAGTTATTAATGGAGGAAATTACTATAGCCAGGAAATGATTTCTGTGGTTACATCAAGCCTAATTAATCGCAAAACAGATGATAAAGCCAAGGAAATTGTTTCAAGTTTTACTGAAAGGGAACTTGAAATTCTTGAATTAGTATGTCAGGGTTTAAATAATATTGAAATAGCAAAAATATTAGATTTAAGTCCCAGAACAGTTGGTGGTCACCGGAACAATATGTTGTCAAAATCAGGTCTTAAAAACACCGCAGCACTTGTTTCATTTGCAATTACAAATAATATTGTAAAGAAATAACAGCTTTTAAGCCTTTTATTAGTATCATCTGAAGACGAATGACAATCTGAATAAAAATTGTTTATAATCCTGTTTTATCGGTAAAAAATTATGTTGTTTCCCTTCATTTGGGTTGCCAGGTTTATAGCGAATTTTGGCTTAGTTCTTTTAAACCGGAATAAATATATTGTAATTATCAGATAGCTTTTCATGTTTGCCATTTTTATTTGTGTTTGTATTTAGGGTCTGCTGAAAAAGTCTTTAAGGTATCAGATGCGAGGCAACAAGGCGAAATTGTATAATAATACTATGAGCCGATGGCAACGAAGCAGATGATGCCTTAAAGACTAATGCAAACAAGATGCAAACATATTAGCGCTTCTGGAAATAAATCCTTGCATGCAGAATGAAATTGTTGCTTCGTAATAGATGCATGTCCTGCTTGTTAAGTGTTTTTCAGCAGACCCTATTTAATTCGCAAACGTATTCGGTTTGTATAAGGATAAGATTATATTCATCTGAATTATATCGTTTTTCAGTTTAAACAGGCCATACATTATAAAGTAAAAATACCCAGTTATAATTCAGGCAATTTTACTAAAAATACCAACTTAAAACAACCTGTTTAAAATACATAATAACGCCACAATAAATCAATGACTTACGCTTTTATTTGCATA
>CAYLYP010000021.1:0-45611 GCA_964387795.1 uncultured Bacteroidales bacterium
CAGTATCACTACAAGCATGCTGTAAACAAAAAGTCTCTTCATTGTTTTTATTATTGTTGTTGTTTGGTTGTGTTATGACCGTAAACTTAATAAAAAAATGATAATGCAAAGCGCAATCCCTCCGATAAATAATATAAAATTACTATTAGCAGTGCTAAGGTTTATGCAGGATAATCTTTAACCGGACTATTGGCGTATCCCCATTTCCATATCCTGAATTAACAATCCATTTCGGACCATCTTCAACTACTTTAATAGCCAAATCTGAATACTCCTTTCCGGGGCTTTCAATAACCTTAAAGAGGTATGGCTTCCCATTCTTGTCTATATAAAAAGACAGCAGCACTTCAGCTGATTCTAATTCTGAGGCTTCAGGGAGAAGCGCATGTGAATCAAGGTATCGGTTATAAGCCTTAATACCTATTATAGGCTGGGGCTCCTCAATATTATTTTTTTTACTTGAACTTGGAGCACTTTCCCTGGCAACTTCCCGTTCATAAGAAATGGCAGCAGGGCTAACTGCTTCATTTTGCGCGTTTGCCTGAAACCCAGCCTGCAATTCAATTATATTATCCTGAGACTCCTTAGCTAAAAATGATTTCGTTTCCATACCATATTGCGAAACCACTAAGTTGGCATCCAGTCCTTCAGGGACAAGGATTTCGAAGCTGCCATCCGTATCGGTATAAACTTCAATGTTGGTGTTTTTTACTAAAATAAGTGCAAGTGGAACTGCTTTATTGTCAAGAGCAGAAACCACAGTGCCTTTAACAAGATAGCCTATATCCGAAGTATATTTTTGTTTACCGCTTGTCAAATCCTCACCAACAATCGTCTTATTATCCTTTTGAGCAGGTTTGGGCTCATTATCCAATTGTTTCACCCCTTCCGACACACCTGGCTTCGCAGTGGACTGTCTGCTGGCAAGGGGCAACCCGGAAGGATACCTGACTTCATCTTTATCATTTTCAGCTAATAACAATTCCTTATCAGATGCCGTCTTCGTTTCCACTTCACCCAAAACAGCATCCTCTGCTGCCTTCTTCATTTCACTTTCGATAACATCCCCATCAGTAGGGGAATACTCATTTTCAGTGATTACTTCAGTTTGGGTTTCAAGAGCAAGTCCCGATTGGGCTTTTTCTTTAAGTCCCAGATTGAAATAATAATATACACTCCCAATAATAATGAACAATGTCAGGGTAGCAGCAATCCCCGATACATAAAACCCAAGTGGTTTTTGTTTTTTTGGCAACAATAAGCTGTTGATTGAATCGATATCTTTTTTAATGGTTTTTTCATCAGCATGGGCAAAGCCTTCCGTTGCATCATTCAAAAAAGGGTCTTTTTGCATCTGCTTTTCAAAAGCATGACGCTCATCGGGACGCATCCTTTTATGGACATAATCCAATATCCTATGCAAGCTATATGTTGGGCGCCTTTTATTCATGACTATTCGTTTTTTCAAGACAGATACTTAAATTTCTCTTTGCATTCTGAAGATAGCTTTTTACATTTTTCTCTTCCATACCAAGTTGTTGGGCAATTTCAAGGTAGCATTTGTTCTCAAAATAAAACAATTGAATACATTCCTTTTGTTCATTTTTAAGCTGTTCAATGCATTTATGAAGCTGTTGCTCTTTAAGATCCTCTTCATCTATAGGATGCAATGCTTCGGAATTTTCCATAAAAAAAAGCTGATCTTTTTCCCATAATGCATGGCGCTCAGATTGAGCTTTCCGGCTCCTAAGCTGCATGAGGCAATAATTCTTTGTCATTACATAAAGCCAGGGGACAAAGTTATTGATTTCGTGCCTGCTCATTTCCTGGCAGAGTTTTTCATAAATACTCATCACAGCATCAGAAGCATCCTCTGTATCTTCAAGGTATTTAAGGCATACCCCGTAAACAAGATGGGTATAGCGCGCAAAAAGCTCACCTATCAGGGCCGGATCATGATGCTGTTCCCTTATTCTTTGGAGCAATTCCTGATCTGTTTCAGTTCTCCTTTGTCTTTTCTTTAATCCAAACAAGGCTATAATATAGTGATTTTCAACATCCTGTTTTTTTTAATGAAATCTTTATGGAATTTTCAAAAAGACTGCATCCTTAGTGTGAAGGTAAAAAAAAAGAACCTGAAAAGAAATTTTTTTTCAGATTGACATTGCCCTAAAAACAAAAAAAAATAATCAAATCATTAAAAAAAATCACCATGAAAAAATGTCTCATTCTTATTTCCAGCATTCTGATTGCAATGGGAATATCAGCACAAGCTCAAAGCCGTATCATAAACGGACATGTTAGCAATACCAGAAGTGAAAGCCTGCCTGGAGTGAAAGTAACAGAAAACAAATCAGGCAAGAGCGTTTATACAAACAATGATGGTGCTTATAAGATTGAAGTGCCTGAAAACGTAAAATCATTGGTCTTTTCGTATCCCGGATATGAAACTATTGAAAAGACAATAGGCAAATCAAAAACAATAAATGTAGTGATGCAGGAGGCAACAGATAAAGATATGAATGTGATGGTTACAGGAATGCCTATGAGAGAAATGGAAGAAAGCAGGAAAATGTCCTCAGCAAAAACTTGTGCCCCTACCTCATACGCTTATCAGGCCCCATATCAGGCCGATGATTTTAATACAGAATCCTATTCAACAATCCGGGAAACAGGTTTTAGGGACACAAAAAACCAGCCTTTATCAACCTTTTCTATTGATGTTGACAATGCATCATATTCAAATGTCAGAAGGTTTATCAATAATGGGAGCCTCCCCCCACAGGACGCTGTAAGGATTGAAGAAATGCTCAACTATTTCAAATATGACTTTCCTGAACCAGTTGAAGGGCATCCATTTGGTATGCATACCGAATATACTGATTGCCCTTGGGCCCCTGACCACCAGCTATTAAGGATTGGCTTAAATGCCAAATCGCTTGACACCCGTCAACTCCCAAATTCAAATCTCGTGTTCCTAATTGATGTATCAGGATCTATGAATGAACCCAACAAACTACCCCTTGTAAAATCCTCACTTAAGTTACTCATTGAAGAGCTAAGACCTTCAGACCGGATTGCCATTGTAATATATGCAGGTAGTTATTCTATAGCCCTTCCTTCTACTCCGGCAAGCAAAAAATCTGAGATTATTTCAGTTATTGATAACCTGAGCGCAGGAGGGTCAACAGCAGGCGGAGGGGCATTAAAAATGGCTTATAAGGTTGCTGAAGAGAACTTCATTAAAAACGGAAATAACAGGATTATCATGGCCACTGATGGCGATTTCAATGTTGGTGAATCAAGCGATGCTGCTATGGAAAGACTTGTTGAAACCCACAGGGATAAAGGAATTTATATGACAGTGCTTGGTTTTGGCATGGGCAACTATAAGGATAGCAGGCTTGAAATTATCGCCAATAAGGGCAATGGAAATTATTCATATATTGATAATATCCAGGAAGCCCGTAAACAATTGGTATCCGAATTTGCAGGAACCATATTCACTATTGCAAAAGACGTGAAAATTCAGATTGAATTTAATCCAGCACGGATTAAGGGCTACAGGCTAATCGGTTATGAAAACAGAAGGTTAAATAATGAAGATTTCAATGATGATACCAAAGATGCAGGAGAACTTGGGGCAGGACATACTGTTACAGCCCTTTATGAAATAATCCCTAATGGCTCAAATGCCGATATTCCCGGAATTGATCCTTTGAAATACCAAACAAATAATGAAACTGTTAAAGCTGACCCATCTGCTGAGCTTATGACTATTAAGATTAGGTTCAAACTCCCTGATCAAAATAATAGCATTAAACTTGATGTTCCTGTGAAAGGAAAGCTTATTGCTTTTAAAGATGCAAGTGAAGACCACCGATTTGCTACGGCTGTAGCCGAGTTTGGGCTAATATTAAGCAAATCAAAATTTAAAGGAAATGCCTCTTACGAACATGTTATCCAAACTGCAATAAATTCAAAAGGGCTGGATAATGAAGGTTACAGGGCTGAATTTATTAGTCTTGTCCGAACTGCAAGCAAGCTTGGTGAAGTATCTGCTTATTAAATATTTCACTTTTTATAATACGTTTTTGAATAAAAGGCAGGAAACAATTCCTGCCTTTTGTTTTTGTGGCGCTTTGGTATCAAAGTCAATAATAATTCAAAATCTCAATTCATTAGTTATCAAATCATTTTATTCAACTTTACAGATAAAAGCAACATAGTTTTTCCCATACGCCTTTGCACATTTGGGACAAGTGGTATACCACATATACCATTTTTTTATTTCGTAGCCCTGTGCAGTAGCTTCTCTCTTAAAATCTTCACCCCATTTGCCTGTTTCCTTAAAGCTGCCTTCATAAACCTTACAAAAGAATTTCCCGCTTATGGTAAGGTTATCTGCTCCCGGCACTTCTTTATCCACAGCCACCAATACGTCCATATTCCACTTTGAAGTGTGGTCAGACAAACACATGTTATCCTGAACGCTTGCACCTGCTTTGTCAATCAACGCCATCACCCGTTTCATGACTCCACCAAAATTAACTGGCATATAAAAAGCTGTGAATACTTTGTCACGAATAAACTTCTTGTTGTCCCACTCAATAACCTTATAATCCCACAATGAAGGATTAAATGGAGGACAGCACCCGGTTTCTTTAATTGTGTTTGATTCTTCGCTCATTGTTCTAAATATTTTTAATTGTCGTTCTTTTGTGTGTTAACAACCACCCTGAACCTTTATAACCTCAGTTTTTTCTTTTTCCTGGCCTTCTGCACCCTCCTGGGGGCTTGGGCCTGAGGATACCTTCATCAGGGCTGGATAATTAAATCTTGCCTTTTCATCCTTAAAAAACAAAATTGAAGCATCAAGCTCCCCTTGATCCATGGATTGAATCAGGTTCTGTTTTCCACCACCCATAACTTTCATGTTTTCAATACCCAGGGAAGTAAGCATCATCCATGCATTCAGGGCTGTTGATTCATTTTCGGATATAAGGATTTTCAATGGAGCCTTCCGCAAATGGCGGATGTTCTTCTTGCCAGGATAAGTAACTCCCCTGCCCGGTATAAAAGCTTTCCTTTCCCATAAAAAATGTGCAGAATGCATCAATTCATCGCCCCTGAGGTTATGACAAGAAAGGCAGGCCTGGGTAATCTCATGTGCATTTGTGAACTCTTTTTGAAGCGCCTCATGCTTGCTATGGTCAACAATCTTATCCCGCTCAATAGCATATTTCTCCTTCAGTTCATCCATCAGTCCCTCATCTTCCTTTGCATCGCGCACAACAAGAACAATGATTATCAGGGGTGCCAATACCGACAACAAAAATGTGATAATACTTTTCATCCATTAATAATTTTATAGTTAATGGTCGGATGGAACTCCATGTTTGCTGTTTAAAAAGGTGGCTGAGCTTGCCGAAGCCACTGTTTTTGATTTGCATACGAAAGAACTTATACAAATATATAAATTCGATTTTGATTCATTAACAAAAAAAACACTAAGAATCTTTCTAAATATTATTCGCTTTACAATGATTTTCAAATCATCACATCGACAAAAACAACATAATCTGTAAACTTTAATATGCCAATAAAAATGAGAATTTCATGTAGAAAAATAAAAAAGAGAAAAAAAAAGGGGACAAGCTGGTATGACCAACGGTATTTTGTTGTAAATTAGCACCAATTCAATCTAAATCCCATTCAGATTATGTCGCTACCGGATGAAATGCTGATTTTTATAGTTGAGGATGACCCCCAATATATGCATGCGCTTCAACATTCGTTGGAACAACGCCACTTTTCGAACATCAAGACTTTTGCTTCTGGTGAAGAATGCCTTGAAAATATTGATGAAAAACCCACCATTGTCCTGTTGGACTTTTTACTCGGTGAAGGGAAAATGAATGGATTGCAGGTTCTTAAAGAGATAAAAAAATTCAGCCCACAAACTCAGGTTGTTTTTCTAACAGGCCTGGAAAAACTTGAAATTGCTCTTGAAACCGTCAAAAACGGAGCCTACGATTATGTAGTTAAAAATGAAGCCGCTTTTGAACGTATCAGAAACCTGCTAAAACGCATTGCTTTTGAAGGGCAGATTAGGGAAGAAAACCTGCGCCTTAAAAAAGGCCGGAAAATTATTGGCATTGTGATTGCCTTGCTCCTGATTGGCATTTTCACTTTATTGTTCCTTCAATTACGGTAAATAAGACAATGTCAATAGTGCCATTTCAAATGAGAAAGACTTACTCATTTAAAAACAAGAAAGACTAAAAACCAATTTTCGACAAAAAAACCAGGAATACAATTAGAACCGTATTCCTGGTTTTTTTATGTCTGGAAATATCAATAAATCTTTTTTTATATGACCCTTTAAAGCGAAAAACATCGATCTTACAACAAGCAAGCGTCTTCAACCCCATGGCATGCATGTTGACAATGTCCTACAAATCATCGTAACCCATACGCCTCTGTTGATCCATGAGTTCCTGAATGCGTTCGTAGGGCTTAAAGACCATAATGAAGTAATCGTTTTCGATGACTTCATCTGTACGGTAAATCAGGTGTAGGTTTCGATACTCAGGGGGAAGTACCCATTGGTTATTTCCCAGTGGCTTTGCCTGTTTGTTCAACCATCGCTTGTGGTCATTCATTTCTTCAATAGTTGCGTAAACCATCATGGTATTGCATAGCAATGTGGCTAGATCGATACGACAAAGTATTTTACGCCCTCCCTCTCCCCTTTCAAACTCAAGTATTTCTGTCTGTTCATCCAACAGATGGCTGGATATCAGGGTGAAACCTTTATCTTCCATCATGCTTATGACAGAGAATTTTCTTTCAAACACAACAATCGGAAAAGAAAAGTTGCTCCCTTGTTGGGCATACAGGCCAAATGTTGGCAGTACCAGCATTAAAAATACCATACTTGCCCTAAAAAAAGAGAACAAGCTTTTGCTGTTAAACATTTGAAGCATATTCATCTGAAAATATTTTTTTAGTTTGACTATTGACACAAAGAAAATCCCAATGTGCTGGCTTGCCCTGGAAAAGCTCTTTTCATTAAGCAGCAGAAAAACATTACCTGCAAATAAAACGAAAAATCATGCCAGTATTATACAATTTATACGTAAAATTTTTATAAGGGTTAAATATTAAACACATTAAAATCAGGGAAGAAATCATTTAAATGCTAAAAAGTCCTACAGCAACATCACTTCGATATGTTGTAAGCCCATTGATTTTTTAGTTCCCTTTGTTTTTTTGCAAAAAGAGAATCAAATCCAAACACCAATGAATGTGAAACTGCAGCTCAAATAACAGATATTCAACCCACTAACCCTATTTTATGAAAATTAACAAACTGCTACCCGATACAGACCAGGTTAAGGGTTGAGCCGGGGTTGAGCCGGGGTTGAGCCGGGTTTGAGGCGGGTTTGAGGCGGGTTCAACCCGGCCTAAACCCGCTTTAAAACCGCTTTAAAACCGCTTTAAAACCGCTTTAACTCCGCTTTAAGTCTTAACATGGTAATAAGATGATAAGGATTGACGATTGACGAATTATAGTTTTGGATTTTGGATTTGATATTCAGAGGATGAATACGTTAGACTTAAATCCAATTTTGTTAAACAATTATAAACCAGGAAATTTCCAGAAAGATATTTGAATAATTATTACATTTGCAACAAAGATGCAAATACATTGATTATGGATTTACCTGAAAAATTACTACTTCGGGAAGGTTTGAACAAAACCCCATGTAGATTAGACATATTAAGGGCTTTAATGAATTCGGAGACTGCACTTTCGGAAATTGAAATAAAAGCACTATTGGCATTTGATTATGACAGGGCAACCATATTCCGAACGCTCAGGACTTTCCTGGATACCGGCCTCATTCACAGCATCCCTGTCGATTCGGGGGATGTTAGATATGCCATTACAATGAAAGAACAGGGCTGCAAAAAGAATTTTCATGCACATTTTCATTGTATCAATTGCCAAAAGGTAGTTTGTCTTCAGGACATCCGATTTAATGAACCAAAACTTCCGGGCCATTTTAAACCAACATTCTATAGCCTTGTTATAGATGGTTATTGCGAACAGTGCCAGGAATAATTGATCCACAATAAAAAAAAACAAAACAATATGATAAATATCTGGGCAGGAGCTATTTTAAGCACTATAATTGTAAGCATTGTATCCTTGGCTGGCATTATATTCGTGTCGATAAAAGTCAATAATTTACAAAAACTTGTATTGGCCCTTGTGAGCTTTGCAGTGGGAGGATTATTTGGAAATGCTTTTTTTCATTTACTTCCCGAAGCTTATGAATCCATACAGGATTTCAGGTTAATTGCAATACTTGTGATGGCAGGCCTTGTTTCATTGTTCCTTCTTGAGAAATTTTTTCACTGGCAACACAACCATGATGTTGATGCGCCAAAGATAAAGGCCATGGGCTATATAAGCATTTTTGCAGATGGCTTTCACAATTTCACGGATGGGATATTGATAGCTGCATCATGGATGGTTAGCACTGAAGTAGGTATTGCAACCACAATAGCAGTTGTACTTCATGAGATTCCACAGGAGATAAGTGATTTTGGGATTTTGGTCCATTCAGGTTTTTCAAAGAAAAAAGCCTTGCTATTAAATTTTTATTCTGCCTGTGCCGCAATACTTGGGGCGGTAATCACCTTAATTGTGGGTTCAGGCATCGAAGAATTTTCAGTATATGTCCTTCCTTATGCAGCAGGTGGATTTATTTATTTGGCAGGAAGTGATTTAATTCCTGAATTGCACAAGGATTTTAAACGCAGCAATGCAGTCATGCAGTTGGTAATGATATTGGCAGGTCTTGCCTTAATGTATTCAATAAGCATTAAGCATTCACACCAGCATGAGGGCCATGAGCATGAACATCAGCAAACAGAAGTTGGCCATCCGCATGATCATTAACCCTGAACAAGACAAAAAAAAATCAGGACGGCGCCTTTTGGCGCCGTCCTGATACACTAAACCAACATTTAAAACAAGATTTACTTAAAAGCCTAACGCTAAGAGGAAGAAGAATTAGTTTTTACCCCATTTTTCAATCAATGTAAGCGGGGCATGTTTTTCCATCAAAAATTCGTTTGTTGAGTTCATATATGTATCGCAAAAGCTGATACTAACAATTTTATTACCTTCAAACTGAAGCAAAAAGCCTGTTTTCTCTTTCTGCCATGGCCAATGGTTAAATACAGGGAACAAACCACTGTTTAATAATACTACAGGGCTGCCTGGAAGGATGTCACCTGCCTGTTCAAATGAAGCTTCAAGGGCTATTTTACCCGGATTAGATAAGAGATAGGTTTCCATGTTTTCAAAAAGCCACTGAATAAAGGCTGTTTTATTCACATGTATTGTCCTGGCTTTATTCATCTGCCTGAGAGCAATACCCATATCGTTTGGTTCATTAGCCAGGTCAATAATCTGAAACACGCCATCATCGTGCAACAGGGATGACAATTGCCTGATATTAAAAGAAGCAACTGCATCTGCAAATATTCTTGCAACTTCCTGTTCTTCTTTGGTTGGGATATATAATTCCATGACAATAGGATTTGGCGATGAGTAAAAAAAGGATTCAATTTGCTTTGCTATCGTGGTATAAAATTACAACAGCAAGTCAAAATAGCCATCCATAAAACACGTAAAATCAGCCCGTTTTATCAATTCAGGGTTTTACGGATTACATTATCTATGGTCTCCTCCTAAGGATTTCATTATGAGAACAAAAAGTAAAAGCCCCTAAGGGGCTTTTACTTTTTTGAGACATTAAATGTGCTATTATGCAATCCGGATAATCAGAATGAATACAATAAATCTTTATTTTAATTTAAAGTTGAAAGGTATGTTTAACTGAACCCTTACAGGCACACCTCTTTGTAATCCAGGCTCCCAGAGTGGCATCATTCTTATAACCCTTACAGCTTCTGCATTCATGCTTTCTGTTACGCCTTTTAAAATCTGTATGTTTGTAATCCTTCCATCCTTTTCCACAACAAAAGTTACATATACTATTCCGCTAATTCCAAGCTCCTTGTCCCTGGTCGGATATTTTGTGTTGTTGGCCAGAAACCGCAACATCTCAGTTTCTCCCCCCGGGAATGAAGGCATCTGTTCAACTATAACAAAAGGGGTTTCTTCAACAACATCATCTTCTACAGCTTTAGGCATTACTGGTGCTACCTCAACAGCTTCTGTCTGGTTGGTTTCGGCAGTGAAACTTACACTCTCTGTAACATCAACCTCATCTTTTACTATTTTAAATGACTGGGACAAGGTAGGCATCTTAACTTCCGGCTTTTCAGGAAAGGTTACAGGAATATCAATTATTTCGCCTTTAAAAACAGAAGCATTTGTAAGTACAATTGGTTCGTCTCCTGAATATTTCCATTCAAAAGCTGCAAAGCTTAAAAGGAGTGCAATTGCTAATCCGATTTGCATAAAGATCTTTTTTTTGCCTTCCAGGTCGGCACGGGTGGTTTTTTTAGTTTCCATGGTAAATAATTATTAAGGTTAACAATTTAATGCGTTATATTACAGTTGTATCGAAAAATCATGCCAAATTGACATCAAATGAAAAGTTTTTTATCCACAGGAAATAAAAAGATAATTAGAAAATTAGCGAATTAGCAAATTAGCAAATTGAATGCAAGAGCAGTGGTTACATCTATGGTAATTGCCTTTTTTAAAGGGTTTGTAGTATTTATAATTTGCTAATTCACATATTTGCATATTTGCTAATTTTTTAAATACCAATTGATTCTCTGTTCCATATCACCAGTCACTTCCGGTGGGATCTCTCACCCCTGCGGACTATTAATAGCAGGGCTGCTGATTTTACTGATTCCGTTACTAACACCCTTACCGCAGGGGATTCGAGATGACGTCATTCAATCATAAAAAAAGGGGGAAAGAGCAGGGGCGGCTGCGCCGCCCCTGCTCTTTCCCCCCCCTCCCTTTTTCCAGGCAAACGTCATTTCGATGGAGCAGGGTAAGTTAATAAAGCGGTAGAATGGTAATTATTAACCCCCAGAAGGTTATTAATTGTCCCTGCGATTGAGAAATCCCACAGAGTGCGGCTGTTGATGTTGGGCGAAGGGGGAATATTTTAAATTCAATATTACCGCCGCTAACGCGGCTATTGATATAGAGGGGCAAACCTTTACTACAAATATTCCCGCCGCTAATGCGGCTTTCCCTATGAGAAGTCATTTGGTTTGATTTTCAAAGGAGGAATACATATAAATGCCTGTTTTGTATTCAGGTGCAGCGCACCGATTATATTTATAGCAAATAAAAGGTTGTGCAGACAGATAGGTGCAGCGCACCGGAAATATTGGTTTGGGAATGTCAAACATCTTGTCTTTCAATCCGTGTAATCGGTGTAATCCGTGGATAAAAAAATCCGGCTAATAATGCCCAACTGTTTTATTGATTAAGGCATAATAAGCAGTTTGTCTGTCATTTATAAATACTTTCAGAAAAATAATAAAAGTGGTGTTTCTCTCGAAAAACAGGACTAAAAAAGTTTATATCTTTGCCCCCATAAAATGAATCTTCCTTAATATAAAACACTAAAAATCTTATGGAACGTATTCTTGTGATTGGATGCGCCGGTCAGATTGGCTCAGAGCTTACACTGGCACTCCGGAACATATATGGTGACGCCAATGTGGTAGCCACAGACATCAAACCTGCTTCAAAAGAAATTACTGAAGGAGGCCCTTTTGAAATCCTGGATGTATTGGACACCCACAGGCTTTTTGGAACTGTGAGCCGAAACAAGATTACCCAGATTTATCATCTTGCTGCGATATTATCGGGCAATGCTGAAAAGAAACCTCTTGCATCCTGGCATATTAATATGTCGAGCCTGATGAATGTTCTTGAACTCTCAAGGGAACTTGCCATAAAAAAAGTGTTCTGGCCAAGCTCTATTGCTGTCTTTGGGCCTACTACTCCCAGGATTGAAACCCCTCAGTTCACAACAATGGAACCCAATACCGTATATGGTATAAGCAAACTTGCCGGAGAACGCTGGTTAGAGTATTATTTTCAAAAGTTTGGTGTTGATGGCCGCAGCCTTCGTTACCCTGGCCTGATTAGCTATAAAACCGAAGCCGGTGGTGGCACTACCGATTATGCAGTTGATATTTTTTATGAAGCCGTTAAACATAATGCTTATGAGTGCTTCCTTTCAGAGAACACCTTCCTGCCAATGATGTTTATGGATGATGCTATTAAAGCTACCATTGACATTATGGAAGCTGATGCTTCAAAAATAAAACTTCGTTCAAGCTACAATGTGGCTGGGATAAGCTTTAGCCCTAAGACATTAACAGAAGAAATCAAAAAGCATAAACCTGATTTCAAAATCAGCTATAAACCTGACTTCCGTCAGGCAATTGCTGACAGTTGGCCTCAAAGTATTGATGATTCCCATGCACGTAAAGATTGGGGATTGAAATGTGCATACAACCTTTCTGCAATGACAAAGGCTATGCTTGAAGGCGTATCTAAAAAATTCAACCAGTAAGGTTTTTTACAAATTATTATATCCGCCGGGAGCACTTTTGCTTCCGGCGTTTTTATTACCTTTGCAGCATGTTTTTTGTTGACACCCATACCCATATCTATCTCGAAGAGTTTGACACCGACCGCAATGAAGTCGTCGATCAGGCTATTGCTGCCGGTGTCCAATATATGTTAATGCCCAATGTGGATAAGCAAACCATTGGGCCTATGATGCAACTTAACAGGCAGTTCCCTTTGAATTGCCTTCCCATGATGGGCCTCCATCCAACATCTGTTAAGGAAAACCCACAAGCTGCACTGGATGAAGTAGCGGATTGGTTTGAAAAAGAAAACTTTTTTGCAGTTGGCGAAACTGGTATTGATTTATATTGGGACACAACTTATTTTGAACAACAGAAACAGGCGTTCCGCTTTCAAATCGAACTTGCACTGAAGCATGGCCTGCCCCTTATAATACATTCAAGAAAATCACTTGAAGAGATTTTCCAGGTCTTATTGCCCTACCAGGGGACAAAACTTAAGGGTGTGTTTCATTGCTATCCCGGTGATGTTGTTCAGGCTGAAAAGGTATTAGGAATGGGCTTTTACCTGGGCATTGGAGGAGTGGTTAGCTATAAAAACTCCGAAATGGCGAAGGTGGTGGAAGCTATCGGGCTCGAACATATCATTCTCGAAACAGATGCGCCTTATCTTCCTCCTGTCCCTCACCGTGGAAAAAGAAACCAACCCTCCTATATCCCTTTGATTGCTGCAAAGATTGCCGAAATAAAGAAAACAAGCATCAGCGAAGTGGCAGAAAAAACAACAAACAATGCCTGCCAATTATTTAATTTGAAACAATAATCTCAAAGATGATAAAACATCCTTCCATATTAGTGATTTATACAGGTGGCACCATAGGAATGGTGCAGGATATTGAAACAGGAAGCCTTATACCTCTTGATTTCAGTCATTTGAGCGAACAAATCCCTGAAATAAAAAAGTTTAACTATAACATCCATACCTATTCTTTCCAACCAGTCATCGATAGTTCAAATATTGAGCCTTCGATATGGGTAGAGCTGGCCAAGCTCATTGAAACAAATTATGAATCCTATGATGGCTTTGTGATTTTACATGGCTCTGATACAATGGCATATACTGCCTCCGCACTTAGCTTTATGCTCGAAAACCTTGGCAAGCCTGTTATCCTTACCGGCTCCCAACTTCCTATCGGGATGCTACGTACCGATGGAAAGGAAAACTTTATTACTGCAATCGAAATTGCTGCTGCACGTAAAGATGACAAACCACTGGTGCCGGAGGTATGCGTATATTTTGAGAACCAGCTATACAGGGGCAACCGCACCCATAAGTTTAATGCTGAGCATTTTGAAGCTTTCCGCTCTGTAAACTATCCAGTATTGGCCGAAGCAGGGGTTCAGATAAAATATAACCATGCTTTTATCCACCATTCTGCTGATCAGGAATTCAGGATATTTACCCAATTGGATTCAAACATTGCAATCTTAAAGATATTCCCTGGCATCACTCCTGAGGTTGTTGGCAGTATTCTAAGTATTAAAGGTTTGAAAGCCGTAATCATGGAAACTTATGGTTCGGGGAATGCCCCATCGTCAGCATGGTTTCTTGATTTGATAAAGCATGCTGTTGATCAGGGGATTATTGTTGTAAATATCACCCAGTGCAGGGGAGGAAGTGTTGTCATGGGCAAGTATGAAACCAGCCTTGGCCTTGGCAAAAGCGGAGTGGTAAGTGGATGGGACATGACCACCGAAGCTGCACTTACAAAGCTGATGTACCTGCTTGGAAATGGTTACAGCCTTACTAAGGTGAAGAAGTATTTGCAAATACCCCTAAGGGGCGAGATGACAATTCATTAATATTAGCGGGGAGCTGCAATAAATTCCTGGGGCAATCCGGGAGGAGGACCAAAATCAGGATTATTGACAAATGAAGTATCCGTAAGGCATTTCAGAAAAGCAATAAGGTTTTGTTTCTGAGTAGGGTTCAGATGTGCCCCCCCATCCGGGAGTTTATGCATTAGTGGGTGTGCATAGGGTGAATAAACAAGGCCTTCATTATAAAAATCAACTACTTCTTCAAGAGTAGCAAACCTTCCATCATGCATGTAGGGAGCCCTCAGTTCAACATTTCGAAGTGTTGGGGCTTTGTATGCACCTATGTCTGAAGGCACGCCTGTGATTGAATATCTGTCCCTGGGATCATCAAACACACTGTCTTTTGCATTGTTGTAAAACAGGTTTGTTGTAAATAGCGGGTTCCCATCACCTCCATGGCAATGAAAACAATCTGCACCCTCTTCGGTTGTAAACAACACATATCCCAGAAACTCCTCATTGCCCAGGTTTGCTTCCCCTCTCAGATATTTGTCAAATGTTGAATTGGCAGATATCAGTGTCCTTACAAATTGGGCAATGGCACGTCCCATATTCTTTACGGTAACTACTTTGCTGCCAAAAGCTTTTTCAAACATTGGGGGATATTCAGGTATGCTTTGTATCAATGCTTTTGCCCTGTTTGTATCTGAACCCATTTCATGAGGGGCCATGATGCCCATCCATGTAAAATCTTCAATCTGGTTTACCCGCCCGTTCCATAGCATGGTATTTGGGTTCCAAACCATGTTTATCAGGGGCATCATGGTATGATGTGTCCGGGTTATGCCATCAATCCCATAAGCATAGCCTTTGTTATTGTGAAAACCATGTTGTTGGAGATGGCAACTGGCACACGACATCAAACTATCAGGATTGTTTCGCCCGGCAAGCCTCCCATCGTAAAACAAATATCTTCCTAATGCAATCCCTTCTTCAGTCATTGGGTTATCTGTCGGGATGTATAATAATGTCGGGAAATACTTTGGGATTTCTATTGTATAAGGGGTAGGGTTATAGGATGAAGGATCCCCATCATCAGGAACAGGGTCTTTTTTACAAGAACTGAAAGCTGTGATTAAAAGAAAACCAATCATCAAAACCTTAAATGCCTTCATCACTATTATGGCTTAATCTGAACCTGCCCTATTGAAAAAACCTTATGCCCGTTTTCACAGGCAGCATGCATTGCTTCCTGGTTCTTCATGATATGGCTGCCATAAGCATTGAAATCCCAGAGGTTGGGTTCCTTAAACCAGTCTTCGATATTCATTACCAACTGCAGTTTTGTTGTTTTATCCTTTTCCACTTTTAAGGAAGACAAGGGTAAGGTCACCCTGAAGTAATTATGTATTAAATCAATTGGGATTGGGTTTTCTTCTTCATAGATCTGACCTATGCCCAGATGGAAATTAAATGAACGGACAGTTTGTTCCGGGTCAAGCCATTTCCCGTTAAGCTTCATATAGTGATATCCTCCGCCCATCACTTCTGGCCAGAACATATTTGATTCAGGAGGGTTGGGAAAACGATTGGAAACATTGTCTGCTTCATTAAAACCAAATGTAAACAAAAGTGAATCGTAATTTCCTTCGGGGAAAGCGTCACAAACCAACCAGTTAAATGTTGATGCAATATCTGTATCAATGTAATGTGCATTGGTGTTGGTATCAGGAATTTCAACAAGCTTGCCGTCCTTATAAAACGCAAGGCGTGTTACAAACCATTGCACTTCATTTACTTCATACGTATTTCCTGCTTCATTAACATATATCATCTGATCAGTTTGAAGCGCATTGCCATCTACCTGATGCACAAATTCAATTTCTATGCTGCCAGTTCCCTTTTCTTCTTCCTTCTTGCATGCAGATACCACAAACAAAATGGCAATAAAAAGACTTACGGTTTTTAGTGTTTTCATAATTATGCTTCATTAATTGATTTCAAATTTATCACATTATTTATTAATGTCAATAATATATGCATGTTTATTTAGGGCATGGTCAAAAACACTTAACATGCAGGATTTATGTTACTTAAAATAACAATTTTATATACTGTGTATATGGATTCACTTCCTTAGGTGCTAATAAGTTTGAATCTTGTCTGCATTAGTCTTTAATGCATCATCTGCTTCGTTTCCATCAGCTCATTTATTAATATACAATTTCACCCTGTTGCCTCGCACCTGATGCCTTAAAAGTTTTTTTATCAGGACCTACTTAAGTGCCTCCCGGATAATCATAGTCAGGAACTCCTGAAACGAATAGCCTGCTGCGCGAGCCTGTTGAGGAATGATACTTGCCTGCGACATCCCTGGTGTAATATTGGCTTCCAGAAAATATGGCCCCTCTTCGGTAATAATAAAATCTATACGTACCACACCCCTAAGCTCAAGCTTTTCATAAACAAGGCGGGCAAGTCTTTGTACTTCAAGGGTCATTGCCCCAGAAATACGGGCTGGTGTTATCTCTTCCGACAGCCCTTTATATTTGGCAATATAATCAAAAAACGCACTGTCTGATTTGCTAACAATCTCTGTAACAGGAAGAGAAGTAATAATTCCATTGTAGCGGAATACTCCTGTTGTAACTTCTGTTCCCTTTATCATCTCTTCAATCATCACCTCGTCATCATGTTCAAAAGCTGAAACAATAGCCGAAAGTAATTGATCCCCACTGTCAACGCGACTGGTTCCCAGGCTTGAACCCCCTTTGTTGGGTTTCACAAAAACAGGCAGACCCACAGATTCCAAAACATCTTTGATATCTATCGTTACATCCTTAATAAGCTTAATCGAATGAGCTGTTTTTAACCCAAAAGAACTTACCATACGGTTGCAAAAAAACTTATTAAAGGTTAGGGCACAAGCCAGTTGACCTGATGTGGTATAAGGAATTCGCAGAAGGTCAAAGTAACCCTGAAGCTTACCATCCTCGCCAGGTGTACCATGTATAGTAATAAAAGCAAGGTCGAAATTCACCTTTCCTTTTGGGGTAAGAACACTAAAGTCATTTTTATCAACAGGGATGCGCTCCTTCTCCGCTGAGGTATAATACCAGTCGGATTCCCTGATAATGATTGGATACACTTCAAATAAGCCTGCATCAATATTTCCTGAAAGGACATGAGCGCCCTGAATGGATATCTCATATTCCCCACTGTTGCCCCCGGCAACCAATGCTATTTTTGGCTTAGACATAATAACAGATTTTAAAATAAAAAAAGGCCTTTGTTATAGTTGCAAAGATAAATGACAAATGAACCCGCTTATCAAAAGCTATATTTTATTTTTTGATAAAATGTTTTTGAAAAATGCTGCGTTGAAATTATTAATTTTGAATTCTCAAAGCACTAAGGCAATAATGATTAAAAAAACCGTTATTACTTTTGAAGGGGGGTCATGGTATCCCTACAGGCTCTGAGCTTATTGTAAAACCAGGATTGTTCAAATCAATAGAAATATGAGTGCCAGTAAAAAGGTTAAATGGAAAGAAATCGTTGCATTTTTAAAAACCAAGACCTTCTGGGTCCATTTTGGATTATCAATAGCAGCAGCGATAGCAATACTATGGTTTGGGTTGAAGCTGCTGGATATATACACCTTTCATGGAAAGACAATTGCTGTTCCTGATGTGACAGGCCTTCAGGAAGAAGAAGCAATAGAATTGATCAAGGATAAAAGGCTCAGGTATGAAATATCTGATTCCATCTATGACAATAACCGCGAAAAAGGTAGTATTGCCAGCCAGGATCCCCCTGCTTTTTCTGAAGTAAAAAAACACAGGACTGTTTATCTGACAGTTATTGCCAAGCTACCCGAGATGGTAGGCATTCCCGATTTGAGCGATTTATCCCTCCGGCAGGCTGTTTCGATATTAAATGCTTATGGCCTGAAAGTAGGGAAGTTAGAATATATCCCCGACATTGCCAGAAATGCTGTTTTAAAACAAAAGCTGGGTGCAGGTGTTGTTGAGCCGGGAACCATGGTTGAAAAAGGCACAGCTATTGATTTGGTTATAGGGAGTGGCTTAGGCAGCGAAAGTGTTGCTGTCCCCTGGCTTATAGGCAAGTCAAGGGCTGAGGCAGCAGTATTGCTGAATTCCTTAGGGCTCAATGTGGGAAGCGAGATCTTTACCGATAATGTGGAAGACCAGACAGCTACAGTGTTTGATCAACATCCCGGATCTAATAACAGAAATGCATATCTTTCTGTTGGAAGCTCTGTTGACCTGTGGTATAAATCTTCTGAAAACTTTGACTTCGAGACCTACCTGAGTGAATTGAAAATGGTATTAGTACCTGCATTATACGGAAAAACAAGGGATGAAGCTATAAAAATCCTTCAAGAGAGTGGCCTGAAAGTTGAAAATGAAGTATTTGAAAAAGGAGTGAAGCCAGAGGATGCACGCGTATATCGCCAGGAACCAGATAACAGTGAAGACGCATATATCCAGGCAGGCAAGGGCATAACCCTGTATTACAGGGCCATCAAGGACTTTGATCTCAACCTGGATTAACATTTCTCTCCTGATTTTTTTTTTGTAGCTTCATACAATAAAAACATCGTTTTTCTTGTTTATTAAATAAAGCTATTGATTACAACAAACAAATAATGAACCGAAAGCATCTTTTTGTTTTAGCCTTATGTTTGCAGGCATTTCTTCCAGCCTTTGCTCAGGAATTATTATATAATACTGAAACGAATCCCCAACTGATCAATCAAATATCAGAAAGAAAATCCGGTAATTTGAAAGAGCAGCCCATACTGTCCCTTCCCATAAAAGATGATTTCTCATACAAAGGGATATGGCCTGATAACAGGATATGGGAAAATGATGAAGTATTTATCAATAACAGTTATCCCATCAATCCTGTAACTTCGGGTGTAGCAACTTTTGATGCCCTTAACAATAAAGGGAAAATTCATGACATTGCATTAAGTAATCCCATCCATTTTAAGTCCGACTCATTGTTCTCTTTACCTATCAGGCTTGATTCCCTTCTAGGACAAGGCAATGATGTAGCCCTTAGCCCTGCTGACTCTGTTTATCTGAGTTTTTATTATCAGCCACAAGGCCTGGGTGATAGCCCTGAACCGGAAGATTCACTTGTGCTTGAGTTTTTTATACCCAACAAATTGGATCCTCATAATGAAACTGCTGGCCGATGGATTCATATATGGAGCACTGAGGGTTTAAGTCTTGATGATTTTTATGACCAGAATCAGGTGTATTTCAAACAGGTAATGATCCCAATCGTTGATACCACCTTTTTTAAGAATGGCTTCAGGTTTCGTTTTTTAAACTATTCCAGTTTGTCTGTTCCTGATAAAACACCAGTTAACTACGCAGGTAATGTTGATGTCTGGCATCTCGATTATGTGTACCTTAACAAAGGCAGGAACATGAATGACGTGTTCTATAAGGATATTGCCTTTGTAAATGCTGCCCAGCCCATTTTAAAGAATTACTATCTGATGCCCTGGTATCAATATACTGCCAACCCAGTTGCAGAGCTCAGGGAAAGCTTCAACAATCAGATTACCAATCTTAATAACATCGGACATAATTACACCTATCGCTATTTTATCCAGGACGAAAACGGTGCAAATATCAGAACTTATTCAGGGGGAAGCTGGAACATTGAACCCTTTACCCAAAGCGGCTATCAAAACTACCAGCCCCACAGCAATCCTACCCTTGTAAACAATCCCCTGCCAACAGCACCTGCCGAAAAAAGAGGGTTTAATATTGTTCATGTTGTTAAAGAAGGCACTACTGGTGATGACCTTCAAACAAACGATACCATAAGGATATTTCAATCATTTGACAACTATTATGCATATGATGATGGCATTGCTGAAAAAGGATATGGGCTCTCTGGTGTTAAACCCAGGTTTGCATATAGTTTTACATTAAACAGGCCTGATACACTCAGGGCAGTCAGGATTTATTTTAATCATACCCTGGACATTCTCAGCCTGAAATCTTTTAAACTCATGGTATGGTCTTCCCTCGATCCTGAAACAGTAATATACGAATCTGAATTATTATTTCCTTCCTTTGAACAGGAAAGCATTCGCTATCAGACCTTCGTGCTTGATGGTAACCCCCTTATCGTAAATGGCACCTTCTATGTAGGATTGGTTCAACAAACCACCGATTTCTTGAATATCGGATTTGATGTGAACAACAACAGCAGCTCGAAGTTGTTCTATAATACCGATGGCGTATGGTATCCATCAGTATTTCAGGGGGCACTGATGGTAAGACCAGTTCTGGGTGTTGAAAAAGATAATTATGAGCAACCCCTCACTGTTGACCATCCAATTGGTTTGGAAAAGCAGTTAAAATCATTGCTTATTTACCCGAATCCTGCCTCTTCGCTTATTCATATAAAAGCACCCTTTGATGACTTTACCCAGTGCCAGATTGAGGTGTATGATGCCTTTGGAAAATTGCTAGTTATGGAAAGTTTCTCAGAAACAATGGATATTCGTAACTTTGCAAATGGAATATATATCATCAGGCTTTCTCATTTGGGAACCGGAGAAACAGTAGTTTCCAAAATGATAAAAACCTCATATTAAAAGTTGAAAATCATCAATGGCAGAAGAAACGGATTTTTTGGAAGACGGATTAGAAGAGAATATTGGACAGGAATTTTTTGAACACCACAGGATTATTGTTGATAGAGGCCAGGGCTTACTAAGGATTGACAAATTCCTGCCTGGCCGACTTGAAAATGTATCGCGCAGCAAACTTCAAAATGCTGCCAAAGCAGGGAGCATACTTGTTAATGAAAATCCGGTAAAATCAAACTACAAGGTTAAGCCCGGGGATGTAATAAGTATTGTATTGCCCCACCCTCCGCGTGAGATAGAACTGATTGCCGAGGATATCCCCATCAAAGTGGTTTATGAGGATGAATATCTGCTTATCATTGATAAAGAAGCAGGCATGGTGGTTCATCCGGGCTATGGGAATTATACAGGCACCCTGGTAAATGCACTAATTTACCATTTCAAGGACCTACCTAAAAGAGATGGTGAAGATGTAAGGCCTGGATTGGTGCACCGCATTGATAAAAATACATCCGGCTTGCTTGTTGTTGCCAAGGAAGAGGTGACCCAGATGAAACTGGCTAAACTATTTTACGACCATAAGATTGAACGGATTTATAATGCTCTCGTATGGGGCGATTTCCAGGAGGAAGAAGGTACTATTACAGGGCACATCGGACGCAGCATTAAGGACAGAAAAATCATGGATGTCTTTCCTGATGGAAGACTAGGTAAACATGCAATAACCCATTATCGGGTATTGGAACGTTTTGGATATGTAAGTTTTGTAGAATGTAAGCTTGAAACAGGACGTACCCATCAGATCAGGGCACATTTCAGGCATATAGGGCATTCTTTATTTAATGATGACACCTATGGAGGCGATAGGATTATCAAAGGAACTACCTTTAATAAATATAAACAGTTTATAAATAATTGTTTTAAAATCATGCCCCGGCACGCTTTGCATGCCCGCACCCTGGGTTTTATACATCCTATCACCGGAGAGAAGCTTTTCTTTGAATCCCCAATGCCTTCCGATATGAGCGAAGTGCTTAATAAATGGAGGATCTACTCTGCCAACAGGAGCTTATTTGAAGAATAGCCATTTAGCGCACCATTTTATTTTTATGGGGAAAAGATTGGATGGTGCGCCTCTGGCTATTTTTTTATTCAAATATACGGATATTATTATCCGTTTATTTTGCTGTTTCACTGAGAATGTGGCATTTAACAAAATAAAAAGCTTTTTTGTAAGATGACATCCTCTCAGATATTTCCATAACTGAATTATCTATTCATTTATTGTGTCTTGCAAAAATTAAAAGCGGAACTTGATTCCTGCAAGAAAATTACGGCCTGCCTGAGGGAAATATCCATCATCCATGACCAAAAAATCTGATTGGTTTTCTACTTTTGCCTTATAAATCCATCCGTTGGAAATATATTCTTCATCTAAGATATTGTTAATTAAAACAGATATCTCAATTGATTTTGCAAAAGGCAAAGAGAAGTTATAACCCAATTTAATATCATTAAGGAAATAAGGGTTCAGGCTCCGATCCTTATTGGAGGTATTATCAATGTATTGCCTTCCGACATATTTGCTCATCAGCTCAATTTGCAATTGTTTTATAGGGGCAAAAACAAACTGACTGGCAGCAATTATTGAAGGAGAGAAAGAAATGTTTGTGTTTTTGTAAGTATTGGCTTCTGATCCAGTCCAATCGTAATTGGCATCATAAACATCCGAATACTCGGTAAACTCTTTGATTTTATTCCTGCTAAGGCTCAGGTTCCCATTCCACTGTATCTTTGGGGTAATAATAAAACCTGCTTCCATTTCAATACCTGCCCTATAGCTCCTAGGGGTATTAGTCCTGGTATAACCTCCAACATCATTTATTTCACCGGTAAGGACAAGCTGATCGTAATAATCCATGAAGTAGAAATTCAAGGAAGCACGTGCGCCTGAGCTTGCAAACTGGTATCCGGCTTCATAGTTAATCATCTTTTCTCTTCCGGGACGGCTCTCAGGGCTCGACTCGGTGAAATCATCCCTTACAGGCTCACGGTTTCCAACCCCAACATAGGTATATACCTTTTGCATCGGGTTAATTTCAAAAATGAACCCGCCTTTTGGATTGAAGAAGTTAAAATAGCTTGTCTGGTCAAGGATTTTTAATTCCTCGTTCACAAATGCAGGGCCTTCAAATTCATAGATGATATGCCTCATCTGGAGGTCAGCAAATAGGTGAAGCCTTTCAAGGGGAGAATAGTTAATTTTCATGTAGTAGTTGTAATCTACTTTAAAGCCTGTGTTCTCATAATAACGATGATTGACTTCAGAGTTACCTGCATAGCGAGCCCAGATTACTTCACCAAAATGCAAGCCATCATAAATATGGAACGACCCCCCAAGATTGGTTTTAAGGTTTGAACGGTTATCATAGTTCAATGAAGCTGTAGTCCCATAATAATGGTTTTTAAGGTATTTACGCCTTATAAGGTCTGACCTGCTGATTAGGGTGTCGCCCATGCTTACAGGACTTAGTTCATAATCTTTAAGTTTTTGGTCTTCCTTGTATTGTTCATAATAGCCACGACCGTAGGTGTAATGGGCGGCAGCATTAATGACCATATTTGGGTTAAGGAGGTGTGAAAAATGCAATTGATAATGGTCTTGCTGATAATTATCTGTTTCATTATCATAGTATTTTACATTTCCGGCTTCATCAACATACATACCCGTTGGGTTGAAAGTCCTGTTGGTTTCCAAACTGTCAGAAGGTACCCCATCCCAAGCCTGATAGGTTTTTTCTGTACCCGACATATTAATTAGCTTCAGGTTTGTGTTTGAACCATACCATCCAGCTGAGAGGTAATATGATTTCAATCTTGATGATGCCCTGTCAACATAACCATCGGAAGAAATAAGCGAAGCCCTTCCATCAATAGCCCAACCCGACTTTATCTTACCAGTTCCAAAGGAAACAGAATTCTTTAACGTATTAAATGAACCTGCCGAGCTGTTTATCTCAGCATAAGGTTCTGCATTTAATACTGTTGTCTGCATATTAACAGATGCCCCAAAAGCAGCAGCCCCATTGGTGCTTGTTCCAACACCCCTTTGAATCTGCATGTTTTGAATGCTCCCTGCCACATCCGGCATATTTACCCACCACACATTGTGCGATTCGGCATCATTAACCGGAATCCCGTTCAGCGTAATGTTTATCCTTGATGGATCGCTACCCCTGATATTCATCCAGGTATAACCTACCCCTGCACCCGCATCTGAAGAGATGACTACAGAAGGGCTTAGGCTTAATAATACCGGGATATCCTGCCCCAGGTTCTTTGAGTTTAGCTGTTCCCTGCCAATGTTGGTATAGGTGGCAGGCGTATTTTTATCAGCCCGTGTTGCCATTACCACTACCTCATCAGCAAGGGTTAGTGAAGGCTGAAGGTTGATATCAAGCTGTTTGTTTTCCCTGATATCAATAGTTTCACCATACGTTTCATACCCCATATATGAAACCTTTAGTTGGTAGGTTCCAGGTTTTAATCCTGAAATTCTAAAAGAGCCATCCTTGGATGAAGAGACAGCATTAAAAGTATTGCCCAGTACTATATGAGCACCGGCCAAAGTGTTTTGGTTTGTGGCATCATATACCTTTCCGCTTAATGATACCTGACTCCATGCAATCCATGGTAAAGCCAATAGGCCAACCAAAAGGCTAACATGTTTTTTCATAAGTTTTATTACATTGATTTGGTTAAACTTTGAACGGCTAATAGAGGCAAAATCGCCGCTCTTAACAAGTTTTCCCGTTCCCTTCGCCGGTATTACCCGTAGCAGGTTCAATGGGTGTGATCTCAGCCCGATTTTTTAGGGCACCCCTATTCGAAATATCAAGCCAAAATTAGGGCTTTTTTCCGATTACCAAAAGCTAATTTAATCATAAAAATCATCATTATTTCACAACACACAGTTAATCAATACTATATAATATACCATAGTCCCTTTACATTTTTATTTTTTGGCCTTTGCCACTGTGGTAATACTTGTTTTTGGTAAAATGTTTATCTTTACCCTTTAGTTAAACTGATTTCTAAATTATTAATAACAGTATCCGTGAAAATAATCATTATTAATGGCCCAAATTTAAATCTTACGGGAGTCCGTGAGCAATCTGTTTATGGAAATGTTTTCTTTGAGGATTACTTTAACAAGCTTAAACAGCACTATCCAAAGCTTAGCCTCGAATACTATCAAAGTAATGTTGAAGGGGAGTTAATTAATAAGCTTCACCAGACCGGCTTCAGCTATGATGGGATTATCCTTAATGCGGGTGGCTATACCCACACCTCAGTTGCTCTTGCCGATGCTGTTATGGCAATTAACACACCCGTCGTTGAGGTGCATATTTCCAATGTCTTTGCCAGGGAAAGCTTCAGGCATACAAGCCTTATTGCGCCGGTATGTATGGGAAGTATATCAGGCTTTGGTTTGTCTGGTTATCGTCTTGCCATCGAAAGTTTAGTCAATCCCATGTAATGCTTTATAGGTTTTTTTACCCAGGACGTAATAGTTCCAGATTAAGCTCTTTTTACCAATATATGACCTTCCCTGTAAGGGAAATGGGTTTTTGTTTTTTCTTAAGCCGGGTATTGCTTTCCAAAAATGCAGATGTGCTTTAACAACTGCAATGGCATCTTTACGTGCTCCCTTTAACAAAAATACAAATGCTGCCAACATATCCAGGACAAAACGCAGAGGAAGGATACACATACGGTACTTGAAAGGCAGGTTTTTGTACAACAGATATTGATTGTTCCTGAAATTCAAATAAGTCTTTCTGGGATTTGCTTTTGAAAGTGTGCCGCCTCCAACATGATATACCACTGATTGGGGGCAAACCATGAGTTTATACCCTAATGAATGAAACCTCCAGCAAAGGTCTATCTCTTCCATGTGGGCAAAGAAACTTATATCAAAGCCCCCTGCTTTGATAAATGCTTCCCTTCTTACAAGGATACTCGCCCCTGTAGCCCAAAACACTTCACAGCAATCTTCATATTGTTGCTCATCTTTCTCGATAGTATCCAGCAAGCGGCCCCTGCAATAGGGGTACCCCAGAAAATCAATATAGCCTCCTGAGGCTCCTGCATACTCAAAACACCCTGGTTGATGATAACTCCTTATCTTTGGCATACAAGCTGCTATGTTTTGGTCTGATTCCATCATTGCAACCAATGGCGACAACCAGCCTTCACCAGGTTCGATATCGCTGTTTAGCAATACCTGAATAGGCGTATCAATCATCTCCACAGCTTTATTATAGCCACCCGCAAAGCCATAGTTCTCCGAAAACTCAATAAGCTCAGTATTCTTAAAATTCTGCTTTATGAAATCCACTGAAGTATCAGATGAGCCATTATCAACAACGATAACCCGCGCACCGGGGCTACGTTCAATAACTAATGGCAGGAATTTCTCCAAAAAATCCCTGCCATTATAATTTAAAATCACTACGGCTATATTCACTCAGTGCTTTTTTTTATTTCGCTTACTAATACATCCATTCTGAATCTTTTTTCAGGTTCATGTATCTATGCTTACCTCGGATTTTTATACAAATCCTTAAGATCTACTCCATTGCATTCAGAAGAATTATCTCCACTTCCAGATCCTGTATTCCATTGCTCAAAATCATATCGCGACCCGACACTGCTTGTCTTGGAATGGTTTTTATTTAGGATATAAGGCCAGTTGCCATTATACTTTTCACCATTGGCATCGGAATGGATTAAATCAAAATCAGGATCACCGAAATTTCCTTTACAGAATACAAAACGTTTGTTCCTTTGGGTTGGGGTTAACTGCTGATACTCCCAAATCTCAAATGGGACATAGCAAGTCTCAAAGTCCCGCTTTGCAATTGCATTTGGCCTTCCATACTGCAACACTACCCTGCCCCTGTCGGTTTGATAACCTCTTATTGTACTAATGCTATACACCCTGTTCACATAGTCAACCCTTTCCTTATACTCAAGCCAGGCTGCTTCCGGGTTGGAACTGTTCCTGTAGCTCCAAAAATGATAAAAATACTTTTGCATCTGTTTCAAGTCCTTCGCTTCCAACTGGTTTTTACTGTACGACTTCTCAAGGTCACTGCTGATTGGGAAAAGTGCCATAATATAATCTGCCAGTGAATCCACATTGTTCATCCTTGAAGCAAAAGTATTGGTCACATCCAAATCCTGTACGTTTGTATATGTTGGCTCTACTCCAGGATTTGAACGTTGGAAAAACAACCTGTTCTCCAATATCTTCTGATTTGAGGCATCTTTAACGCATACAACCAGGTTATAATTCCCAGAAGGAAGCTGGCTTATATCAAAACGCTTCATGGCCATGTTTATGTTCGATGCTGATTCCCTGCTTATCCCTGAGAATTCAGGCCTCAGTATCCCTGATTCAAAATCTTCAATAAAATATTGCATCACAAAACGGCTGTCTTTTCCAAGATGTTGGTCCAGGTTATAGCATTCCACATAAAATGTAAGTTGATTATTGCCTTGTGGTAAAAAGGGAAGAATATGCGGAACAAACTCATACCCAAACCGGCTGTTCTCTGTTTCTACATCTACCTTTTTAAATTCATCAATTAGCAAAATATCGCTTATCACCGGGCTATTCTCTTTGAAGTCAACAACTACAACCTCACGATGATCAAAATATGCTGAATCTGTCTGTGTGTCCCTTAGCCTTATCAATACATCATAAGAACCATTAGGTAAGGCAAACCTATGCTGACCCATAAAAAATGATTCTGCTGTTGGAGCTGAATCAAACTCAGGGCTTTTTAGAATTACTTTTTCAAAATTGACTACCTTTTCATTTTGTTCAAAAATAATAGTTAATTCTACCTCTCCCTGAAGCTTCCCGCTTGATACAGGTTTTAAATTCAGTGATGAGGCATCAATGGCAATGTATGTTTCAATATATGGAGATGTTGGAGGTGCCAAAAACATCCCATAGGAAAAGATTGCTTTCATGTTGCACGGCGAAGCCATTCCTGCTAATGGGAGTAATAACAACAGCATGATTGTCAATATCCCGGATTTAATTTTTGCGCGTTGTGGTTTCATAGGTTTGATCTTTTTAAGTGGTTTTTTGTTTTGCTACTTTTAAAATCCGTTAAAAATAACAAATATTTCAAAATGACATGACAAAAGCCAATATCATCTATACAAAAATACATTGATAATTACAAAAAGCTTCTTTTTTTCAATGATTTTTGAAAAAAATATGATGCCTGCCTCATCTATTGATTATCACTTCATCTGAAAATAGTGTTAAGTCCCTTCTGAATGAAATTGGTTTCTTAATACGTTTTTCATGCAATTATTTTACATTTCTTTACATTTTCCATATGTTCTTTGCAGCAAGAAAAAAAAATAAGTAAAAATGTAATATTTAGGCTTCAACTTACATCCCCTGCTAAAATAAAAATTGTATCATCTTGTCGTTTTTCATTAAACATAATTCCCAAAAACAGCATTTCATTCAGCCATTGAATAAAAAAACCACATCATAATACATTGTTTATCTGCAATATATGAAACAATAAAAAAGTTTTTTCGGTTTTTCTTGCAAAAAAGAAAATTTTATTACCTTTGCCCCCGGAGAGATGGCAGAGTGGTCGATTGCGGCGGTCTTGAAAACCGTTGGGTGTAACAGCCCCGGGGGTTCGAATCCCTCTCTCTCCGCTCAGACTTCTGGACGAAACCAGACAAAAAACATAAAGCCTACAGTTTAAAGAATTGTAGGCTTTTTCTTTTATATCAATGCCCATTATCATTTCTAAGCGTTCCTTTGCGGAAAATTTGCGTTCTATGCAATTAAACTCTTTTTTTGCAGGGATAACAATGAGATTGGCACAAACGATTTGACAAAAAAACCTGACAGGAAAATGATACCTGTCAGGTTTTTTATTTGAGTATGAATCGCAAACAGATTTATTTTAAAGAAGACGCATCCTATTGCGGGAGCATCCCTTTATACTTTGCACAGGGAATTGATTTCCATTCGCAATCTTTATTATAATTCACACTTACCGAAAGCGGTTTCCCCTTCTCTACTGTAAAGACCAGGTCAGGGGTTGTTACCCATTCGTCAAGGCATTGCATATTAATCGCTTTAAAGTTTTTTGTCTCAACACCATATTCCTGTGCCAGTTTTTTATAATAATCCCTTGTTGCCTTCTTTTCATCAACAAGCAGATATGTCCCTTCAGGGAGGTAGGTCATGATGGTTCCGCTTCTTGAAGTAGTAAATTCAGCAAGTGCTTTTTGATCCGGGTTGTTTACACTGCCTTTTTTCAAAAACATCTTCTTTCCACCCAGTGGCACCGGTGTATAAAGCCTGTCCTCCATTTCCTTTGAAGGGGCTGCACCTCCGCAATATGATTCCGTTTGGGTTACCAATATATCAACCCTGAGCCCTTCCGATGGAACCTGGGCTTGCTTCTGCTCCATACTTGTTGGTGTTGTATTTTGATCTGCCGGTTTATCTTTTGCAGTCTGTTTTCTTCCTGGTGTTTGACATGAAAGAAATATCAGGACAAATAAAAGTTGGAAATATTTCATCTTTAAGTTGTTTTTTTGGTTAAGGTCAAATGGAACTTCATGTTTTCTATTTAGAACGGTGACTTCGACAGGCTCAGTCACCTTTTTCGACAGGCTCAGTCACCAAAATTAATTCGTAACCATGTCCGTTTCTTTGTTTATGTTTTTATTTGGAAATACATCTTGTTATTGCAATGATACTCAAAATCGGGTGAATAAGCAAGCCTTCAACCGAAAAGGTCATTAAGCATTCTTTATTTTGCATTTGTCCTCTGAACAAGCATGAAATCAGCCAGTACGATGGCAGTTATTGCCTCTGCAACCACAGGTACCCTAAGCGCAATACAGGCATCATGCCTGCCTCTGACTTCAATGCAGGCCTGTGTTCCTGTTTTTACATTCACAGTCTGTTGCAAAACAGAAATACTTGATGTGGGCTTTACTGCCAACCTAAACACAAGAGGGTTCCCGTTTGTAATGCCTCCGTTAATCCCTCCGGCATGATTTGAAAGCGTTTCTCCACTTTCTGCATTCACTATGACATCATTATGCTGGCTGCCCAACATCCGCGCACTATCAAAACCACTCCCAAACGATATCCCTTTAATTGCCGGAATAGAGAAAGCAAGATGGCTGATTTGCGATTCCACCGAATCAAAAAATGGCTCCCCAAGTCCAATGGGAATCCCAGTTGCGGTGCATTCCACAATCCCTCCAATCGAATCACCTGATGCAACAGCCTTTGCAATTTCCGTTTCAATATCGGTATTTCCTCCTGCTTCCATGACCTTAGCCTGAATATGTACCGAAGGGATCATCTTTTTAGCTACAACGCCTGCTGCCACCAGAGGCAGGGTCAGTCGTCCTGAAAAATGACCGCCTCCCCGTGGGTCATTAAATCCCATATATTTTTTATATGCAGTAAAGTCGGCATGTCCCGGACGGGGTAAATCTTTCAAGGCATCATAATCCCGGGAAATGGTATTTGTATTTTTAAACAGTACTGTAAGTGGTGCACCGTTCGTCTTACCTTCAAAAAGGCCGGCAATGATTTCAGGGATATCTGCTTCTACCCTTGCTGTGGTGCCATGCTGTCCTGGTTTACGCCTGTCAATGTCTTCCTGAAAATCATCTGCCTTCAGTTCAATACCCGCCGGAACGCCATCCATGACGATGCCTGTTGCCAGACCATGTGATTCCCCAAATATGCTAATCCTGAAGATTCGGCCAAATGAATTCATCTTTCAATTGTTTTGTCTGTATTGATATCCTTTTTAAAGGCAATCCTATTTCCCTGTAAGGCGGTGATAAAAAGCATACAGCTCATCAACAGTCTTTTCGAGCCTGAAGTTTTTCTCTATTTGCTCCTTCGCAGCAAGGGCATAACGCTGCCTCTCTTCAGGATGCTCATACAGCCTGACAAGCGCCTGCGCCATCGCCTTTGGATCTTTTCGGGGAACCACCAGCCCGCACTGCTGGTCAATAACAAGACCTCTGTTGCCGGGTATATCGGTAATCAGTGGCGCTACCCCAAGGCTCATTGCTTCTATTACCGATTTGGTGGTTGCTTCACCATACAACGATGATAATACAAACACATCACTTGCCTTCACAAGGTTCATCCCGTCTTTTCTAAAACCTGTAAACAGTATCCTACTGGCATGGGGGCTTTTGCTTACAAGACGTTTTACCTCAGGGGTATCTAACCCATTCCCTATCAACATCAGATAAAACGGTATGTCTTCGGGGATATACCAACTGGCTTTTATCAGATACGGAACCCCTTTCATGGGACGGGTATTGGCTACCATACTTGCTATATAAGCACCCTCAGGGATACCAAGACTGCCAAGGTCAGCAGCCGTAATACCTGAATACCAACCGGGATGATGGCCTTTATGGATGGTGACAGCCTTACTGCGCCCAAAAATCGTATTCCGGCTGATAAGTTCTTCAACCCCTTTAGCAATACACCAGGTTGCATCTACACGGGGGTTCAGGTATTTAAAATATGCAGTGGGATCCCACCAATGGATGTTGCCTGTATAGCCCCTGTAAAGCACTACCTTGATATCGAGGCCTTTGGCCGCTTGTATCCCGTTTACAATTGAAACACCATTAAACAGATGTAGTACATCATAAGCCCCATTTATGATTTCAGAACGTATGAATGCAATTTCTTTTTTATCCAGTTTCTTCTCCGGATGAAAATCAATCACCCTAATCCCCGCTGCCTCAAACTTTTTTACATAATCTGCATCCTTATAGGTCATGATTGTAATCTGTAGCCCTTTCCCGGCCAGCCCAATCATTGCTTCAGCCTCCGGGCGCGACGAATTGGCTCCCCTGTAATTGCTGATTACCAATAATTTCATTCCAAATTGTTTTTATTCAACATTTTTAATCCTCACAAAAATACACATAATAACGAATGCAAAATAATTATACATGAAGGTATCAATTCTTTAAACACCAGAAAAAACAAAGCATGCACCAAATGTTATGAAAAACATTCCTGTCAGGTATTTGGATGCCATTGGGGATACTGAAAGTTATTTTTCTTCCACAGACAGGCACAAATTGATCCACAAATGCACTCCAATGAATACAGACTACAAATTACCCAAATGATGCACAAATTGCTCAAATTAAATGAATTACAATAATTATACGACAATAAGCAGATTATCTGCATTTCAATTCGCTAATATGCTAATTTGCTAATTTGCTCATTAATCTGTTTTACATTTATTAACATATATCAAAAAGCACAAGTGAAAGATATTCAATTGATAACAAATTGTTAAATGTGAAAGGTTGTTAATATTAACTTATTAAATGTTAATAAAAATCAACTATAAAGCTGATAATCAATATCATGGATAGGTCACGGTATTACCAAGGATATACCAAGGTCTTATCAGGTTCAGTATCGTCCATGTGGATATTGGAGAAGGTATATCCATGTCACGATAATGGGCCTGGTATGGGTTTAAATTGGTTGTTTTATGTTTCCCATAGAGAGACGTAGAGACGTAGAGACGCAGCATGCTGCGTCTCTACGCTACGTCTCTTTTTTTTTAATTTCATTTGTAGTATATGCTATTAAAAAAATCCGGATTAATTTTTTAATTTTGTTTATAAACCTAAAAAAATGGGCATCGTAAATACAATAGAGGAGAATCTTGGCAAGCTGTTCCTGAACTGGAGTGGCCATGATGCAGAGAAAATATTACTATTGCCCCCTTCAGGGAGCAGCCGGAGATATTTCAGGATGATGGGTGGTGAGAAGTCGGCCATTGGTGTTTACAACAGTGATTTAAGTGAGAATTTTGCCTTTCTGGGCTTTTCCCGCCATTTTTTAAGCCATAAGCTCCCGGTTCCGGATATCCTTGAGGAGGATTTGAACAATAACTGCTATCTGTTGGAAGATTTGGGTGATACAACCTTATTTTCTTTGTTGCCGGCAAATAATCCAGGGACAACTTTTGATTCGCATGTGATTTCTCACTATAAAAAGGTGCTTGATTTTCTGCCAAGGTTTCAGGTTGAAGCAGGAAGGAGCCTTGACTATTCCTTGTGCTATCCCCGTCATGCATTTGATAAAAGAAGCATGCGGTGGGACATGAATTATTTTAAATATTATTTTCTTAAGCTGGCGCCTATTCCTTTTGATGAGCAAAAACTTGAGGATGCTTTTCAATCGTTCACTGAATATCTGTTGCAGGTTGACAGTAAATATTTTTTATATCGTGATTTTCAGTCACGTAATATCATGATATATAATGGCGAGCCTTATTTTATTGATTACCAGGGTGGCAGAAAAGGAGCCTTGCAATACGATCTGGCATCACTCTTATACGATGCCAAAGCAAACATTCCCTTTGATATCCGTGAAAAGCTTATAGATTATTATCTGAAACGCCTGAACGAATATGTGAAGGTTGATAAGAAACAGTTTGTGAGCTATTTTTATGCCTTTGTGGCCATAAGGATTATGCAGGCAATGGGTGCTTATGGTTTCAGGGGTTTTTATGAACGTAAGCCTTTGTTTCTGCAAAGCATTCCTTATGCTGTTAATAATATCCGTTGGCTATTGGACAATCATAAATTGCCCGATGAGTTGGGTTATATCAGGGAAATCTTTGAAAAGATTGCAGTTGAAAAGAAACTTGTTGCCATTAAAACAGAAAATAAAAGATTGAAGGTAAGTATAAGCAGTTTTTCTTACAAAAAAGGGATGCCTGATGATCCTGGTGGCAATGGAGGCGGCTATGTTTTTGATTGCAGGGCTTTACCAAATCCAGGCAGATATACAGAATACCAGTCACTTACTGGTAATGATACTGAAGTAATTCAGTTTATTGAACAATATGACGAGTTTGATGTCTTTATTAAAAACGCTTTTTCCCTTGTCGAACTGTCTATTGGCAATTATATGGAACGGAATTTCCAGAACCTGATGGTTTCATTTGGATGCACAGGTGGGCAACACCGTTCTGTTTATTGTGCCAATAAATTGTATCAACTCATTACAGAGAAATATACAAATATTGATGTTGTGGTGAGCCATAGGGAACAGCCTCAATTGGAAATGGTTTATGGCGAAGAAAAAATGTGAAACAGAGGATAAGAAAGCTAAAGACAATCTACCCGAAACCGGAAAGTTTCAATGCAAAAAATGCGGGTTGTTTGCCATGAAAGAAAAGGAGCTTTGTAAACCCAAAAGCATCAGGAAATAGTAAAGGACTTCATTCAATTCAATCATTGAGCACATTATGAGGGCAATGGTCTTTGCTGCCGGATTAGGGACTCGTTTGGGCAGCTATACGTTATTACAACCAAAAGCTTTGGTAAAGCTTGGTGACAAGCCATTATTGGAATGGGTTCTCAGAAAGATTGCACGCAATGGCTTTGATCAGGTTATTATCAATCTCCATCACTATCCTGAACAAATCAAATCAACGCTTAAGGGATTAAGCATTCCTGGACTGTCAATCCATTATTCAGATGAATCAGATGAATTGCTTGAAACAGGTGGTGGTTTAAAAAAGGCATCTTCGTTCTTTACATCGGAAGACAAGGCCTTTTTAATCCATAACTCTGATGTGATCAGCAATGTTGACCTGGCCAAAATGATGGAGTTTCATTATCAATCGGGGGCAATGGTAACGCTTGCAGTGAGCAGGAGGGAGAGCAGCCGTGTTTTTTATTTTGATGACAATCAATATTTATGTGGATGGGAAAACCGTAAAACAGGAGCCTTAAGGATGATAGGTGAAAATGTGGCATGCAAGCCCCTTGCTTTTAGCGGTATTCATATTATGAACCCGGAAGTGCTTGAAATTTTGCCTTCAGCAAATATATTCAGCCTAACAGATTTCTACCTTGATATAGCTGGTCAGATAAAGATTAAAGCATTTGAACATGATGCAAATAATTGGTTTGATATGGGAAAGGAATCAAGTTTTGAGCAACAGGCACAATACATTCTTAAAAATCCTTCGGTCTTTATTTAGGGCATGCTGAAAAAGAGGAAGGTTAACAAGATGCATTTATATCAGCTCTTATGAAAATAATGCCTGAATGTAGTATTTAACAATAGCATTGTAAATAATATTCATCCTGTTCGTTAATTGTTTTCAGCAAATCCTAAGTAAGGGTTTATTAATATTTCATAGGTGACATATTCCCAAACGTAATTTTCTATATTTAAGCTTAACGCCTTTATAATTAGAATATTTGACAATCAAATAATTTCAAATATTTACCAGAAAAATTAATTTCTGGCGTTTTTTTGATTTCTGGAATTGATAATTATATTGTATATTTGGTAAAAATTCAGTTTTGTTTATGCCAAAAATTATAGATATTCAATTAATTGAGGAATTTAAAGACAGAGACTCGTTCACAAGGGATGAGCTTTTTAAATTCTTTCAATATTTTGAACCAGACCTAAAAGAAAGTACTTTTGGTTGGAGAATATATGATTTAAAAAAAAGAAGTATTATTAAACAACGGATGAGGGGTTTGTATGCGATTTCATACAAACCAAAATACAAACCAGCAATATCAACTGATTTATTAAAACTTGCCAGGAAAATCAATGACAGATTTGAAGATGTAAAATACTGTATTTGGGAAACAAACTGGTTAAATGAGTTTTCACAACACCAATCCGGTAAAAAGATTTATGTAATTGAGGTTGAAAAAGATTTTTTAGAACCCATTTTCTATGAGCTCAAGGAAAATTTCAAATATGATGTATATCTGTCACCGGATGAAAAAGCAATAAATTTTTATATTGCTGAAGGTATCCGGCCTATTGTGATTAAAAAAATAGTAAGCCGTTCTCCTCTATGCAAACGAATTGAGGGAAAAATAAAATTCAATGCACCTTCACTGGAGAAAATATTAGTTGACATTTTTTCGGAAGATAAGCTTTTTTATTATTCTCAGGGGATAGAACTGGTTCATATTTTTGAAAATGCAATAAAGAGTTATGATATCAATTATACAAAACTATATAGTTATGCAAAAAGAAGAGAAAGAGATAATGATATTAAACTGTTTTTAAACAATAACATGCAATATTTAATAAAGGATATTATATATGTTTAACGAGAAATGTTTTACAAAAGAGTGGTTACAATCTTTTAAACAACTAACTGCTCATAGAAGAATAGATGTAATTATATTAGAAAAAATGATTTATGCATTACATCTTTTAGAACAGATTCAACAATGCGGATTAAAATTTACTTTTAAAGGGGGAACCAGTTTGATATTGCTTTTAGATGAAGAGAATCGATTTTCTATTGACATAGATATTATCTCTAATACAAACAGGGAAGAACTTGAAGGTATATTAGTAAAAGTTATTGATTCGTCAAGATTTACAGGTTTTGAACTTGATGAACATAGAAGCTACAAAGCTGGAGTTCCAAAAGCACATTATACTTTTACCTATGAATCTTCAATAAAAGGGGGTTTTGCAGGAACAGTGGTTTTAGATATTCTTACTGAAGATTCTCTTTACCCCGAAACAACAGGTAAAGAGATAAAGGTTAAATGGATCGAAACTGAAGATAGAACAATGGTTCAGGTTCCTACAATTGATGCAATTACGGGTGATAAATTAACTGCATTTGCACCAAATACAATTGGGATTCCATATATAAAAGGTGGACAAATTGCTACAATGGAGATTTGTAAACAACTTTATGATTTAAGTAAATTGTTTGAGAAAATTTCTTCTGTTGAGATAGTAGCAAAAAGCTTTCTGCAATTTGCTAAGCATGAAATTGAATATAGAAAAGAATCGCATCCGAAATTAAGCCCTGAATTAATACTTCAAGATACAATTGATACTTGTTTAATTATTTCAAAAAGGGAAAGAGGGAATAATGAAGAGAAAACAAAATTTAACTTAATCCAAAAAGGAATAGTTGCTTTTGGTACCGGATATTTAATGACAGGAAATTTCCGAATTGATAATGCAATATCCGCCTCCGCAAGAATTGCATTTTTAGCATCCAAATTGTTGTTAAATGACCTACGCCCCATCCCTTACTTTGAAGGACAAGACATGAGTGATTGGAGCATTAATTACCCGGAATGGAATTTCCTAAATCGATTGAAGAGGCAAGCGGACAAGTCAGCTTTTTATTACTGGTATCAAACTTTTAGCCTGTTAAAAACGAGGTTATTTTAACAACTGAAAAAAACAAGAATGAAATGAACATGTTTACGGTTGATTCAAAAATAAAATCAGTAAACATGTTGTTCATTCCGGCTATTAACAATAAAACTTTATTGGTATTAATGTTTATACTTCAAAAGATTACAAGACATCACATAAACAATAGCCAAGCCAATCTTAAAAATTTTCCTGGCTATTTCCAGTTGCAATAAAGCATTATATTTAATTGCCCACAAAAATTGCATTTTGTATCACTTCAAAGATATCCAAAAAGACTTTTGCAGGATACATTATGTAAAATGCTTTACTTTAAATATCTTTGAAGCAAGCTAATAAACATAGAATGCAACAAGGAGGAGAGATAAAGGCCGTAAAAGAAAGCTATAAAGAAGTTGAGGGCTCTTTTTTAATGCAACTTGCAAAAGAAATTGCCGGTGAGCATCAGGGCAATATGCAAAATGTCCTGGTTTTATTGCCTAACCGCAGGGCAATGGTGTTCTTCAGGCGACAGTTGGTCGAAATGATATCAAAGCCTTCATTTTTCCCAAGGGTATTAAGTATCGAAGATTTTGTATCACAGGCTTCAGGCAGGACGATACCTGACGAGCTGAGCCTGCAGTTCCGTTTATATGATGCCTGGACAAGAGTTGATCCTGAGGAGGAGCATTCATTTGAGGAGTTTTTAAGATGGGGAAGCATTATGCTTTCCGATTTCAATGAGGTGGACTTATATCTTGCCAATCCCTTAGATTTATTTAGAAACCTAAGCGAAGCAAGGGCACTTGAACTTTGGAGCCCGGGGAAGGTCCAGCTTACAGCATTTCAGAAAAACTATCTTGAGTTTTTTCGTTCCATGTATGCCCATTATACCCGATTAAGGGAGGTGCTGGATGCGAAAAATGAAGGTTATTTTGGGATGCTTTGCAGGATGCTTGCCGAACAGCTTTCACTGATGGATTCATTAGTAAGTGGCCGCATCATTTATCTTGCAGGTTTTAATGCGTTGAGTATTGCAGAAGAGCAAATTTTCAATTACCTGATTAAGTTCAATCATGCACGTCCCCGATGGGATGCCGACCGTTATTATCTTGATGACAAGAACCATGAGGCTGGCCTGTTTCTAAGAAAGTACAGGGAGAAGTGGGGCAAAGAGGGTTTTAAGTTTATGTCGGATAATTTTCATCCTGACAGGAATATACAGGTATGTGGACTTTCAGGTAATGTGCCCCAGGTAAAAGCAGGGGGCAACCTGTTGAAGGGCTTTTTCAATGAAGATGTTTCGATGGAAAACACAGCAGTAGTGCTTGCAGATGAAAAGCTTTTATTCCCTGTATTAAATTCAATTCCCGGTGATATTGGATCATTTAATGTTACAATGGGTTATCCCATAAAGATTACGCCATTGTTTCAATTGGTAAATATGTTTTTTCAAACACATATTACTGCGCAAAGATTACAAAGAAGAGATGCATCAGGTGCATTGTGTTTTTACTTTGCAGACTTACAAAAACTTGCAACATTGCCTCCTTTCAGGATGTTATTTGGCGATCAGGAAGTATCAGGATTGCAGGAAAAAATGCTTAAGTATAACAAAGTGTTTTTGTCGTGCAGCCAGATTGAAGCTTATCTTGGTATTGATGTAGTGGATGATGAGGCTTTAAGCAGGCTCTTTTTTTGTGAATATCATAATGATTTAACAAGTATTGTTGTTTCAATAAGGAAAGTTATCAGAAAGCTTTATGACATCCTGTCCGAAGAAAAAGAGAAACGTATTGATCTGGCAATATGTGCTGCCACCATACAGATTTTTGAAAGATTAGAGGGAATCCTCCGGGAAGCTCCATTTGTTGAAAAACTGGAAACACTCAGGAAGATATTTAATAACCTGATTGCAACACAGAAGCTGCCTTTTGAGGGCGAACCTGTTGATGGGCTTCAGATTATGGGTCTGCTGGAGTCAAGGTGCCTGGATTTTAAAAACCTGATACTATTATCTGCCAATGAAGGCAGCCTTCCCAGGATCAGCCATCATAATTCATTTATCCCATTTGACCTGCGTTTAGGGTTTGGCTTGCCTGGTATCACAGAGAATGATGCCGTTTATGCGTATCACTTTTACAGGTTGGTTCAAAGGGCCGAAAACTGTTACATTTTTTATAATACCGATAGTGAGGTATTATCAAAAGGAGAGAAAAGCCGTTATATCACCCAGATGGAATATGAGCTTGGAATGCCTGCCCGTAATATCAGGGTTGAGATGGTGCCATTTCCGGAGATGAAAGCATTTCCGGGGATTAGTAAGCCAAAGGATGAGGCAACAATGAACAAGTTGTATAAGTTGGCTATGGAAGGATTATCGCCTACATCCCTGAATGCTTATCGAAACTGTCCACTTAAGTTTTGGTATCAATATGTTGCAGGAGTGAAGGAAGCCCGAAGCCTTGAAGAAACAATAGAAGCCCGGACACTTGGGAGTGTGGTCCATAAAGTAATTGAGATTTTTTTTAGTGATTATACCGGAAGGATTGTTCATCCGGGAGATATCTCAAAGATGTTGCCCAGGATTGATGAAATACTTATGAAAACATTTCATGAATTATATCCATCGGGGGAATTAAAGGTTGGGCAAAACCACCTGATAGTGGAAGTTGCCAGGAGGTTTCTGATGAATTTCCTGAGGGAGGAGGCAAAGTTTATTGAAACGCTTGAAAAAGAGAATAACTTTTTAAGTATATTGAAGTTGGAAGAGAAACTGATGTCAGGCATGCTCATTCCATGTAACGGCCAATTGCTGGAAGTAAAACTAAGAGGTTATGCCGACCGCATCGACAGCTATGGGAACTGTCTTAGGATTATTGATTATAAAACCGGAATTGTTGATCGATATGCCCTGAAGATGAAGCAATGGGATGAATTACTTGATGAGGAAAATGCTTCAAAAAAAGATATTGCTTTTCAATTACAGATGTATAAATGGCTGTATGAAAGCAGGAATGCAAATGAACGAAAAGAGATTGTCCCAATGGTGATCAGTATGCGCAAACCTTCAGAGACCTTTCCTGTGATATCTCCTGTTGAAGCACAGGAAGCTTCAAAGGGCTTTGAACCAGTTCTGAACCGTCTGTTGTCTGAAATCTACGATCCAAAGCTCCCCTTTGCCCAAACAAATAATGAGAGCACATGTAAACTTTGCCCTTTCAGTGGGGGCTGTATGAGGTTAAACCAGTATTCTTAGTTCCTTTAGGATAAAATATTAAGAGAAGATACAAATCCTGGCATGATAACTTTATTGTTGCATTATACAATAAAACGAGCTAAAGGCAAAAATGCTTGTGTTTTTATTCTTAACGATGCAGAAAGGATTAATATCAGGGCGCTAAATCGATATAGTTTTATCCGTAAGAAGGTGAAATTGAGTTTTGGTAATTGTATTTGGTGAAAGCATTTTTTTAAAAAAACAGCAGGAATTGCATGAAGCAATTCCTGCTGTTTAGGTTTTTATCCTATTTTTTGATTTATAAGATAAAGAGCGTTTTATTTGATATAGTTTTTAGCTTTGCTGAGGGCATTTTTGATGCCGGCAGGGTTCTTTCCACCGGCAGTAGCGAAGAAGGCTTGTCCACCTCCCCCACCATCTATTTCACGGGCAAGTTCCCGAACGATGGTTCCGGCATTTAATCCATTAGATTTTACAAGCTCATCTGAAATGCAAACACTGATTGTTGCTTTTCCTTCTGCTTCTGAAGCAATCACCATAAACAGCTTGTCGGTCTTGCTTTTCATTGAGAAAGCCATGTCTTTTATTGTTGCAGCATCCATGTCCAATTGGCTGATAATCACCTTCAGCCCATTGATGGTTTCTGCTTTATCAAAGAGTTCTTTAGCAAAATCTTCAGCACGTGATTTGTTGAATGCAGCCAATTGTTTTTGAAGTTCAACATTCTGTTCCTGAAGAGAAAGTATTGATTTTACAAGGTCTTTAGGGTTCTTGAGTGTTTCTTTTACTTCCTGGAGCAAATCCAATTGGGAATTAATAAAAGCTTCAGCTTTAGAAGCAGTAATAGCTTCAATTCTCCTGATACCGGCAGCGATAGCTGATTCGCTGATTATTTTAAACAATCCAATCTGTCCGGTAGTTGCAACGTGAGTTCCTCCACAAAGCTCGGTACTGTAATCATTGCCAAAGCGTATTACCCTTACCATATCTCCATATTTTTCACCAAAAAGAGCCATAGCACCCATGTCGCGTGCTTTATCAATTGGGAGGTTCCGATGCTCATCCAGTTGAAGGTTTTCACGTATTTTCTCATTTACCAATTGTTCGATCTGGCGGATTTCAGCGTCAGATACTTTAGAGAAATGGGCAAAGTCGAAACGAAGGCGTTCATCATTAACAAGAGAGCCTTTTTGTTGCACATGTGTCCCAAGCACTTTGCGCAAGGCAGCATGCAGAAGGTGGGTTGCACTATGGTTGTTGGCAATGCTTGTCCTTTTTACATTATCCACTATTGCCTGGAACTTTTCTGAGATACGTTCGGGCAAATAATTGGTAATATGGACAACCAGATTGTTTTCTTTCTGGGTATCAATAACTTCAATCTTGCCATTGGAATTCATGAGCCATCCCCTATCACCAACCTGTCCACCTGATTCAGCATAGAATGGGGTCTGGTCAAATACGATTTGGTAAAACTCTTTGTTTTTAGATTTTATCTTTCGGAACTTAACAATTTCAACCGGGGCATGAAGTGTATCGTAACCCAGGAACCTGGTTTCTTCATCCTGTTTTTTGACTACAACCCAATCATCCTGTTCAACGGTAGCAGCCTGACGGGAGCGGTTCTTTTGTGATTCGAGGGCATTACTAAAGCCAGCCATATCCACATCAAAACCTTTTTCCCGTGCCATAAGCTGGGTCAGGTCAATAGGGAAGCCAAAGGTGTCGAAAAGTTCAAAGGCAAATTCACCACTTACTTTATCCAGTCCGGGATGAGCTTCAACATATTGTTCAAATTTATGAATACCAACGGAAAGTGTGCGGAGGAAAGCTTGTTCTTCCTCTGCAATAACCTTTGATATCAATGTTTCCTGTTCTGCCAGTTCAGGGAAGTGTTTCCCCATTTGTTTCACAATAACAGGAACGAGTTCATGGATAAAAGGCTCACGGAATTCAAGGAAAGTATATCCATATCTGACAGCCCTTCTGAGGATACGTCGGATGACATAACCTGCTTTATTGTTTGATGGCAATTGTCCATCAGCAATTGCAAAGGCAATAGCCCTAAGGTGGTCGGCTACTACCCTCATGGCTACGTCCTGTTGTTCATTTTTTCCATATTCTTTTCCAGCCTTCTTTGCGAGTTCCTGGATATAAGGCTGAAAGATATCAGTGTCATAGTTAGAGCTTTTTCCCTGGATAACCCTGCAAAGGCGTTCAAAGCCCATACCTGTATCCACATGTTTTGAAGGGAGTTGTTCGAGTGAGCTGTCAGCTTTGCGGTTGAACTGGATAAACACAAGGTTCCAGATTTCAATAACCAGTGGGTCGTCCTGGTTTACCCTCTGTGAACCGGGTATTGCCTTCCTTTCGCTATCAGGCCTGCTGTCGAAATGTATTTCAGAGCAAGGGCCACAGGGGCCACTATCACCCATTTCCCAGAAATTATCTTTCTTGTTTCCAAATAAAATCCTGTCTTCAGGAATCCATTTTTTCCAAAAGTTAAAGGCTTCCATATCAGGCTTAAGCCCATCAGCTTCATCGCCACCAAAGACAGTAACATAAAGGCGGTTTTTATCTAATTTAATAACTCCGGTAAGAAATTCCCAGGCCCATTCAATGGCTTCTTCTTTAAAATAATCCCCAAACGACCAGTTACCAAGCATCTCAAACATTGTATGATGGTAGGTGTCGTGGCCAACTTCTTCCAGGTCATTATGCTTACCCGAAACGCGAAGGCATTTTTGAGAATTGGCAACTCTTTTTTCACGGGCAGGGGCATTTCCCAGGAAAATATCTTTAAACTGGTTCATCCCTGCATTTGTAAACATCAGCGTTGGGTCATTTTTAACGACCATTGGGGCTGAATTTACGATAAGATGGCGTTTTGACTCGAAGAAACTTAGAAATTCCTGTCTTACCTGATTAGAATTCATTGACTTTTATTGGATTTTAAAGAACAAAAAGTGTTTTTTTACTAAAAAGCTTGACAAATTTAATTCAATTTTTATTAGCTTTGCTGTTAATAGTGGAAAAATGCTCTGAAACGCTTTACTGATTTTTTGTAAGTAACTGTTTTTGAAGCATGTTTTTGTTATTTTATCAATAAACGAACAATTTTCAATAAAAATATATGGCAAAAGTCCGGTACCATTTTAATACAAAATCATTAGCTGTTGAAAAAGTTAATGATTCCATCTGGGATAAATTAAAAGGTATTTTAAAAATTGTTGCATCAGGTCTTGTATTTTCAGTAGTTGTAATATTTTTTGCATACACTTTTTTTGATTCCCCTAAAGAGAAGATGCTGCGGCGAGAGATTGAGCAATATGAATTGCAGATTAACCTAATCAACGACCGCTTAAACATTATGTCAAGTGTCCTTCAGGATATACAACACCGTGATGATAATATCTACAGGGTGATTTTTGAAGCAGAACCTATACCCCGTGAAGTAAGGGAAGCTGCTTTTGGAGGTACTGACCGTTATGCCCAGTTTGAAGGTTATGATAATTCAGATTTGATTACCCAGGTAGTGCAAAGGGTCGATAAGCTTGCCCGTCAGATGGTAGTTCAAAGCCAGTCTTACGATCAGGTATTTGAAATGGTAAAGGACAAGGCACAGATGCTGGCTTCTATTCCTGCTATTGTTCCAATATCAAAAGGGACTGAAAGGTTGATTTCCGGCTTTGGTTATCGTATCCATCCCATATACAAAGTATTGAGGATGCATACAGGGGTTGATTTTACTGCACCTCTTGGCACTCCAATATATGCTACCGGAGATGGTAATGTAGTTAAGGTTGAAAACAACAGATCGGGTTATGGCTTGTTGGTGGTTATTGATCACGGATATGGCTATTTAACCTATTATGCCCATATGAGCAAAGCCAATGTTCGCATTGGACAGAAAATTAAAAGAGGGGAGATTGTTGGTCTGGTTGGTAACTCAGGCATAAGTACTGCGCCCCATTTGCATTATGAAGTTATTAAAAACGGTGAAAAAGTAAATCCGGTTAACTATTTCTACAATGACCTTACTCCTGAAGAATATGAAAAGGTTATTGAAGCAGCTTCAAGGGTTAACCAATCACTTTCATAATAATTGGTCTTTACTTGATTCAAAGAATGAAAATAAGATTTCTGAATACAATCCGGGGGAGTTTTATCCTTCGGATTTTTTTGATATTGTGCATTCCTTTAGCAATGCCACTGACCCTGTCAGCCCAAATCCTTAATGATTCAATACATAAGCAACATAAAGGAATGCCGCTTCCATTCAGCATCCAGGAAAGCCCTAAACTTGTTGAAGCGCCTGTGGATTCCTGCCTTGAGGAAGATGTGATTGTGTTAACTGATTCATTGGTAGTGATAGAAAGTAACCTTACAGATTCCCTTCTACATTATGCTGCACGTTATCTTGGGATACGTTACCGTTATGGTGGCACATCAACAAGTGGTTTTGATTGTTCGGGCTTTACAAGGCATGTATTCAAACAATTTGGCATTGAACTGTCGAGGTCTTCCTTCGATCAGGGGCAACAAGGTGTGTCAATCAATAAGGAACTTGCGCGTCCCGGAGACCTTATATTTTTTAAAGGGCGCAACACCAAGCATAACAGGATAGGACACGTGGGCATTGTTACCGAAAACAACAATGGAACACTCACCTTTATCCATGCCTCACGTTCAAAAGGGATAAGCTTCCAGACTACCGAAAATGCATATTACAGATCACGTTATATCGGGATAAGAAGGGTTGTTGAGTTTTGTGACCCAACACTTAGTATGGCAGAGCTTACTATTGTTAAGCCTACTGAAGTTAAAGCTGTCCATGCATTACCTGCCCCTGAGTTTCATGTTGTAGGCAAGGGAGATAGCTTATACAGGATTTCCAAGAAATACGGAGTTCCTGTTTCTACCATTCAAAAGATTAATAATTTGAAGAATGACAGGATCTTCCCCGGACAAGTGATAAAGCTGGTAAAATA
>CAYLYP010000022.1:0-42113 GCA_964387795.1 uncultured Bacteroidales bacterium
GGGTTATAGCTTGCATCTGACCAGTTTACACCCAAAGAAACCTGAGAGTTATCAGATAGTGTTGCTGTAATCGTTGTTGGTAATTCAAGCTCAGCAAAAGTTGTACCAACAAGGGTTTCAATGCCAGGGAGTGATGCAATGCTAAGGATTGGCAATTCGATAAACTGCATTACAACAGGAATAGTGATTTCAGCGCCATTAACTGTGAAAGCTTGGTCGTCAATAGTTTGATAACCGTCTAAAGAAGCAGTGAAGGTATAGCTTCCATCAATCATCTGGGTAGTTGCAGCACCTGATTCGTCGGTCAGTAGGTTATCCTGTCCCGGGATAGTGATAGCAACACCTGATAATGGGTCTGTGCCATCAGTAACCTGGAAGTTAACATTGTACAGAGGGGTAGGGATAAAGTCAGCCAGATTTCTTGCATGTAGCTGGATGTTGCTGTTATAGATACCAACAACCATGGTAACATCATTAGGCATTGATGGGATTGGCTGGCCAAAATAGTCAAGTGCAGAAGCAGCATTAGGTGTCCTGAAAACACTGGTGCCGCTTACATCAAAAATATTGTAACTGGTGTTGGCAGCAAAGTTTGCTTTATCAGGGGTTCCAAAGCTTAATCCAATTACTTTAATTAGCTTTGCCTGGTCATCGGATGTAAGGCTTGCAAGTGTCCTTACTTCTGGAACAACTATATTATTTGTTGAGGTAGCTGCACCTGGGTCGGTTACAGGGACAAATTGAAGCAATCCGTTATAAAGGGTAAGTGTTCCCATTATTCCTGTTATCCCGTCATAAAGGTTATAAGATGTCTGGATTTTTCCGCCCATATCATCAATTACGATAGCAGCAGTAGCATCCTGGATATATTTTGTATTTCTGTAAGCATGTTGGAAGGTTAGGAAGGCTTCACCTGTAAGTTTGTACAAAGTGGTGCCTGTAGTTCCCTGGCGAAGGGCAGCAATATTGCTTACTTCATTAATCTCGGGGAAAGTATAGGTGGCAGTTGTAACAGAACTATTTATCATTTCGGCTTTAACTGCAATTGCCTTTAAAGTGGTGCTTGCAGAAATTGAAACAGGAGTAGAATAAACTGCGCTGCTTTCGTCAGGCTCGGTACCATCGGTTGTATAATAGATAATTGCTTCTTCAGTAGCGCAGCTCATGCTTACCGATACCGGAGCATAATAAGTACCACCATTGGGGCTGAATACAGGCTGGCTCACTATTGCGCCTCCTCCTGAATAATCTGTTAAGGTAATGTCATCAATATTTGTTCTTCTGTTGCTTGACCCAGTATTAAATGGAGTTGATCTAATCCTAATTCTAATACTTCCTTCAATATTGACTGTTTTGTTAAAGCTTAGGATTTCAGTTGTTGCAAGTATGCTATCAATCAAAATCCAATTACTTCCTTGATCTGAACTATATTCAACATAATAAGGCATCTGGGTATCGGTGCTGTTATATGTTTTATATAAAAAAGATAATTCACCTAGACCATTAGTTTTGTCTTCAAGCATTTCCATACTTGATGTTGAATAACCTCTTAACCTTGCAGATCTAATTCCGTTAATAGTATCGATTGGGTCAGTCCCAATCAAGGTATTATTTAACGCCCAGTTGATACCACTGAGAGTTACATTCCCATTCGCATAGGAACTCTTTATTTCTCCATCTCCTTCAAAATCCACTACATATTGGGCAGTGGCGTTGAAAGAGGAGAAACTTAAGAGGATGCCTGTTGTAAGGATAAACAGGCCTTTCAAAAATTTAAAAGTAGTCTTTCTCATCGTTTTTATTTTGGTTTAAAGAATTTCTTTATTGTTTTCGGGAACCAATATGCTTTAATAAGCTTTTCTATTCCTGCGATTTAAAAGTGGTTAATAATATCTTAGCTGTTAGCTTATTAACTTATTCTTTTTTTAAATCATATTATTTGTATTACAAAGGTAAAAAAGCTTTAAGGTTTAAACTTCTTGTGCTTGTTATTAAAATGTTAATTTATTGCGTTTCCGTAGGCGTTTCATTACAATGAATTGATTATTAATCTCTTGAAATCTGTTAAATATTATTAATTCACTTAGGCAGTTATATAGGACAAATCAAAGATGTATGCAGATGTGTATGATTTTGTAATAAAAAAACCTCCGGATTGTGTTATCCGGAGGTTTTTAGATTTCAAACTAAAGATTTTTTATTCTTCAAGCGAAGCAAGGTATCTTTCAACTTCAATGGCAGCCATACAGCCTGAACCGGCTGCAGTAATAGCCTGGCGGTAAAGATGATCCTGGATATCGCCGGCAGCAAAAACACCTTCTATATTGGTTTGGGTTGTGCCAGGCTTAGTAATGATATATCCATTTTCATCAAGATTGAGCTGTCCTTTAAACACATCAGAGTTGGGTTTATGTCCTATGGCAACAAAGAGGCCCTGGACATCCAGTTTTTTGATTTCTTTTGTATGAACGTTTTCAACCATTACACCATCAACAGTTTTATCGCCAACGATATCTGTAATTACATGGTTCCACACAAATTCAATATTGGGTGTTTTGTGAAGGCGGTTTTGCATGGCTTTTGAAGCCCTGAGTTCATCACGTCGATGGACCAGATAAACTTTTTTGCATAATTTGGCAAGGTAAGAAGCTTCTTCAGCAGCAGTATCGCCACCACCAACGATGGCAACATCCTGGCCACGATAGAAAAAGCCATCGCATACTGCACAGGCTGATACCCCAAACCCATTAAAACGTTTTTCTGATTCAAGGCCTAACCAGCGGGCACTGGCCCCGGTAGCTATGATAACCGATTGGGCATGGACTTCTGTTTTTTCGTCCACAATGACCTTAAAGGGGCGCTGTGAGAAATCAACTGATGTTACAATACCCCAACGTACATCTGTTCCAAAGCGTTCTGCCTGTTTTTTAAGGTCTTCCATCATTCCTGGACCACTGATGCCTTCAGGATATCCGGGAAAATTTTCTATTTCGGTAGTGATGGTAAGTTGTCCGCCCGGTTGTAAACCCTGATATACTACAGGATGTAAATCAGCCCTTGCAGCATATATTGCAGCAGTGTATCCGGCTGGCCCTGAGCCAATGATAAGGCATTTGATGTTTTCGATGGAGTCGCTCATATCGTATTTTCTTTTGTGTTTTGATTTTCAATTTGAATAAGCATGCAAGTATATAGGTTTTTGCATAAATACCCAATATAAAAAATCAAAAGAGTGCTTATTAGAAGGAGAAACTTATTTTAAGGGCATTCAGCATAAAGCCATCATAAGATTTATGGTCACCTTTGGCTCCGTCCAGGTAATCGAAAATTGTTTTCCTGTATCCAAATTCTGTTCCGATTTTGGCATTATTGTTAAAGCGATAGAAAAGGCCTATTCCAATGGGTATAGAAGGTTGGATCTGAGAATAATCATCTTCGCGATTATCTTTAAAACCATTGTTATCATAGAGCGTTACATCATTGAAAAAAGCGGTAAGGCCTGTAAAGGCATAAATCCTTAAAGGAAACGACTGTCTATAGGGGATATGGAGTTCAGTTTTGAGGGAGAATTCAAAGATATCATTTTCGAAACGATACGAACCAAAGTCTGTAGTTTCGATGTTCATATTGTTAGAGCCTTCAAACTGGGCATAATCGAAACCCATTTGAAGCGCAAAGACATTTGTAAATTTATAACGGGTAAAGAACCCAAAATTTAACTTCAGGTCGTTAAACGCAGCATTCGCATGTTCCCCAAAAGAGTAGTCCTTATTCATGCTGACATCAGTTATCGCATAAGCTGAGCCGATGTTAAGGCCCATATCCCAGTTTTTTGCAGTAAAAAAGTTTTGGCGCATTGTTGAGTTCAAAGGTTCTTTTCTGGTATTTTGAACAGCCGACATGTCACTTTGAGGTATCGTGCCTGAACCACCCATTACGCCTGCTTTTCTGGAATTACTGGATGCTTTGGCAGGCCTGTTTGAACCTTTTAGCCATGAGAAGCTGAAAAAACCTTTAGGTCTTATGGTTTTCCTTTTGTTTTTTGTGCTTTCTGACTGCTCTGATTTAACACCTTTTTCAGTTGCATGGCCTGGGGCGACAACTGGTTTGGCTTTGTTTTCATGAACCTGGGCAGAGAGAGTAAGACTAGATATAACTAAGGACAAGGCAATAATGGTTTTTTTCATGGTATATGTTTTTTTCAGCAGGTTTCAATATCAGAGAGGATTGACATAGCTTAGGACCAAGAGTGATAATAAAAAGAGCCTGACTTACCTCATGAATGCAAAAATACGAAAATCACTTAAAAAAGAAATAAAAGTAGGCAAAAAAATAGCTTTTATATGTAAAATTTCTAAATATAACAATGAATGGCAATAAAAAAGAGATTGATGGGCGAAATCAATCTCTTTAAAATGTTTTTTAAATAAAAATCTTTTTAAAAATAACCTCCCCTTGAAGGTTTAATATAATAACTGATTCGGATGTTATTAAAGAAATAAGCATCGTTTCCCCTGGAAGCAGGTCTTGTAAAACCATCCAGGTAGTCGAAAAAGGTCTTCCTGTAACTTATGTCATAGCCAATACGAATATTGCTTGGAAGGGTGTAACTTATCCCAAGACCCACGGGGATAGCAGGCTGAAAGTTTGAATAGGCCTCTGCGGTATTTGAAGCCCCTGCAGGAACAACAAGATTGGGTTTGTGATAAAACATCACAACACCTGTATATGCATAAAAGTCAAAAGGTGATCTTGTATATTTAGGGATATAAAATTCGGCAAGGACACCAAATTCCATAATCTGATTGGAGAAGCTAAATCCCCGGTTATATCTTGACGAACCTTCGGGTGAGAGCTTATCATCACCACTTATGCGGCCATAATGGAAGGATGAATTAAGTGCAAAGTTATTGTTGAATTTGTATCTTGCAAAAGCCCCTGCATTAAGACTGGTGGTACGTAACTGGACATCAATGAATGCCGGTTTGGCATCCATCCCGGCCCCTCCAATGTCGGTAAGGGAATTAGAAGTCCCTGTTATTAAACCAAAATCCCATCCTTTTTGTGCAAAATATTGGCTACGCCTGCTCACAACAGGACGTTTCCTTTTTGAATAAGGGCGCTGGGAGCGGGTTTGAGGCTGTTTATTCTTTTTTTTGAAGAATGGAAGAAAACTGTTGCTTTTGGGCTTGGTGGGTTTAGGCCTGTCCTGGCCACTCAGCTCTGTTGGGATTGTAAATAACACAACCAGAAATACCAATATGATGAGTTTTAATTTCCCCATATTCTTAAAGTTTTTTGACTTTTGCCTGTTTTGAAATTGATATTTAATATCCTTTTTCAAGCAAAGGAATAAACAATTTTAAAAATGTAAAAATACAAAAAAAAATGATATTCTATAATGTATTTTACCTGTTTTATTCATGAAACATTGATTTTCATTTAATTAATTTATTGTAGAGGTGATATTTGTTATAAATCTCTTTTATTATCATGTTAATTTGCTGAAATTGTGAAAATTATGTTAATAGTGTAGTTTTAGATTAAACCCTATTATAATAAAAAATGCAAAATTAGTTGCAAGTTGACAAGCTGAGAAGCATAATTATATGTTATTCATGAAGTGCTATTAATCAGGCTATTAGGGATTGTCACTGTTTAATAAAACCATATCTGGTTCATATCAGGGTAAGGGTTGAGCCGGGGTTGAGCCGGGGTTGAGCCGGGGTTGAGCCGGGTTTGAGCCGGGTTCAAACCGGTTTAAACCCGGTTTAAACCCGCTTTAACTCCGCTTTAAGTATAGAGATGGTATTATTCCACAGATTAACAAAAATGAATACATAAATTAACACAAATGATTTAATAATGAGCAAATTAGCGAATGAGCAAATGAGTAAATTAGCAAATTAGCAAATTAGCAAATTGAAATACAAAATCCTTGGTGATACAACATTATAATCATCGTCCTAATTATTGAAACCGTAAATTTGTATTTCAATTCGTAAATCGTACATCGTAAATCGCAAATAGGTGCCTTTGTATTTTAAATTAGCTAATACTCACATTTTCACATTTGCTAATTCTTTATGTATTTTTTAAGTAATCATTATTTAGGTTAGATGAGAAATACCTAATGCTTTAAATGGTTCAAAATATGCAATCATTGATTAGGTACCGGGAGTGTTCAGGATAAATGTTTTTTTTTCTTATATTTGTTATAAAATCAGGAAAAGAAAAAAGGAAACATTATTTTTGCTATATTGTAAGCTGAATAATCTAAGCGGAATTGCTATAAGATCAAAAAATGAACACGAAATGAAGATTTCTCCATTAGCATCGCGACTTGTAGGTGAAAAATCAATAAAACCATATAAAATACTTATCGTTGATGATGATTTGACGGTGGTAAAGATGGTTGAGAAGATTCTTTTCAATAAATATTATATTTTGTTAAATGCAAAAGATGGAACTGAGGCTTATGAAAAAGCCAAGGAATGGTTGCCGGATATTATACTGATGGATATTTTAATGCCAGGCATGGATGGATACAGGACTTGCGAAAAGCTAAGAGAGAACCATAAGACCCAGAATATCCCGGTGATTTTTTTAACAAGCTACGATAAGCCTGATGAAGTTGTTAAGGGTTTTGAGGCCGGGGCTGTAGATTATGTAACCAAGCCTTTTTTTGCAGGAGAGTTGAGAGCCCGTGTAAAGACCCATTTGGAATTAAAGCGTTCAAGGGAAGAAATCAAGGACATGCATTTGTTAAAGACGAAGTTTTTTTCCATTGTGACAAACGATATCAGGGACAGCCTGATAGGTGTAAAAGGGGTTGCAAACTTTCTGGTTCAGGATATTGAGAACAACAATGTTGATGAAATCATTAAGTTGGCCAAGATATTGCAGGGTGACTCAGAGCAGTTGTATGAATTGCTTGAAGACCTTATTGAATGGGCAGTTATTGAATCGGAGCGTTTTGAAATGATTATGGTTCCCGTGAATGTTCAAAATTCGATTAATGAAGCTGTAAATGCATTGAAGCGGCAGATTTTCCAGAAAGACATCAAGCTTGTTTATGATGTTGATGAAAACCTGTCTTTTTATTGTGATCCGGAAGTGATGAATTCTGTATTGTTTCGTTTGTTGATGAATGCAATAAAGTATTCAAATGTTGGGGGAAAGGTTTTTATCGAAACAAGGTCGAATGAGCGTTTTGCCACAATCTCGGTTAAGGATGAAGGTGTTGGGATGGATATGGATGTGGTTGAGAATGTGTTCAGGTTGGATACCCCTCATCCCAAAACAACAGGAACTGCAAACGAAGGTGGCAGCGGGCTTGGCCTGATAATATGCAAGTCATTGGTAGAGAAATGGGATGGTTCGATTTGGATTGAAAGCAAAAAATACAGGGGAGCCAAGGTGTCTTTTACAGTCCCAATGGAATAGTATGATGCAACTGCAAAGATTGGCCTCATATTTGTTGATTGGTTAAAAAAAATAGCAGAACAATAATAAATTCAAATGATATGAATAGACAGAAGAAACTAAATGGTTTGCTACTTAATAAAAGAGTTGGCAGATACTTAGCAATAGGATTTGCAATACTAACGGGAGGGATTGTTGTCGTTGGCTGTAAATCAAATAAAGCAGCAGGAGTAAATGAAGATGGGGAACAAAAAACAGAAATGATGGAAGTAGTTTCAATAGAGAAAGGCTTAAATGAATTTGGCTTGTCGATGTATCAGTATCTTGACAAGCAGGATAAAAACGTCATTTTTTCTCCTTTTAGCATTTCATCTGCGTTAGGGATGACTTTTGCAGGGGCAAAAGGACAGACAGCCAAAGAGATGCAAAAAGTAATGAGGTATCCTTCATTGGGAGACGAAACACATAAAGGCTTCCAGAAATTGGTTAAGGGCATTGAAACACCTCAAAAAGGCACTCAGTTATCGATTGCCAATTCATTATGGGCACAAAAGGATTATACGTTTTTGACTTCGTATTTTGAAAAAATCCAACAGTATTATGGGGCTGGTGTCCAGTATGTTGATTATATAAATGAAACAGAGGAAGCCCGTCAATTGATAAATTCATGGGTAGAGCAAAAAACCCGGGACAAGATAAAGAATTTGATAAAGCCAAGGGTATTAACACAGGATACAAGGCTTGTGCTTGTTAATGCAATATATTTTCTGGGAGAATGGATGCATGTGTTCAATGAAGCACATACTCACAAAGCTCCTTTTAAATTACAGGATGGCAAGGAGATAGAGGCTGAGTTTATGGTTAATTCAACCAATTATGGATACTATGAGGACAAAGAGGTGCAAGTAGTGGAGCTGCCTTATGTGGAGGGTAAAAAATCAATGTTTGTTGTTTTGCCCAATGAGAAGATGAAATATAATGATTTTGAGAAAATGCTGAATGCAGGGATGCTGGACAAATGGTCAGCAGTAGAGGAACGGAAGGTAGATGTGTTCTTGCCTTCATTTTCAATACAGACACAGGCAAACCTTGAGCAGATATTGTCTAAAATGGGTATGACGCTGGCTTTTACTGACAAGGCTGATTTTTCAGGGATGACAGGGAAGGATGATCTGAAAATAGATAAGGTAATACATCAGGCATTTATTGATGTAAGTGAAGCAGGCACAGAAGCTGCTGCTGCCACTGCAGTTATCATGATCCGTAAGACATCTGTAGAGCCGGAAGAGAAGACATATTTCAGGGCAAACAGGCCATTTTTCTTCTTTATCAGGGATAATGATTCAGGAGTGATGCTTTTTGCAGGCAGGGTGATGAATCCAACAATATAATCAGGACTGGTTAAGGATTTTCATTCCAATCTGGCAGTTCAGGCATTTTTTAGCATCGCAATATTGTGATTTTAATTGAAGTAAAGCCTGAGATTGAAGGGCGTCTTTTGAAAAGATACCAAGTTCAGACCAGTGATTTGTAATCGTATTATGTTCAGCGGGCAATTGAGATAAGAAATCAATTGCCCGTTCCTGTATATCAGGAAGGTTTCTGGCTTTCCCATAGACAAAAAGGAAAGGGATTACCGTATTGATAAGAACGCTTAAGATAGCTTCATTTCCTAATAGCTTTTGTTTAAAAGAGCTTGTTTTTCCAAACACATAGTGTGAATTCCAATAAGGAGTTGCCTGAGCCTTGAACATTTCAAACAAATCATCGGTGTTGTCACAATTCAGCACTGCATCAAAGAGCCTTCCTTTATTATGGATCAGAACAGCCAATTGTGAAATACGCAGAGTTGGGAAGTTAACAGGCCTTAATCTTAATAGTTTCCAGTGAAAATGATCTATAGGTTTAAGATTGTATTTCGTTTGTAAGTGCTTATATTCTTTTTGAAGGAAGATGACATAAGGGTCATTAGGTTGCAGGTCAAGGAGGCCGGATTGGCCAAAGAGGAGTGCTTCCAGTTGAGAAATATCATCCTGATGGCGGAGCAGTGTATTAAAAGAAATAGATTTGTTAAGAGCTTCAAAAGCCTGGCTATTCACCCTGAATCCAAAGGCACGCCCCAGTATTATGAAAAATGCCTGCTCCCAGTCGGAATTATAATAATCAACGAGTGCCCTGATATCAGAAGCTTTGCGTTCGAGGCGCTGAATGGCAAGCCTTTCAAGCCAGAAGGGGATGATTTCTTTATTTAGTATTTTAAGATAAGAAGCGCAAGGCACCCATGTTTTATTTTGTTCCAGGTCGCGGTATTTTTTATGAACCTCAGGAATGATATAGGGTTTTAACTCCAAAGCGGGTATTTCATCACCATTAATCCTTGAAACCGGGGAGTCGTAATTATAAACAACATGAAGGATAACCGAATTAAAGGAGGGGTTTTGATTGTGTTGGTGTTTAAGCCAGTCAGAGGATTTGACATGAATTTCAACATTTCCCGCCCACAAGGTGTCATCAATATAAATACGGGCATTTGAAAAATCAGGGCCTGCATCCATATTTTCAATGCCGGGCTGAATAATCTGGAGTTTTTTTCCACAAACAGTGAAATGGGGTATTGGGGAAAGTAAGCCAAATTTCCAGACAAATTTCAAAAAATCTTCATTCATAATGTATGGAAATAATTGATTATGTGTGTAAAAATACAAGAAATAAATACATAATTAATTATTTTGTGATAAAAAAATACATATTAATCTGCTTTTTGTATAAATTCTTATGAGAAATAAGGAATATAAAAGCTTTGATGAAGCAATCACGATTGCTTATTACACAAAAACATCATTGATGCAAACACTTTATCAAAATTCAAATAAACACTTAAGATTATAATAAACATAGAGTTCAATTCAGGAATAAACAAAAACATTGTTTTTAGGGATTCAAGTATGTTCAAAAGGGAGAAAAGATGAAAAAAAACAGCCGCTAAAGAGTGTAAAATATTGAAAATGGGACAAAAAATAAATTGAACTATTAATCTAAAAAAAATTCTATTTTTCTCTAAAAATTACTACATTTGCAATATTAGCTTGTGGTATAATAATGGATGACCTGACAGTATTGGTAAGCGGAATAGAGCACAAGATGATGCTGCTCTTGAAACAACAACAAGAGTGTGATCATGAGAGAGCTGCCCTAAACCTGGAAAACCAAAAACTGAAAAATCAGGTTGCCCGTCAGCAGGAACAGATACACCAGCTGAGCGATCAGTTAAAAGTTCTGATATTTGCCAGGGATGCAGAAATGCAATGGGGCAAAGAAGATGCTGAGAAACGTATTGACGAGCTATTGCGGGAAATAGATAAATGTATTGCCCTGTTAAGTGAATAAGTTAGCAGGTTTACCTAATATGAATGAGTGGACAATCCATAACGATCATAATTGCTGACAGGCCTTACAGGTTAAATGTCGGCAGTCAGGAAGAGGAAGAAATATTAAGGGAAGCTGCAAAACGAATAAATCAAATGCTTAAGGACTATGCTGAGAGCTATGCCTTTCGCGACAAACAGGATTTATTGGCTATGGTATCATTGCATTATGCAGTGGATTCGCTGGATGTTTCAAGTAAGGTTGTTGTAGATAAACAGTTAGAAGAGAAACTCCGGCAGATTGATAAGCTTTTGACAGTACATTTGGAAGAAAAATCGTTCTTTGAAAAGAAATAATCGTATACCCGCATTAATTCAATTACTCGTTTTTGAAACTCAACACTTTTTATCTTAGAGAACCAGTTCGGGGTTTCAAGGACAGGCCTTAACATCACTGCTTGCAGTGGTGTTTCCCTGGTGGAACATTGGACGTTCGACAAGCTCCGGCCTCTCTTACCTGTAAGACTGGGGTTTCTAACAAACCTCAATTGAATTAAGTGCGGGTTTTTTTTGTTTTTTATTTAACCTAAATACAAACCAATGGATATTTTAACAATTGTAATTGTTTCCATTGCAGCCCTGATAGTGGGGGGATTGATAACCGCCACGGTTCTTCGCAAGTCGGTATTGCGCAAGACAGAGCACATGCTAAAGGAAGCAATGGTAGAAGCTGAAGTAACAAAAAAGGAGAAGATACTTCAAGCCAAGGAGAAATTTATTCAGCTTAAGTCTGAACATGAGAAATATGTATCTGAGCGTAACCAGGCTGTCATAAACCAGGAGAACCGGATAAAGCAAAAAGAGGTTCAGTTTTCTCAAAAGATGGAAGAGTTTCAGAGAAAGCAAAAAGAATATCAGACTCAAAAAGACACCTTAACACTGCAGTTGGAGCATTTGGCTAAGAAACAGGCTGAATTGGATAAAGCACATAAGCAACAACTCGAAAAACTTGAAGTTATTTCAGGTCTTTCAGCTACAGATGCAAAAGCACAGCTTGTTGAGACCCTGAAGGCAGAAGCACAGAATGAAGCATTGAACCATATAAAGGACATTGTTGAGGAAGCTAAAATTACTGCAAATAAGGAAGCTAAAAAGATTGTAGTACAAGCCATACAGAGGACAGCAACAGAGGTTGCCATTGAAAATGCAGTATCTGTATTTCCAATTGAAAATGATGAGATAAAAGGTCGTGTAATTGGCCGTGAAGGAAGAAATATCAGGGCATTGGAAGCTGCTACAGGAGTAGAGATTATTGTTGATGATACTCCTGAGGCTATTATCTTATCAGGTTTTGATCCTGTAAGGAGAGAGATTGCCCGTTTATCACTTCATAAACTGGTTACCGATGGTCGTATCCACCCTGCACGTATTGAAGAAGTAGTTGCTAAAACAACGAAACAAATTGAGCAGGAGGTTATGGAAATAGGAAAGAGGACAGTAATAGACCTTGGTATCCATAACCTTCATCTGGAACTGATAAGGCTTGTTGGTAAGATGAAGTACCGTTCGTCTTATGGGCAGAACCTTTTACAGCACTCACGAGAGGTAGCGAATTTAGCTGCAACAATGGCAGCAGAGTTGGGATTAAACCCTAAGCTTGCCAAAAGAGCAGCTTTATTGCATGACATAGGTAAAGTTCCGGATAATGAACCTGATGTGCCCCATGCAATACTCGGTATGAAATTGGCCGAGAAGTTTAAAGAAAAGCCAGAGGTATGCAATGCTATTGGTGCCCACCATGATGAAATTGAAATGGATAACCTTATTGCCCCAATCATTCAGGTTTGTGATGCCATTTCAGGTGCACGTCCGGGAGCTCGTCGCGAAGTTGTTGAAGCTTATATAAAAAGGTTGAATGACCTTGAAGAATTGGCTTTATCTTATCCTGGTGTTGTTAAGACCTATGCAATTCAAGCCGGTCGTGAACTCAGGGTTATTGTTGGTAGTGAAAAGGTTACAGATAAAGAAGCTGAGCAAATAGCCTTCGATCTTTCAAGAAAGATTCAGACAGAGATGACCTATCCAGGCCAGGTAAAAATTACAGTAATCAGAGAGACCAGGGCCGTTCAATTTGCAAAATAAGTATTGGACTAAGAGTTTCCAAAACACTATAAAACAAAACACCCCGGAAAACAAATAAATCTGTTTCCGGGGTGTTTTTTATTGGCAGAGGTTATCAGTTTTCACGCATAACAAATTCATCATATTCAATTTCAAAGCTAAGTTTATGTTTTGATTCTTCCTGGGCAAGGCCAAGGAAGATATTTTTTAATGTTTCGTTTTCGGTGCGTAGGGCTAAGTTTGTATAAAGCTTAAAAGCTGCCTTTTCTTTTTTCATGGCCAATACAAGGGCATCCCTGTATTCCATATCTCCGGATGGATAAACATTTGTAATATAGTCTGCTATTTTAAGATCAAGGATGTTTTCTTTAGGCAAAGTGAAAACGCCTTCGTCTTTAATTTTTTGAAGTTTTGCTTTATGGTTAATTTCTTCGCGGGCAAAATCCTCAAAGGTGGTTTTCATGGAAGTATTTTTCATCTGGGCTGCCAATTGTAAATAGAAGTCAACAGCTTCCTGTTCGTGTTTGATTGCGAAATCTAATATGTCGTTCACTGAGTCAAATGCTTTCATGATTTTTTATGGGTGTTAAAGAAGAATACAGGATTAAGAATGCAGTAAGCTCATTTGATTATGAAAAGGACTTATAAAATTCAGTTTCAATCGTTTTTTGCCATGCATCACATCCAAAGCCAAAGCAATGGTTCTGTTTTTCATTAGTTGTGATTTCAAACTTCATGTTTTTGCCAGAAAGAGAATCATTCAATAATATCGAAATTTCAGCTAAGATATCCTCTGGTGATTTAATGTTCCAGGCAAGTCCAAGTCTATCGGCAATTTGGTTTATCTGATCAATATTGTCAATTGCAACAGGACTATCCAATTCTTTAATAAAAGACTGGATAAATTGTTGGGTATTTGTAAAGCTTCCACCAGTTTCAAAAGGCATAGAGGCAGGTAAAACAAGATGCGCTTTTTGGGCTGTCGGGCTTAAAAAGTAATCCTGAACCATCAAAAAGGATGCATTAGATAACAGAGTTGTTGCTTGTTCAGGATTCAGGGCGCATCCAAGAGGATCTTCACCGAAGATGAAGATGTTTTTTATCTTGCCATTTGTTAACTCATCAGAAAGCCTGAACTCATGCCCGGAAGTTTTTATCTCGCTTTTCCAAATGGAATTAAGCTTATTGATAAGTTTTTCATTATTTGCATTATTTCCACCAGGCAAAAGATCAGGAAATATTCCCATATCAATTAATCCCTGAGAATTGTTTTTAGGTTTTAAAACAACAAGCCCTGAAGCACGTTTGCCTGTTTTTCCTGTGATTGCAGCCAAGTTGTGAAGCTCAGAAATTGTAGCCTGGCACACATTGTTTTCGGCAAAAATAAGAATAGCATTCGGCTGAAGATTATAATCTTTTGCAAATGATGCAATGTCATTTTCACCAAGTCCTGATGATACTATCAATGTATTAAAGTCTTCTTCTAATAAAGCTGCTTTATAAGTATCAAAATTTTGACAATTGTCATTGATAAAAATCTGATTATGAAGCCCATTGGCTACCAGATAATAGTTAACAGCTTTAATAAAAGCATAATAGTCCCTGATATTCCAGATAAAATCAGCTTTATGGGCCATTTGGCCTGGGCCTTTGGAAGTAATCAGTTCAACAGGGATGTTATTGAGGTATGCCTGATTGAAGACCCTGAAACTAACTACGCCATGTTCGGTATTGGTTTCCGAAGCAAAGAGATAAAACTTAGAGGCTTCGCCAAACTCGGAAAAGGGGACATCAAAATGTTTGGTAAAGAGGGATGTGTTTTGGTTATCAAGGTAGTGAAAACTGCCAATCCTGGAAGTTTGGCCTGCTGTACGTGCAAGTTTTTGAATCAGGTAAAGCTCTTCATTGGTAAGACGGGCTCCGGCGAAGAAAGCACTTTCATTTTCATTGGCATTTCTAATGTGTTTTGCAATCAAATCAAAAGCCTGATCAAATGAAATCTCTTTCCAGTCATTACCATTCCTGAGCATTGGTTTTGTAATCCTTTTAGTCTGGTTCAGTGAGCTGTAACCAAATCTGGCATACCTGCAAATATTCCCATCAGAATTAATAAGGCCTTTAGCTCCTTCGGTTTTATAAAAGAAATCATTTTTGTGGTGCATTTCTATGGTACAACCGACTGAGCATAAATTACATATTGTTTCAAAGCTATCAGTAAGGATTGGCCCGGGCTTGAAGGTTACATTTTCAGTGATCGCTCCGGTAGGGCAGGTTGAAATACACAATCCGCAGGAATCACAATTGGTTTTGGTGAGGGGAAGGTTTAAGCTTGGACCAATATAAGTTTCAAATCCCCTGTTTATTAGTCCCAGGGCATTTGCGCCGTTCACCTCGGAGCATATCCTGATACATCTGGCGCAAAGGATGCATTTGTTATTATCAAACTCAATAAAAGGATGCCTGAAGTCAATTTTATATTTTTTATAGTATCCTTGAAGTATTTTTTGTTGGGCATTATATTGAGTAGCCAGTTTTTTTAAATCACAGGTATAATACTTAGTGCATCCGCATTCAAGGCATCTTTGGCTTTCATTATGGGCTTGTTCGGGAGTGTATCCCAACTCTACTTCATCAAAATTTGAGCGAAAGGAAGGGGAGAGGGTCGGCATTTCTTCTTTTTTCTTATGCATAAAAAAGAGCTGGTAATCTGTGGGACCCTGAGTTTCAAAGTTATCTTTTCGGCTGATAAACTCAGATGGTTCGGGCATAATCTCCAGCCCATTTAAAAACTGATTACAACTAAAAGCGGCTTTACGTCCCTGGGCAATGGCTTCAATAAGGGTTGCAGGGCCGGTTACACCATCCCCGCATGCGAATATATGTTCAATGGAAGTTTGAAGGTTTGATGGGTTGGCTTCGATGTCGCCCCATTTGTTAATGTTAAGTTTTGTAGGGGATGCGTTATTAATATCTTCAATAAAATTGACATTTGTTTTTTGGCCGATAGCAGCTAGAATAATATCCAGTTCAATTTCAAATTCACTCCCATCGACTTTTACCGGCCTTCTTCGACCAGAGGCATCAGGTTCGCCCAGCTCCATTTTGAAGCAGCTTAGTGATTTTAAATTGTTTTCCGGATCTTTATTTACCCGGGCAGGTGCAGTAAGGAACAAATAGTTGATCCCTTCAAGTCGGGATTCATGAATTTCAATTGGATTGGCAGGCATTTCCTTTTCTGTTCGCCTGTAAATAACCATAACCTCATCTGCCCCACAACGTTTGGCAGTCCGACAGCAATCCATAGCAGTGTTTCCACCACCGATAACGGCTACTTTTTTTCCTTTGAAGTTATACCTCTGGCCAGTTACTTCCATGTTTCTCAGAAAATCTATTCCGGTAAAAATATTTCCTGCGTCATCATTTTCGCATCCTATTGATGTGCCGTTTTGAGAACCAATTGCAAGCACTATACTATTAAAATTGGCCATCAGATCATTATAATGCAGATTATCGCCCAGTCTTTGTTTATAATGTATGTTAACCCCCAGCGCAGTAATTCCTTCTACCTCCTTATCAATGATGTCATTTGGGAGCCTGTAAGGAGGAATGCCATAGCGTAACATTCCACCAGGATGTTCATTTGATTCAAATATTTCGACATGATGTCCTTCAATGGCAAGATAATATGCAGCAGATAAGCCACCAGGTCCGGCACCAATCACAGCCACTTTTTTTCCACTTGGCGCTTTCAATTGAGGAGTATATCTATCTTTTGAAAACAAATCTAAGTCGGAGGCGTATCTTTTTAAATAATCTATTCCAACGCTTGTTCCATCGACCAGGATACGTCGGCAGGCCACTTCGCAAGGCCTTACACAAACGCGGCCACATATTGAGGGGAGGGGGTTTGTTTGTTTTATTAATGCAACAGCTTCGTGGTATAAGCCTTTGTTGATTAAGGAAATATATCCCTGGACATCAACACCTGCCGGGCAAGTTTGTTTACAGGGGGCTGAGCAATCAGCATAGTGGTTGCTAAGTAAAAGGTCGAGGGCCATTTTTCTCGATTTTTTTACTTTCTCAGTCTCTGTATTTATTTTCATCCCTTCAGAGATACGGGTTGAGCAGGAAGGTTGAAGCCCGCGCATTCCTTCTACTTCAACAACACAAACATAACATGAGGAAAAAGGTTCAAGCCTTTCATCGTTACATAAGGTTGGGATATCTATTTCATTCCTTTTGCACAACTCCAGAATCGTTTCTCCCTTATTTCCTTTAACAATATTTCCGTTAAGAATGATATTGAGTTTGTCCATTTTGTTGTTCAATTGTATTGTTGTAAAACTCCGGGCTTTTTAGCTGATTTTAATGGCGTTGAATTTGCATTTTGTTAAACAGACTCCACATTTAATGCATAAATCCTGGTTAATGAAGTGTGCTTTTTTCTTTTCACCAGTAATGGCATTAACAGGACAGCCTTTTGCACAGACAGTACAAGCTGTACAATTATCAGTAATGACTTCATAGGTGAGAAGTTTTTTACATTTTAATGCAGGGCATTTTTTATTCCTGATATGTGCTTCATATTCGTCCCTGAAATACTTTATGGTTGTTAGCACAGGGTTGGGAGCTGTCTGACCTAAGCCGCACGATGAGTTGTCTTTGATTGCTTCAGCGAGTTCAAGAAGTGTTTCAATATCGCCTTCTTTGCCTTCTCCTTCGGTAATTCTTGTAAGGATTTCAAGCATTCTTTTAGTGCCAATCCTGCAAAAGGTACACTTACCACAAGATTCTTTTTGGGTAAAATCAAGAAAAAACCTTGCGATATCGACAACGCATGTAGATTCATCCATAACAACCATACCCCCTGAGCCCATGATAGCCCCGGTAGCTTTCAGAGAGTCATAATCAACAATTGTATCTGAAAGATATTCAGGGATGCACCCTCCTGAAGGCCCCCCAAGCTGAACTGCTTTAAATTTTTTGCCTCCAACTATTCCCCCACCAAGTTTAAAGATGATGTCTTTTATTGTAATACCAATTGGTACTTCAACCAGACCACCGTTTTTTATTTTACCTGTGAGGGCAAATACTTTAGTCCCTTTGCTTTTTTCGGTGCCATAAATGGTAAATTTTTCAGGGCCATTAAAGATAATCCATGGGATATTGGCAAATGTTTCTACATTATTGATGTTGGTTGGTTTTTTCCATAAGCCTGATTCGGCAGGGAAAGGAGGTCTTCGTCTGGGCATTCCTCTTTTTCCTTCAATGGATGCAATAAGGGCAGTTTCCTCACCACAAACGAAAGCACCGGCTCCTTCTTTAATACTTATGTCAAAATTACAACCAGTAATCCCACAAATATTATTTCCAAGGAAGCCATTTTCTCTTGCCTGATGAATAGCTATTTCAAGTCGTTTTATGGCCAATGGATATTCAGCCCTGCAATAGATATAACCATGAGATGCACCGATGGCATAGCCACAGATGATCATTCCTTCCAATACTGCATGAGGGTCGCCTTCAAGGATGGAGCGATTCATAAAAGCACCGGGATCTCCTTCGTCAGCATTACAGACAACGTATTTTTGTTCATTGATGGATTTGGCTGCATATCTCCACTTAGCTCCTGTTAAGAACCCACTGCCTCCCCGGCCTCTGATACCTGAATCTAAAACACTTTGAATAACTGTTTCAGGCGATATCTTCAGGGAGGCAATTTTTTGGATTGCCCCATAGCCATTTCTTTGAATATATTCCTGAATAGATTCAGGGTCTATATAGCCACAATTTCTTAATGCAATTTTAACCTGTCCATCAAAGAAATTTTTATCAGGTGTTTCAAAAAGATCTGTCTTTACAACATATTCTTTGATGGGGGAGAAGTTTTTAATATGCTTCTCAATGATTTCATTAGCTTTTTCAGGTGTAACCTCGCCATATAAATAAGAACCGGTTTCATCGATGACCTCAACTAAGGGTTCCCGGAAACACATCCCAATGCAACTTGTTTTTTTTAGTTCAAAGTCCAGTAAATCTGTATTTTTAATCCTTTCCAGTTCCTTATATGTTTTTCCTGCACCGGCAGCTAATCCACAACTGCCAATACCGACGATGATCGTTGTTTTGTTCATTGATTAAGAATTAAATTGCCAGACAAATAGTTATTTATCAGGAACTGAAAATTGAGGGGTTTGAACCATCTAATATGAAAAAGAGCACAGGTCTTGATAGAAAAATCTTATGTTTGGCTTAATTTTCAAGGATTAATATGGTTTCTTTGAATCTCCATTAAAATTTTTACAGCCTGTGAAGATGTTAATTTCCCATAGGTTTCTTCGCCAATCATCATAACGGGGGCTAAAGAACAACAGCCCAGGCAGGCTACTGTTTCGACAGTGAAAAGGCCATCGGTGGTTGTTTCTCCGTCTTTTATTTCAAGGAAATCAAGAATACCTTCACTCACTTCAGATGCATTTTGGACATGGCAGGCGGTGCCATGGCATATTTTAACGATGTTTTTCCCAATCGGATGGAGCCTGAACTGGGCATAAAAGGTAGCAACCCCATACATCTCATTTATCTTAAGGCCTACATCTCTGTTGAGTTTTAAAAATGCTTCTTTGGGGATGTATCCATAGAGGTTTTGAGTTGCCTGGAGCAAAGGGATGAGGTTTCCTTTTTTGTTTTTATATTTTTCAATAAAGGCATCCATAGCTGAAAGTTCAACTGGGGCAATTTCTTTTGCCTGGTTTTCCTGGTTTTGTATCCTCTTTATTCGCTCCATTTAAGGATTTTTCTTCTATATTTTTTCAGGAGTACAAAATATCACTTTTTTTCAGGTATTTGAATTCAAAATGGATTTTTTTTTATATTAAAATAATATTGATAATTGAAAATAAATGCAATATAAAAAAAAGGTCTTGCCATTAGGCAAGACCTTTTTAAAAGAAACGTATCAATTATTAAATTACACCCTGATCAAGCATTGCATCGGCAACTTTAATGAAACCAGCAATGTTGGCGCCTTTCAGATAGTTAACAAAACCATCAGGTTGTTTACCATACTTAACGCAAGCTTCGTGAATGTTAATCATAATCTGTTGGAGACGTTCTTCAACTTCTTCTGCAGACCAGCTGATTTTCATTGCATTTTGAGTTTGTTCCAAACCAGAAGTAGCAACACCACCGGCATTAGAAGCTTTTCCAGGAGAGAATAAAAGTTTATTCTTCAGGAAGATTTCAATTGCATCAGGAGTACATGGCATGTTAGCACCTTCACCAACACACATACAACCATTCTTAACAAGGTTCTGGGCATCCTGAGCATTTAATTCGTTTTGGGTAGCACAAGGAAGGGCAACATCACATTTTACTTCCCAAGGACGTTTGCCTTCAACGAATTTTGCACCAGGGAATTGGAGAGCGTAAGGTTTTACGATATCCTGGTTAGAAGCGCGAAGCTCTAACATATAATCAATTTTTTTGCCACTGATACCATCTGGGTCATAAATATAACCATCAGGACCTGATATTGTAACAACTTTACCACCAAGCTGGGTAGCTTTAATAACTGAACCCCATGCAACGTTACCAAAACCAGAAACAGCTACAACTTTACCCTGGAAAGATGTTCCCCTGGTTTTAAGCATTTCCTGAGAGAAATAAACGTTACCAAAACCTGTAGCTTCAGGGCGAACCAAACTACCACCCCAGTTACGGCCCTTACCTGTAATAACGCCATTATGAACGTTAGCAAGTTTTTTATACATTCCATAGAGGTATCCGATTTCACGGCCACCAACACCTATGTCACCAGCAGGAACATCCTGATCGGCACCAATGTATTTGAACAATTCAGCCATGAAAGCCTGGCAGAAGCGCATGATTTCATTGTTTGATTTTCCTTTTGGATCGAAATCACTACCACCTTTAGCACCTCCCATAGGAAGAGTAGTTAAGCTGTTTTTGAAGATTTGCTCAAATCCAAGGAATTTCAAAATACTTAAGTTTACACTTGGGTGGAAACGAAGGCCACCTTTGTAAGGTCCTATAGCATTGTTAAACTGAATACGATAACCTCTGTTAACGTTTACTTTTCCTTTATCATCAACCCATTGTACCTTAAACTGGATGATACGATCAGGTTCGATAATTCTTTCAATAATGCTTGCTGCATCATACTTAGGGTTTTCGTTAACCACGTCGACAATGGTTTCCAAAACTTCTTTTACAGCTTGTAAAAATTCATTTTGACCAGGATTCTTTTTTTCCAGATCGGTCATGATTTGTTCTAAATTCATATTTGGAAAAATTTAGATGTTTGTAAATTTAAGTGTTAGTGATTTAACAACCGGGGTTGAAAATCAAGGCGAAATTATGGGTATTTTATTGAATGGCAAAGATTTTTCATTAATTTATTTAGGTGTCTTAAAAATTATGCCCTGGTGCGTCCTTCCATCAATTTTTATTGTTAGGGGAATGCTGGTTTTCACATGTCTGACGAAATTATTTTCAAAAATGTGTTCGAGCCCATCGAGGTAAGCCTGGTCAATGTATCCGTCTTCAATGAATGTGTTTATTGTAAAATAGCCTACCGAGAAGCTTGTAAGGTTTTGGAAAAAGTGCGTACCCTGGCTGGGATCAATGCGGTAATTTGGTAATCCGGCTTCAACAATAAGCCTTGCAGCAGATATCTGTGCCCATCTTACAGGTATTCCAAGCCATGGGTCACTGGAACCCCATCTGCCAGGTCCAATCAGGATGTAGTTCTCATTACGGTTTTTAAAACCCTGATTGAGTTGTTCGATATAAGATGCAATGGTATTATTTTCAGCAGGATTAAAGGTTTGAGGTTTTACATAAACAATATCACAAATATTGTTTATAGTACCGTTCCCTAATGCATTTTTGCTGTATAAGAGGGTTTCGTCCCTGTTTGGATTAACTATTGTTACCTGGTGTTTGTCATTAGCCTCAACGATAGGCCTTATCTGAAGGAAATGGAATACCTGCGGATGGTCTCCTGTATCAAGGTCAACAGCAAATTCTATCTCAACAGGATTGTTCATTTCTCTTTTTCCCATTTCCAGGATATTGCTTAAGATTTCAGCGAGCGGAAAGCTGTTATGTTTAAGCAGATTGGAAAATGTGATAATTTTTTTGCCACCCTCATATAAACCTTCCCTGATGATTTGATCCTGGTAATCAAAAGTTGAAACAACATATTTGATGGAACTATCGTTTTCTGCTTCATTAATTTTTAATTTGTAAAGGTTTACAGATTCATCAGTTGAAGGATGAAAACTTCCAACATGAAGGTTTAACGAATAAAATTCTTTCTGGCTATCAGTGAGGGCAAGTTCAGGTTTAGAGAGCTGAAGGACTTTTTGGGGGTATCTTGGGCAAAAACGCAGGGAGACACCACCTTCAACAATGGTTTTGCCTAATCCAAAAGCAATATTAGCAACACCATCCTCGTATTGCTCGGGGGCAATAGGATAGAAGTTGACCGAGCGGGCAACCCCAGACAAGGTAGGATAAAACTTATTGCCATAAGTCCGGCCTGCAATGTTTTGAATTACCACAGCCATCTTTTCCTCATCAATAACATTAGAGGTTGCAGTAATATAGGCTTTGCTGTCTTTATAAAAAACAGAAGCATATACACTTTTTATGGCTACTTCAAGGTCATGAAGCCTGTTTTCAGGTCTTGGGTCATTATTTGCAATCATATAGGTTGCATACACACCTGCAAATGGTTGATAATGCGAGTCTTCAAGGAGACTGGAAGACCTTACTGCCAGAGGGATTGTAAATACATCGATGAGTTCCTTAAGAGGGGCAATGATGCGATGGGGAAGTTTGGCTTTAATAAATTTATCAAGGATTTCCTCATCGGATATATTTGAAAGGGCATCCTTGTAAAGATGGTTTTCTTCCATGAACTCATCAAAGATATCAGTTGTTAAAACAACAGTTCGGGGGATTGTAATAATGATATCCTCCCATTTGTGCATGAGTTTATGTTTTTTAATCATCGAATCAATAAATGCAAGTCCCCTGGCTTTACCGCCAAGCATCCCATCGCCTAAACGTGTAAAGATTGCATATTCATCAATCTGGCTTGCTATAACACCCCGTCCTTTATTAATGCGGTAATTAGCTATTGTATCAATGAGATAAGAACGGATTTCTTCAATATTATTGAAATCCTCAGTGCTTTTTTCAGAGAAGAGGCGTGCAATAGAAAACAATGCACGGGCTTTGAGCCAGCGTGAAAAGTGGTTGTTGGCCACATGATATTCAAGGCAGTTGGAAGGGATGCTGGATATTTTTACCTGAAGGCAGTGAAGATTGTTGGCACGATCAATTTCTTCAAGTGAGCCTGGGCTTTTAAACACAAAATCACCAAAGCCATAATGCTCTTTAATGTATTGTCTAAGCTCAATAAGCAGTGTTTTTGAGAATTTATTGATAAATGTAACTTCAATTTTTTTCATTAAGTCATCGCTCCACTCATCTGAAGATTGAAGCAGGATGGGTATCTGAGAGTTTTCGGCCCTTATTTTGCAAGCAAGCTTTATCCCTGCCTGGGAATCTTTTTCCCCATTCCTGTAATATGAAATATCTGAAATAACCCCTAATAGGTTGTGCTTATACTTTTCATAAAACTCAACGGCCTGCTCATAGGTTTTAGCCAGAAGGATTTTTGGTCTTGCCCTCATCCTCATGGTCTTTTTATGCTCATTAAGGCCTTCGGTCATCAATTCATTGGTTTGTTCAAAGATTACCTTATATATTGTCGGAAGGTAAGAAGAATAATATCTGATGGAGTCTTCAACAAGCAATATGGCCTGTACTCCAATTTCATCAATGTCATTCTGGGCATTCATCTTGTCTTCAATGAGCTTGATGATAGCCAAAAGCAGACTTGAATTGCCGAGCCAGCAAAACACATAGTCAATAGAGGATAAATCCTCATTGGCTAATTTTAATGTTACCTCTCTTGAGAAATGTGTTAATACTACAATGGGGATATCAGGATAGCGCTTTTTTACTTTTTTGGCCATTTCGAAGGCATCAATCTTTCCAACATTCAACATTGTAATAACAAGGTCGAAGCTTTTCTTTTCCATAAGTTCGAATGCCTTTTCAGATGAGCTAGCCTGAGTGAACTGGGGAGGGTAACGAAGATTCTTTGAAGTGTATTCCAGAAATATCTTTTCATTGATACGTCCATCTTCCTCAAGCATAAAAGCATCATAATTGCTGCATATCAGCAATACATTAATAATCCGCTTTTGCATGAGGTTGTGATAGGGGATGTCACCAAAGTCGAATTTATCGGTGGCGTATAGCTCATTATAGCGATATTTGGTAGGGACTGAAGGGTTCATGGTTATCAGGCTTTGTTTTGGGGAAAAAATATAAATACAATTCTATAGAAATATCTGGGAGCCATTCACCAGTCCCGTATGGATTGAAAGCAGGCTTATCTGTGTTTGCTGACCTGTTCATTCCATCTTGATATATTTCTGTGACGAATGGATTTTGTTTTCTTTTTCTTATTGCTAATTTAATGCTTTATGAGATGAAAATCACTATTAGCCATATTATTTTTTGTATTCTGGGAGAAGAGCTTTTAACTATAGTTAATTTCAAGCTTATGCCAATGAATAAGGCTTGTTAGAAAAACCTAAACAGACTTATAGATTGTTATCTTCAATTCAATTTTATGAATATGAGTTCAGGATTTATTATTCCTTTATAATTTTGTGTTCGTATTTGTTATAACAATCCTATATTGCATCATCAGGCTGGATTTAAAAAAAATACTCTTGTTTATGCAGAAATTTGTTTTATCGAATTGTATTTTATTTGCATCATAATTATTTGTAATATGTTTTTTCATTATTTTTGATGCAGCGAATGATTTTTTAAAAAAAAACAAATCGTGTTTTTGAAACAATAGACCCTGATTTAAAAAATTGTCATCACTTATGAGATTTTAATGTATTGTTTCAAAATGGAAGCCAAACGTCATTCATTAAAAGCAAAAAAATATGAAAGGAAGCAAAGTATTAAGGCAAAATGCCAGCATTAGAATACAATTCTTTAATCTGATAGCCGGGTTATTCATATTGATGTTGACAACAACTTTGGTTTCCTGTTCAGACGATTGGAACAGGGATTCATTGGTAGAGTATGAAAAAGTAGAAGTTGCTTCTGTTTTGCCACATGGGGTTGTTGTGGATGTGAAAATTGATGTTTCAGATAAAGTGGTTATAAAGAGCCAGGGGCTCTGCTGGAATAAAACAGGGGAACCTGATACGAATGATGAAATTGTATTGGTGGGTACTGAATCGGATTCCTATTCAGCTCAGGCAACAGGGATGTCATTTGATGGCACCTATTATGTCAGGGCTTTTGTTCACACTACAGAACGGATTTATTATAGCGATGAGCTTGAAGTGAAGCCTGCCGGGGTTTATGATACAGGTACGTTTGCAGATTCGCGTGATTTGAAAGAATATCGTTGGGTAAGGATATTTAACCAGCTCTGGATGGCTGAAAACCTTAACTATCAAACCCCCTCTGGAAGCGCAGCTTATAATAATGATCCGGCTAATGCCTCACAATATGGATTGTTATATACCTGGGAGGCAGCAAACCAGGCTTGCCCTACTGGTTGGGTTTTACCTGATACAGAACAGTGGAACTTATTGATCCGAAATGTTGGTGGTGGCACTATTGCGGGATCTGAGCTTAAACATCAGGGCACTGAATATTGGCAATATCCCAATGAAGGGGCTAACAATCATGGTGGTTTTAGTGCTTTAGCCGGAGGGTTTAAAGGAGGTGATGATACTTATCGTAACCTTGGTGCAGGTGGTTATTTCTGGAGTTCAACTTCTGCTGAGGAAACAAAGGCCGGGTTCTTTGGTATGTATTCAGATAAAACGATAGTTTCCCAGTCTGATACCATAAAAACCCTTGGCTTCTCGGTAAGGTGCATCAAAGTTGAATAGTCCTGAATGATATCTAAATAATCTTTTCTTATGTGATCATTAGCTTTTTTTCAAATGAAATATCCCTTTGATTTTGAAAATTATTAGGTTTGATCGGATACCCGAAAAGATTAAGGACAAGATATTCCAAAAAGTGTTTAAGATAGCCGAGTATCATAACCTAAGCCAAAGCGACAAGCAAGCCTATGAAGATAGTTTGAAGTATTATCGTGACCTAAAAAACTCACTGGACACTGCTGAGGGGGATGGTTTCACCAGGGCTGAACAATTACTAATGCCCAAATTGGAGGAAGAATGCAGGCTAAAAGAGGAAGCGATGCTTAAACTTGCTATCAGGATAAAAAGATATGGGAATCCCATAGATGAAATCATGCGCGAAACAGGTTTGAGCAGGGAGGTGGTGGAAGTGGAAGGGTTAGGGTGAAGGGTGTTGGTTTTTCATTCTTAAATAATTTTCTTGTCTAAGGTTGGATGTAATACCATGTATGTTATTTACTTTGGTTTTTATTTTTGATATGCAAACATGTTCGCTTTATTGGTTTTCGATTGCAAAAGCCTTGAGGATTTAATCAATCTGGACAAATAGTATGCGAATAAGTATAAAAGTCAGTAACGAATTAACAGATTGTTTAAATAATTGATATGTATCCAGTTTTAGTAATGAAATTATCGCAATTAACATCATCCGAAGCTACAAATATTGATTACATGTAATTGTTTTTCGTATTTTTACAAAATTGTTGTTCATATTTTCGTATTTTTACAAAACAACGTATGAGAAAAATGAGTTATGGGTCATTATAAAATAGCATACACTGTTCAGCATCCTTTTCTGAAGGATTTTATAATAGATTACTGGGTATGCGGATTTCATAAATCATTGAATGATAGCATTGCCTTTGATGTTGGCCCACCCTCCGGGTACCCAATAATTCATTTTCTGATTGATGGAAAGTCATTTAGCTACAACGAAAAGAAACAGAGCTACCAAATTGCAGTAATGGGACAGCTATTAAGTCATTTTGCCCTATGTCGTCAGCCGGAAGTAAAAGTATTATGTATTAATTTCAAGCCCTATGGGCTTTATAATTTATATGGCATTCCTACGAATGTATTAACAAATACCATAATTTGTGGTACCAATATATTTGAAAAAAACAAAATAAACGAACTTTATAAAAAGCTTTCTTCAGTCACAAACCATGAGGAGATAATACAACTAATTGAGCATTTTCTTTGGGATAACAGGAAAAAAAACATTCGTTTTCGTTTATATTTTGATAGTTTAGTTGATGAAATTCACTGTCGTGAAGGGATAGTTGATGATATCAGGCTTTTACTGCCCAAACAATTTTGTGCCAGAACATTTCAGTTATATTTCAATGAAGTTGTAGGTTGCTCGCCGAAGCATTTTAGTAGGATTTTAAGACACAAATGTTTACTCAAGAGTATGTTCCAAAACCCAAATTTCGAATGGAAATCTTTGGTGTCGGAAGGGATGTTTTACGATTTTTCACATTTTAGCAGAGACTTCCAGCTTTTTTCAGGATGTCCTCCACATGAGTACTTAAAAAAAGAGAATGAGTTGGCCAGACAAATTGTAATCTGAAAAGTTAATCTAATTCATTTGTTAATATTTTGTAATTGTTAGATGAATATACATTATTGTGTATTAATAATAGATTAATAAATAATTAAACAACATTATTTTTCGTTTTTTTACAGTCCTGAATAGTCTTGGAATATAACTTTGCTAAATAATTTTAATGTAAAGTCCTTATGAAATTTCAAGAAAAAACACTTACAGAAATTCCATTTCACCTGGTAGTTTTAATAACTACACTTATGTTTTTATCAGTTTCATGCGATAAGAATGAACCTAAACCTGAGCAAGTACCTGAACCTGTTATTTATATTGCAGGTTATGAAAAGATAGGTCTGAGCTCTTTTCCTGTTTTCTGGAAAGACGGAGAAAAGACCTCACTTCCTTGTAATTCGGTTTTTTCAAAGGCTTCAAGCATTTTTGTTTCAGGGGAGGACATCTATATAGTTGGCAATGAACTTGAAAACTCAAACTATATAGGAAAAATATGGAAAAATGGAGTTGCCACAATCTTAAGTAATGGAGGAAACATCAATAATTCCTATTCTCCTTTTTCAGTTTTTGTGGACGGTAGCGATGTATATGTTGCAGGAGTGGAAAGTGGAGAAAAACAAATAGCCATACTTTGGAAAAATGGTGAAATATTTCAAACGTATCCATCCCTCTTAAGCTCCGAGGCAAATTCTGTATTCGTTTCAAATGGCGTTGTGTATGCAGTAGGTTATAAACAAAACAGTTTGAAAAAAGTAGCAATCTTGTGGAAAGATGGGGAAGCAACTTCTCTCTCCAATATAAATAATCATGCAATTGCTAAATCCTTGTTTGTTTCAGGTAACATAGTTTATGTGGCAGGTTATCAATTCGATAGTAACGGAAAGTCAATAGCGCAAGTTTGGACGGTAGATGCAAATTCTGTCGTGACCCCCATCTCTTTGTCAAATGGAGACTACAATGCTCAAGCCACTTCCATATTTGTTTCAGGAGCTGATGTTTATGTTGCAGGATATGAGTTTGATGGAGGCAAGGATGTTGCAAGACTTTGGAAAAACAATGTGCTTGTAGATTTGCCTTTAAATGAAAGCTTCAGCGATTATTCCATTGCCGAATCAGTATATGTCCTCAATAATGATGTTTTTGTTGTGGGACACGGCTATAACTTAAGTTCAAACCAACATGTAGCTATAATGTGGAAAAATGGAGTAATTACCAATCTGTCAACTGCAAATAATACAGAATCATTTGCCATTTCTGTTTTTGTTAAATAATTACCTGTCCATAGCGTTGTTTACTTCAATAATCAGCCAAAGGGGGTGTTTGGGTGCCATTAAAAAATGGTAAAAAAATTGTTTTACAAGTTGCAAATGATAATGCATCATTGCAATGTAGAAATCAATTAACACTTTGCTGATTTGAAACCATAAATAGTATGTCTGTAGGCTTGAAATAAAATATTTAATCAAATGATATTGTTGGCATTAAATATATATTTATTTGCTTTTAATATCATAAAATTTAAATATTATCTTATATTTGCAAATTGCCATTTGTTATGAAATTTGTGAAATCCCTGGAATTTTATCCCGTTAATTCGTTCTGTTATCTTAAACAAGCAGAAATGAAATACTTCAAAATCCTAATAATGCTTATGTGGGCATTGTATTTCATAAGCATTTCCCATTCGGTTAAAGCACAACAGCTTGACAATATAGAAGATCAAAAGCCTTTTAATATAAGTGGCAATGTGGGTTTAAACCTGGTTGCATATAATGTTTCAGGCATCGAAAAGCGTATGGATCCCTTTGGATTTGTGTTTTCAGCTAATGCCGAATTATCTGTTTATGGGTTTACAATGCCTTTCAGTATCCGTTATAGCGATAAAAAAACAGATTATACCCAGCCTTTCAATCAGTTTGGATTAAGCCCTACTTATAAATGGGCAACTGCTCATATTGGTTATCGTAATGTAAGTTTTAGTAATTTTACGCTGGCAGGTCATAATTTTCTGGGTGGAGGTTTGGAATTAAATCCTGGAAAATTCCGCTTTGGTTTTGTATATGGTCGTTTTAAAAAGAGCAATGAGTCTTATGAGTTTGCTGTTGACACCTTGCAATCGTTTACTCGCCGAGGCTATTCTGCACGCATTGGCGTTGGGACACAAAGAACATTTGTAGATATTGTATTTCTGAAAATAAAGGACGACAGCACCTCTCTTTCTAATCCTAAACCTGAACAATACACCCCGGCAGAGGAGAACCTTGTAGGTGGCATTAATTCACGCATTGGCATCACTAAAAATCTTTCCTTTGAGAATGAACTGGCAGCGAGTTTTTATACAACAGATATGGCTGCTGCCTCATTTGAACTTAATGATAGCAATAAGCTCCTGAGTAGTGCAGAAGCCTTTATGAATATCAATCAAAGCACAGAACTGCTTACGGCCATAAGATCTTCCTTGAATTACAATTCTACTAAGTTCTCAACACGTTTGGAATACCGGCGTATTGATCCCGGGTATCGCTCTATGGGAGCATATTATTTTAATTCAGACATAGAGAACATTACCATTGCTCCTGCTATTATGCTTTTTAAAAACAAACTTAGCATGAGGGGAAGTATAGGGCTTCAGCGCGACAACTTAAAAAACACCAAGAAAGCTACTTCCCTCAGGACGATTTCCTCATTGTCTGCGTCCTTTAATCCATCTCAGGTTTTTGGGATTGATGTGAATTATAGCAACTATAGCAATAACCAAAGAGCTGGTCGTCTGCCCCTTATCGACTCCTTGAAAGTATTTCAAACCACACAAAACTTAAGCATTTCACCACGATTGGTTTTTGTTAGTCCAAAATATATGCATCTGATTTTTCTGGTTTATTCCAACATGAACCTTGAAGATAAAAATGCATATACTGCTCAAATGGCCAACAATAAGGCTCATGTTGCCAATTTAAACTACAGCCTCAACCTTATCGAATCCCAATGGTCATTTATTGTGGGTGTGAACTATAACAAACTGGTAAACGCAACGATGGATTATTCCGCCAGTGGGGGAAGTGCAGGGGCAACCAAAATGCTGCTTGGAGGAAAGCTTTCCATCGGTATAATCAATTCTTTGGTTCGAACAGGAACTGTTGATGACAAAGCATGGGTCTTTAACAGCAACTTAAATGGCAACCTTCAAATAGGCCGGGGGCATAGTTTCCGATTGGGGGTATTTTTTATCAATAACAGATATCCTGTTACATCCATTAATCCAAGTTTTCATGAAATTAAAGGAGACCTAAGCTATGTATTCAGTTTTTAACACCATCAACAATCTTAAGTCATCCTGTTTAACATGGGTGAAAGTAATCCTGATTTTTGCTGTTTGTTTGATTTTTAATACAATCTCCCGGGCACAGGATCTGCCGGTAAGAGTAAACATCACTGTTACTCCTCCATATTCATCGAAGATTAGTGATTATACCTCACAGCCCAACAAAATACTGGCTCAGCTTCAATACTTGCTTATCGATGCATACCCCTTGAGAGTTTATATTTGTGGAGAAATAAAGGGGAGTAGTGGTATACGCATTTATACCCGTCCAGGCTATAAACCTTTAAAGCCAATTTTATTACAACCTGCCTCTGTTTACAATCTTACGCTTAGTGATATACAAGAGATTTTTAATGTAAATCAATTGCGCTATGAAGGCATTACTGAACAAGAAATTATTCAGGGAAATGGTTTACCTGAAGATACTTATACAATCTGTTTGATGGTGTATAATTATGATACCGGTCAACAAGTATCATATGCTGAACCTATGGGGTGCAGCAATAGTTTTAGTATCACAAATATAGAACCTCCAATAATCACACAGCCACTTTGTGAACAGGAAATAATGCAAATGGGTCCCCAAAGTATATTGTTTTCATGGACAATTCCCGCTGGTGCTCCTGCTGGGACTCAATATCTATTAAAAGTTGTAGAAGTGAACCCTTCAGGGCATAATATCCACGATGCAATGTTTTCGGCTGCTCATCCAATATTTTTTGAAACTGTTGTTATGGGCAATGCTTTTATGTATGGTCCGGCACAACCAACGTTGGTTTCAGGAAAAACATACGCATTTATGGTTACTGCCTTCGATCCTTTGCATAGAGTACATTTCCGTAATCATGGCCGAAGTGAGGTTTGCAGCTTTGTTTGGAAAAAAACAATTGAGTTTACTGACAATAAACCACAGTTTGAAGTCAAACCTATTCCAAAATATCCATCCAATTTCTCCATAAATGTTGGAAATATGCTAATTTTTAATCCACCTCCTCCAATTCAATTAACAACAGTAAAAGGCAAACTAAAATATAAATACCTCGAAACAGGAGGTTCCAATAACTATGTACTAGCCAATGCCAACATTCGATTGGCAGTGGCTTATGCAACAGTTCGTCGAGGGAAAGACCCGAAACCGGAAAATATAATAAACTTATCTATTTCCCAACACGAATCATCCTACCCTGATATTGGAAAAACAATAGCCGTAACTCAAACGGATGCCAATGGAAACTACAATTTCACATACTTTGAGAACGTTGAATTGGGATTAATTTATGCTGGTTCGGGAGAATTTAACGATGACACATACAGGGTATTGGTTATTGTTATAGATGCCCCTCATAAAAGCTTTTACTTCAATCCCCTCTATGCAATTATTCCTGAAATAGGAAAAGTGAATAGTTTGCCGACCCTTTACTCAAAAGTACGCAGCTATCAGGTGGATGTAACAGTAAAACCCAAGCCGATGGGAGAGGAACTCAATCAGGCTGTTGGGACTGAAACCCTAAGCGGGGTAAATGTATATCTGTGCCGTAAGATTGATTTTTCTTACCAATTGTATCCTTTGGAAGATGGGATGCTTAAAGGCCAAAAACATCAGGTGGATCCTTCGATAGCCAATAAATTTCCTGGCTTTAAAGTCGTTGCACATGGCACTACAAACACCAATGGAGTAGTCCAGTTTCAAAGAGTGGTATGGCATAACAATCCAACGTTCCAGTACTATCTGGTCAGTGATATTATTGAAACCGGTGACCAGAATTTTACATGTGGGGCTCCTATGCCAATTGCCCCCCCAGGTAGTTTGCCTTCTCCTGCTGGTATTGGTTCCATCAACCCAGGCAGTATGGATTTTATTTTTCTTTACAACTATTACACAATGCCAAAATCCTTATATATGCAGCCCAACCTTCCAAGGATTTTCGGTAAAGTGCTTGATACTCCCACACCAAACCCAATGAGTAATGTTTCTGTAAAATTGCATGAAATCTACTATTTCAAACCTGATGATCAGGTAATACTATTTCATGCTGGTTATAAAGCAAACGAAAATGAAGGCTTGCTCTTTTGTATTAATGCAAACAATGGGTTTTGTGTAAATATTCCACCAACATCTATTACAGCCTCCGATGGTTCATTTGCTTTTAATGACCTTAATTTTCTCTTTAGCAGGAAAACCAAGCAGACTATTTCCCCTAATAGAACAATAATAGTTAAGCATCCAGGTTATAAAACATACAGTGCAGATTATGAACCACTAACAATAGGTAAGCAGATAAACACGATTATTGACCTTGAAAAGGGTGCTTCATTGACAGGGTTTATTAGAGATGGTGAAACGGGTATGGGGCTGAAGGCTAAAATCAGGATTGAAGGTCAAAACGCCATAGAAAGCAATAATGGAGGCTTTTATAAAATTTTCGTCCCAAAACTACCAGGCCAACAACAGAAGCTTATTGTTGAAAAGCAGGGTTATATAACTGATACCATTACTTTTGTAGCTGGAGAAAATCACCAAAACCTGGATATTGAACTTTATACAGTTAAACGTAGGTTGAAAGTGAAAATATTTTTAAAAGACCATCTATTATTACCAATATACAACTGCTGGGTGCATGTTTTAGATGTTAAAAATAATAATGGATATCCTATTGGTGATTTCAGTGGAGAAGATGGCATTGTAGAACTTAGTTTTGAAAATGCCGGAGATAACCCAAACCAGGTTTACAGAGTTAGAGTGGGAATGCTTTCATATACCGACAGGAACTATGAAACAAGATATTTTAATATTAAAATTCCTGTTAGTGGTGAGCCAACGATCCTAATGTGTGGTTTACAGCGTGCGACATGTTTAAATGGGTTTGTTTATGCAGGAGAAGGAACAGAATCTCCTGTACACCATGGCACTGTGAGATATCAGGGATATTTGGATACGCTCACAAGTATTACACTTCTTGGTGAATATCGTATGACCAATGTTCCTGTCAGATCCTATAAGCAATACTTTGTTGCATCAAAATCACAATCAAATTTTATCGGGGACGAAAAACAGTTATTGATTAATGTAGCTTCAAATCAGTGTGTCAACCAGGATTTCAACCTTACTGTGTACGATGACATGGATATCACCCAACTCATGGGATTTCCGATGGAAGTTACACGACTGACAGCTACCGATGACGGCAAGGTATTTATTAATGGAAATATTACGGAATTGCCAGATAATGATCAATTTAAAACGGATCCTGGAAAAGTTCTGGCTTTTAGTAATATACAGATTAAAAAGGGAGGTAAAAACAACGATAAAGGTGTCCCTATTGCTGAGCCGGTTACCTTGCCTGTTACGCTTAACACCTCTACACTCGACAACCTCAAGGTTTTAAACATTTTTGATGGCAAGCTTTCTGCTCCGGGAGGTTTGCTGATAGACAGGTTTAAAGCTGGCTCACCATACGGAGTTATTAAAGGCAGGGTAATGGTTCCGTCCACTGAGTTTAATACTTCACTGGTAAGTCTACCTGACTTATATCTGGCAACCACCTCCGGCACGGGAACTGCCAAAATGCTGGTTCCGGTATTTGTTGCTGATTCTCAGGTTAAAAAACCTGTCACGCTTCCAGTAAACGGATTTTTTGTGTGCAACAATCTGGGGACTGAAATACGATACTCATTCCCGCATTTTCCAAATGCGGCTTATGCTGATCCTACAAAGTCATTCCTTAATCAGGAAAAAATCAGGCTGCAAACCACCTTACATACTAATTGTGATAATACTAGTCCCAAGAACCTTAAGCTTAATATGGGGATGGTCGAAATTACAAAAGATGGCCCACAGATATCTCAAACAAATACAATCACCCTTCAGTTGGATAAATGGAAACTCACCAGCAACGACTGGGAACTCAGTACCAGTGGAATATGGCTGAAAAATTCAGTTATTCAGGCAAAGGTGCCAGTAGGTATTAAAGATTTGGAAATTACCTATTCATCTCTTATTTACCAAAATGCCATTGCTGATTTTGATAATATAAACATTCTTGGAAATATTCCATTAAAAATGAATACTTCCAATAAAGGACTCATTTACGTTGAGACTGAAGGTGAAATGCAATGGCAAATTTATGCATCAAGTGATGGGGACACACCTGCTGCATTTATTGAACAACTTCCAGGTTTGAACAATCAAAAAATTCCTGTTTCGCTTTTATTAATGCTAAGTGACGGCAGTGATCCTCGCCTTATAGTAAAAAAAGCGAACATAAAACTGTTCAACATTGTTGATTTTGAAACTTATGACGGTACAACATTGAATATCTATGAACTGGCAACGCCTCCCTGGATTCAGGTTCAGGGGAAATACAAGCCGGGAATTCAATACATCAATGAGTTTACTGGGAATATGGCCTGGGAGAAAAAAGCTCAGGGCTATGATTTTGTTGTTAACAACCCCGGATCTTTCAACTTTATGCACAACAATATGCTTTTTGAATGGAAGAAACCCAGCATTAAAATCAGCAATGATCTTTTTACTGTAAAAGGAACAACTTATGAACAAGGTAAGTTGCTGCCAATTAATATTGATTTGTTTCATCAAAACGCATCAACAAGAATAGAAATCCCTACCAATGAAAAAATCTATATTACTCAGGATAAATCCAAATTCTTCGACAAGGTAATGGGTGGCATGGAACTCAACAAAGCCAGCAACACATGGAACACTTTTTGGTTTGAAGGAGAGATGGAAGGCATGAGGGGTATTAGTGATAACCAGCAAAAAAGCAGGGTGAAATTTCTGTGCAATGGAGAGATTAAAGCTCAGGGCCAGAGTATCAATGTCAGTAAACTTAATGACTTTCCGGGCATGAGTTTCACTTACGATTTTGCCAATTCCCGACTTACAGGTTCACTTGACATCAATAAAAACCTGATGGGGATGCAGGCCAATGGGATTGCAAACTGTATTTTTGACTCCAATGGCTGGTATTTGAACATTATTGGGAATATCGATATCACAGGCATTGGAGGTTGCGACCTGTTTGGGCTCTTTGGTGATTACCAGGCTGTCCCTCCTTCATTGGGAGCTCCATTTGGTGCATTAAAATGTATTCCTGCTGAATTTCAGAACAAGGTATCGGGATTCTTACTTCAAGGTGGCATTACAAAGCAGCTTATTCCAAGCATCGAATGGGGTGTTACTTTCCCTGTTATTGATGTATTTGTGGGGGTGCAGGTAAATGCTGACTTATCGCTTAATGCCCGTACCTGGATGAGTTTTGATCCGGCAGTAAATACTTATGGCTTGTCTCTTTTAGCCGAAGGAGCTATTTCGGGAGGTGCAAGTGGTGGTGTTTTTCGTTTATCCACCTATGCCGGTGCTCAATTGGGTATATCCGGTGTGTATTATTCCAACGGCAATTATAATATAACCGGATGTGGTAGCATGAAGGCCGGTGTGAAAGCGGAGGTACTAACCCCTCTAACAGGGTGGATTGGTGTAGATATTCCATCTCCCGAAATAGGGCTTACAATGAAAATCTCCAGCAGCGGAAAAGGCTTTAATCTCATACTGGGAAGTTGTGGTGATAACCTTTGCCCCTGATAAATAATCAGATTTTCAATGCACAATAGTGTTAAATATGAAATTGTAATAAAATGAAACAAATCATTATACTGCTTTTTTTAGGCTTATGGTTAAATTCCTCTTTTGGCCAACAACAGCAGCAAACTCAGCCTCAATTTGACGAACTTCATTTCTATGAAAGTCAAAGAACCCCGCAAATGATTTATATCAAATGGTATTCGAGTGGGAATAATCCTGCTCCGGATTTTATTCCCGTTCAATACCAATATGGAAAGCCATTTGAAGTAAAAGGGATTAAGATGCGTTACCAAAAAAACGATACTGTCTTTTTTGTGGTGCAGGATACTGTAACTCCTTATGTGGCTGGTGAAGATATCCTGCAATATTTCATTGCTCCCGTTGATACAACAGGAAAAGCTGGACAAGCTTCTGCCATTGCAACCCTCCTGGGCAAAGAAAGCATGCGTAACTATTTTATTTCCGCTAAAGCTGAAAAGTTTGAAAAACAAATGGGAATTCTTTTATCATGGAGCATGAATGAATATTCTGATATTAAAATGTTTGAAGTTTTCAAAAGCCGCTTCCCGGATAAAGATTTTCAGCTTGCAGGAACTGTTCCAGTCTCAGTGCTTAGCTTTACCGACCTTGAAACCCTGGCAGATGTAAACTATTATTACCAGATAAGGGCTATCACCAAAAGCGGTAATAAATCGCCCGCCAGTAATGTGGTGTTTAGTGCGTCATATAATCCCAATCCCCCAATCCCTCCTTTTATAGAAACGGCTTATGGTGTGAAAGGAGGTGTTTTTCTTCGTATACAGCTTACCGACCTGGAAGCAGCAGGTGTCAGGATATATCGGGATAATGGCCTTACTCCCGAAATGTCTCTCATCAGCAACTTAATCCCCTTAAAAGAAGGGGAAAGCTACATTGAGTATTACGATACGCTAACAATGCTTTCTGGCCGAAGCACTTATACCTATGTTGCTGTAACTGAGAGCACCAGTTTTATTGAAAGTGCCCAATCAAACAAAGTTTATGCCCGCCCAGTCATTTCTATATCCCCACTAAGCCCTGCAAACCTTACTGTTTATGAAGAAAACCGTGTTGTGCGTTTGTTTTGGGAAAACATGGAAGAAAACGATATTGGTATTGCCGGGTATAAAATTTTTAGAAAAGAGGGCAAGGGTAGTTTTCAGGATTTGATGCTTCCCGAACAGCTTTATCCCCTGAATTATTACAGTGACAGCACAGTTAGACCTGGAGTAACATACACTTATAAAGTCCATGCTGTTGACCTGGATGGGAATATCAGCACCGATGGTATTGTTAGCACCCTCAGCCTTTATGAAAACAATCCTATTCCACCTTTTGGACTACAAACATTTTCAATTGACCAAGGTATACAGTTGGAATGGAGTACCTCTGTTTACGAAGATTTGCAATCAGTATTGATATATAAGAGCATTGGTGGGCAAAAGCCTATACTCATTGCTACCCTTAATGCTGAAGCTATTGAATACCTTGACAAAGAGGTTCAAACCGGCAAAAGGTACATCTACCATATTACCACTAAAAACAAAGAAGGGGTAGAAAGTGTGCCATCAGACGAAAGTATTGTAGTGAGGTAAAGAATCACTAAAGTATTATCTTGTTTGGGTGAATTATAAAGCATTGGGAATATCTCTCAATGCTTTTTTTTAACCCATAATCTTTGATTAATACTCTCGGCCCCTTATCTTCCTGATATGTTGGAATAGGGCAGAGGAGTGTGGTATTTATTGCCTTAAAACTTAATAAAACATAAGAAGCATGTTGGTAAACCATAGGATTTGGTAAATAAAACGCAGGGATGTAATTTTTTTTCAGTATATGTGTAATAATTCTAAAACATCTGCTACTAAAGGGTAAATTAAAAAATCCGAAAAATGAAAAGATTTTTATTTACTGCTGTTTTGGTTTTAGCCTCATTGTTTAGCAAGGCTTATCATTCAATTGATGTTTCAAGGCATGGGGAAGGTCCTGCTATTGTTGTTATTTCAGGCTTTGGTGGAAGTGATGCATGGGAAGATGTGACTTTGAAATTAAAAGAAAACCATACAATCCACCTGGTTTCCATAAAAGGGGTGAGTGGAAAGGGTGAAACAGGGGATTTTATGATGCAGGAAGTTATTGATGAACTTGTGGGGTATTTCAAGGAACAGGCATTTGAACTTCCAACTGTCATCGGACATAGCTTTGGGGGATTTATGGCCCTTCAGTTTGCTTCTATTCACCCTGATTTGGTAGGGAAGCTTGTACTTGTTGATTTCTTTCCCTTTTCTATGGCTTTATGGAATGAGGCTTTTACTTCTGAGGTAGGGAAACAACAATCACAGATGTATGAAAGCCAGATGGTTTCTATGCCTCAGGAGAAGTATGCTGAGTTCTGGAAACAAAACCTGAAGGGAATGGTAACAAGTGTTGAAAACCAGGATGCTTTATTTAACCTGATTATGGGTTCCGACAGGCAATATATCATAAAAGCACAATGTGCAATGCTCGAAAATGATTTAAGGCCTGAACTAAAGAATGTTTCCTGCCCGGTGCTTATCCTTTGCTCTGATGTGACATTAAAAAAAGCCGGATTTGATGCTCAGTCAATACAACAAAAAATAAATTCACAATTTGAAGGTCTTGCCAATAAGCGTATCTTTATTAACGAAAGCGCATTGCATTTTATAATGTTAGATGAGCCGGAATGGTTGGTTCAAAAATTGATTCAATTTATCTAAACGATGAGGATACAGGAAAAGGAAGAGATGTTCTCTTCAATCTATAAAGAATATAGGCATAAGATTTATAGGATCAGCTATGCTTATATTTATGAAAAAAGCGAGGTGGATGACCTGTTCCAGGAGATCATGGTTAACATCTGGAACAGCCTGGATACATTCAGGGGCGATGCCCAAATAGGAACATGGGTATATAGGGTTTCGGTAAACACTGCCTTGTTTTTTAACCGAAAACTAAAAACATACCAGAACACAAAGCATATTATTGAAGATTTGAACCTTCGGCAGGATTATGATGACCCGGATGAACAGTTGGTTATAAATCAGAAGCTTGATAGACTTGCCAAATCAATTTCCCTTTTGCAAAAGCAGGATCGTATTTTAATATCCCTCCTGATGGAAGGCCTGAGTTATGAAGCTATATCTGAAATTGTAGGAATTTCTTCAAATTATGTTGGTGTAAAAATAAACCGTATTAAAAAACAACTTAAAACCCTATTGGAAAATGGAAACAATGAATGATTTCTCTGATCTCCAGGCTTTATGGGTTTCACAGGAAGTAAGTGGGGCAGGGCTTAATGAAAAAAAGCCTGTGGATAATCCTCTTATCGCTCGTTTAAAAGCTTTGCAAAACCGTCAGGACAAGATCAATAAAATAAAAATAATACTTATTGTAACAATCATGGCTTTGTTGATTTTATCAATTAGCGGTCAAAGCTTACCCGGCCTGAGATTATACTACGTAATAGCCGGATTATTGGTATTGGCTTCCGGTGTTGTTAGTTTTTTTATTACCTATCTGAAAAGACAGCTTAAAGTATCGGAGCTTCCTTTTGATTTACCTTCAACTCAATTTCTTGATAAAACAATTGAAAGGCTCAACAGACAAAACGATGTCTTCAAAAGGCCGTTTATTGCTTTGATTATCGTCCTTATTCTTGGGCTAAACCTGCTTTATATGGGTATTCTGCCTGAAATGGAACTTATGACCAGGATAGGCTTTCATGGATTGATGTCGGTGATATTAATAATTGCTGCCTATGCAGGTTACAGGGTTCGGATGTATAGAAACAAGAAGGAAGTCCTGCCTGTGATTGAATTATTGAAGGAGGCAAAAACCAATCTGAATGGATAAATCCTGGCCTGCTGTGTTCTTTGATATCAGCACAGGAAGTGTGTCTTGAAATTTGAAAAAAATAAATTAATAAACGTTTACAATGAAAAGAGTATTACCTGTTTTTTTTATGGCTTGCTATGGCATCGGTTGTTTAACAAAAGCTTTAAGCAGCATATTTAGAGATCGCCTAAGCGATTTTGAAAGAGGATTCTTTGATGGCTTTTCAATAGTCATGATTGTGGCTGGCACTGTGCTTATTATCTGGAGCTTAGTCAAAAAACAAAATCCTTTTAAATTTGAAAAAAAAGATGACCGATAAAGTTTGATTCAATTCAAATCACATTTTGTTATTAGAACTTAAAAAGATAGCAGGCAAGAGCATTATTGTCTGCTATCTTTTTTTATTTTCTGTGAAGGTTAATATATGACAAAACCATTTTATGTAATTTTTCCTTAAACCATTCATATATAGTAAAAAAAGTCGGATAAAATGTTTTTTCATTTAATAATTTTTATACATTTGTCATTGAAACAAAATTATATGTTTAATTAATACTGTTTTTTATTGGTTATTTATACATTTTTAATAGTTGGATTGATAATCCGTAGGCCATATTAAGCCTTAGTACTTTTTTTGGTGTTTTCTGAATTGATAATTTATTAATCCGGACAGGTGATAATCTGTTCATAAATTCAAATTACAATGAAAAACAAACTGTTATTTTTAATGATTGTAGCATTATTGCTATGTAATTGTGCCATTGCACAATCTGATTTGTTCTTAAATTTTAACTCTACCCATTCAGGGCGAAACCTTTCTCTTACATGGTCTAAACATTTTCATGAAAAAAATGAATTTGGTTTGGGGTTGCGATATAACATCAATATGCTTGCCCACCCTGATGACCAGGATTATGTTTATAGAAAAAGGCTTTATGCTACAAAACCCTACCACCATATTGGTGCTGAAATATTTTATAACCGAAAAATATTAAAAATCTTTTCCAATGTTGAGACATTTGCTTTTTATAATGCCCAGATATCATACTCAACAACAAGAAATAAGACGGTGTATGGCATTGTTAATGATGAAAATGGAAATGCTGTTTATAAAGAAGATATTGAATATTTTGGTCCTTTTACATGGCTTGAACAAAATATAGGGCTTGGATATAAAGTCCCTTTAGCTAATAATTGGTATCTGCAACATAAAATAGGATATGGTACTACATTTATCATGGGACATGATGATGTGTTGACTGATAAAATTTTTAATTGGTTCTCCTGGGAGTTTGGTTATCTAATTAATGTTGGTGTTGGTTACAGGTTTCAATAAAATTTACAATTCCTTTTTATAAAGAATGAGTTTTAATATTTGAATAGAAGGGGGGTAAAATGCCCCCCTTTTTCTTTTTTAGGGCAGTATCATTAATGGTGTATTGCTTTTCGTTATAATCAATAAGAAGTAAAAGTAATTGCCAACATCTTCTTTTCTTTTGTTGATATTGCTCATCTCTGACATTAGAGGGTTTTTGGAAACTGAAAGCAAAGCGGCACGCCATTTTAGGATTACTCTGCGACAGATTATAAGTTTTTTTATACCATGCCGGGAGAGGCTGCAGGGGTGCAGTTTTTATAAAATGAAGCGGTTGTCTTGTCTGGAGCGCTTAGGGATAAGGTATATTGTGATTTTCAGGTCACTTCAGGATGAGCTTCATTATAGTTATACGGAAGGAACAGTCATACATCTGTTTACCGGAGAAAAAAATATGTCTGG
>CAYLYP010000023.1:0-41296 GCA_964387795.1 uncultured Bacteroidales bacterium
CTAAAATCATTCAAACCTCTGAATGCAATTGATTGAATAATTTATTAAAAAAAATGCTTTTTTATTGAAGACCAAAGCAGTATTTTTTATAAACCAATGGCCTTACCCGATAATTATCAGGCTTAAACCCGACTTAACTATGGACTTGGCATCTTGAAGAAGTATCCAGGAAGCATTCAGGGTGTATCCCCATCTATCCCAGCTATGATGATATATCAAATTCATATTCAATTGCCTGTCGAAAAGCATTTACTTGCTTGATTACAATTACATTACAATACACTTTTATTGTATAAAGGTTTATTTTTTTCAAAAAAAATGTAAGTATTATGTCTTTCAGTATATTTCTGATAAGAAAGAGAATAATGCACCTGCTTATAATAATATACTCTTAAAAGGGATTTTAATTAACTTTGCGAAAACTTTCCGGCTTAAGACATGGTGCTTAAAAAGCGATTTAATACTGAATTTTCAAAAAACGTTTTTAAACTAACATTTGGAACGGTATTGGCCCAAGCGATTCCATTCCTGATGCTGCCTGTATTACAAAAGTGGTTCTACTCAGTATCAGATTTTGGGATCCTGACCCACTTCACTTCTATAGCTGCCATTGTTACCTCATTTGCTTCGCTCAAATATGAATATGCAATTGTGCTGGCCAAGGACAGGATACAACAATACAATCTTACCTTTCTGGCTTTATTTTTTACTTTTGCCATAAGCATCCTTTTATTGATCATTGCTTTAGTTATTCCAGGGCCCATATCAGAATTGTTTAAAGCCCCGGAAGCAAAACCTTATCTATGGCTTGTGCCTGTTTCTATTATTGGTTTTGGTGGCACCCAGGTTTTCCAGTATTGGTATAACAAAGAGAAATCATATAGTTTTATTGCATGGAGCAAATTTGTTCAATCTTTTGTTGGCGAGACTGCTAAAGTAGGTGGCTATTATCCATTCCCCGGCCCCGCAGGATTAATTGTTGGACGGGTTACAGGCCAGGTCGCATCATTTATCTGGATGTTGAAAAGGATGCTGAACAAAGAAAAAGAGTTTTTTTCTTCAATTACATTTTCAAGGCTTAATGGAGTTTTTAATGAATATAAAAGCTTTGCTTTATTTACTACACCAGGGAGTTTTTTAGGGGTGCTTACAAGCAATATCCATATCCTCATCCTGACAAGTTTATATGGTTTGGAAACTGTAGGTTATATAGGCATCTCATTTATTTATATCGGGATGCCTTTAGGGATTATAGCATCCTCGTTTTCACAGGTTTTTTATCAAAAGATTTCTGAGATAAAAAGCAAAAAGGAAATGTTCAGGTCGTATAGAAATAATGCGGCGATGCTATTTTCCATTGGCCTTCTTGCCTCAATTGTGATTCATTTGATTCCTTCCTCATGGATAGAACAAAGCCTTGGAGCAGAATGGACTGAAATACTTGTTTATTTAAAGATTCTCATCCTTTATCTGATGGTTTCTTTTGTTTCAAGTGCCCTCTCATTTATTTATATCAGATTGGGCAAACAAAAAGTAGTATTGTTTTTTGATTTTATCCATCTGGGAATGATTTATCTCAGCATCATTGGTGGGCATGCCCTTTATCACAATCCTGTTGATACAATGAAAATGTTTGCACTTGCCCAACTAATCTTTTATATTTTTACGATATCTTTAGCGTTTTACCTGATTAAAACTTCAAAAATCCTGCAATAATGCATGTGGTAATCATTCCAGGGGCATATCCTGATGAACAAAAAGCCCATAAGGGTGTATTTTTCAAACAACAGGCAAAAGCCTTAAAAGAGACTTTTCAGGATAACATAAAAATTGGGATTATTGCCCCAGACCTAAGGAGTTTGTTCAGTATTAAAAAACCATCTGAAATCTTTCGTTTTGGATTATCATACCGACAGGACGAACCTCAGATTCCAGTTTACCGGATATATTCATATAACCTGTTGCCCGGCTTATGGCATTTCAACAGGTATATCTTTGCAAAACATGCAGAAAAGCTATTTGATGCATACTGCTTGAAGCATGGGAAGCCCGATGTCATTCATGCCCATATAGGCTTGTGGGCAGGCTATGCTGCTATGAAGATTTCACAAAAACATAACATCCCCTATATAATAACAGAGCATTCGTCACAGGTATTATCACGAAAGCTAAACTTTTGGCAAAAAAAATGCATTATAAAAGCATATAACACTTCCAATGGTCTGGCAGCAGTGAGCAGTGGTTTAAGATCAGAGATGCAGTTGCTTTGTCCTCAAAAGGATATTACTGTTATTCCCAATATGGTTGATATCTCATTATTCTCAATCCCTTCACACAAAAGGGACGCATATAGGTTGATAAGCGTAGGGAACCTATTTCCGGTTAAAGGTTATGATATTTTAATTCAGGCATTTGCTTTGTGTAAACAACAAGAACCTGAATTACAACTAAGTATTGCAGGCAGCGGGCCTGATATGCCAGGTTTACAAAAGCTGGCCAGAAACCTTAAGGTATCCGATAGTATTCAATGGGCAGGGAAATTAAAACCAGAAGAAATAAATTCATTTTTACACTCCGGGGGAATATATGTATCACCCAGCCGTTTTGAAACCTTTGGGCTTTCAATAGCAGAGGCAATGGCTACAGGAATGCCTGCCGCAGTAACAAATTCAGGTGGCCCACAAGATTTTGTAGCACCTTTTAATGGGATATCATGCAAAAAAGAAGACCCTGCGCAACTTTCTCTGGCAATTCTTAATCTTATTAAAAGTTATGATACTTTTCATCCTGAAACAATCAGGGAATTTATCCTGAGAGAGTTTTCAGGCATAGCCATCTCGAAAAAAAACATGTCACTTTACCTTAGTTCATCAAGCAAATAATTCAAATTTTAAATGAACTTCTTATTTAAAATAAAGCATCACAGGGCAATAAGCAAATATCTCTGGATAACACTCATTTTAAGTATGCCCATGGGCAGTTATCTTTTTCCAATTCAAACTCCAATTATCACCCTCACTGTTTTCAGGCTCACACTTATTTTGTTTTTTATTTATCAGTTTATCAGCCAACAATGGTATTTTCCGAAGCAAAGAGTCTCGAGGTATTTATTGTTCTTTATGTTGTTCTTTTTACTATATGCAACCATTTCAATGCTTTGGGCCCCGCATACCATATATGCCATCAAAGAAACCTTTTATATTGCCATTGGGTTGGCCATGATATATCAGATTTCATTTTTCATTCAAGATGATTTTGATTATTTCAATATTGGATTGAAAGCATTTTTTCTGGGTTTAGGTATAATCCTGCTGATAAGCATTTATGAACACTTATTCTTAAACCACCTTCCCAGTGATTTTTCAAATCACCTGAACCATATTCCTCCCACACATGGAGACCACAAGGTTCCATTTGCCACATTTGGGAACCCAAATAACCTGGCGGTTTATCTTGTGTTTTCAGTAATCCTTTTAAGGGCTTATGCCTGGCATACAGATAAGAATAAATTATTAACCAATATTTTAACTGCTTTATCTATTGGAATTATAATCCTTACAAGCAGTAAATTCAGCATAATAGCTTTAATCGTTTTCTTTATTTTCGAGTGTTTTTTATATGTCATTTCAAAGAATCACTTTAAAATTTCATTTTTGACCCGATATTCAAAATGGATTGGCCTTGCAGTATTTATCATGGCATGTGTCTATTTTGGGGGACAACAACTTATTGGCTATTATGAAAACCCTAAACCGATAAATGAGAGAGATTCGGAAATATTGATGCTTTCTGTTCAGTCACCTCATCAACAGGATACAATAATAAACAGCAATCAGATACGCCTGAACCTTGTAAAAAATGGAATACATTTCTTTAAAGAATCCAAAGGATTTGGGCAGGGTGCAGGTAGTTTCCGTTATTTAATCGAATCAGGAAAAGGACCTTATCCAACACGAAATATTGTCAATCCTCATAGCTGGATTTTTAAACTTTTAGCCAATTATGGAATTCCTATAACTTTATTTTTTATTGGATGGTTGGTTTATTGCGCAATTATCGTTATTAAAGGCATGATTGTCATAAGGGAACACACAAAATTAATCCCTTATATATTTATTGGGGGTGGAATATTACTAACTTACCCTTTTATTTCAAATGCACCCAGTTCGTTTGTAACAAACACTGTCAATTGGACAATGCTTATTACCTTAGCCATTACGTGCGATAAGATTTTAATGAAACTAAAACAATCACCGAAAAAGGTATAGGCAAGATTTTGTAATTTTGTAAAATTTCAATAAATAACAACAAGCCCTCACCCAATTGAATACAAAGATTTGCCATATTACCAGCGTTCATAGTCGCCGTGATGTAAGGATATTTTTAAAAGAATGTAGCTTTTTGGCACAACATGGATATGATGTACATCTTATTGTTGCCGACGGCAAAGGAGATGAATTAATAAATGAAGTACATGTCCATGATGTGGGATTTACAACAAACCGTTTGGCACGTATTCTGAAAAGCGCATACAGGGCCTATAAAAAAGCACTTGAGATAGATGCGGCCATTTATCATTTTCATGACCCGGAGCTTATACCTTATGGGAACAAACTCCTCAAAAAAGGGAAAAAAGTTATTTACGATGTTCATGAAGATGTTCCAAGGCAAATACTTGCCAAATATTACATACCTGCGTATCTAAGACGTATGATAAGCAGATTATTTGAAAGCTATGAGAACAGAATCGCTTCTAAGTTCACTGTAATAGTTGCAGCTACTGCATTTATCAGAGAGCGATTTATAAAAATCAATTACAACTGCATTGATATTAATAATTATCCGATTTTAAAAGAATTTACACAAATAGCACCATGGGTGAACAAAAAAAATGAAATTTGCTATGTAGGGGGATTGGACACTTTAAGAGGAATTGATGAACTCATACAATCATTAAAATATGCGAACACCAGATTAAATCTTGCAGGCCTTTTTGATGAAAAACAGTTAGAGCTTAAAGTTAAAAGATCAGAACAATGGGGAAAAGTAAATGATTTTGGATTTGTGGGCAGGGATGTCATCTATCAGATTTTTTCCATATCTAAAGTTGGAATTGTAACGCTACATCCTATCATAAACTATTTAGACTCATTACCCATAAAAATGTTTGAATACATGGCGGCAGGCATTCCCGTTATTGCTTCTGATTTTCCTTTGTGGAAAAGTATCATTGAAGAAAACAATTGTGGGATATGCGTTGACCCATTGAATCCCGAAGCAATTGGGGAAGTTATCAACAGTTTACTTTCTAACGACAATCTTTCCGAACAAATGGGAAAAAATGGGAGGAAAGCCATAGAGACAAAATATAATTGGGAAAATGAGTTCCAAAAGCTTCTCAGCTTTTATTCAAACATTTTGAAATAAAGAAAAAGAAAACAAAAATCCCTGAAAAATATCAGTATGAAAATCATTACCATTATAGGCGCACGTCCACAGTTTATAAAAGCTGCTGCTGTCAGCCGAGAGTTTGCAAAACATCCGGGTATAGAAGAAATCATAATCCATACAGGACAGCACTTTGACTCAAATATGAGTGACATCTTTTTTGACGAGATGCAGATTCCCAGGCCAAAATACCACCTTCAGATCCATTCCCTTTCGCATGGAGCCATGACTGGTCAGATGATGGAAAAAATAGAAAGCATTTTGCTTGAAGAAAAACCTGATTGGGTTATGGTTTATGGAGATACCAATACCACACTAGCCGGAGCCCTTGCTGCAAAAAAGCTTCATATCCGGGTAGCCCATGTAGAGGCAGGATTAAGGTCTTTTAATATGAAGATGCCAGAAGAGATAAACAGGATACTCACTGACCGCATCAGCGATTTACTCTTTTGCCCTACAGATAAAGCAATCGAAAACTTAAACAAAGAAGGTTTTTCTAATTTTAATGCCAAGATTGTAAAGAATGGCGATGTAATGCAGGATACAGCCCTGTTTTATTCACCCATGGCGAAAAAACCAGACATCAATACTGAGCAGGCATTTATCCTTGCAACGATACACAGGGCTGAGAATACAGACAAACAGGAAAACTTATCCAATATCTTTGATGCCTTCAATATGATTTCAAACGACATTCCCTTGGTATTGCCATTACATCCCCGTACTAAAGCCCTGATAACAAAATATGGGATTAAGACAAACCCCGGCATTCACCTCATTGAACCGCAGGGTTACCTTCAAATGGTTTATCTCCTCCAGCACTGTATAATGGTCATGACAGACAGTGGTGGCCTTCAAAAAGAAGCATTTTTCTTTGAAAAAAAATGCCTCACCCTAAGACCAGAAACTGAATGGGTGGAACTTGTTGAAAAAGGCTTTAATATCCTTTGCGGGACAAAACCTCAGGACATTCTTAATGCATTTAATAAAATGAAAGGCCTTTGCCCTGATTTCTCTGTCAACCTCTATGGCAATGGAAAAGCTTCTGAAATTATAGCTAAAACTTTGACTGATACTATATGAAGAATCCAAAACTAATGAGGATATTAAAAAACCATCCTCCTTTTTTGCTGGCAACATTGATCCTTTCTTTTTCATTGCCTTTTTTTCAAAAATCCATCGGGCTGCTTATAATACTTTGGATTTCCGTTTGGATGCTTGAAGGCAACCTGAAAGACAAATTTAATATGCTGGTTAAAAACCAGGTATTCTTTTGGGCACTCTCATCTGTTTTTTGGGTACAGCTTATTGGATTGTTTCTCTCTATTGATTTGAACAACGGGTGGTTCCAAATTGAAAAAAAACTATCGCTTTTCATCTTTCCCTTTATATTTGCATCAGTTTCTTTTTCAAAACAGGACTTTATTAAAATCCTTAATGCTTTTTGCTATGGAGCCCTGATAGCCGGTGTCCTATGCATTATAAGGTCTTTGGCATTGTATTCTTCATCAGGTGATCCCAATTTATTCTTTTATAAATCGTTTTCATACTTTATGCACCCCTCATATTTTGGGATGTATATTAATACTGCTTGTCTGGTTTTACTGGTAAAAATTCATGAATCATTTTCAAATGGTGCTTCAAATCAAAAAAAAGCAGGTTCAATACTACTCCTTTGTTTTGCCTTAATACTAATAATACTTACCAATTCAAAAGCAGCCATTCTTACCCTGGGAATCGTTTTAATTCTTTACTTTGTTAAAATCCTATTATTTGATAAAAAAGGAATTGCTTTTTTAATTTTTTCAATCTCAATAATTATCATATTCCTTTCATTAGTTTTCTTTTTTCCCAAACCAGTTGACAGGATTAGCATTGCATATGAATCACTAAAAAATAAAGATAATACCAAATCTACCGATGATTCCAATGGGACAAGACTAAGATTAATGATCTGGGAGGAAGCCCTTGACTTAATAAAAGAAAAACCTTTTCTTGGTTACGGGACAGGAAGTTCAAAAAGCATACTCACAGAAAAATACAAACAAAAAGGAATGTCTTTTGCGGAGAAAGGCAAATATAATGCCCATAACCAATTCCTTCAATCAGGAATCGAAAATGGAATGTTTGGCATTATAACCCTCCTGGTTCTGATTTTAATCCCATTTTTTATTGCTATCAAATATAAAAACTTTATTGCTTTAGGAATCCCTATTCTTATTGGCGTTAATTTTTTGTTTGAAAGCATGCTTGGTTTGCAATCAGGAATCATTTATACAGGCTTTTTCTTAAGTCTCATAACATTTGCCTTAAAAAACAACCCAATGTTTTCCTCAACAAAATAGCATGAAACTTGCAATACTTACCCAATATTTTCCTCCTGAGACAGGGGCACCACAAAACAGGTTATATGAATTAGCCCAACGCTTGCTTAAGGAAGGGATTGAAATTACTGTTTTAACAGCGATGCCCAACTATCCCCAAATGAAGGTTTTCAATGAGTATATTGGAAAGAAGTATGTATATGAAGACATGGAGGGCATAAAAGTACACAGGACAGGCATCTATGTTTCGCAATCCAGATCTGTTGTTTCAAGACTATTAAACTATTTCTCTTTTGTATGGACATCCTATTGGACAGGGCGAAGAAAACTCGATACGTATGATTTTCTGTTGGTTGAAAGCCCTCCACTGTTCCTTGGTATATCTGGATGGCTGCTTTCAAAAAAATGCAAGGCGAAGATGATATTTAATGTAAGCGACTTATGGCCTGAGAGTGCAGAGAAGCTTAATATCATCAATAACAGGTTCTTCCTTTGGATCGCATATAAACTAGAAGCCTTTCTGTATAAAAAATCCACCCTTGTCACAGGACAAACGCAAGGCATCGTAAACTCAATAAAAACCCGTTTCCCTGATAAAAGTGTATATTGGCTGCCCAATGGTGTGGATATTAACCTTTACAATCCCTTAAACTATAACCGGGACTGGCGCAAAAAACAAGGTTTTGAAGAAAACCATATTGTTGTGTTATATGCCGGGCTCCTAGGTTATGCCCAAGGGCTCAATGTAATTATAGAAGCGGCTGATTATTTAAAGGACAATCAAACAATACGTTTTGTGATTCTGGGAAATGGCCCTGAACGTGATCAATTGATCCAAAGGGCAAATCAGCTAAATCTGAAGAATATCCTCTTTCTTGAATCGGTACCCCGTAATGAGATGCCTTATGTCATTTCGGCAAGCGATATTGCGCTCATCCCCTTAAAAAAGCTTGATTTATTTAAAGGCGCCATTCCATCGAAGATATTTGAGAATGCTTCAATGGAAAAGCCCTTGGTTTTGGGTGTCGAAGGGGAAGCGTATGAGTTGTTTATCGAAAAAGGCAATGCCGGATTGTTTTATGAACCGGAAAATCATGTTGAGCTTGCCAAAGCAATTCTTAAGCTTACCGAAAATAAAGACCTTAGGCTTCAGACAGGGAAAAATGGGCGGATATTTGTCAACGAATATTTCAACCGGGATAAAATAGCTGCTGGTTTGATAAACCAACTTCAGATGCATTCATCATAAAAATGTATTAGTTAGGGTCTGCTGAAAAACACTTAACAAGCAGGATGCATATCATTTACAATGTTATTTTATCATAATGAGTGCATGGATTAATTTCCTTTGGTGCTAATATGTTTGCATCTTGTTTGCGTTAGTCTTTAAGGCATCATCTGTTTCGTTGCCATCGGCTCATAGTATTAGTATACAATTTCGCCTTGTCGCCTCACATCTGATGCCTTAAAGACTTTTTCAGCTGGCCCTAGTTATTGTTCAGATCATTTTTATAATCACTACACTTATAGAATTGAAGCATCTAATGACTGAAATGATGGTGCCGACAGATTAACAGGAAAGATTTTCTCAACAATAAACAACGGTTGGGTTTATTGGTCACCATCATTTTTATTTATCCAATCCAAAATACTTTAGCACCCTTAATGCCCGAAGGGTGTTCCATCGGCTTGGCTGTCCTAACACCTCCATCTCAAAATGAACCTGCCCTGCATGGCGCAATTGAACAGGCCAGGTCATATCCGGGCGTCTCTTTTTCATCAATTGCCCTATTGCATCATCCATCCGGTTGTCATAAGCTCCCCCCGCATCCCTGAAATAATCCAATGCCCTTAAAATATCGTATCTCCATCTTGAAGGGTATGACAGCATCAACATCCTTTTATCAATTACCTCACCTGTCCTATGCGATTGAAACAACTTATGCAATAATAAAAACTCCCTTGATGCACCTGCTACTTCTTCAAGTTCTTTAATCCGATAAGAATAACCCATCCTTGAATATTCGAGAATACCTTCCAGAACAGATAAAGTTGAGTGTAATGAACTATGCCTTGCCCCCTTTCGGTTAAACTGACAATTAAATCCACCATCAGGCAATTGTTGGGAAAGGATAAAATCAACAATTGATTTTAAATGGCTTTTATCAGCTTTGAAATAAGATGCATAATTTAAAAACATCCCATTGATACATACATCACTTTTTGAAATGGTTCCAGAAGGATTTATTCCACCATCAGGCCCGATATCTTCATTTAAGATATTACAGATACTTGATTGGATTTCCTTTTGATGGTTATCAATATTTAGGTTCTTCAGGTCAAGTAAGGTATAGTGCGTTGAAATCCATTTTGGCTGATAAAAGCCAAGACCCCAATGACCGTTATCATTTCTGAAGGATAAAAACCTTGCCCCCCACCCTTCCTTTGCAATACGATCTTTTAAATCTGGCCGATTAATTTTTAGCAAATCCCTATATACCTGATATTGAATCGACACATCGCCCTGGAGCAACCATTCAATTAATTGGTCATTGTCCATTTTTCTCCTTTTTTAATACCCCAGATAAGGGTTGAATAAATACAATAACACATGTTCATCCTTAAATTATTCCCCTCTTAAGATTTTACTGAAAAAGAACCTCATCAAAAAGAACACTAAAAAATTGATCTCTGGCATGTTTCTCACGCCAAGGGGTGTGGCCACACTGTTGAAGGCAAATCATCTTAAAATGCAAAAGGTTTTCTCTCAAAGGGAGTTCCACCCCTTCAAGTGGATGAGGGTCATTGGCCCCATGAATTGCACAAACAGGGATTTTTATCTTACCAGCATATCTCACCAACTCATTCATATCTCTTAAGAGCGAGGCTTCCTGCCATATTGCACGGTTTTGATCTACATCAGGACAAAGGTCTTCATCATTTGGTTCAATTGGATCAAAAGAATCAGCTTTCGACATAAGCTGTCCAAAACGTTTGAAAAGCTGATTGTCTGCTTTACCTGAGTTCAGTATCGGCATCAACATTTCAAGCTCTTCAACCTCACTAATTGATAAACGATCCATCCGGGCATTCATCAGGTTTTGGTTGTATTTATTCTCTAAAGCACCCGAGCTTATAAGAATCAGCTTTTTCACCAGTTGGGGAAAGCGGGCAGTAAAAATAATCCCAAGCCATGCACCCCAGGAGTATCCAATAAGGGTAATCGGGGTGAGTGCTGAAGCCTGGATTTGAAAAAACAATTCAGTAACCAGGCCATCAATAGTATGTTTTGTCTGGGTGAATTCTAAAACCCCAAAACGTTCAGACAGAACCTCTGCAACAGTGTTCAGTTCACCTGGTGCCCCAGGTCCTCCATGCAAAAGTGCTATTTGAAATGGAGCTTGCCCATATTTTCTAATTGTATCCAAAAGCCTAATAAATTAAAACAGTCTTGCTAAAAAAGGAACAGCATGTCAGGGAAAAAGACCCAACAATGATTGAAAGCTCAATAATAACAATACTTTTGCTTTTATCAAAAAAAAAATACACACAACAAAAGCAAAACAAAAATCATGATGTTTATTGAAGTTCGATGAACTTTTGCACCCCAACATCGCGTAAAAAACAGCTATCATGGGAAACCACAATAAGGGTTCCCTGGAAGTCGCTTATTGCAGAGGTAAGAATTTTGATATTTTGAATATCAAGGTTATTAGTAGGCTCATCAAGCACCAGCACATCGGGGGCATGGTTTGAAATCATAAGACAGCAAAGCATAAGCCTCATTTTTTCGCCACCACTAAGCTTTTCACAAGCTTTATCCCAAAATTCCTTATCAAACAAAAAACGGTGCAACCTGGTTTTTATTTCATGATCCAGTAAATCTCCATTGTTAAACAGCGAAGCCTGTTGAAAAACACTTAATCCATTTTGGATAAGGCTGTAATCCTGATCAATATAAACAGAATTGAACTCAGCCCTAAAAACAGAGCCAGATGAAGGTTGCAACAATCCTAATAGAATTTTGATAAGGGTTGTTTTTCCAGAAGCATTTTTACCTTTAAAACCAATGCGTTCGCCACTAGTTATCTGAAAGCTTAAGCTTTGATCCCAAAGGGCACATGCCCCCCAGGAAAAGTTAATATCTTTGGCTTCAAATAGTATTTTGCCATTATGAAAATTAGAATCTTCGATGAGTAATTTCATTTTCTTCATTTCAGGGAGCTTTTTCCGGGCAAGTGCTAAATCCTCTGAAATAGAATCGATTTTTTTTATATGGGTATTTTTTAGCCTTGAAGCACTGTCCTCAGCTTTATTGCGGATTGTATTCATTGCGATGCGAGGCATGCCGGACTTCTCCTGTTTTTTTTTGCCACGCGCATCCATTCTTTGTTTCCTTTCAAGGGCTTCCCGTTCTGTCTTACGGGCGACACCCAACTCTTTTTCTTTTTCCTCTACCTGGTGCAAAAGGGCTTGTTCTTCCAAAGCCTTTTGTTCTTCATAAGCACTATAAGACCCATTATAAAAAGACAAGCCACTTTTGTCCAACTCATATATTGAACCAAAAAGTTCAAGTAAAGACCTGTCGTGGCTAACAACAACAATAGCAGCATTTGTTGAAGCAACATAGTGACAAAGAATCTCACGGGTGAATGAATCAAGATGATTTGTAGGCTCATCAAGTAGAGCAATATTGGGTTTATGGATAAAGAGACCGGCCAATAAGACTTTCGTCTTCTCACCCCCGGACATGGAACCCATAAATGTTGAAAGATCCAGGCCATTCAAGCCCCAATGAGCAAGAGCTTCATTTACACGCTCTTCAATAGACCAGTCATCACCAATGGTGTTTAAATTCTCATCAGAGACATGCCCACCCAAAATCTGATGAAGAGCTTTTATCTTTGTTTCAACGCCTAAAGCCCTTGAAACAGGAAGCTCATTGAATTGTCCAAAATGCTGAGGGATATAATAGGGAACAGATGGGCAAACAATACTGCCAATTGATGGTAAGAGATGCCCTGCAAGAATTTTTAATAGTGTTGATTTCCCGCTTCCATTATTCCCGATTAAAGCGATTTTTTCGCTCTTGCGGATTGATAAAGAGATATTTTCAAAGAGTATTTCTTTGTCGGGATGGATATAAGATATGTTTTGAGCAATAAGCATAATTTCTTTCTTTAAAAAAACCTGAAATGGGATTGATTAAGGATGGATTGAAAGAAATATGTATTCTCATTGGATTATTTATTAAATCAGGATACAAAATTACATTATTTTTTTAACATACTACAAATAAGTGTTCTAAAAAAAACAGCAACATCAAGGCTGAGAAATTGGTATTCAGATAAAGGATTAAAACAGCCGGATTATTGCCGTAACTAACACAACTTCTGGCTCAACCAAAAGAAGTGTATTTCTTCAAGTGATTAAAAATTGTTAAAGAAATATTTGTTGGCTTATAATAAATGTTATATTTTTAATAGGTAAAATCCAGAAATAATTTTCTGAATCATATTTCACTTAATGATAACAAAATAAATGAATTAGATATACAACAAGAAACATTTCTTACAATACCAATCCGGGGGTAAAACATGAATGAAAAGGTAAAAGAAAATAGGCAAATAGATGACACCAATCTGGAAGACATCCTACAAAGTATTTCAGACGGAGTTGCCTATACATCCCTGACCGGAGAAGTAATCTATGTTAATAAAGCATTACTTGAAATGCTGGATCTCGAAGAAAGTGAGTTGATAGGCAAAAACGTTATAACAATAGCCAATGAGTTATTGAATTTCGAGAACCTTAAGGAAGTAATTCCACTATTGAAAAAGCTTATATTGGGGAAAAAAATTAAAAGCTTTGAGTTCAGTTTAAAAGGGAAATCCTTCGAAATCCGAACAAGTATCAGTAAAAAGAGCAAGCGGTTGATTGGCCTTGTGAGGGATATTACCTCCCAAAAGCTCATCCAGACTTCGCTTAAAGCCAGGGAAAGTAACCTCCACATCACGTTGAACTCAATAGGGGATGGAGTAATTTCAACAGATGAAAAGTTCATCATTCAACGAATCAACCCAATAGCAGAACAGATTACAGGCTATAAGTCCAAACAAGCTATTGGACAGCCTTTAAGCCAGATATTCAGGACTGAAAACAAAACAAACTCAGAGCATATATTAACAACGTTAAAAAAAGTATTAGAAAACGGAAAAATTTTATCTCTTACCGAGGATACTGTATTAATATCCTCAAAAAACAAAAAGCATTATATCGCGGCAACCGCTGCACCAATCATAAACAGCTCAGCCAAGGAATCAGGTATTGTATTGGTATTTAGAGACATAAGCGAAAAACACACTTACGAAAAAGCACTACAGTCATCTTATCTGGATTTGCAGATGAGCCAACGCATTGCAAAAACCGGAAGCTGGCGTTTATCCTGGCCTGGGCTTATCATAAATGCTTCATTGGAAGCATTGCACATTTTTGGTTTTTCAAATAACCATCAACCCACATTTAAATCAGTTTTAAAAAAGATAAACTCAGAAGATATTCCCCGTTTAAAACAAATTCTTAATATCGCCTTAACTGATAAAAAACCTATTGATGTTGAATTAATGCTCATAAGGCCTGAAAACATCTCACAAAAATATATACATGTAAGCGCAGAAGTACAGTTTGATGAAACAGGCAAAGCAGTATCAATAGTTGGGGCCGTTCAGGATATCAGCAACCGTAAAAAGGAAGAGAACGAGCTTAAAGAAGCAAAAAGAATTGCCGAAACGAGCGAAGAGCAAATCAGGGCATTGTTAGAACTTGCCCCTGATGGATTTTTACATGGCGATAAAAATGGCCATATTATAAAAGCCAATAGTAAAATTGAAGACATGACAGGTTTTTCAAAAAAAGAAATACTTGGCAAGCATGTCACAGAACTATTTACCCAAGAAAGTCAGGAAATAAAACCTTTTGATTTTGAATCAGTCAAAAGAGGGGAAATAATAAAAAATGAAAGAGATCTGATAAGAAAATGTGGGGGTACAATTCCGGTAGAGATGCTTTCGAGGTTAATGCCCGATAAGACCTATCAATCTTTCATTCGCGATATGAGTGAGCGCATTGATTCTGATAAAGCACTTAAAGAAAGTGAACGCAGCAAATCAGTCCTTTTATCAAACCTTCCAGGAATAGCATATCGATGCCATTATGATAAGAAATGGACGATGGAGTATATCTCACAAGGTTGTTATGAATTAACTGGCTATAGTCAGGAAGAGCTTATAAACAATAAAGTCACTTCTTTCTCAGAACTTATTGTTCCAGAGTATAGGGAATTTCTTTGGGAAGTATGGAAAGAAGCAGTTAAAACCTATAGTCCGGCTCAGGCAGAATATAAAATAATAACTGCTGATAATATAGAGAAATGGGTATGGGAACAAGGTGTATGTATATATGATAAGCAGGGCAACGCCCTTGCCCTTGAAGGACTTATCATTGATATCACCCAGCGTAAGAAGATGGAACAAGCTCTTAAGGAAAGTGAAGAAAAATACAGGTTATTATTCGAAAAATCACCTCTGGGGATTATACATTTTGATTCCCATGGATATATCACAGGTTGTAATCAGATATTGCTCAACACCTTGGGAACAAAAGCAGAAATTTTATATGGAAAAAATATAAACATTCTTTCAGAGCCACAGATTACAACAAAAGCCAATCATACATTAAATGGGATGAATGAAATATTTGAAGGAGAGTTTTATTCCCCCTTTTCACATATCACTATCCCATTAAGGGTATTATTCTCTCCCATATTAAGTGAATCCAAAGCTATCGAAGGAGGTATTGCAATTTTTGAAAACAGGAGTTCTCAGGTGATGAAGGAAAACCTTGAGAAACAAATTGCAATTGCGAAAGAGACCATAAAGTTTAAGCAAAATTTCCTGGCAAATATGAGCCATGAGATAAGAACTCCCCTGACCGGGATTATTGGAATGATAGACATCCTTGAAACCACAAAGCTTGATGATTTTCAATCTGATTATTTAAACACCATAAAGCTTTCAGCGGCCAATCTTCGTGAAATTATCAACCAAATCCTTGATTATTCAAAAATCGAAGCAGGAAGGCTTGAGCTAAAAACGATCTCTTTCAAGAGTAAATCATTACTTGATGATGCCCGCAACCTGTTTCTTGCCTTATGTAAAAAAGACATATACTTTGAAACTTCCATTTCATCAGACACTCCTGATTATCTTATAGCAGATAAATATCGGATTAATCAAATTATTAACAATTTGCTTTCCAACGCAATAAAATTCACCAACAAGGGTGTTATCTGCCTCGAACAAAGCCTTCTTAAAACAATTGACAATAATAAAGTACTTGTAAAAATAAGTGTAAGGGATACCGGATGTGGCATTAACCCTGAATTGAAATCTAAGCTCTTCCAACCCTTTCAACAGGCTGATGCCGGAGATACAAGACATATCGAAGGAACAGGGCTGGGATTGTCAATTGCAAAAGAACTTGCAACGATGATGGGCGGGCAAATAGGCGTTGAGAGCGAATATGGTAAAGGAAGCCTGTTCTGGTTTACTTTTATTGCCACAGCTACCAATTCAGACAATAGCGCAAGTATTATCAAACCAGTCATTAAGACCCAATCGAATAAAAACCTTAAAATATTGCTTGTTGAGGACAAATTTGTCAACCAGAAAGTCATTTCATTAATGCTAAAATCACTGGGGCATGAAGTAACACTTGCCGCAAACGGAAAAATTGCACTTGAGCTTTTTGTTCCTGATACATTTGATTTGATACTTATGGATATACAAATGCCAGTGATGGATGGGATAACTGCAACCAAACAATTACGCCTTAATTATTCAAATCTACCTCCAATAGTTGGATTAAGTGCTAATGCTTTTGAAGGGGACAGAGAAAAGTATCTTGCTCAGGGAATGGATGAATATCTTACAAAACCAGTTCAAAAGGAAGACCTTAATCTGTTAATAAACTCAATGTTCAGAATTGAGGCCTGAGAAAAAAACATCATAAAAAAAATCCCCGGAGCAATACTTAAGCCACCGGGGATTTTTTTTCAAATTTATCATGAAAGATTAAAGCTGTTTTTCGAGCAAACGTTTTCCAAACGCTTTTCCAAAATCAATACATTTTTCAAATTCAGCCTCGTGAGGAGTAAACTTAACAAATACACCCTCAGGCATAATTTCAAGTTTTAGATTTGTAAGGGCACTGTGAATTTGTTTGTTCCCTTCGCCACTCCAGCCGTAAGAGCCAAAAGCTCCGGCTAGTTTATCTTTATCGCGTAATGGACTTATAACCGCAAAAAGCTTATATATCGGAAGCAGGATGTTTTGGTTGATTGTAGGACAACCCACCACAACACCGGAACAACGGGCCATACGTTCGTCCACATCTCCAAGAGGCATGGTTTCTATATCACAAACATCTGTTTCGATATCACCAGCCATTCGGATACCTTCAGCTATTTTCTCAGCAAGCATAGCTGTATTATGATAAGCCGAAACATAAGGGATAAACACCCTGTTTTTCTGAGGGGTATCTAAAGCTTGTAGGGCAAAAAGGCGTGACTGTTCAACATACTTTTTCCATTGAGTTTTTAGCAAAGGGCCATGTCCTGTACAAATAGCATTTATGTCAAGGTCTTCAATCTTATCAATTGCTTTTAGCATAAACTTACTAAAAGGTTTCAGGATTACATCAAAATAATATTTGAATGCCTCATCAAAATCACCCACCTGGTCATCAAACATTTTATGATGACAATAATGGCATCCAAACGAATCACAGGTAAACAGCAGCTTATCTTCAACTAAGTATGAATACATTGTATCAGGCCAGTGAAGGTTGGGCGCAGAAATAAACTTTATTGTTTTATTTCCTAAAGAAAGCTCATCCCCGTCTTTTACAATGATGTGTTTGAAGCTCTTTCCCATGAAATCCTGAAGATAGCTGATAGCAAGCCTTGAACCAACAACAGTGGCATTGGGTGCAACATCCAGCATTCTGGAAAGGTTTCCGCTATGATCAGGCTCGGTATGGTTCATTATTATATATTCGATACGAGCAGGATCAGTAACTTTTTTTATCTTTTCAAGATAGACATCCCAGAATTTTTCCTTACATGTCTCAACAATTGCAGGTTTTTCAGCATTGATGAAATAGGAGTTATAGGTAGTGCCATATTTGGTCTCCATCACAACATCAAAGGTAGCAATGTCATAATCAAGCACCCCTATCCATTTTACATCAGGAGATACATCAAGCACCTGCTTGTCAACAACTTTTTGGTCTTTCATGAAACAGTTTAATTTTTGGTTTATTTTATATCATTTCAATACCTAATTATGGAATCTGAAATACAAAAATAAAACAAATCTCAATAAGGAAAGTTTACAAAAAGACAACTTATTTTAAATTTTTATCCACGTAAACAGTAAGCTTACCCAAACAGTTCACATAGGATCCAAATTCGTTGTCATACCACCCAAATATTTTAGCATGGGTTACGGGGAGGTTCATATCAGAAGTGGCCTGTATGCCTTGAGCAGCAAGAGAAGCCTGTGATAGATGAATGAATCCTGTGCGGGTGTGGGTTTCAAAACCCTCAATTGTAACGGCAGCCCTACGCCCAATCAAATCAGCCGAAACATTTTGCCTTGAACTAAAAACAAGAAGGTCTTTAAGAGGCCCTTGGGCATATCTTTCATATACTGAATTAAGAAAAGCTTTACTAATAACAGGTTCGCCTTTTGAGTTTATCCCTGAGTCGAAGGTTATATTCAGAATGATTAAAGAAACGGTATTTGTAGGAATCCGGACAGAATCAGCCATAAAACCTATCTCAGTAATTTGTGGGAGTATTTTTTCAAGGGCTTTGGCTGCACCTGTAGTAGAAAGGATAATATTGTTTAAGACAGATCGTGTTTTTCGTAAATCTGTTGCTGCTACTTTGGGAACAGCATCAAGAACGCTTTGTGAATTGGTAGCAGCATGGACTGTAGACATAGAAGCAGTAAGCATTTTTGAGGTCTCATGTGTTTCGAGTAAAGGCAGGATCATATGAGACAGACCAGTAGTGGTACAGCTAGCCGAAGAGATAACATGGTGACGATCAGCATCAAACTCAATATGGTTAATTCCAAACACAAACATTTTACTATCGGCAGGCATTTTTAATGCAGAGTCTTTGATTTTAAATGGAGCGGATAGGATTACCTTTTGTGCCCCTCCTTCAAGGTGCCCCCTCAGACTTCCTTTTGGATTATCGGCAGCAACTGTTGGATCAACAAACACACCGGTACAATCCACAACAATCCTTACCCCTTCGGAGCGCCAATCCACATCACGGGGATTGCGATGATTCCTGAGTATCTTTATGTAAAACCCATCAAAAGAAAGTATCCCTTTTTCACTGTCAATAATTTCAAAGCTCTTATGCGAACCTGTTTGCCCATAAAGGAATTGGTTAATATTTCCGTAGGTTGAATCTGTTTCCAGAACCTGGATAATATCATCTATATGTTTTCCAACTTCACGGCCAACATTAATCACTACTCCATCAAAATGCCTGAGAGCAAGATGATTCCAGACATTAAGCTTGCCAATCCTTCCAAGACCATTAATGCCAAGGTAGTTTTTGCTGTTTATATATACGTTCATGATTTTTTGTTTTGATTATATTTAAACTGAAAACACTTCTGTAAATTCAATGTCATAATGGCCATAAAAGATATTACCAAGATGGCCATCAATAGCAATTTTATCACCTACATGGAACTCAAATCCATTCAGGTAGCATGTTTTGTTTTTCTCATCAACAACAAGTTTCTGACAATTAAGGATACAAACCTTACCAAGCCTTGCAGCAGCTACTGCTGCATGTGATGTTGCCCCTCCCCTTCCTGTTATCAGACCGTCGCACTCAAAAATCATGGCTATATCATCAGGAACGGTATCTGGCCTGACAAGGATTATTTTCTGATCTTTCGATATCAACATCAGTTGTTTAATATCTTCCATATCAAAAGCAACAATACCATTTAAAGCACCTCCTCCACCAGCAGCACCATGACCTGCAAGCTTCATATCCTGAGGCTTAAAAACAGCTACCTGATCAGGTTTCCTTGTATCCTGATCACGAACCTGAAGTATGAATAGATCCTTTGCTTCGTCCGATTCAAATGTAAATTCGATTTCCTGATGTCCAAAACCAAATTGCTCCATCATCTGCCCTGAGATATCGTGCAAGCGTTTATAGATTGAAGGAAATGCATTTTGCATTGTCATAAGCCTGCCATCACCAAGCAGATCCTTTTGAAAATCAGACACAGGAAGGGTATGCACAAGACCGGCAACAATATCTTCACCCTGTGAGCACAGGGTAAAATCTCCGTTCAGATAAATACCAGGCTTTGTTATATGAGGTGAATGTGTAAATACTACCCCTGTCCCCGACTTCTCATCAATATTACCCAATACCATCTGCTGGATAACCACTGCTGTGCCCCATTGAGGTGCTATCTGAAGGTGATCGCGATATACTATTGCCCGTTCAGACGACCATGAATCCAGAACGCTCAGGATTGCCTGTTTTAACTGTTCAAAAGGATGATCCTGAAAATGAACTCCATGTTCATGCATTACTTTTTTATATGCAAAAGCCATTTCACGCATCTGTTGAGATGAGAAAAGTATCTTTTGCTCAACATGGTACTTATTTTTAAACGCAACCATTACCTCATCAAAAACATCCCGTTCAATACCATGAGCCATTCCCCAACTTTGAAGAAACCTCCTGTAACAATCCCATGATGTCCATCCAAAGTTTGGCATTTTACTAAGTGCCTCTACAATCTTGTCATTCATACCCACATTAAGGAAGGTATTCATGGCACCAGGCATACTTATAGCTGTACCTGAACGAACAGAAAGTAAAAGCGGATTATTTGGAGATCCATACTTTTTACCAGTCATCGTTTCAAGCTGGTGGATATGATACTTTATTAAATCATCAAGTTCCTTTTCCAGTGCTTTATGTGCTCTAATGGCATTACGTCTCCTGAATACTTCTGTTGTTAAAACAAATCCAGGAGGCACAGGGAATCCAAATAAATACAGCTTTTTTAGAAAATATGCTTTAGATCCAAGAAAAATCTGATTATCAACTTTCTCTGTTGCTTTGTATAAAGGACTGATTACAAGCTCAGGGTCGTATGACATAATATGTGTCAACACATCAGGGCTAAGGTTTTCAACCATATTGCGCAATGAGTCCAACACTTTTAAAACAAAATTATCAAGCAACTGAATTAAAAATGAAGAAGACATCACATCTCTGTAAAAAAGCTCAGACTTCTTATGAACCAATTGATTAAACTCCTTCTCTCCCTCCTGCCCCTCTTCAACAAATAGTTGAGGTACAATCATTCTTAAGGGCTGGTCATAAAAGCGGTAAAAATAAGTGTTTATGATTTCCTTTATGCTTTGGGCCATAAACTGAAAAAGATTTATATATTGCCCAAGACTAAAGCTCTCACTTGTAAGCCCATATCTTAACATTTGGAGATTTGATTCAAAGCCCTGGCTTGTAATTCCATCCAACTCAAGCCCCTGTCTGAATAACTTTAAAAACCGATATATCGTCTTTAATGAACGGGCAGTTATATATTCAGAATTGAAATTATTAATCTCTTCTTCCATCAATCTTGAAGCAATACGTTCAAGCCTAAATGTAAGGCCAAGTGCTTCAAACTTTGATTCTCTGTACTGCCCATACATAGAAGGGATGCCGAATGCGACATGGCGTTTATGATAAATATCCTCCCATCCCTCTGAATATTGTGGGTTACAAATCACATCATTCAGTTGTTTCATAAAACCAAAAATGAGTAGAATTGCCTTTTCATTTTGTTTGGAATGCAAAGATTCTTCAAACTCATTGATTGATGCGTCTTCAAAAAAAGGATATTTACCTAATAGCGCTTTAACGTCAATAGATTCAAATGAATATTTTTCACGGAGCAGGAAATACAAGCGATATAAATGCTTTAAACGTTGCTTGTCTGTCGGGCTGTCAGAAGGTGTTTGTTCAAGCAGTTTATCAAATTCCTTTTCAGGAATCTGGAGCAATTCAACCGGAGAACAATGCTTTTCCTTACATAAGGATTGAACCAGATCATGGACTCCGGTAAACCATTTACTTTCTTTGTCAATTGCTGCAAAGACATCAGTAGGCAACAGGGGTTTTATCTGCTCAAGGTTGCCATCATACCAGAAATTTAAAATCTTAAAAGTCAGGTTAATGTGGGAATTATTTCCCTCAATATGAACCTGCTTCCTGAGAAAGTGAACTAATTTGTCTTTGCGGTTAGAAATCTCGTCCATCAATGTGGTTACTTCCCTAAGCTCACCTTCAGCCCCAATCTCATTAAAATAGACCGGAAAGATCCTTGCAAGTTGTTTTACCTGTTTATAGATTGGAGATATGTTGCTGTTGAGCAAACGGGAAATATCCCTTTGAAAAAGGTCTGTATCAAAAATAAAAATCCCACCTAACCTAAGATTAACAATCAAAGCAGACAGTAATTTTCTAAAAGTAAAAGGAGCACTTTCAATAAGTTCTAACCAGGTACGTATATTTTTTATATGATTGGGATCCACATGCACCTGCCAATCGTCTTTCATATATACAATGCCTGGGGTCACAAAACCAAATTCAATAAGTTTGTTTTCAAGAAAACTGATTACTTTTCGATGATCCGATCCTTTAACCTCTTTTCCAAGGGTAAGGATGCAATCGAGCACCATGCTCAGATGGGTTTGTTTAAAGCCCTTAAACAGTTCAATGATTTCATCAATAAAATCTATCAGGCCTGCTTCATCCATTTCAGAGCTGACACTTCTTAACAGCTTATTTATTTCCCAAAGCAATTGATCCTGCAATGATGACATGGCAGGGATATGCAACAGGAACATAAGGTAATAGAACCGTTCCCTGCTCTTATCAAAGCAATCAATGCAATTTCTATAGTATGCAGCTATTTCAGAATGAGAAGCTACATGTTTTTCAATATCATCCCAGGAATTGGCATCATGTAATTGTTTTAACTGCCTGACAAAAAAACCATTGCCTATTTGTTCAACCAAACCTGAATGATCGCTTGAGAAAAAGCGCTTTTTCTCTTCAAGCCAGTTTTCAATTGGAGCTTCTTCCTGCCATAAACTAAGGTTATGTTTAAAAACTGTTCTGGAAAAATCAAATGTCTTTTGAATATATTGTGGCTCTGAAAAAGAAGAAGCAAAATTCTTTTTCAGGAAATGGCTGATTTCGCATATTACTCTTGGATACTTCTTGTAACACTTTTCAAGGATACTGAAAAACAAGTCCCATACTTTGGGGTCAGAGTCTGTTAATGCACCATATTGTGAAAGAAATTCAACAATTGTCTTTGCTAATACTGCTTGGACCTCAGCACTTATTTGCCTGTCGAGCAATTCAGACACCAGGTTTCCCAGTGTTTTAAAACAATTAAATGAATTTGGAAGTGAATGATAAAACCATTGATCAGACAACAATATCTTGCGAAGCTCTTCTGCTACAACCATTGAATTCGAAAACGGATGGTGGTATTCATGAAAAAATTCTTCCGTACGTTTATGAATTCCCCAATAATCAGCAGAGTATCTGATAAAAGACTGATGATCGGCTGGTATCTCAAGCTGTTCAACACGTGTGTTTTCCAGATTAACCTCCAGCGCTTTAGATGTTATTAGCGGTTTGGTTTTCATATAAAACTATTTTATTTTTTCTCTTTATTTAAAGAAAAAAAACCGTTAACAACCAATTCTTACACCTCGGAGCAAATATAAAGACTTTAATTGTCTTTTAATCCCATCCATGAAGAAAAAAAATTTTTCATCCGTACCCAATCTTTTTAGTTATTGGTTGGATAAAGCAATATGTTTGTTGTTTTTTTTATTTGAATCATTTGCAAACATGTTCGGTTCAATGATATCTATGCTTGATTCGCAAACATGTTAGCTTCATGTTTTTAATGTCGAATCATTTAATTTAAATACTAATAGGTGTTTTTTTTTCATTCAGCCACTTTTGCAGAAGCTTTTGCAAATCTTCTTCTGTAACAGGTTTTGCAAGATACCCATCAAATCCAAGATTAAGATACTTCTCAGCATCACCTTTCATCGCATTGGCAGTAAGTGCTATTATCGGGGGCAACTTCTTATGAAGCCTGTGCAATTCCTGCATTGAGGTAATTCCATCCATTACCGGCATCATGATATCCATCAAAATAAGTTTGTGAACCTCATGCTTAAAAACATCTATTGCATCTTTTCCATTTTTTGCTACATCAACATTACATCCAAGATTCTGTAGCATAATTGAAATAACTTTCTGATTTACGAACTTATCATCAACAACCAATATCCCGGCACCCATGCAGGATTCTTTTGAAAAAACGTAGTTTTGTTCTTTTTCTGTTACCTCTTCATCGCAACTCATGGCATTAAAAGAAAACCAAAAATTACTTCCCACAAGCGGCTCACTTTCGACACCTATATCCCCACCCATCATACTAACAAGCTCTTTACAAATAACCAGTCCAAGGCCTGTTCCTGCAACACTCCGGGTATATGAGTTATCCAGTTGACTGAATTTCTGAAAGAGTTTTTTCATCTGGCTCTTTTGTATCCCTATACCCGTATCATGAACCTCAACCTTTATGGTGAAAGCATCTTGATTATGGGCAATTACAGATACCCGTACCTCAACACCACCAGTTTCAGTAAACTTAATTGCATTATTAATAAGGTTCATGAATATCTGTCCAAGCCTATGTCTATCTGCTCTTATCATTACCGGAATGTTGGGAGCAATTTTTATTTGAAATGAGAGTTTCTTCTGCTGTGCCCTAAACTCAAACATCGACTTCATATTGGACAACATGTTCTGAAAATCAAAAACCTCCTCTTTTAATCCAATCTTACCCGCATCAATTTTTGAAATATCCAGGATATCATTAATCAGCTCAAGAAGGATTTTTGATGAGTCAAAGATGATATCAAGGTATTCCTTTTGTTGGTTGTTGAGAGGTGTCCTTCCAAGAATTTCTGTCATTCCTAATATACCTGTTACAGGTGTACGGATTTCATGGCTGATATTAGCTAAAAACAAATCTTTTGCTTCTGAAGCTTGTCGTGCAATCTCCATTTCATTTCTTAATTCTTCCGAAAGCCTCTTATGGGTGATGTCCCTAAATACTGCCACATGGTATTCCTTCCCGGCTATGTTTATCAGACGGGCATTCACATCAAAATATAACAATTCCCCCTTCTGTGAGACACAAGGTAAAACTTCTGATACCGAAAGCTTATCATGCTGCTGGGGAAACAAAACATGAAGGGCATGTGAGATAAAAGCTTCAGGAACAAGTTTATCTATCCAAAGATTAAGAAATGTCTCCCTGTTATATCCCAAATAATCGCAGATCCTTCTGTTTACCATGTAAAATCTTTGATCCTTTTTATTGAATACTATAATTCCATCTGAAACATTTTCAAATACAGATTCAAATTTAATATGGGCTTCCAGAATGTTATTATTAGCTTTTCTGAGCTCTTCATTTAATGAAGATAATTCCCGTGTGCGTTCGGCAACAATCTGTTCAAGTTTCTTGTTACGTTCCTCTATTTGTCTGATAGGAAACGATTCCCCTTCTTCCAGCTCTTCTTCAGCTTTAGAATAGTGAATATGCCTTATGCACCACTTATCATCTTCAAGACATATTAATATTGAAAACCTATAACCCTTTCCCTGATAGGGTATTCCATTGATTGTCGTTGAAGAATTTAATGAGGCAATATATAGTGCGCAATTGTCAGAAATGACATCAATTTTCTCGTGCAATATCTGATATGTTATCGGATTTGGGCATTGTTGCCTGTCCCTTTTAAATAATGCTTCAGCTTCATTATAGTTCAGTGTTATTTCATCATTTCCTGAACCAATGTTGGTAATGTTGGATGAGAATACTTTTAATACTTTTTCAAGGTCACGATTGGTAAAATAGGAATCCATGAATGAATAAAAAACATCCTTCACCTGTTTTTTAATATGGATTTCACGCCCACTCATCCCATATCCCCCAACTTATTATTTATTTGATTACTTGCGTCTAATTTAATACTTATTGCCAAATAAATAGCATAAAAAACAAAAAATCCTATAGTTTTTTTCTTCTATAGGATTTTTTAACAAAGGATATAAAATGAGAAATATTTATTTTCTCCCAATTAAACCAATAAGGTCACATATACGGGAAGAATAACCAAATTCATTATCGTACCAAAGAACTAACTGCACCATGTTTCCACAAAGCACCTTTGTTGAAAGGGAATCATATATACAGGATGCTGTTTGCCCAATGATATCAGAAGAAACAATAGGATCGGCACAATAGTCAATAATCCCTTTAAGTTTGCCCTGAGAGGCATCAAGCATTGCCTTGTGTATCTGTTCTACAGTTGCCTTATTGGACAATTCAACAACAAGCTCAGTGATGGAACCATCAAATACCGGAACCCGTGTTGCAAAGCCATCAAAGCGGCCCTTTAATTGAGGCAATACTGTATGAACACATCGAATAGCTGTTGTTGTTGTGGGAATAATATTACTGGCTGCAGCCCTGGCCCTTCTCAAATCTTTATGAGGTGCATCTATAACTCTTTGATTATTTGTAAAAGGATGCACTGTATTCATGAAACCCTTTTCTATCCCAAAATTATCGATAAGGACTTTTAATGCAGGAGCAACACAATTAGTTGTACATGAAGCGTTTGATATGATTTGTTCTTTTTTAGTCAATTCATGATCATTAACACCTATGACAACTGTTTTGTCCAAATCTGTCTCCGAAGGACAGGTAAGGATTACTTTTCCAACCCCTGGTTTAAGATGCGCTTCCAGCTCCCTGCGTGTCAAAAACAAACCGGATGCTTCCACTACAACATCCACTGAATGATCCGACCAAGGTATTTCATCAGGATTTGTGAATGCATATTTTTTAATCCGTGATCCATTGGCTTGTATTATTTGCAGTTGTTCATCGATACTGATGGCTTTCCCAAAACGTCCATGAACTGTATCATATTTTAGCAAATGAGCCATAGTGGCTAAAGGCATTGGGTCATTGATCACCACCACTTCCATCTCAGTTGAATATTGCATCAATCTGAAAACCATTTTACCAATACGCCCAAAACCATTAATTCCAACTTTAATTTTCACTTCGAAAGGTATTATCTTTAGTTATTAAAAAAAGGTTATTAAAAATCCAATTCTATTTGAATTTGCTCTCCAGGTTCTGATGAACGTTTTCTGTCACCATTTTCACTAAAACCAAAATCAAGGCTTTCATTATCCGATGACTCTGGTTGTTCCTCTATTTGTTCTTCATCCGGGTCAGGAAGGGATTCAAGCCACTCTAATTTTTCAATGGCATTTGTTGTTAATCTTTTGCCTTTTGCCTTATATCCTTTTACTGCTATAAACTCTGATGCATTAATATCCTCAGGTTCGCGGATTTTTTTATCATTTGAAACATAGTTAATCCTCAACATTGGGAACTTGTCCTTTGATATTAACAGCAGCTTATTTGCTGGATGCTCTCCTAATATATAAAGAATTTTATCTGAGTATTCTGCTTCAAAGCGTTTCATATAATACTGCTGAAGCTCTCCATCAAAATATACTGCGGTTAACACCTCTTCAGCCTTGAACTTTTGAACCAGAACAGGTTCTTCCTCAAAGAATGCAGATAATTCAGCAGGAAAAATCCTGTAGAGTCCCGATGGAAAAATGGCAAGCACTTTATCGTCCTTAATAAATTCACCAACCAGGAAGCCCCGCTGATCTTCATTCAGTTTAAGCACTGTTGGGTCAAACCAAAGTTTTCTGGCACCAAGTGTTGATATCCCCTGATCCTTAAGGCTTATTTTCCTAACAGCATGTTTCGTAAGGATATTTCCAGATGCTGCTCTTCCTTTTATAGCAATAGTGCTGAATTCAAAATCAAACTGCGGTTTCTTTAGCTTGGGCTTATGTCTTAAAAAAACAGTAATCCGTTCAGCTTCCCCATTCGGGTTGGCTGTAAAATACAACACTTTTGATCCTTTTGCCCCTTTTGTCAGGTCATATTCCTTATCACGGGTTATCCCTATAACAGCAAATCGTTTAACAAAAACAGTTCCTCTGGGACCATCCTCATAAATCATATTGTATATGGTCCGCTCATCATTTTTATTAAAAACTGCAATATGGATGATGTTCTTCCCTACAAAAGATTTTTCAGATACTTTGGTAACCAAAAACGTACCGTCTTCCCTAAAAACAATGATGTCATCAATATCAGAACAGTCACAAACAAACTCATCTTTTTTAAGACCAATCCCGGCAAACCCTTCTACCCTGTTTACATAAAGCTTTGCATTAGCTACTGCTACACGGGTAGCTTCTATGGTATCAAAGCTCCTTAGCTCAGTTTTACGTTCACGGCCCTTACCATATTTCTCCTTGATCCTTGTAAAATAATCAATGGCGTACTGTATAAGGTTGGCCAAATGATAGTTCACTTTTTCAAGATCCTGCTCAATATCCCTGATATGTTCATCCGCTTTAAAAGCATCAAATTTCGATATCCTCTTTATCTTTATCTCTGTCAGCTTAATGATATCTTCAGTAGTGATTGTCCTGTAAAAGATTTTCTTAAATGGCTCTAAGCCTCTGTCAATTGTAAAAAGCACATCTTCCCATGTCTCACATTCTTCAATATCATGATAAATCCTGTTCTCAATAAATATCTTTTCCAGGCTCGAAAACAACCATTGCTCCTGTAATTCTGATTTCTTTATCTCAAGCTCGCTTTTAAGCAGGTTTAATGTGTTATCTGTATTCACACACAGGATATCATTAACGCTCATAAAACGTGGCCTGTCTTCGTCAATAACACAGCTATTGGGTGAAAGGCTCAACTCACAATCAGTAAATGCATATAGGGCATCGATAGCCTGATCGGGTGAAATGCCCGGAACAAGGTGGACTAATATCTCCACATTAGCAGCTGTATTATCTTCTATCTTGCGGATTTTTATCTTTCCTTTATCATTGGCTGACAATATGGATTCTATCAAGGAACCTGTTGTGGTTGAAAAAGGGATTTCAGTTATCACAAGGGTCTTTTTGTCTAGAATATTGATCTTTGCCCTTACCCTTACCTTTCCTCCACGAAGACCATCATTGTATTTCGAAACATCAGCAATACCTCCCGTTGGAAAATCAGGATATATATCAGGCCGTTCGCCCTGTAAGTATTTTATGGATGCATCAATAAGCTCATTGAAATTATGTGGCAATATCTTGGAAGAAAGACCAACTGCAATACCCTCAACCCCCTGGGCTAACAGCAATGGAAATTTAACCGGAAGGTGAACAGGTTCTTTATTTCTCCCATCATACGAGCTTTTCCATACTGTGGTTTTAGGATTATATAAGACATCAAGTGCAAACTTTGATGGCCTGGCTTCAATATAACGGGGGGCAGCAGCACTGTCTCCTGTCAATATGTTTCCCCAGTTTCCCTGAGTATCAATAAGCAATTCTTTTTGTCCTAACTGAACCAGTGCGTCACCAATGGATGCATCTCCATGAGGGTGATACTTCATGGTATTCCCAATGATATTGGCTACCTTGTTATATCGCCCGTCATCCATCTCTTTCATTGAATGAAGGATTCGCTTTTGGACAGGTTTTAATCCATCCTTTACATCGGGGACTGCCCTTTCCAATATCACATATGAAGCATAATCAAGGAACCAGTTTTCATACATCCCCGAAAGCTTGGTTATCTTTGGTGCTTCCTGATTTTCCGATTCATTTGATGCTCCCTGCCCACCAGGGATTTCTTCTTTTTCAAAAGGTCCGTTGTCTATATTATCCAATGTCTTTTGCTTTTACTTTTAACATAGCAAAGGTATAAAGAAACAAACTTTTTTTTCTTTCTTTTTCACTTGCATTATTAACAAATTATGATTAATTGCAATTAATGAGTTTAGCCCCAATAAACAAAATAAATTCCCAACACTCCAATTTGAATCAGCGCTTTCATCCATAAATAATTTTTAGGTCAAGATCGGATGAAACTCCATGTTTGCTGTTTTAGAAAGGTGACTGAGCCTGTCGAAGTCCCCTTTCCATAGCTTGCAGGTGCTACGGTGGCTGGGCTTGCCGAAGCCACCATATTTGATTCGCAAACATGTTCGTTTCACCTTAATTTTTTCAATTTTAAAAATCATTACATTTGTAAAAAAAAAGTAACTTGAACTTATCATTATTCATTGCTGGCAGGCTTGCCGGTAAAAAAGCAACAAATCGTTTCAGTGGACCAATTATCCGGATTGCAATCATTAGTATTGCTTTAGGTCTGGCAGTGATGATTTTATCTGTAGCTATCGTTACCGGTTTCCAAAAAGAAATCCGTGATCGCGTTATTAGTTTTGGATCCCATGCCCAAATCACCAATTACGACTTACGATATTCGCCCGAAGGAAGCCCCATCTCCATCCAGCAGGATTTCTATCCCTATTGGGACACAATCCCCGGTATCAGGCATATCCAAATGTTCTCTCTTAAAACAGGCATCCTTAAAACTGATTCCGATATTCAGGGAGTAATCCTTAAGGGTGTTGGAACTGATTTTGACTGGGATTTCTTTGGCGATAAGCTTATTGAAGGGCGCAAACTTATCCTTAATGACACCTCCAGAAGCCGTGACCTCCTGGTTTCTTCCTATATGGCTAAAAAACTCATGCTCTCCCCTGGACAAAAAGTAATCATGTATTTCGTTCAGGAACCACCTAACCCGCCCAGATACCTTCAACTCGAAGTTTCTGGTATTTATGAAACCGGACTTGAAGAAATTGACCAGACTTTTATCATGTGCGATATACGCCAGATACAACGACTCAATGGTTGGGCTGAAGGATACGTGGGTGGCTTTGAAGTTATCCTCGATGATTTTGAACAACTGGATCAAATGAGCCAGTTCCTATATCAAAACCTCCACTATTCGCTAAACCTTAAAACAATCAAAGAACTTTACCCACAGGTATTCGATTGGCTTTCCCTTCTCGACATGAATGTATATGTAATCCTTTTTCTGCTTGTCATTGTGGCAGCCATCAATATGATCTCAACACTCCTGATTTCAATTCTTGAACATACAAGGATGATTGGCGTCTTAAAAGCGCTTGGTGCCAATAATTCCCTTATCCGGAAAATATTCCTCTCTCATGCAGCTTTCCTTATCAGCAGGGGGCTTATTTGGGGTAATGTCATAGGCATTTCAGTATGCCTGTTTCAATACTATACCCGTTTATTTAAACTTCCCGGAGAATCATACTATGTTAGCTTTGTCCCAATAAACTTCGATTGGTTTTCATTGATATGGCTTAATGCCGGGACCCTTGCTGTCTGCCTGTTAATGCTCCTGCTGCCTTCACTGGTTGTATCAAAGATCCAACCCGTAAAAGCTATTTCATTCAGATAACATCTGCTTTGATTAACTAATAGCCTAATTGTTTTAAACCTTCATCTTTTCTTGCATTCTCCCTTAAACCCATCACCAACCTTATGGACAGTGCATGACCATCAACTGCTGTACCCCCTTTATTGTTATAATTTATAAAATGATACCTGGCCTGAAGTGAAGCCGATAGTTTTTTACTGATTTTTATTGCATATCCAGCACCTAAATTCAGGTTCAATGAATTTATCGTTTTACTCTCAAATCCCTGTGTCTTTTTTACAGCATCAAAACCATCAATACCTACCCCTATTGATAGCAGATAATACCCTTTCTCATTTTCAAAAAGCAACCTGCTCCCTTCAAGTCCCAGATAATTTCCTGAAAACCTGTCTGTCTCCAATATGGTATCCGATTGATAAATATTTATTGGATTGGGTGCATTACCAAATCGAAACTCCCCTACCATTGTTGCCTGAAATTTATTTTTCCTTAAACCAAGTTCTGCACCAAGGATTGGATGAACACCAAGAACTGAAGCATTTCCCATTGGAACCCAAGCCCCTGAGAATACTGAAAGATGTACTTCAGATAATGATTTAAGCCTTTTAACAGCCTGATTATAATCGTCCTGAAGATATGTGGGATAATATCGATTATCCTTTAGCTTACTTATCAAATGATTGCTTTCTCCTGCATAAAATAGCAAAACATCACGGTTTATACTGTCTGCTTTTGGATAAGTCCTCAAAATTTCATTGGCCATTTCTCTTGTAAATATATCAAAATCAGAGCCCGGATAAACATATCCCATGGATTCCTGATACTTTTCAAATACCTCATTTGACTTCCTGTCTCCCACAAGAGACTCCCTATACCTGTATATCCTTATAAAGCTTAATACTTCAGGATGACTGTAAAACTCAGGGTCAATACCCTCTTTTAGTTTTAATAATACCTGCAACCTAAATACCAATTCATTGTCTGGCCCACATTCCTGCACCCATTCATTTAATAAAAATGCAATTGAATCCATTTTCTGATGCCTATAGGCTTCCGGGATCAGATAACTATTCCTTATGCCTGTTTCCTTGCATCGATTATCCTGGGCAATACCTTTATTGCTTACTGCATGGCTTAATATAATCAATAGAAATATTGTAAAATGGGGGATGGCTTTATTCATTGAACAGTTTTTTAAGGAACAAAAAAAGCCATCCTCAACAGATAGCTTTATTTTAAGTGCCCGGAACAGGACTCGAACCTGCACGTCGTTGCCAACACTAGTACCTGAAACTAGCGCGTCTACCAATTCCGCCACCCGGGCGATACAATTTCAATGATTGTTGTTTCTTGGAAGAAGTGCCCAGGACAAGACTCGAACTTGCACAGCCGTAAAGCCACTACCACCTCAAAGTAGCGTGTCTACCAATTTCACCACCTGGGCATTTAAGGTATGCAAAAGTAGTAATTTTTTTTTTGCACCAAAACACTAACTGTGTTTTTTCTTCTTTTTTTCTTCTTTTTTTCTTGAACATCTATCATTCAGCAATTTATAAACACAAACCCATTCTTTTTCACTTCCAATATGTGCTTTTCTGAATATATATTAAATTTAAATGCATTAATTATCAAGCCATTAACTTCAAACCCATATACACCCGCACTCCCTTTATCTTTGCGAACTTGTATAGAAAAACTATTTTTCTTTGTTTAAAAAACAAATTCATCATCTCTTAACGATTCTTCATTTATAGTTTTTGTTCATTTCATTATCTTTGTTGATCAATTTAAAAGAATTCCCATTATGGAAAAACATATTCATTCCCCAAATTGTAATCATGATCACGAACATGATGAAAATCATTTTGATAATGAAGCATTGGATGACAACACTGTTTCCATTAAAGACCTGGTTTATTCCCGTCAGGTAATTGAAATGATTACTGTTGCCAATGATTTTTGTTTATTCCTCGAAAAGTGTGAAACCCTCAATAAAAGTCAAATCCTTGAGTACCTTCATCGCATAGCACCCCTGCTTTACCTAAAAGGTTCGCTCTTACCTGATGTCCAGCTATCCGACCCTGAAGCAACAGAACGCTTTGTTAACGAAATCCAATGGGAAGCAATCTTTAACTCCATGAAGAAAATATTGGAAAACAGCGATACTTTCTATTATACCGACTCAAACCTTGATACTATCGAAGCCTCTATCGCTGAACACCTGGCTGATATCTACCAGGACCTCAAAGATTTTGTCTGGCTTTACCAAAAAGACACCCTTAACCCTAAACAAAATGCGGTTTTTGAATGTAAAGCCCTTTTTCAAACAAACTGGGGCATTAAATTAACAGAAGCAATGAGAGCGATGCATCTCGTGCTTTTTAACCAACAAATCCTTACAAGCAATTCCAATAATGAAAACTGGGAAAATGACTAATTCATCCCCATATTATAGTCGAAGTCACCGTTCTAAATAACAAACATGGAGTTCCATCCAACCTTAAACATAGAATTGTTCACGGATGAAACTACAAAACCAATAAAAACATCAAACCTGAAGTTCCATCTGTCCACTAACCTTAAAAACACTTCCAGATGAACCATATAATTAAGCCTTTCTCTCTCTTTGTCTTTCTTCTCATTTCTATTACTGCCTGCCAGGCACAATATACCAAAAAACCTTATCATATTAAAGGCACCATTAAAGGCCTGGCTGAAAACTCAATGATTATTTTTGCCCAGTACTATGGCGATAAACAATACGTCAGGGATACTGTTTATACAGATGCATCTGGTGCGTTTGTTCTCAACTCCAAAGACTCAGTTCATCCCGGAATGTATCTTTTTATCCTTCCCGACAACAGCTTCTTTGATGTGATTTTAAATGAACAGTTCAACCTGTCTTTTCAAACTCAGGCAAACAGCCCCATCGAAAAAATAAAGTTTAAGGATAATCCCGAGAATACTGCTTTTTATGATTATCTTCAATTTATTAAAGAGCAGAATGATGTTTCACTGCCTCTGAGAGAACAGTTAAAAGACACAACCCTACTGCCCGAAAACAAAGAAAAAATTATTGCTGCTCTTAATGGTATAAATGAAAAAGTTAAAACCAAACAAATAGATTTTATCAACAAATACCCTGATAGCTTTTTCTCATCCATTCTTAAAGCCCAACAGGAACCTGTTGTCCCTGAACCTACTACTGAAGCTGAGCTTAGCAGTCCCGAGAAATTCAAATATCACTATTTTGTAAACCATTTCTGGGACAATGTGAACCTCTCCGATGGACGTCTGATACATACTCCTGTTATTCATAGCAAACTCAATCAATTCTTTACACAAATCATCATCCCATTACCGGATACAATTGCAAAATATGCTGATTATGTGATTGGTAAAACCAATCACGAACCCGAAATGTTTAAATATATTGTCTGGTTCCTTACCAACCATTATGAAAGGTCTCCTTATTTGGGAATGGATGCCGTCTTTGTCCATCTTGTCGAAAATTACTATACTAATGGGCAGGCATACTGGCTTACTGATGAGCAACAAAAAAAGATTATTAAAAAAGCAGCTACCCTAAAACCTCTTTTATTAGGTAAGGTCACCCCTGACATCCTGGCTTATGACACTAAAGGTGACCCTATTGCTCTGAGCAGCGTCAAATCCGATTTTCTTGTTTTGTATTTCTGGGATTCAGATTGTAGCCATTGCAAAAAAGTAACCCCTGCTTTACATGCTCTATATCTGAAATACAAGGATAAAGGTCTGGATGTTTTTGCATTAAACACTGAGCAAACTGAAGATACATGGTTAAACTATGTCAGCAAAAACAACCTCAGCTGGATCAATGTAAATGACAAAGACAATAAATCAGGCTTCCGTGAAAAATACGACTTATATGCTACCCCTCTTATTATCTTACTTGACAAGGATAAAAAAATCATTGCCAAAAAGATTTCACCCGAACAGCTTGAAGAATTACTAAAAAGAGAAATGGGGCTTTAAGCCCCATTCTCTTTTTATTCTGCCTGATGTTCTTTCCTAAGTAAGTCATTTATTGTTTTTACCGGATTAAAAGTGATAAGCGGAACCTCTACAAATACGCTGATCCAGCCTGCCATTGCCCCATTCCATAATCCGGGAAGCTCCAGTGCTTTAAGCTCTCGACTGCCCTTCGACTTCATTGAAATAAAACCTGTTGTTGGATCTACAAAATGGCGCAGGTCAAACTTATTCCCTTTATAATCAACTACCCCGCAAACAAGATCAACAGGATTAAAATGTGTTGAACGGTTCAGGACTTTTAGTTGTTGTGGGTTCTCCTGGTCAATCTGTGATAGCTCTACAATCTGAAGGCTCTGGTATCCATCCCTGCCCTTTACCCAATAAGGCCCGCCTCCTGGTTCCCCTTCGTTTTTTACCATCCCACATATACGTATTGGCCTGTTAAAAAATCCCCTGAGGCACCTTTGTAAAGCTTCTGCTTCCAATCCCTCAAACATCCTGGGATCAGCATATAGTCTGTTAACTGCAAAATCAATTGCCTGCCCTAATTCGGTGCTGTTTAACTGTTGAATGTCCATCCGTTCAAGCCAGTTTTTTAACTTCACCATATAATCTATCAGCAAGCCCCCGAGTGCTTTCTTATACCTTATTGTCTCAGATTTCAAACGATCAGGAACAACATTGTCTATGTTTTTTATAAAGATAACCTGACCGACTGCTTCATTTAGGTTTTCTATCAATGCACCATGCCCGCCTGGACGAAACAACAAACTACCATCATCATCCCTGAACAACTCATTTTCTGGTGTTACGGCTACTGTATCTGTTGATGGTTTTTGCTCTGATAAGACAACTTCAAACTTTACCCCATACATGATTTCAATCATCATTGATGCATGTTCCAGCTTTTCTATAAAGCGTTGCTTATGCTCAGGCGATACCGTAAAGTGCATCTTAACCTTGCCATCCCTGCCCCTGGCATATACAGCCCCTTCCACAAGATGCTCCTCAAAAGAGGTCCGTGCCCCGTTCTCATACAAATGAAAATCCAGCAATCCTTTGGGCAAAGCTGCATAACCAAGCCCATCTTCCTCTAATAATGTATCTATCAACGGAATATAATTCTTTTCCAAGAGGCAGGTCTCAATATCTAATCCCTTCTTCTTTAAGGCAACCGAAAGCCGTCTGTAAAATGCAAAATTCCTGATGCCCTCAATAAACCGTCTCCCTTCTTTATGGGATAATAATACCTCATCTGCATCTACTCCTGATTCCAATGAAGTGCGAAGGGCAAACAAATCTTTAAACATCCTTGTAGCTGCTCCACTGGCCGGAACAAACTTTGATATCTCATAACTCTTGTAAATCTGATCATAAAATATCGAATATCTGTCTGCCTCAGCCATCTCAAGTTTTAATATCCCATCCCCTGTTTTGGCTGGCCGGTCTAGTTCAATATATTGAAATCCTTTCCTGAAAAAACCCAACTGGCTTTGAAGATTTTCTTCCGAAATACCTTTCTCTTGTATTTGTTTTAAATCCTTTGCGTCCAACATTGCCTAATGATTTATTGTGAATGTGTTTCTTTTGATTCCTGACACCTGGCTTTTTTTAAAAGCTCCTTAGGACAAACGATTAATAATTAACAAATTTAAAAAAAAAGCCATTGCATCTAAAAAAATGCTTTTAATTATATATTAAAAATTGCTTTATGTTGTTTTTCAACAACTAAGAAATCTAATAAATTTTTTTTTAATTATTGAATCACTGATTTCATTCAAAGCTTTTTACCTTTATGCTTTGCTTATGATGCTCTTTCATTTAAAATCTTTCACCCCTTATCATTTCACCAATGGATATAAGCTTTATACTGGTCAGGCCTGCCGTTCCCGAAAATATTGGTGCTGCTGCCAGGGCTATTAAAACAATGGGGTTCTCTAAACTTATCCTTGTTGATACCTCAGCTCACCTCTGCCCAAAAGCACAATGGCTGGCCCATAGTTCCCAGGATATTTTAGAACAGGCATCCTATTTCAATGAATTTGCAGATGCCATTCTGGGTTTCGATCTTATTATCGGCACCTCTGCAAAGAAAAGATCTGTCAGGCAGGACTATATAGCAATTGATATGCTCCCGCAATTTATTGCATCCAAAGCTCCTTCAAACACTAAAATAGCTATTGTTTTTGGGTGCGAAGAATCTGGCCTCACTAATGAACAACTTGATGCATGCCATGTTTTGAGCCATGTCCCTCTTGCAACAGTTAATCCCTCTCTTAACCTTTCACAGGCTGTCATGCTTTATGCTTACCAATTAGCTTCCTTGAAAAATATGCCGGCCTCTCCTGCCCCTTCCTCAGATGATGATACTGTTGCATTTGGAATGCTCAAAGAAAAAGTCAAAAAGCTTCTTTATGTCATTGGCTATGCTGAACAGCCTGCTTTTATGGGAAGGATTATGGAACGAATCGCATTCCTTTCTCCAAAGGATGCAGGGATGGTGCATTCAGTCTGTAATAAAATCCTGGATAAGCTAAAAGCTTAATCAAAAATCTCTTCATCCCTCACAAGCATCAGTATAGATGAATGCGAAATGATTACAAAGCGCTCGCCTTTTATCTCAATCTCAAATGCATTGTCCTGATAATATACTGCCAGGTCGCCCTCCCGGGCCTGAAGTGGCAAATATTTCACATCTTCCTTTGATGCTTTCCATGACTCATCTTCTTCACTGCCATAGGGAATAGGGAAACCGGGACCAACCTTTATCACATAGCCTGAGTGGATCTTCCTCTTTTCCTCAACCCCCGGTGGGAGCAACAATCCTGCTTTTGTCTTCTCTGTAGGGCTTTTGGGCTTTATTAGCACCTTATCCCCTACCATCAGGTATTTCCCAAGATCCTTTATGTCAAGATTTAACAACATATCCAATATCAGTTTTTAATTCATTCGTCCTACAAAATTAATACGATTCACATTATTTTTTGAAGTATAACAAACATGTTTGTGAAATTAACCTATATACCAATATAGTTACAAGTTATTAGCTAATACCAATGCCATATAACCATTTGAAATCGTTGCAAAAACATTGTTATTTCTGCAATAATCTATTTTCCCCGAAAATAAAATTCATGGAATATTAACTCCACGCTGCCTTTCAGATTTTTAATACTTTTGTAAATAGGGCCTGCTGAAAAAGTCTTTAAGGCATCAGATGTGAGGCGACAAGGCGAAATTGTATACTAATACTATGAGCCGATGGCAACGAAACAGATGATGTCTTAAAGACTAACGCAAACAAGATGCAAACATATTGGCACCAAAGGAAATAAATCCATGCACTCATTATGATAAAATGACATTGTAAATGATATGCATCCTGCTTGTTAAGTGTTTTTCAGCAGACCCTAAATAGTAAATAAAAAGTTCCTTTAAAATATATTTTCGAAACCATTCATTGAAATCTTTTTCATTATGAACAAAGCATTAAGCTGTTTACTCCTTTTTTGCTGTGGCTTAATTTGCATTATTAAACCAGCACTTTCGCAATGCCCCCCGCCTGAAAACACACCGGCATTTTATGTCAATCCTTTCATTGGTACTCAAGGCGAAGGGAATACATTCCCGGGAGCGGTAGCCCCATTTGGAATGATACAGATATCGCCTGATACAGAGGATGACCTTTGGGAAACCGCTTCAGGCTATGAATATTCTGACAGTTCAATTATTGCCTTTAGCCTTACCCACTTTAGTGGAACAGGAATCCCTGATCTTGGCGATATCAGGTTTATCCCTCAAATAGGAAAGCCCTGCTTGGTTCAAGGCCCTAAAAGCAATCCTGATTCGGGTTACAGGGCACGTTTTGTTCATGATGATGAAATTGCTTCTGCCGGATATTATTCCGTTAAGCTTAAGGATAATGGGATACGCGTTGAAGCTACTGCAAGTGAAAGGGCTGGATTCCTCAGGTTTACATTCCCCGCTGCCGACAGTGCTTCCATTATGGTTGACCTGGCAAAAAACCTCCGATGGAATGTAATCTGGTCAAACATCAGGGTTTTAAATGATTCTACAATTGCCGGTTATCATGTTGTAAACGGCTGGGCAAAAGAACGCTATGTTTATTTCTCTGCTGTCTTTTCAAAACCTTTCGATTATTGTCAGATCACAAAGGATGGCAAAAGGGTATATTACAACGGGTATCGCTTCCAGAGCAAATATGAGGCTTCAGGAAAAAACTTACAGTTCCTGGCTGGTTACCATACCAAAGAAAATGACAGGGTAAGTGTTAAAGTTTCTATCTCTGCCCTGAATACAAACAACGCTTTTGAGAACATGAGAACCGAAATCCCTCATTGGAATTTCGAACAGATAGTCCAGGAAACTGCATCCAAATGGAATCAAGAACTTGGAAAGGTAATCATTGAAGGCAATACTACTGAAAAGCAAACCTTCTATACGGCATTGTACCATACCTATCTTACCCCCCACTTATATCAGGACGTAAATGGGTATTACAGGGGCCTGGACAATAATGCCCACCTGGCAAAGGACTTTACAAACCATGCTATCTTTTCTTTATGGGATACATACAGGGCAACACATCCATTGTTTTGCCTCCTGCAGCCCCAACGAAATGCGGATATGATTAATTCGATGCTTGCACATTATGACCAAAGTGTGGATCATCTGCTCCCTGTCTGGTCTTTACAAGCCAACGAGACATGGTGCATGATTGGCTATCATGCCATTCCTGTTATTGCTGATGCTATGATTAAGGGCATAACAGGATTTGACTATCAGCGTGCTTATGAGGCCATGAAAACAACTGCCATCAACCCCGACTATGATAATGTTATGACTTATGCCTCTTTGGGCTGGGTGCCTTTCGACATGGAAAATGAATCTGTTTCCAAAACCCTTGAATATGCCCACGATGATTTCTGTATCGCTCAGGCAGCCAAACTCCTGGGAAAGACTGATGACTATCAGTATTTCATGAAACGGGCTATGGCCTATAAAAACCTCTTCGACCCTTCAATCATGCTCATGAGGGGCAAAGACTCGAATGGAAACTGGCGTTCACCATTTAACCCACACGAATACATCCAGGGTGGGGACTTTACAGAAGGTACCAGTTGGCAATATTCATGGTATGTACCTCATGACATCAAAGGACTTATCAGCCTTTATGGCAACAATAAGAATTTTGCCAATAAACTCGATTCACTTTTTACCTTCAATGACAATTCAAGCGAAAACATGGATGATGTCCAGGGCCGCCTTGGCGAATACTGGCATGGAAATGAGCCAAGCCACCACATCATCTATCTATATGACTTTATCGGACAATCATATAAAACCCAGGAGCTGGTACATAAAATCATTAAAACCCAATATGGCAATAAACCCAATTCATTATCAGGAAATGATGATTGTGGCCAGATGTCAGCCTGGTATTTGTTTAATGCCATGGGATTTTATCCTGTCTGCCCGGGAACAAACTATTATGCTTTTGGAAGCCCTTGCATATCAAAAACTGAGATTAAACTCGATAATGGTAAAAGCATCCTGATTAGGGCCGATAAACTGTCCGACAAAAATATCTACATCCAAAAAGTGATGATAAACGGGAAAGACTGGAACAAACCCTATTTCATGTTTGATCAAATCAGCAATGGCGGTGAAATCGTTTTCACTATGGGTCCCAAGCCTGATAAGAAATGGGGAAAGCTCGTTGATTTCAGCGAACTTGATAAATTCTGAAGAAGGAAAGTAATTTACGATGCACGATTTACGATTTACGAATTGAAATACAAAACCACCTATTTACGATTGACGATGTACGAT
>CAYLYP010000024.1:0-38965 GCA_964387795.1 uncultured Bacteroidales bacterium
TTCGTCCGTTTCCATCGTCGAATGGATGAATTGTCACGAACCATAAATGTGCAATCGCAGCTTTGAGAACCAAATCTATGTCATGTTCGTTTTCAAACCAATCAAAGAATTTTGCCATTTCTGTTTCTATCTTGTCAGAACCTGGGGCTTGATAGTGAACTTTTTCTTTTCCAATAGATCCTGATACAACTTGCATTGGACCAGTCGTATCTTTTCTCCAGTCTGCAACTGTGATTTTATAAAAATTGCTCCAAGCTGATGGGAACAGTGCTGCATGCCAACCAAACAACCTGTCTTTTGTCAAAGGCGCAACATATCTTTGAGTAGCGTCAAGCATCATTTCAACTATTCCGTCAACCTGACGTTCCGATTCAACTGCTCCTGCAATATCAATTCCAAGTCGTCGGGCAATTGAAGAACGTACTTGTTCAATCTCCAAAAATTCACCTTCTATTTCTGATGATTTAATAACATCTAAAGTAAGCGTGTTCAATACTGCTTCATTTTGCAAATCAAAACCAAGCGATTCCATTTTTCCTAAAAGCCTTCCTTGTTTATTTCTGGCTTCACCAAGTTTTATCATCACTTTTTTATTGTCCCAGGTGAAGTCTGTCCAGTTTTCTTTTTGGTAAATATAGGTTTCCATTCTCCGCAAATTATGCGACAAATATATGCTTTATTCTCCGCAAATAAAACTTTCTCCGCAAAATATGCATAGATTATTTTATTGATCTCCACAATATCGGTTTTTAGCATGTAGGGACATGCCATGGCATGTTCCCACAACATATCGTTTCCCATTAATATCACCTGTCACTACCGAAAGGTCATCTCAAATTCCTGCATTTGTCGCAGTATGTTGTTATTCAATAATTTGATATTTTTCATAAATATTATTTGGCACCACTAAATACCCTTGTATTCTTAATCGTCAATCGTAAATCGCTAAATCGTAAATTGTTACATCTTAAAACATCAATCGGTTAATACCTTCTCTAATATTTCTCCACTATCCACATGGACGATACTGAACCTGATAAGACCTTGGTATATCCTTGGTAATACCGTGACCTATTCATGATATTGAAAACCAGCTTGTTAAGTGATTTTTCTTAACATCTGATAACATAAAATTAACAGATATTAACAATGTTGAAATGCTAAACGATTGAATTACAGAATGATAACTAAAATTTAAAATCATAATAAATGTTAAAGGATTTTAGGTTTTAATCCTTTTTTTCATTGTTTTTTATAAGTGATGGCAAAAAGTTTAATTGTATTCAGTTCGCACAAGCTTTGAAATTAGTTTTGTTAAAAAATTTAGATTTATAGCTTTTTTAATATATTTGTAAAGAATCGTATGAAATAAGCTTCCTAATCTTGTATGTATAGCGAAAGTTTATCAAAGCTTATGTTTATTTGATTCGACAGCTAGTGAAAAAGGCTTGCAGGGCCTGAAGAAAATGAAGTATTAAAAATTTAAACGTTGTGCCCGACACGGATCAGGGGTTTTAGAATGAAAATTGCAAACAAGGTTTTATGGATTTTAATGGTATTGCCATTTGTATTTTCGTCATGTAGCAATAGTATTTCCGAACAGCTAAAAACAGAAATGCAAAAACTGAAAAGCCAATGCCCCATGGATCAGGGTGATGGCGTTATTATGACTGATGTTAACTTTTATGAAAATGAAAAAGTATTGGAATATGTTTGTTCTGTTGAAGGAATTGAAGAAATAGATGAAACAGTTACCGTGATAATGAAACAGGCAATAGTTGATGCATTGGGCAGTGATTTGTCAACATTTGAATCATTATCTGTAAAAACGATTTTGAATGAGGATTATCGTTTTAGATATATTTATACCAATACAGCAGGCAAAAAACTTTGCGAAATTGATATTACAAAAAACGATTTGCCTTAGTATCCGGTTTTAATCAAGAATCAAAAAACAAAGCAGCCGGGCCAAGGTCCGGCTGTCTTGTTTTTTACAGGCCCGATATTCGCTTTAAATACAGTAATCAGGTAATAGACATTATGGTTAAAAAATGCCCTAAATGCTATTCGGGACATAAGAAAATGCTGTTTTGAGGCTTTTGTAAATTGCTTGCGACCTGATACTATTGATGTCCAGGTTGATTTAATGGGAGTAATGCTAGAGCATACAAATAAAAAAAGCGCCCTGAAACTGTTATCAGGGCACTTGAACAAATGCATTGAATAAATTATTTTTTAAGTCCTTTAAGCTGGTCTTCAATAACTTTGATGCGGGCAAGGGCATCAGATTGTTTTTTGCGTTCCATCTCAACAACTTTTGCGGGTGCATTATTTACAAAACTTTCATTTTCAAGCTTTTTGCCAACTGATAATAGAAAGCCCTGCTGGTATTTAAGGTCTTCCTCAAGCTTTTTGATTTCTTCATCAATGTTGATATTTGCTGAAACAGGGATATAAAACTCTGTTGTATCAACCAGGAAAGAAAAAGCATTTTCAACCTTATCAGAGGTATAATCGATGGCAGAGAGGTTGCAAAGTTTTTCAACAATGGCATCAAAAGTATCATCAGCCTTTTGTTCAAAATTCTTTCTGATAATAAGCTTCACCTGCTCCTTGTTTGGAATGGATTTATCCTGGCGGATGTTCCTGATGGCCATGATAGCTTTTTGGGCTGTATCAAAGGCTTTAAGGATTTCAGGATTGTGGGCTTGTGCAACAGGAATTGAAGAAATCATGATGCTTTCGCATTCGTTTTCATCCTTAAGGTATTGATATAATTCCTCGGTGATGAAAGGCATGAACGGATGAAGTATTTTCAGGAGTTTTTTAAATATTTCAATCGTCTTTTTATAGGTAATCGGGTCAATAGGAGCCTGGTAAGCAGGTTTGATCATCTCAAGGTACCATGAGCAGTAATCATCCCAGATTAGCTTATAAATAGCAAGCAAAGCATCAGTAATCCTGAATTTATTAAAATGGTCATCGATGAGTGCGATGGTTTGGTTTAAGTTGGATTCAAACCAATTGATGGCTGTAGCGGCATATTGAGGCTGGGCAAGCTTATCGTCAATTGACCAGCTTTGTGTAAGCCTGAAAGCATTCCAAATTTTATTGCTGAAATTACGGCCTTGTTCGCACAATGACTCATCAAAAGGTAAATCATTGCCGGCAGGGGATGAGAACAACATCCCGGTCCTAACGCCATCAGCACCATATTGGGCAATAAGTTGTAATGGGTCAGGTGAGTTTCCGAGCGATTTAGACATTTTTCTACCCAGTTTATCCCTAACAATACCGGTGAGGTACACATTATGGAAAGGCACCTGTTTGTGGTATTCCAGTCCGGCCATAATCATACGTGCAACCCAGAAGAACAGTATCTCGGGAGCAGTAACGAGGTCATTGGTTGGATAGTAATATTTGATATCAGGGTTTTCAGGGTTCCTGATACCGTCGAAAACGCTGATTGGCCATAACCATGAAGAGAACCAGGTATCCAAAACATCTTCATCCTGTTTTAGGTCGGATACCTGAAGTGAAGGATTATATTTCTCCCTTGCGATAGAAAGTGCAGCTTCAATACTTTCCGCCACAACAATATGTCCATCGGGAAGGTAATAAGCAGGTATCCGCTGTCCCCACCAAAGTTGGCGTGAAATACACCAGTCCCTAACATTTTCCATCCAATGGCGGTAAATGTTTTTAAATTTCGCAGGGTGGAACTTAATTGTATCATTCATTACCACCTCAAGGGCTGGTTTGGCCATTTCTTCCATCTTCATGAACCATTGCAATGAAAGCTTTGGTTCGATAACCTCATCCGTTCTTTCCGAAAAACCTACATTGTTAACAATCTCTTCAGTTTTAACAAGGTGGCCTTTTTCTTCAAGGTCTTTTGCGATTTTCTTCCTGACAACAAAACGGTCTTCATTTACATAAAGCAGTGCTTTCTCGTTCAGGGTGCCATTGTCGTTAAAGATGTCAATGGAAGGGAGGTTGTGTTTAATGCCCAGGTTGTAGTCGTTGATATCATGGGCAGGGGTAACTTTAAGGGCACCCGTTCCAAAATCTTTATCAACATACTCGTCAAAGATAAAGGGGATAGGCCTGTTGATTAAAGGCACCAGGGCTTTTTTCCCTTTAAGGTGGGCATAACGGGGGTCTTCGGGATGAACACAGATTGCAGTATCGCCCAAAATGGTTTCAGGACGGGTGGTGGCAATGGTAACCCATTCATCAACAGTTCCTTCAATTTTATATCTTAGGTAATAAAATTTGGAATTCAATTCTTTATAAATTACTTCTTCATCCGATAAAGCTGTAAGCGCTTTAGGATCCCAGTTGACCATCCTTACGCCGCGGTAAATTAAGCCTTTGTTATATAAATCAACAAAAACCTTAATAACAGATTCCGACATTGCAGGATCCATAGTAAATTTGGTGCGTTCCCAGTCGCAGGAGGCACCCAGTTTTTTCAATTGTTGAAGGATGATACCGCCATGTTTTTCTTTCCAATCCCAGGCATGCTCAAGGAATTTCTCGCGTGAGAGGCTTTTTTTATCAATACCTTCTTCCCTGAGTTTTGCAACTACTTTTGCCTCGGTAGCAATAGAGGCATGGTCGGTTCCGGGAAGCCAGCATGCATTCTTTCCAAGCATTCGTGCCCTGCGCACAAGCACATCCTGAATGGTATTGTTTAACATGTGGCCCATGTGAAGCACCCCTGTTACATTGGGAGGGGGGATGACGATTGTATAAGCTTCACGATGGTCGGGAGTGCTGTTAAAATATCCATTTTTCATCCAGATGGAATACCATTTTTCTTCGGCAGCCGAAGGAGAGTATTGCTTGGGAAGTTCCATTTTTTATTAAATTTCTTAGATTGTTTGTGCTCTGTTCAAAGGTTAAAAAAAACCCGACAAAGTTATGAAAAAATACTTGTTATAGGGTTGAAATCCTTAAAGCTTTTAAGAATTAATTAGGGTCTGTTGAAAAGCGTTAAACAAGCAGGATGCATATCATATATGTTGCCATTTTTTTAATACCCGGTGTATGGATTTATTTCGTCGGTGCTAAGATATTTGCATTTTGTTTGCGTTAGTCTATAAAGCATCATCAACTTCGTTGCCATTGGCTCATTGTATTATTAACAATTTTGCCTTGTTCCCTTGCATCTGATACCTTAAAGACTTTTTCAGCAGATCCTAAGAAATCAAAACAATAATACATAGCCAGAATGTATATATGACAACTGTTTATATTTGCAATTGTATTGACAAATGGATTATTAACAAAATAAAGGCCAACAAAAAAAACTTTCAGTATTTAATCTGTTTTCCAAATATTTATCTTATTATAAAATATTTGATAGTGATATAAATAAAAGTATGGGTTCGATATAAAAATTTATCAAACTCTTTATATATTGAATTTATGCATATAAAATTTAAGTGTATTTTTTTGGAATTAGTTTTGAATCAAATAAAAAAAGCCTTAAATTTCGGGCGAAAATGATTGAACCAAATCATTGTAAAATCAAGACTACTAACCAAAAGTATTTTTTATGAGATTAATTTCGCGCTTATTCCTAAAAGCTTTAGTTTTAGGTGTATTAACATGTTTTGTATTGCCTCTTGGTGCCCAGGTGGTAAGCAAGACCTATTCGGATTCCTGGGGCAAACAGGGATTTAACATTGCTGCAACAAAGAGCAATGGGATAGAGGTTATCTATTCGTTAAAGGAATTTAGTATTAATGAGACAACTGAAAAAGGAATTACCTGGCATACTGTAAGTACACCAGGCGTATTTTTGTTTTCAGACCCAGGCACACCTGAATTACCATCAAGCGGGCGTTATATTGCTATACCCAAGGGTGCAAAAGCAAATATCCAGATACTTGACAGTAGGTATGAGACTTATGAGAACATAGAAGTTATCCCTTCAGCACCGCTGCCATTTGATAGTGAGCCTGTTTTGGCTGACAGGGTTAAATCTGCAAAGGTTTATGAAAAGGATGCATTTTTCCCTGCTGAAGCTGCTACAATATCTGAAGTAACCGAGATAAGGGGTTTTGATGTTGTAATGCTTGGCATATCTCCATTTCAGTACAATCCTGTAAAAAAGGAATTGAAAGTATTGCGTGATATAAAAGTTGAAGTAACTTATGATAACGGAAAAGGTTTTTATTCAGAAGAGAGATACAGAAGCCCCTGGTGGGATCAGATCCTTGATGATGTGATTGTAAACTTTTCACAATTACCAAAACCTGATTACAAAAGCCGTTATAATAATATCAAAGATGCCACAGGTTTTGAATATCTGATTGTTGTTCCTGATCAAGCTGATTTTCTGGCATGGGCGGATACCATTAAAGAATTCAGGACCAAACAAGGTATTTATACCGGCATTGTTACAACTACTGAAATTGGCGGAAACACCGTTAATGAAATAACAAATTATGTTGCAAATGCATATAATACATGGGAAATACCTCCTGTAGCAGTATTGCTGATGTCAGACTACAGTGCCCCCGGCACCACAACAGGTATTACTTCTCCAAGTTTTCAACACCCATACTCGGAAACATATATTACAGATAACAGATATGCGGATGTTACTGAAGACTTATTGCCTGAAATAGCTTTTGCCCGAATGACAGCAAACAATGCTGATCAATTGGAAATAATGGTTAAGAAGTTCATCAACTATGAAACGAATCCCCCAACCAACCCATCATTTTATGATAATCCGATTACTGCATTGGGTTGGCAGACCGAACGTTGGTTCCAGATTTGCTCAGAAGTTGTTGGTGGTTTCTGGAAAAACTCTTTAGGCAAGAACCCTGTACGTGTTAATGCAATTTATCAGGGAACTCCTGGCAGCAGTTGGTCAAGTGCCACAAATACAGCAGCAGTAGTGAATTATTTTGGTCCAACAGGACGAAATTATATCCCTGCAACCCCTGCAGAGCTTGGAGGATGGTCAGGCGGAACTCCTGCTATGATAAACACTGCAATAAACAATGGCGCATTTATGCTTCAGCATCGTGACCATGGTGGTGAAGATGGTTGGGGAGAACCTGCATACAATAATGGGAGTATTAGTGGCCTTACTAACACTGATCTTTCATTCATTATGTCAATCAACTGCCTTACCGGAAGGTTTGATTATAGCTCAGAGGTGTTTACAGAAAAATTCCACCGTTATACATATAATGGTCAGGCAAGTGGCGCCTTAGGGCTTATTGCTGCATCCCAGGTTTCCTATTCATTTGTTAATGATGTGTATGTATGGGGACTCATGGACAATATGTGGCCTGAATTCATGGAAGATTATGGCAATCATACGATTAACCGTAAACTGATGCCTGCATTCGGTAATATTGCAGGTAAATTTTTCCTTGCACAAAGCTCATGGCCTTATAATACTGACGATAAAGACATAACTTTTGACTTGTTCCACCATCATGGTGATGCTTTCTTAAGGGTTTATTCTGAAGTTCCTCAGGACATGGCTATCACCAGCCCTGATGTAATTATATATGGACAAAACAGTATCACTGTTCAGGCCGAAGAAGATGCTTATGTTGCCCTAAGCTGGTATGATGAGCAGAATGGTGAAAGCCGTATTATTGCAGTTGGCGAAAGCACAGGCACCGATATGGAACTTGAATTCTCTGAATTGGCCCCAGTAGGTTCAACAGTATTGTTAACAGCAACAAAACAAAACTGCTACCGTTATACAAAAGAGATGCTTGTAATCCCACCTGATGGAGCGTATGTAGTCCGCAAATCTTTTACAATTGACGACAGCATGGGCAACAATAATGGGAAAGCAGATTTTGGCGAATCTTTTTATATCAACCTTTCATTGGAAAATGTTGGTAACGAAAATGCTGAGAACGTTGTTGTAAACCTTGCTACCAATAATGAATATGTTCTTTCTTTAAGCCTTGCCGAGCAGGTTGAATTTGGTACTATCCAACCGGGACAGGTAATAGGTTCAACCCAGAAATTCTTGGTAAGTCTTGATGAAGCTACACCTGATCAACAAAGCCTTTCTTTTGAATTGATTATTGAAGATGCTTCAAAAGCTACCTATAATTCAACTGTATCATTCAGGGCAAATGCCCCGGTATTTAAGGTTTCCCAAGTATTGGTAGATGATTCTGAAAATGGTGATGCAAATGGACGACTTGATGCAGGAGAAACAGCAACCCTAAGTTTTGTTACCCAAAACACAGGACATGCGATTGCATCTGCACCATTGGCACAAATAATTATGGATACACCATATTTGAGCTTTGAAGAGGATAGCTTTACTTCAAGTGCAATTAATGAAGGTGAAACAGTTAATATTTCATTTGCTGTGACTGCACACCCAAGCATTGTAGATGGAACTTCATTCATTGGTACATTTAAAATCGCCCAGGGCTTCCAGTTTGAAATGCCTTATGAACTGATTGTTGGCCAATTGCCCCAGATTGTTATCGGGGAAGGTTTTGAAGAATCAGAACAATATCCATTCTATAACTATTACAAAGGCAACCGTTCTCAGATGTTATTTAAAGCAGATGAATTTGGTGCTGGTGAGAAAGCATTAATGGCTATTGGATTCGACTTTTCATCAATTTCACCTGAAGAGTTCAGGACGCTCCCTAATTTTGTAATAAGGATCAAACCTACTGCTTTGAACGTGATGCCTAATTCTTATGTTGACATGGCAGATGCTGATACACTTGTTTATGGGGTAGCATATCAACTTGCGAGTGAACCTGGCTGGTTTATTATGGAAACCGAAGATTACACAATTAGTGGTGCGGATAATTACGTGATTGACATTGCCTGGGGACGTTTAGCGAATTGGACAAATGATTATTATAAGGTTAATTGTTCAACTAATGCTGATAACCTTGTAACTTATGGTTATGATGACAACACCAATTATCCTGCTTATCCATCTTATGATGGTTCTACAAACATAAGGCCAAATATGCAGTTCCACTTTGTTGGGGAATCAGCAGGGCAGGAGAATATTGTAACTATCGAAGCTGTAAACGAGGTTTTAAATGTCCCGGTTGAAGGTGCTACAGTTAGAATTGGGTCTAAAGACATTCTTACAAATACTGAAGGGATAGCACAGATAAGTTTATTCCAGGGTTCTTATCAGGCAGATATTAGCCATGATGATTACCATAGCCCTGAAGCCCCTCTTGACATCCTTATTGAAGGATCAGACCCAAGTTATTCTGTTTCATTGCTTCCATTCTACCGCGTTAACTTTAGCATTGTCAATAATTGGGGTAGCACTGTTAACGATGCAGTTATAAAAATCAATGATGTCACTTACAGTGTAGGTGAATATTTCTTTGGTGACCTTGTTGCCGGAACTTATACCTATGAAGTAAGTTGTCCTCATTATAATGATACTGTTGGCGAGTTTACTTTATATGATGTAAACGATGTGGATATTGCTGTGGTGATTGACGCAGATGGAACATCAGTGATTGACAACTCTTTAATCAATGCATGTATATATCCAAACCCGACAAACGGAAGTTTTGTATTAGAACTTGGCCCTGATCATACATGGAAAGAAGTAGAACTTGTAAATTCACTTGGCCAGACTATTAAAACTGTTTCTGTTGAATCAAAGAATGCTGATAATACTTTTGATTTTAACCTGAGTAACAATCCAAACGGTTTGTACCTGATAAGGTTAAAATCTGACACAAATACAGCGGTATTGAAAGTTGTTAAGAAATAGTATTCTTATTGCAAAAAAAAAAAGCTACCTGAAAAGGTGGCTTTTTTTTTGCAATATAATAAGGATTAGGATTGTTTTTATATTATTTGTGTGTTTATAACTGTCATTAAATCAGATTAATAAAAAATATTTTAATTAGTTTGCGTAATTAACTAATATATTAGTTGCAAAACTAAAAAAATAGTTGTAATATTGTAAAAAAAAATACGAATGAAAGAGCTGACAAAGGCAGAGGAGCAGGTAATGCATTATTTGTGGGAATCAGAAAAATGTTTTGTAAAAGACATTGTAGAAAAATTTCCTGAACCACGGCCTGCTTACAATACCGTTTCAACAATAATCAGGATCCTTGAGAAAAAAGGCTTTATCGGGCATAATGATTTTGGTAAGACATTCCAGTATTACCCGTTGGTATCAAAGAAAAGTTATACCCAAAGTTTAATGAAAAGCATCCTGAAAAAGTATTTTGGCAATAGCATGAGGCAGATGGTTAGTTTTTTTTCAAAGGAGAAAGGATTGAGCATTTCTGAACTAGAGGAGTTGAAGAAGATAATTGAAGAAGAAATAAAGAACAAAGAATAAAAAGCCAAACAATGGAATCACAATTTCTGCAATATATAGTGATGGTGAATTTGAGCCTGTTCATGTTTTGGTTGGTATTCAGGATGTTTCTAAGAAACATTCCTGCTTTTCAATTAAACAGGTTTATTTTGTTGGGCATGGTTGTAAGCTCGTTTATATTGCCATTGATCCAAATACCTTTTCCTATTGGACTTGAAAGGGCTTTTGTGATAAACCTCAATGAAATCGTTATCAATTCCCAGGCAATAGGTCAAATAAGGACAAGCTCAGAAATTTCATCTTTGTATGTTTGGGCAGGAGCATATCTAATGGTTGCATTAACTTTGTTTATTATAAGGTTTGTTGGGTTATCGACACTTTACAGGGGTTCAAAGCTCATAGAAGTAAATGAGGCAAACAGGTATAAGATTTATAAGATAGGAGCAGGAGGATCGCCCTGTTCATTTTATAATAGTATTTTTTTACCAGAAGATATAGAGGTTGAAAACTATTCAGGAGTATTGATACATGAGATTGAACACTGCAGGTTAAAACATAGCATAGATGTTGTAATTCTGGAAGCCGTAAAGATTTTATTTTGGTTTAATCCGGGAGTGTATGGTTTAAGGAGAGAGCTATCAGCCATACATGAATTTCAGGCGGATGCCGGGGTAATAAATGAATTCGATGATTTGTCGGGTTATCAAAAGTTGTTAATTAATCATGAAATGGGTTTTCAACTCATTTCAGTAACAAATACAATGTTTCAGTCAAATTTAAAAAGGAGGTTTCAAATGATGAGCGCAAACAAATCAATTAAAAAAAGACAGTATGCAAGGTATGCATTTCCATTGATAACAATGATATTGTTATTAAGCTTTAACCTAAAAGGGGCAATTACGGAAAGTCTTCCATTGCAGGAGATTAATGGAACAGAAACAATGGTTCAGCAAAAGGATAGTATATTCTCTGCTGTTGATCAGAATCCTGAGTTTCCGGGAGGAGATGAAGCAAGGATGAAATATATGATGGAAAATCTTAAATACCCGGAAGCAGCAAAAAAAGCAAACATTCAAGGAGTTGTTTATGTGACATTTGTTGTTGAAAAGGATGGGAGCATTACAAATTGTCAAGTTTTGAGAGGAATATTAAAAGAGTTGGATGAAGAAGCCTTAAGGGTCGTCAGTAATATGCCAAAATGGAAGCCCGGGAAGCATAAAGGAGAGTTGGTCAGGGTGGCATTTAACGTGCCTATAAAATTTGCATTAAGCAATGGTTCAAAATAATAAAAAAGCCCCTGAAAGGGGCTTTTTTAATGGGTTAAAAATTTGGCTATAAATAAGCCAGAAGTTGGGAGAACAAAATCATCAGCACAAGCGCTATTGGATAAACCGTTGCATAAGCAACAGAAGCTGCTTCACAGGATGTTTTTGAATCAATGGCAGCCAATCCGGGAGTGCTTGTCATGGCTCCAGATATTGTACCTAAGAGGCTAAGCATATTTATTTTAAAGAATTTTCTGCCAACAATAGTAAATATGACCATTGGGACAATAGTAATAACCCCCCCGAAGAAAAACAATATTGCGCCATGTTTTGAAAGGGTTTCAAGCAGATGGGCACCTGCCTGGGTCCCTACAGATGAAAGAAACATGAGGAGCCCTAATTTGCGGAGTAACTGATTTGCACTTCCTGACATACTCCAGATAATAGGCCCTGTTTTGCCTAGCTTGCTTAAAATAAGTGCAGTAGCTAAGACCCCACCAGTGATTCCCAATGAGAAATTAAAAAAGCCAAAGAATGGGATAGAGATATAACCTATCAGTGCCCCAATCAGAATTCCAATGGCGATAGGCAAAAAATTCGTTTCACTAAGGCGTTTTTCATTATTGCCAAGTTTTTTCATCACATCAGGCAGGTCATTTTTTGGGCAGGCCAGCATTACCTTATCCCCAAACCTAAGTTTACTTTGGGCGCGGGGGATGATATCAATACCGCTTCGCCTTATCCGGGTAATTGTAGCATGATGGAAAGCCCGAAGATTTAGTGAAGCAAGTGATTTGTTAATAACATCTTTATTAGTGACCAATACCCAGGTAACAGCGTAATCATCATTAAGCGCTATCTCCTGGTCAGAAGGCTGTCCGATGAGCAGCTTAACCTTTTCCAATGAAGCTTCAGTTCCAACAACCTTAACAAGATCCCCAAGGTAAAGAATGGTGTTTTCATCGGGGGTAAAAGATTTTAATCCATGCTTCACCCTGCTAATTGTTGTATGGGTTATTTCTGAAAGGCCTATATCGCTGATTTTCTTTTCATGGATATTGCGGTTTTCAACCCAGAAGTGTTGGTTAATAACCGGAGGGTGTTCATCAAGGACATGCTTTTCATAGGAGCTTTCTTCCTGGGCAAGGTTTGTTTTAAAAATCCTGGGTGCAAAATGAATAAACAGGACTACCCCAACAACACCAAAAGGGTATGCAATCCCATAACCAATAGAGGCAAGAGGGGAGCCTGTAATATCTATTGCTGCAGCCAGACCAGGAGTGCTTGTGAGCGCACCATTAAAAATGCCGATAGCAAGGTTGGGATCTAATCCTGAAAAACGGATAAATAAAAAGGTTATTATTGCAGCAGTTGAAACAAGGCCTAAAGAGAGAATTAATAAATTGCGGCCATATTTTCTAAAGGCTTCAAAGAATCCTGGTCCTGCCTGGATGCCAATTGTAAACATAAACAGTACAAGCCCAATATTCTGAATTTCGACAGGTACTTTATATCCAAAGTGGCCAAAAGCTAAAGCAACAAAGATTACCGCCGAAATATCAAGGGAAAATCCTTTAATTTTTATGTTACCTAAAATTATCCCTAACGAAACAATCAGGAAAAACACAAAAAAGCCATCCTGTAAAAAGTCTGTAATCATTTCCTGGTTTTTTAATACTTATTTTCGTTTATTAATGTACATTTGTTAAGGTAGTAATCATTTATTGCCAGGATTAAAACCACCGCAAAATTAAGCCTTTTACTTGAGTTAAAGGATCAATTTCATTTTTTTTTATATGATGATGCGTATCTTGATTTTTTTATTGTTTTTATCATTTCTGGCTTTTGTTGGCTGGAAAACAATTGGCATTGTTTTCAAGGATAAGGTCAAAAAAATCAGAAGGTGGAGGATGTGTTTCTGTATTGCTGATTGTATTGTTACGATGTTTATGGTTTATTGGTATCTTGCTTATATTTCAAATGACAATGTTTTTGTTTCCATCCAGTATCGGAATTACATTCTGTTGATGGGCGTATTCCTGTTATGGTTTTTTCCCAGGCTGATACTTGTCATTTTTCTGGTGCTTGCTTATTTAGTTCAATTGATGGCATCATTGTTAAAAAAGGAATATAAAACCATTAACCAAAGAATTGTATTTATTGGGTTATTCATGGCTTTTATTATTTGGGGGTTTGTTGTATATGGGATTGCTTTTGGGAAACATAATTATGAAATTGAACATGTAACGATAGAATTTGAAAACCTTCCTAAGTCTTTTGACGGTTTTCGGATCGCCCAGCTTTCCGATCTTCATCTTGGGAGTTATCGTAAGCCAGCAAATGCAATAAAAGGCCTTGAACTGTTAAAAAAGCAGGATTTTGACTTAATGGTTTTAACTGGGGATATAGTGAACAACCATTATTCGGAGTTATTGCCATATATTGAAGCTTTTTCAAGTATAAAGCCCAAATACGGTTGTTATGCCTGTTTGGGAAACCATGATATGGGTGATTATCGTAAATGGTATTCCTCTGAAAAAACAGATCCCGGGCTTGATAGTTTAGAAGTATTATTAAAACATTCAGGAATAAGATTATTAAGGGACCAGAGTATTTTTATTGTTCAAAATGAAGATAGCATATTGCTGGCAGGTGTTGATAATTGGGGATTGCCCCCTTTTAGCGCCAGGGGTGATGTAAATAAAGCCATTAGCAGCAAGGATTATAAGTATTTTACAGTATTACTAAGCCATGATCCTTCACATTGGGCTGCACAAATCCTGCCCCATCATGATGTTGAGTTAACACTTGCAGGTCATACCCATGGTATGCAGATGGGAATCAAAATGGGAAGCTATTTCTGGAGCCCGGCATCAAAGCTTTATAAACATTCAAAAGGCTTATATTTTGAAAACGGATTTGCGATATATGTTAATCCGGGTTATGGTTTTCTTGGGTTTCCGGGACGTATTGGCATGAACCCGGAGATAACAATTATTGAATTGAAGAAATCATCAAAGGAATAGGTTTTGTGTTATTCCTCATGTTTGGGGTTATCAGTTACACTAAAAAGCCTTGTTATTATTTCTCCTTCATTGTCAACAATGGTGAGCCTGTATGCCCCTTTGCATGGTGATATTGCCATCTCATGAAATACAGTTGTGCTTCCAATATAGCTGTCGTTAAGATGCCAGTGCAACTGAGCTTTTGGGTTTTGATGGGTTGCCTTAAGGATGATTTGCCCTGGTTTTCCATCAATCATAAGCGGGACAAATATTTTACTGTTATGTTGTGGGTAAATAATACCAATGCTTTTTGTTGATGAAGAAGATTCAGAACAAGATGGCATAAGGGGAGGAAGGGTTTTATAAAATGCATTTTTGTTTTTATAAAAATATTCCCAGACAGGGGGCAAAACAAACCAATTGGTATGATGCATTGAAGCTGTAGGATAACAGGAGCTGTTAACCTGAAATGTGTTGGTTGAATCGAGGTGGATACGTTTATGATATGGGCATATCTGGCTTCTTAAGCCCTGAGACGGGACCCAAACTGTATCTATGGGTTCGCAATATGGCCCAGCCCTGTGCCCGCTATGGTGACAGATAGCAATTCTTTCCATGTTCTGGTAAGGGGGTGAAAATGGTTGTGATTGAGGGAAGAGTTTGAACACATCAAACATCAGGGGGGCAGCAGTAGCAACACCTGTAAGTCCGGGGCGTCCTTCACCGCTGGCATTACCGACCCAAACACCGACAAGGATGTCAGGAGAAAAGCCAATAGCCCAGCCATCCCGATAGCCAAAGCTGGTTCCTGTTTTCCAGGCAATAGGGCTTGAAGACGAGAACATTTGCCAATAGAGCTCTTCATCAGGCCTTGTTACTTCCATCATTGCCTGTAGTGTGAAATAAATTGCAGCAGGGCTTATTGGAGGCATATAAGAAGGGTTATCATTAAAGAGATCCTTTTCCTTCAATGAATAATGCAAAGGGAAAAATGTAGGATGGATAAATTTCTGATAATTTTCCTGGTAGTGGTTTAATGTCCTGCCGAAGGAGGCATAAGCACCGCATAAGTCCCAAAGTGAAGCTTCGGCACCTCCAAGGATAATAGATAAGCCATAATATGAAGCAGGTTTATCAAGAGTGGTTATTCCAATATTCTTTAAAATATAATTGAATTTCTCAGGAGAATAATCTTTTAGCATTCTAACTGCCGGAACATTCAAAGAGCGGGACAAGGCAGCAGAGGCGGGGATAGCCCCATCGTAAGTGCGATAAAAGTTTTCAGGTGCATAACCTCCATATTGTGTTGGTATATCAGCAACAAGTGTATTGGGGAGCAATAAACCTTCATTAAGCATAGCGGCATATAAAAAGGGTTTTAGAATGCTTCCCGGGCTTCTTCTGGAAGTGATAATATCTACATAATTTGCAGGAGTAGTGTTATCAGGGGCGTTACCCAGATACGCAATTACTTCTCCGGTATTTATATTAGCAACTAATACAGCAAGGTTGTTTATATCATTTGATTTTAGTTGTTTTTGATGTTTTAAAGCAAGATTAATGACTTTCTTTTGTAGCTGGGCATCAATGGTGCTTGTAAGCATTTTGCCTTCATGTTCTTCGTTCCTGGCACGGTTAAAGAGATGCATTGATATCTGGGGCACAGGGAAAGGCTTTTCAGGAAGGGGTTCGGAAATGGCAAGATTGAGGGTTACTTTATCAAAATGACCTTTTTTATAAAGCTTGTTTAATAAACGGTTTCTTTTTTCGAGCAAAAGTTCCCTGTTTTTACCCGGATGGATGAGAGAAGGGCTATTGGGCAATACAGCCAGGGTAGCTGCTTCTGCCCAGGATAGCTCATTAGGTTTGCGTCCAAAATATCTCCATGAAGCAGCCTCAATTCCACTGGTATTGCCTCCGAAAGGGGCTATGGAAGCATACATCCTTAGAATTACATATTTGGGATAGATGCTTTCAAGTCTGAATGCAAAAAAAATCTCTTTGATTTTGTTCCAAATGTTTCTTTTCGACTGCCCGCCAGAGATGCGTATTAACTGCATGCTTATGGTGCTGGCACCTCTTTCAATTTTTCCTTCCTTTATATTGTTGAATGCTGCTTTACATAATGAAACCGGGTTTATTCCAGGATGATAAAAAAAATACTGATCTTCAAAACATAAGAGTGAATTGATATATTTTTCGGGAAGCTCGGGCTGTGATGGAAACCTCCATTGTCCATCTGAAGCAATGCAAGCGCCTATTAATTCGCCATTTCTGTCATACATCACTGTTGAAAGGGGTTTGATAAATCGCCTGGATGGAAGTGAATAATGGAATAATAGCCCAAAAATGCCTATTCCAATGATTAGTATGAGCATTTTATTTTTAAAAATATGCTTATAGTTTTTAAAATTCATTTTTAATTGGATAAATTATAGCTGCAAAAATAAATCAAAAGAACAGATAATTTTCTATAAATGACAGTGAGTAAATAATAATCCTGAACAATACAAAAGGTTTGAAAAAAAAGCACACAGAACATCGTAGTCCTGTGTGCTGAAACAACAATTAATATTAAGAATTGAAAGAGGGTTATTTCATTGAGTAGAATTTAACAAGGCTACCATCGAGCTTATAAAAGAAGTCAGCTCCATCAGAAAAATGGGGTATCTGGTAAAAAAGTAATTTGGCATCTTCAGTTCCGCGAATGGTCATGTTGTTTAAGTCGATGGAGGCAAATTGTTTAAAATCCATCTTTTTTGAATCACCACTAACAAAGATTGCATAATCTTCATAATCGCAGTTTGCATTAATATATTCAGTGGCAGGGATAAAAGGAATGTTAGGGGTTTTAATTTTTCCTTCTAACAGAGCATTTTGAGCATCAATTTTGATTATACCGTTTTTCAGGTTGAGGATAATTTTCTTTTGTTCCGGGAAAAACGTCATACCCCAGATGTCACCCAGTTTTTCTTTTGCAACAGGGATATTGTTCTTTATTGCCCCGGTTTTAGGATCAATGATAAAGAAGTTTTTATTGGTTGCACAATAAAGTTTGTCGTTAACATGCTCTATTCCAGCAATAAAATCAAATTTATCCTTTGCGCTTTTTGAAATAGATTTGCCATCCCAGATTTTTTTGCCGCTTTTAGCATCAAAAGCCATAATGCCATATTCGTCTTTGATGATATATTCATTTGAATAAGTGACCGGGCCTGAAGCAGGGCTAAGCCTTACATTTTTGGTAGCTGCACCGCCCAAACCAAGAATAACCACTCCTTCGGTTACAAAGAGAGAAGGGATTTTCTGTGCATCAGAAAATCTTTCGGACTCCCATACTAAAGTACCTGTTTGCAGTTGATAGCATGAAAGTCTGTTTTTATTTTTATCAACAACATAAACCAGGTTGTCATAGATAACAGGATGAGGGGCAGGGAATGGGGTGAGGTAAGTTTTAGTAAGGCCTGAATTTTTTGTTTCAGAGGTAGTGTAATTACATTCCCAAAGTTTTTCACCGTTTTTTACATCGAGTACTGTAAGTCCGGAAGCAGAGGTGCCGTTCGGGTCATGTTCAACAAAAATCTTGTCTTCGGCATAGAAGAAGTTAATAAAAGGCTCATAAGTAATCCAGTTAAAAGCATGAGAAGCCATGTGTTGTTTTCTCCAGATTTCTTGGTCTGTTTTCATATCATAAGCGATAAAGGTCATCTTCCATTTAGGGAGGTCAGCACCAAGAAGTCTAAATAAATTACTTGTTTCGCCCTGCATGATGACATACATGTTTTTTTCAGGGATTGTAATAATACTTGCATGTTTTTTGTCAGCCAGGAATTTCTTTTTATTAAAATAGGGTTCGATGTCTGATACCTCATTTCCTTCGCGGGTAGTAAGGTAAAAAGCTTCATCCTTGCCGGTTTCCACTTTCACAAGGTCGTAATAATTCATTAAAAAGCAATCAAAGTCTTTTGGTTTGCCTGTTAATTGAATTTTCTTTTCCCATATTACATTCCCATTAGTAACATCTACAAATTCAACACTTTCTTTTGTTGGGAGCAGCACCCCGTTTGTTTCAGGGTCAAAATAGTATTCAAACCCATCAGAAAGTTCATAGCTTCCCATATCAGAAACATATTTTTCGCTTTTCCAAAGCATGTTGCCTGTTTTTCCGTCAATAAAATATTTAGTAGCTACTGCTTTTCTTGTGTCTTCATCATATACCAGAATAACATTGGCTGTTTGGTTCCAGAACTAATTGATAAATTTTTTATTGGAAAGGTTTTTTTCAAAATTAATATGCCAAAGGATATTGCCATTTGTCCCGTCAAACATTACCATATCTGCTCTTGTTGAACAAAGAAAGTATTTAAAGTCGCCTGTATGTGTGCAATTATGCACTGAAGGTGAAAAAGGTAAACGGGTTGTGTGGATTTCCTTAAATGCAGCTTTTGTTGAAATGCTTATCATGATAAGGGCGATAAGCAAAAAATTCCTGATTTTCATTGGTGAAGCTTGTTTTGTTTTACATGATTGAAGAAAAAAAACTGATATGTTTACAAAAGCAGCAAAGCTTTTGTTTTGTAAAATTAAATCAGGGATAAAAAAAACTCAATACTACAATTGTAGTATATTGATGTTTATTGTTTTAGCTCTCAGAAGGAGGCATAACATCCCTTCTGTTGGTGTTTATTCCGTAAACCTTGTTAATTGCTTCAATGCCTGAGTCAACCTGGAGCTTATGATAAATGTTACGGATATGTGTCCTCACTGTTTCAGTGCTTATAAAAAGTTTTTCACCAATCTCTTTATATCTGTATCCTTTGGAAAGAAGCAACAGTATTTCCTGTTCCCTTTTACTAAGTGAGTCTTGTTCCTTGTTTGGTTCTCCGGAAGCTGGAAAAAAAGTACATATTACCTTACGGGCAATCTGGCTGCTCATTGGGGACCCCCCCTGATGGACTTCTGTTATTGAATCAAGTATTTTGGCAGGGCTGGTGCCTTTTAGGATATATCCTGTTGCACCAGCTTTTAAAGCATTGAAAATGTTATCTGTGTCTTCAAATACTGTAAGGACAATACATTGAATTCCGGGTTTAATCTTTTTTAATTCTGATATCAATTCTATTCCTGATTTTCCGGGAAGATGGATATCTACCAATGCTACATCGCAATCCTGGTTTTTTAAGCATATAAGAGCTTCTTCAGCATTTTCAAAGCTAGCAGTGCAACAGATGTTTTCATCGCTTCCCAACATGGATAAAAGTGCCTGTCGCACTTCAAGGTTATCCTCTATAATGGCTGTTTTAATCATATAAAAAGTATTGATGCTAATTTAATACATAATCTCATTGTTTTTATCACCCAAAAGTGGTAATTTTTAGTTCATTGATTTATATTGTTGTTATATGGGAAAATCTGTCTTTTTGGTATTTTATGTTTTGAATGAAAAGCATGGATGCGGAAAGTTGGAAAAGATTACTGTTTTATTTAGTGACAGAAGAACAAATTTTAGTAAATAAGATAAAATATTATTTAGTAGATAATATTTGTGGAATGTAAGAAACGAAATTGTTTGCGAATCAAAAACAAACACCAATGAAAATAGCAAACATGGAGTTCCATCCAATCTTAAATAAAAAATTATTTACGAATAAAATAAAAGTAATGAAAACTAGTATATTTGTCCAGTAATTTAATTAATAAACTGGACATTGTCTTAAGAATAAAAATAGCAATAAGGATATGAATGTTACTGATTATATTGTTGGTAAGATAGAAAGGCTTCCGAGAGGATATGTTTTCACCTATTTTGATTTTCTAACAGATGTGAATCAAAAAGAAGCAATAATAAAAGCATTAAACCGTCTGGTCAGGACTGGTAAGATTGCCAAATTAACAAAAGGTAAATACTACAAGCCTGAGAATACACCTTTTGGTCAGATTCAACCCAGTCAGTCACAAGTAGTAAAAGATTTGCTTGAAGAAAATGGAAAAATCAATGGCTATCTTACGGGATATAGTATTTATAATCAATTGGGCTTAACTACCCAGATAAGTAATACTATTCAAATTGGTAAAAACCAGGTTCGTCCTGGTTTTAAAAGAGAACGCTATACCATTTCATATATAAGGCAAAAAAACACCATCACCAAAGAGAATATACCCTTGTTGCAACTTCTTGATGTAATTCGCTTCATCAAGAAAATACCAGATGCCACAATAGATTCATCATGTAAACGATTAATAGCAATTATTAAAGAACTTTCAGAAAACAAAAAAGAAATAATGGTTCGTTTGGCTTTAAAATATCCGCCCTCATCAAGAGCTTTATTAGGTGCTTTGTTGGATGTTATGCATCAGGATAAATTGACCGAACCCCTATACAAATCATTGAATCCAATAACCAAGTATAAACTGTCAGGTGCTTCTAAAGTATTATGCACCGCTGAAAAATGGAATATTATATGAAGCTACATCATAACTTAAAGCTATATTCTGAGACCTTGAGGGCCGTATCACAGCATCTTGATATGAAATTGGAGTATGTTGAGAAAGATTATTGGATTACTTTGGTATTAAACAGATTGGCAAAAAGTAAATATGTTGATGAATCGGTTTTTAAGGGTGGAACCTCGCTATCAAAAGGATACAATTTGATAGAACGATTTTCAGAAGATTTGGATATTGCCATTATTAACAACATGGGGAAAACAGGCAATGAAATTAAAACCATCATCCGGACAATAGAAAAAGAAATCACATCTGATTTGAAGGAATTACAAATGGATGGAATTACTAGTAAAGGTTCAAGATTCAGAAAATCTGTTTTTGAATATATGAGCAACAATAAAATTAGTCAAAACAATAAGTTAATTATCGAGATCAATTCATTTGCCAATCCTTTTCCTTTTCATCGACTAATAATAAAAAGTTTCATATTTGATTTTTTAATGAAAACCGGTAATGAAAAATACATTGAGGATTATGATCTTCAGTCTTTTGAAGTTAATGTGCTTAGCAAAGAACAAACTTTGTTGGAAAAAACAGTTTCATTAATTCGGGTTTCATTCGAAGAAAATGCTGTTGAATGTATTTCAAAAAAAATCAGACATTTTTACGATATATACTTCTTAATGAATAATAGGGAATGTATTGAATTTGTTGCATCAGATTTGTTTAAGAAACAATTTGAAGCAATTCTTAAACACGACAGGGAGATTTTTGATGAACCCAAAGGCTGGCAAACCAAACCACTTTCGGAATCCCTTCTGCTAAGCGATTTTTTGGTATTATGGGAAAAAATAAAAGGGAAATATCAAACTGAACTGTCAGCTTTAGCATACAGGACAATCCCTAATGAAGAAAGCATAGCAAGAAGTTTTGTCGAGATTGTAAACAGGATTAAATGAGATGTATTAAAGAAAAAGTAGAATGAATAATTGCCTTTTTTAAAGGGAGATATAGAACGATAAAAATAAATATGAATGAGAAGGAATAGATTTGTAAAAACCTTAGGCAAAAATAAAGCATCATGAGTTGATGATGATCAGTAAAGCATTGCTTTGTGTTATTATGGCATCAATGATTTGAGGGGAATTTTAATTACCAGTGTTGTGCCCTGGTTTTCATGAGTTTCAATTGAGAAATGTCCATTAAGGGCTTCTGTTCTTGATTTCATATTGTTTAAACCATTGCTGCCATGCCTGATTGATTGGATATCAAAGCCTTTCCCATTATCCATAATCTGAAAAATGACCTGCTCAGAATCAATATCAGCTTTTAGTTGGATAAAGCTTGCGTGGGAATGCTTGATTGCATTGTTTGATGCTTCTTTGATAATTAAGAAAATATTCCTGCAGGCTTCTCTGCATATAGTAATGTCTTTACAGTTTTCCGGCAGTTGAATAGCATAGTTGTCAAATGCTTCCGAAAAGGCATCAGAGATCACTTCCCTGATTTTCGAAAACAAATTGTCAAGAGACTGGTTCTCCTGTTTTAATAACCAAATGAGGTTGTTTAAGTTGTCGAATAAGTCTTTAGTGTTTTTTGATATTTTAAAGAGATAGGATTCCACATATTTTCTATCATCTGCTTTTTGTTGTGCAAGTGAAGTGTTAAGCAAGATTAAAGAAAGTCCGGCACCAAGGTCATCATGAAGGTCACGTGAAATGCGTAATCTTTCTTTTTCTATTGCGTTTTGCTGTTCCAGTTCTTTAATTGTTTGTTGGTATCTGTTAGCTTGAACTTTTTTCACAATAATGGATGTCAGGGCAATAACAATTGTAAAGGCAGATAGGAAAAACCAAATCGTTTTCCAGAAAGGTGTACTGACTTTAAAAGAGCCTACAAGCATGGCTGGACCTGGATTTCCATATTCATCAAAACATCTTGCATAAAACTTAAACGCTCCTGATGGCAGGTTTCTGTATTGAAAGTTTCCTTGTTTGGAAGGAACAGACCATGTATTATCAAATCCTTCAAGATAAAAGCTAAAGCTGTAATGCTTTGAATTTGTATAATCAGAGGATATTACTTCTCCCGAAAAGACAGGAGTTTTCCAACTAATCAATACCTCTTTGGAAATTGCAGGGATCCCTTTATAGGCTAATGAATCTGAGATAAAAAGTGAAAGCAGTCTGGGCAAAGCTGTCTGCTTTTTAGGATAAAAGAGTTCCGGATCAAGAGCATTGACCCCATTTATCCCTCCCCAGTATAAAAGCCCTTCATTTGATTTATAATAGGCATTGGAATTAAATTCAAGACTTTGGAGATTGTTATAGCTTCCAAAAAAGTAAATCTTATCCCTTGTGGCAGAAATGCATGCAATTCCTTTATTCAGGCTAACCCAAACCCTGTTTTGCTTATCAGTCATTATAGAATAAACAATTTCATGTTTTAAGGATTCCGGGATAAAAGAGTAAGTGGTTTTTAATTTATTGAAATCATAAAATACCAATCCATTGGCTGTTGAGGCCCATATTAAACTATCAACAATGGCAATAGTTTTTATTGCCAGGGGAGAAATCTGGTTGTTCCTGTCTGGCATATCAATATGATAAGCTTTTTTTTTGGGATAGGCATATAAACCCTGATGGGTACCTACCCATAGATAGTTATTGTTTGTTAGGGCAGAAGTGATAAACGCATTGGGTTCCTTTTTTAAGAAACGGGGATAAGCATGATGTGAAAAACAATAAACATAATTATCAGTTGAAATAAATATAGATGTATCATTGATTTCAGTTATCCTTGTAGAAACACTTTGAAATGGAAATGTTAACAAAACCTTGTTCGTTGTATCAGTCACTTTGAGATGCTTATCTGTAAGTAACCAGAAACGGTTATTATTATCAAAATACAAGCCATTAATATTTGAGTTTACAGGAACAATACTATCAGGTATTTGTTTTGCTTCCGAAAGGTCGGGAGCAAGTTTCCAGAGGCCATTTTTAAATGTGCCAACCCAAATATCCCCCTTTGAATCACCAGTGATATATTTGGTAAACCCAATTGTAGAACTTTTAAATTGAATGGATGAAGGTGCGAATTGAAGCAAGCCATCCCCATCTGTTCCAAACCAGATGTTTCCTTGCTTGTCTATTGTTGAAGTAATGATGTAGGGTTCTTCTGTTTGTGCAAATTTCCCCTGCCTTGAATACAAATGAATGTGGGTGATGATTTCCCCGTCCTTTCTTATTATATCTTTTGTATCGGGATTGAAAAACCAAAACTTTCCATTTTGATCGCAAAGCAATAGCTTGTATCCTGGTGTTATTAAGCTGAAAGTGCTTTCAAAATGACCTTCTTTTGAATATTTGTATAAATGACTGCCAAACATAGCAAATACATGACCATCAAGGCTTTTTGTTACCCCTTTGAATGGTTCAACAGATGGGTTCCACTTTGCATCAATAATCCTTGAGGGATTTCGATAGTTAAGATTTATATCAATAAAACCTTCCTTCCCAAAGATAAGATAATGCTTGTCAGATGTTAATATAGAGGTAACAGGCATAAAAGCTCTTGGAGGGCATTCTTTTTCAGGGAAAACAAGTCGAAGAGGAATGATATTATGTTGAAATAATGCATAATATCCATCATTATAAAACCAAAAAAAAGCACATTCACCAATTGTTTGAGGAAAGAGGCAGGGGTAACTATTGTTTTCTTTTTTTATGTTTGAAAACCTGGCATCTTTAGAATTAAGAGATAAGATTCCGGAATTTGTTGAAATCAAAAACTCAAAAGGTTTTATTTCCAAGATGGTTCGCATGAGTTTATCTTCATTGGTGACACCATCGAAATAATTAAGCCTGAAGTGCCTGAATTTTATTCCATCAAATAAATGAAGGCCTTCACCAGTTGCAAGCCAGAAAAAGCCCTGGCTATCAATAAGGATTTGTTTTACCATACTTTGCTTCAGGCCTTCTTCAATTGAAAACTGTTTTATCATCAGGTCTTCATTAGGAAGATTTGTGTTTCCTTTCAGGTGGAGGCATGTTGACAAACACAGAATCAATACACCAATTTGTAAATAATACCTTGATTTTTTTTGATTTTTAAAGGTCAGAAGATTATAAGCCATGTTATGTTTTCAGTTTATTCCCCCCAATTGATAAAATTAAATAAATCTTATTAAATTAATAATACACCATTAAAAAATATTAAACAAACAAAAAAATAATATTTAAAAAAAAGAAAAAGGTATAAAAGAAAAGGTTATTTTTAATTTTTTGTTTTTTATAATAAAAAGTTGAATTAAAAGCAAATGACATGTCTGAAGAAATGCAGCAGGGAATTTCAATCATGTGGTTTAGAAGAGACATACGGCTTGAGGATAATATGGCTTTGTATTATGCCCATAAATCTGGATTACCTGTTTTAGCTTTGTTTATTTTTGACGATCAGATTATTTCTCATTTGGATGTTAATGATGCAAGGATAGATTTTATATATCAAAACCTTCGAAAGATTAATTTATCAATTCGCAAAGACAGGGGAGACCTATGCATTCATAAAGGCAGGGTAATTGATATTTTTAATCATTTATCAGGAAGGTTTAACATTCAGGCAATCTATGCCAATGCTGATCATGAACAATATGGTATCAAAAGAGATAAGGAAGTTAAGTCCTGGGCAGAAAAGCGGAATATCAGTTTTGTTACATTCCATGATCATATGATACATTGGCCCGGGACTATTGTAAAAAGCGATGAAGAGCCATATACGGTATTTACTCCTTTTTCAAAAAAATGGAAAACAGTATTAAGTTTGGATAAGCTATTTGACTATACTTTAAATCATGAATCAATAAACTGGGTAAATAAAAAAGATGAATCAGAATTTCCTACGCTTAAATCATTTGGTTTTTATGATAGTAATTATAAGTTCCAAGCCGGGCTTATTAACGATTCGCTGATAGCATCTTATGATAAGACAAGGGATATCCCCGGTATAAAAGGAACCAGCAGGCTTGGTATTCATTTGAGATTTGGTACAATAAGCATTAGAAAGTTGGTCAGGAAAAGTTTAGAGCTTAATGATGTGTTTTTAAATGAACTTATATGGCGTGAGTTTTTTATGCATATTCTTTATTTCTTTCCTTATGTTGAGCAACAATGTTTTAAAAAACAATATGAAAGGATAGCCTGGGTGAACGATGAAAGCTTATTTGAAAAGTGGTGTTCAGGCCAGACAGGTTATCCTATGGTTGATGCCGGGATGCGGGAATTAAATGAAACAGGTTTTATGCATAACAGGCTTCGAATGATAACAGCAGGTTTTTTGACCAAAATACTTTTGATTGATTGGAGGTGGGGGGAGCGATATTTTGCTGAAAAGCTTCTTGATTATGAATTATCCTCCAACAATGGAGGCTGGCAATGGAGTGCAGGTACAGGTGCAGATGCAGTGCCCTATTTCAGGATATTTAACCCTGAAAGTCAGCAAAAACAACATGACACAGAGTTTAAATATATAAAAACATGGATTCCGGAATATAAAGCTTCATCGTATATAAAACCTATAGTCGATTATAATATCAACCGGAAAAAATGCCTTACTATGTTTGCAAGTTTGAATGCAAAGGATTAAAACTTATGAATGGACAAGCTTTTTATGATGGTCAATAATTACTTCAAACCTCTTGGGGTCAAAAAAGAATGCAAAACGAAAAGCAGAGAGGTTATGTTTAAATTTATCTGACTGAAGGATGTCATCATTAAATAAGTCCAGAAAAATACGCCATATTAGTTCAGTACAATAAAACTCAGTTGAATCTGAAATGTCAAAACTATGGTCGAAAGGGATTTTTTGTTTCAGAAATTCCAATGATTTCTTTCTAATAAGCAGTTGTTGTTCCGGATTAAGGTTTTTATACCTGACAACAACAACAGAATTGGGTTTACTATCATTAATAAAAAGATTTAAATCCTGAATTTGAACCCCATCAAAATCAGAAACTGATTGAGAAACCGAATGGACTACCTTAAACTTGTCTGTTGAATCTTTAATAATTATTGCGCAATGAGAAAGCTCTATGTCTTCTTTGAGTGTTGCTGATATTAGATTACTTACCATCCCATATCCATGCCTCAGTACAATATCTCCTTCCTGTAACAGGAATTGCTCATCTTTTGTAAGGAAGTATTTTGATTTCACTTCCTGCGAGGGTTCAATATTACATGAACTCAGGCAAGCAACAATAAAAAAAACCGGAACAAGCATTGTTTTCCGGTTTAATACGAAATGAATTATTTTATTAAAAAAACAAAACATAATTACGATGCTTGTTCCGATTAATAAATGCTATTCAACTACTTCTTCAGTAGCAGTTTCAACTGAATCAACAGGAGCTTCTTCCATGTCTAAATTCATGTCACCGCCCATTGATTCTTCTTTTGACATGTTAACAAGCCATTTTCCATCTTGTTTTACAAGGTCAAGTTTCTGTTCTTCACCATTCTGGGTGTAAGTACATACTGCTTTGTCACCATCAACAGTACATTTTAAGTTTTCAGCTGCAGGTGTTTCAGGAGTTTCTGCTGCTGCACCACCCATTTGTTCCAGACTTTTCATCATGTCAAGGAACTTACCAGTTGCTTCAGTACCAAGTTTTTTAGCTTCATCATACTCTTTCTTTTGAAGGTGGCCAAGGAATTTTTTAGCTACTGCTTCAGGAGTTTCTTTCTGGCAAGCAACAAATGCTAATGATGCCAATACAACGATTGCAAAAAGTTTCAGGTTTTTCATTTTGTAGAATGTTTTAGTTTCAGGTGGCAAAGGTAAGTTAATAAGTCTAAAAATCACACATCTTATAGCATTTTTTTTTGCTATTTTTGAAAAAAAAATCATTTTTCTTAAAAAAACAATTGAAATTGAGCCAAAAACACATAAATAAATTCGATATTTTCTTAAAAAACATTCGACTTATTAGTCAAATGCCTTTACCTGGTTTTGAATCTCAAATAAAAATGGCTCCACCTATAAGGCGGGAACAACTTATGAAGGCAGGACATCCTGAAACTGCAATTAAAAGCAGTGTCTTAGCTCTTTTTTATCCCTATGACAATAAAATAAGTATCGTTTTGATCCGTCGTGCCCAATATAATGGGGTGCATAGCGGACAGATTGCATTGCCTGGTGGAAGATTTGAGGTGGAAGACCCGTCATATATGCACACAGCCATTCGGGAAACGTTCGAAGAAATTGGGGTTGAAGTGCCCGTTTCGAATATTCTTGGACAACTAAGCCCTTTGTATATAGCACCAAGTAACTATCTTGTATTCCCTTTTATTGGCTTTTTGGAAGAACGGCCACTATTTTTAATTGATAAAAATGAAGTTGCAGGGATTATTGAAGTCCCGTTTGATTTTTTTCTTGACAAAAAATCAATTGGGATTAAAGATTTTTATGGAAAAAATGGTTCTTCTATTAAAGCTCCCTGTTACGTTGTAAATCAGGATACCTTAATTTGGGGTGCTACGGCTATGATGATGAGTGAATTGGTTGATGCATATCAGGGTGGATTGTCTTCCTGATGTAATCATTTGGTATTGATTAATTGTTGGGATATTTTTTTATTGAGAATATAATAATTGTATCAAATGATAAAAATTAAAGCTTTAATCAGGTAAAATATACGTGGTGGTAATGGAATTGATATGATTATTTTTGACAAGATGAATAACAGGCTAAGAGAGACAGCTATTTATCTGATAAAAATCAGTTTTAATTTGCATTTATCTGGTTGAATTTGTAAAACATAGCCTTGTTTTTTAACTGAAAACTGCATGATAAAAAAGGGAATTGACAAAAATCAAAAGCTAATCAACACATGAAAAAAGAGTTTACAATATTTGTTACAGCACTAATAATGGTATCAGGCCATTTAAATGCACAAAGCGATGTAAAGGTACAGAGTGTTTATATATTTAACTTTGCACGCTTAATAACATGGCCTGAAGCATACCAGAGCGGAAACTTTATTATTGGCGTCATTGGTGATAGTGAAATAGTAAAAGAACTTGAGTTGTTGGAATCGAATAAGAAAGTTGGAGGGAGAAATATAGAACTAAGGGTGTTTACAAATACAGATCAGATAAACAATTGTCATATCCTGTATTTGCCAATGGAACAGACAAAGCTTGTTCAAAGTGCAGTAAAGAAAGCAAAGGAATTAGGGAACAACACCCTGGTTATATGCGAAAATGGGGATGGAATAATCCAGGGAGCAGCAATAAACTTTGTGTTTAAAGATGGAAAGCAATGCTTTGAATTAAGCAAAAAAAATATTGAAGCTTTTGGCCTTACCATAGGTATGGAAATAGAACGAATGGCTATCCTGGTTGATTAAACAATATTGAATTTGGTTTTTTTTATAAAAGCAAACAAAGCATGCAGGTGGTGCTGCTTTGTTGTTTTTTTTATAGCAAATAATCTGTGTTTCGATTAGAAAAAAATGATTATCTTGCCCACAGGTTTTGATATCAATGATTTTGACTAAAACTATTGGTTTATTCAAACATTTTTTTAATATTTGATTGTTAAAATTTTGGTAATTGAAACCATTATCATTCATTCAAGATGAATGGTTCTTAACAGCAGGCAAATGGAAATTGTTAATTAAAAAAACAAAAGAATGAAAATAAAACTTTCTGTTGGGCAAAAGCTAAGTCTGGGATTTGCTGCAATTATAATTTTCTTTCTGGGAGTGAGTATCTATACCTTTTTCACTTTATCAAACAGCCAGAAAGTGAATAAGCTCAATGCAACAGTATATGTCCCATCAATGACAATACTTCAGGAGTATAACCATTTGATTGTCAAGTCGGAAAAACTAATTGATACATGGATTTTTATCCAAAGCAATGAGGACACACCCGAAAAGAACGAACTAAAAAAACTCATTAAAGAAGATTACCCTGAATTACTGCAGCGTATAAACGTCATTTCTGTTAATTGGAGTGAGGATGATAAACTTAAGTTTTCTGAAATTTCTAAACTGGTTGAAACATTATTTGGGGATTATTCTCTTGTAATGACTTCATTATATGATTTTTTAAGCTATGATGACCCAATGGTCATTTTTGAAATTCGTCCAATGGTTGAATCAGGCGGGGCCATCGTAACAACAACTACAGACATATATACAAAACTTGAAGCCCTGATAGCTGTTCAAAATAAGAATGTTCAGGAAGGTAATAAAAACATGGAATCCAGCCTGAATACTTTTATGAGATTTTTGACATTTACAACCTTATTAGTTGCTTTAGGCGGCTTATTGGTGGCAATATTCTCAATCAGGTCGATTGTAAAACCTATTGCTAATTTAAAAAGTATTTTGTTAATGATGGGAAAAGGCAAACTGCCTGATCATAAAGTTCATGTTGGAACTGATGAAATTGGTGAGATGGCAAATGCATTAAATTTCCTTGTTGATGGCTTAAAAGAGAAATCATTGTTTGCTGAGGAGATTGGAAAAGGCAATTTCAATCATAATTATAATCCGTTGAGTGATGAAGATGTGTTGGGTATCAGTCTTTTAGAGATGCGTAAGAGCTTACAGACAGCCGAAGAAGAAGAAGAAAAGCGAAAAGAGGAAGACCATAAGAGAAACTGGGCAACCCAGGGATTAGCCAAGTTTGCAGAACTTCTAAGGCAGGATAATGATAATATTGAAGCATTGTCATTCAACCTGATCATGAACCTGGTGAAGTATCTCGGGGCCAATCAGGGCGGAGTTTTTATTGTTAATGATGAAGACAATAACAATGTATTTGTAGAGATGAAAGCTTGTTATGCTTTCGAGAGGAGAAAATTCCTTGAGAAGAGGATTCTTTTGGGCGAAGGCCTTATAGGAACATGCTTACAGGAAGGACAGACAATATTCCTTACTGAAGTCCCTGAAAATTATATTTCAATTACAAGTGGCCTGGGTGATTCAAATCCAAGATGCATCCTTATTGTTCCTTTAAAACTGAATGACCAGATCTTTGGGATTATTGAAATTGCATCTTTTAAAGTATTGGAACCTTATCAGATTGAGTTTGTTGAAAAAATTGGGGAAAGTATTGCATCTACAATATCCAGTGTCAAAATCAATATCAGGACTAATGAACTTCTGATACAATCCCAGGAGCAGAGTGAAGAAATGAGGGCTCAGGAGGAAGAGATGAGGCAAAACATGGAAGAAATGCATGCTACCCAGGAAGAGATGGAACGCAAAGAGGCTGAAAACCAGGCATTTTATAATGTTATTAATAGTATTAACGGGATTGCTGAACTTTCATTGGAAAAAGTAATTAAAAAAGTGAACCAACCTTTTCTTAATTATTTAGACCTTATGGAATCTGACATATTAGGAAGCCAGCTGTCTATCCATTTAGAAAAAGAATTTGTTGAGAGTAGCACCTATTCAAGGATTTGGGAGGACTTGAAGAATGGGACCCAGGTGAAGGGAGAGTACCAATTAAGGTCAAAAAGCGGACATTATGTTCATGTAAAAGCTTCATTTGCCCCAATAAAGAATAAATTTGGGATGCCAATAAAATATATTTTTGTGGTAACCGGACTTGCATAGTGCAAAAAATAGCGTTTTTTTGTCCTATAGGGAACAAAATAGCGATAGGTGCGATGTCATTGGCAGTGTTCGCTTTTTGCTTATAATCAAGCTCTATTTAGGGTCTGCAAAATATGTCTTAATGGCATCAGATAAAACGAAATAAGGCGAGACTGTATGCTAATATTATAAGTCGATGGCAACTAAGTTGATGATGCTTTAAAGACTAACGCAAACAAGATGCAAACATATTAGCACTATAGGAAATAAACCTTTGCACGCAATAGCATTGAAATACTTTGTATTTGATATACTTAATGCTTGTTAAGTGTTTTTCAACAGACCTTAATAAAGCATAAGCGACAATAAACCATATATGTGTGCTATTGGTTATAAAAAACTAACTATAATAGCAAACATGGTAATTCATCTGGCATTAACTGAAAATTATTCTCAGATGAAAACAGAAAACGTGGAGTTCCATCCAACCCTTAACTAAAAAAGAATTTACAAATGAAAATGTTTTCAAATTTCAAGATACAGGGAAAGCTTTTATTTGTTGTATTATCAGTAACATTTATAACTTTTTCCTTTTCATTGCTTTATATTTCTTTCAGGATGAGCCGAAAATTGCTCAGCGATGCCAAGCAACTGGTAGAAATTCAATCAAGCAGATATGCCAATCAGATCATGAATGATCTTAACTATGATTTTGAACTCAGTGAAGGTATGGCTTATGCTTTGTCGACTTATAGCAGTTCAGAAAACAATGATAGCCTCTTTAATGAAATAATGAAACAATTCATTGAGAAAAACCCTAACTTTTATTCGACATGGGTAAGCTGGGAATTAAGTGCTATTAATGATTCCTATTATAATGATTATGGACGTGTTCGTTTTACCTGGTACCGTGAAGGAGATATCATCAGGTATAAAACTGATACTATGGACCTTGAAGGCGATGACATTAAAGGCTTGTATTATAATATAAAAGTACAGAAAACAAATGCGCTTACAAACCCCTACTTTTTTTCTTATTCAGGACAAAAAAAAGATGAAGTACTTGAGGTTAGTGCATGCATTCCTATTATCTGGAATGGGAAATTTGCAGGACTTGCCGGGGCTGATATTGTTGTTGACAGGTTTCAGGAATTAATATCTAAAATAAAACCAAACCAAAACATCGGGTATTCTTTCCTACTAGCTAATGACGGGATGTTTGTCGGGCATCCTAATGCAAGTTGGGTTGGAAAAAGCATTTCTGAGGTTTGGAGTCAATATAATCAGGAACAAGGGATATCTGAACTTATAAAAAAAGGGGAAGCATTTTCACATCAGGCTATAGATCCTGTTTCAGGAGAACTTTCATACTTTTCTTATACCCCGGTTATAATTGGTAAAACAAATACTCCATGGAGCATGGCTGTTGTTGTTCCAATGGATTTTATCAATAAGGAAGTTGTTGAATCAAGACTAACAAGTTTATTTGTTGGGATTTTTGGCTTATTGATATTGAGCATTGTTGTTTATTTGTTGGCAAAGAGTATTTCTAAACCTTTGAAAAAGAATACACTTGTTTTGCAACAAATTTCAACCGGAAACCTTAGCGATTCACTAAGACTTGATATGAAATCGAAAGATGAAATAGGCGATATTGCTTCAGCTATTAATACGTTGATTGAAGGCTTAAATGCAACTGCAGCTTTTGCAAGGGAAATTGGGAACGGGAACCTGAATGCTGATTATAACTTGTTAAGTGATAATGATGTGTTAGGTAAAGCTTTGCTTGATATGAGGGCAAGCCTAAAAAAGGCTGAACAGGAAGAGGATATAAGAAAAGCAGAAGATGAAAAGAGAAATTGGTCAACAGTTGGCCAGGCAAAATTTGCTGATATCCTAAGGATGAATAATGATAATATGGAAGTATTGTCATTCAATATAATAAAGAACCTTGTGAATTATCTGGAAGCAAATCAGGGGGGGATTTTTATTTTAAACGATGACAACAACAGCGATATGTATCTGGAGCTTATTGCTTGTTATGCATACGACAGAAAGAAATTCATCAATAAAAGGATAATGATTGGTGAGGGTTTAGTTGGTGCTTGTTTTCAGGAACAAAAGACAATCTATCTGACTGAGGTTCCACAAAATTATATACATATTACCAGTGGACTGGGGATGGAAGACCCCAGGTCATTATTGATTGTACCCCTTATCGTTAATGAAGAGATATATGGAGTGCTTGAAATTGCTTCTTTTAAGCTTTTTGAGGCTTATCAGATTGAGTTTATTGAAAAAGTAGCGGAAAGCATTGCCTCTACTATTTCAGGTGTAAAGGTAAATATCAGGACTGCAATGCTTCTGCAACAATCACAGGAGCAGGCTGAAGAAATGAAAGCACAGGAAGAGGAGATGCGCCAGAATATGGAAGAGATGCATGCAACCCAGGAAGAAATGGCAAGAAAAGACAATGAGTTAAACATTCAGTCTGAGGCAATAAATAACCTGATGTCTATGATGGAATATGATACAGCAGGATTAATCATCAGGGTGAACAAGAACTTTGAAAGCTATTATGGTTATTCAGAAACTGAGGTAATTGGAAAACATATTAGCATATTGTTTGACAATAAAAATTTTGAAGGCTCAAAGAATTATAATGACTTTTGGAATATGCTTAGGTCTGGAAAGCATATATCAGGGATTTTAAAACGAATCAGGAAAGATAATTCATCTATTATTGTTAAAGGTATTACCAACCCAGTTTTTGACCATTATGGGAACTTTATCAAGGTGGTTGAGTTCACAATTGATATTCATAACAGTAATCAAAAATAACATTGCTGAACGTTTTTAGTTCTGATATTAAGCCCCAATGATTAAATCATAATTGGGGCTTTTTTTTTCTTCTCATAAGATTTTATCAGGGGTGTATAATAAAAAAATAATTTATGCCCGATTGTCTGTGAGCTTGTTCCAATATTTTATTAATTTTATCGACCAAAATAACACTGTTTTAATGGATAAAAAAACAACCCAAATATGTCATACTTCTGTCGTTTTATAAGCAGCTTTAATTATTTCAAGTTGGCTCATCTGATAATGCTGATTGTTTTTTTTACAATATCTGGTAACATTTGTGCAAACCAGTCAATAAAAATGGATTCATTACTTAAAGTAAGGAATCAATATGAGAAAGATATTTTGAATTATATTAGTGAAAATAAAGACATACAGGAAGCACACATCAGGCCATTGTTAGATTCCCTTAACAAAGCAGATAATCTCATTGTATTAGAAATAAAGCAATTAGATGAAAGCCTGAATATGAAAATCAGAAATATTGATAGTATTCAGAATCAATTAGCAAATAAAGAAAATGACATAAAAGTTTTGTACCAGTTTTTGAATTATCTGTTATTTGGATTGGTATTATTTGTAATCATGTTTTTTGTTTTATTAACAGTTTACCTGGTAAAAAAACAAAAATATGCCGGATTGGGCGGCGAAATTATGAAGTTAAAGCATTACTCCGAAAAGTATAGGTTGGAAGTAGAGAAAGGGAAGGAGGAGATGGCACATTTAGTTGAGAAGAATCAGGCATTATCAAGAGAGATGTTTTCGATTGAAAAAAGTATTCAGGAGCATGTGAAAATTGATTCAAACAAAGTAAAGACACCAGACAAAGAAATTATTGAGTTGAGGGCTATGCTATCTGTATTACAAGCCCGAAATCAGAAGATGGAGGAGCAACAAGCCAGACAATCAGAGATAATAGTATTACCAGAAGAAAAAAGTCTTGTGGCTGCATTGGAGAAGGAGCGTTTATTGCATGAACATGTGAGGGAGGAACTGTTGAGATTGAGGCAGGAGTATCATGATTTAAAGCAAAAAGCAGGAATAGAATAAAAAAAAGAGGGGCAAAAGCCCCTCTTTTTAATACCCTGTTTATTGAAAAATTTTATCTTTTTACTTTATCAACAATCGCTTTGAATGCTTCCGGATTGTTCATTGCTAAGTCAGCTAGAACTTTACGGTTAATCACGATATTGGCTTTTGAGAGTTCACCCATAAATTTTGAGTAGCTCATTCCGTACTGACGCACACCTGCGTTGATACGTTGGATCCACAATTTGCGGAAATTCCTTCTTTTTTGTCTCCTGTCACGGTAAGCATAACCCTGGCCTTTTTCCCAGGTGTTTTTTGCTACTGTCCAGATGTTTTTCCTTGACCCAAAATAACCACGGGTAAGGCTAAGTATTTTTTTTCTTCTACGGCGTGCCGCAACAACGTTAACTGATCTTGGCATAATTTTGTTTTTTTTGATCAAGCGCCTGTTGTTCACCAACAGATCTTTTATGGCTTGATACAAGGTTAATAACTGTTTAAAAAAGAATTACATGCAAAGCATTTTTCTCACTTTGGCCATGTCGGCGCCATCTACCAAAGTTGATTTGGTAAGATTGCGTTTTCTTTTGGTTGTTTTCTTTGTAAGGATGTGGCTTTTAAAAGCATGCTTCCTTTTTACTTTTCCAGTACCAGTGAGCGTAAAGCGTTTTTTCGCACTGGCTTTTACTTTCATTTTAGGCATTTTTTCAATAATTTAGGGTGATTAACAAAAAAAAACAGGGTATTATTTCTTACCGGATTTCTTGGATGAAACTAACATAATCATCCTTTTTCCCTCCAGTTTTGGCAATTGTTCAATTTTTCCATATTCTTCAATCTCCTGGGCAAAACGAAGCAATATTAATTCGCCTTGTTCTTTATAAACGATTGACCTTCCTTTGAAGAATACGAATACTTTTAATTTTGAACCTTCCTCCAGAAATTTAATGGCATGTTTTAATTTGAAATTAAAATCATGATCATCGGTATTAGGTCCAAGTCTGATTTCCTTTAATACAATTTTTGCTGCATTGGCTTTAATTTCTTTTTGCTTTTTTTTCAGCTCATAAAGAAATTTCTTGTAGTCCAGTATCTTGCATACTGGTGGATTTGCAGCAGGTGCAATTTCAACAAGGTCAAGGCCTTGTTCCTGCGCTAAAACCAAAGCATCTTTAATGTTAAAAATGCCTGGTTCGATATCATCGCCTACCACACGTACAACGGGCGCTTTAATATGCTGATTGATTTTGTGCGGGTCTTCCTGTTTAACAGGTCCCCTTCTTGGTCTGGGTGTTACTGGCGTTGCTATGTTTAAATCCTCCTACTTTTGTTTGTAATTGTGTTAATTTATTTATTTTAAACTGTTAGAATGAAGTTAATGAATTAATTTCATCCTGAACCAATTTTGCAAATTGTTCAACAGTAAATGAACCAAGGTCTCCCTGGCCATGTTTACGTACAGAAATTGTGTTTTCAGCTTCTTCTTTTTCCCCTACAATAATCATATAAGGAATCTTACGGGTTTCAGCATCGCGGATTTTCTTCCCGGCTTTTTCTGCCCGTTCATCAATAAGGCTGCGAATTTCGTAATTATTTAGCAAATTTAAAACTTTTTTCGCATAATTCTCGTATTTCTCACTGATTGGTAAAACTATAGCCTGATCAGGAGTGAGCCAAAGCGGAAAACTTCCTGCACAATGTTCAATTAAAACTGCAACAAATCGTTCCATTGAACCAAATGGTGCCCTATGAATCATTACCGGGCGGTGTTTCTGATTGTCGCTGCCTGTATATTCAAGTTCGAAACGTTCAGGAAGATTGTAGTCAACCTGAATAGTTCCCAATTGCCATTTGCGACCTAAAGCATCCTTCACCATGAAGTCCAGTTTAGGGCCATAAAAAGCTGCTTCACCCAGTTCAACAACTGCATCAAGGCCTTTTTCCTTACATGATTCTATGATGGCAGCTTCTGCTTTTTCCCAATTCTCTTCACTTCCAATGTATTTTTCTTTGTTATTGGGGTCGCGAAGCGAAATCTGTGCACTAAATTCATTGAATTTTAATGCCTTAAATATATACAGAACAATGTCCATTACCTTCAGAAATTCTTCTTTTACCTGGTCAGGACGACAAAAGATATGTGCATCATCCTGGGTAAATCCTCTTACACGGGTCAATCCATGCAATTCACCACTTTGTTCATATCTATAGACTGTACCAAATTCGGCCATACGGATTGGGAGATCTTTGTATGAACGCTGGCTTACCTTATAAATTTCACAATGGTGAGGGCAGTTCATGGGTTTAAGCATAAACTCTTCACCTTCTGCTGGTGTTGTTATCGGACGAAAAGAATCTTTTCCATATTTTTCGTAATGCCCACTGGTAACATACAATTCCTTATTCCCAATATGAGGGGTAATGACCTGCATATAACCACTCTGACGCTGAACTTTACGAAGGAACCTCTCAAGGTTTTCCCTTAATGCAGCGCCTTTTGGTAACCATAAAGGAAGGCCCAGGCCTACTTTTGTTGAAAATGCAAATAGCTCAAGTTCTTTTCCAAGTTTACGGTGATCCCTTTTCTTGGCCTCCTCAAGCATTGTTAGGTATTCAGTCAGGTCTTTTTGTTTTGGAAATGTAATTCCATAAACACGGGTAAGCTGTTTACGGCTTTCATCTCCCCTCCAATAGGCTCCGGCAAGGCTTAATACCTTAACAGCTTTAATAGCTGAGGTATCTGGAAGGTGAGGGCCACGGCAAAGGTCAACAAAGCCGCCTGATTCATAAAGGGTAATAGTGCCATCTTCAAGGTCTTTCAATAAGTCGAGCTTATATTCATCCCCTTTTTCGGTAAAATACGCAATGGCTTCATCCTTACTCACTTCTTTACGGACAAAAGTGTTTTTGTGCTGAAGGATTTCCATCATCTTTTTTTCGATAAGCTCGAAATCGTTTGATGAAAGAACCTGGTTGCCGGTATCTATATCATAATAAAAGCCATTTTCAATATCAGGGCCTATACCAAATTTCGTTCCCGGGAATACAGCTTCAATTGCTTCAGCCATTAAATGTGCTGATGAATGCCACATAGTTGCTTTTCCTTCAGGATCATTCCAGGTATGTAACTTCACATTGGCATCAGCAGTAATTGGCCGGGTAAGGTCTAAAACCACACCGTTTACAGTTGCTGAAAGCACATTACGTGCAAGGCCTTCACTTATGCTTTTTGCAATTTCTAAAGCATTAATCCCTTCAGGGTATTCCCTTACCGAGTTATCTGGGAGTGTTATTTTAATCATAATTGGTGTCTGTACAAAATTCAGGGCGCAAAGATAATGAATTTTAACGGTATTTTTACAATAAAAATCACTATTGTCCGGGAAAAACACAAAAACCTTTCTTTGAAGCAAAGCAGATC
>CAYLYP010000025.1:0-36653 GCA_964387795.1 uncultured Bacteroidales bacterium
CTGTCGTACTGGAAACGGTACCGGGGGTTCGAATCCCCCCCTCTCCGCCACAACAAACCTCACAGGTTTCTTGAAAAGTGAATGGAATTCGGGGTGTGGCGCAGTTGGCTAGCGCACCTGCTTTGGGAGCAGGGGGTCCCAGGTTCGAGTCCTGGTACCCCGACATAAAAAAGAAACGTCTCCGGTTAGCCTTGAGACGTTTTTTTTTCAAACATAAATTAACATGCTTCGTTCTTTATGGCTTGTTTTAACCTATTTTTGTACTGATATCCATTTTATCAGTTCAGGGTTCCGTAGCTCAGCTGGATAGAGCAACAGCCTTCTAAGCTGTGGGTCACAGGTTCGAATCCTGTCGGAATCACTAAAAAGCCCTGCTTGCGCAGGGCTTTTTTTGTTTTAATACATTTCCATTGCCTTTGAAGGTCTTTGATTTCAATCTTCACTCCTTAGTATTTCTTCCTGTGAAAGCTGTTTTCTGAATTCAATTCTATCATATTGTCTGAATACCAATCTGCAAAACCCTCAAATTTCATTGTATTTTCATTATACCATGCTTCAAAGGCCTGCTCATCTCCCATCATGAAAAGCCAATGGTTATACGCCTCAAAATGGCCTTGTTCAATCAATTTCTTATGATAATCGAATAATACATTTTAGCTTATTGCCATCTCCCTGTTGTCCTGATAGCTATAATTTATCCCTATCAACTGATAAACCTGATCAAACATATCCTTGTGTTTTAAACATTTTACCAATGTTTCAATGGACTTCTCATAGTCTTTCTTCATCGTGTAGGCATAGGCTTTTTCATAAGCAATCATAGTGTTTTTCTTGTCAAGCTTGAGGGCTTCATCAAGCATTTCAATGGCCTTGTCCGGATTGCCATTATCCATTACTTCAATGGCTTCCAGCATTATCTTCCTGGCTTGTTCTTTTTTTGATTGTGCATTTGCTCCAATTGCAAATAACATGACTAGGGCAAATCCTGTTAAAATAATTTTGATTCTCATAAGGTGTTGTTTTTATATTGCTGTATTAAATTGCTTATAACATTGCGTCTTTAATAGCATTAATCCTGGCTTCTCGTTCAAATGAAAATGTCTTATCCATTTCTGCACAATAGTTTGATAGCAATAAGGACTTTTGCAAACAGGGCAGGTCTTTTGGATGGCCCGCCTCTTCCATACCCTCCAGAAAAAGTATTTGCGCCAGGAGCTCAAGATTATCATTGTTTAAACTTCTGAAGCCCGATAAATAGTCCAATGCACCTTCATCTTCAAGTGACAAAAAATGCTTCAAATCAAATCCTGCCTGATCCTTCAATTCTTCAAACAAGTTACCAACAACCAATTCAGTCTGGCTTTCTTCTGTTTGGATATTGACTGCTTTCCTGCCTAAAAAAGCCCTGAGCATCATCCCTATTTTTTCAATCTCACGAAGAAGATAATCCTTTTGTTCTACACCCATGACAAGATTATTTTGATTGTTAAACAGAACATCATAATTAGGGTCATCATTTAAACTGGAAATACTAAAAAAGCAGGTTCAAATATCATGGCCTAAAATGATAAAAATCATCACATCAGGTATCAGGAAACAGCTTATTCTGAAAACAGACAGTTTTTAACACCCCTTTTTTCAGCAGAACCTACTTAGTTACGGCAGGGAGAACAACCCTAAACCCGATATCACCAAATAAATCAGGATTAACACTTCTGCGATGGGCAGAGCGACAGCTTGATGCTATGCTGCCCCATCCTCCTCCCCTGACAACTTTCCGGCTACCATTAGCAGGTCCTGTGGGATTCACAATAAGCTCTTCCGGATATGCTGCATACCAATCGTAACACCATTCGTACACATTCCCGTGCATATCATAAAGCCCAAATAAATTGGGAGGATAAGTGCCAACAGCCTGTGGTTTTCCGGGATAGTCAATATTTATGTTTTCGCATTCAGCATAAGCCTGCGCCCAATTATAATTTGCATCTCCCGATGCAAGACATCCCCCACTATGAAATGGCCCTGAATTGGCAGCCCGACAGGCATATTCCCATTCTGCCTCGGTGGGCAACCGTCCCCCCTTCCATGTGGCATACGCCATAGCCCCATACCAGGTTGCTCCTGTTACAGGATGGTTCATATAACCCCGCTCCCATTCCCAGGCCTCCCCATTATAGTGTAAGCCCCAGTTATAATCGTCTGAACTCTCTTTTATCAATACTTCTTCAGGATATATGCCCGCTGTGTCTATCCCGTCAGCCCCTATGCCCCTCTCATTTAAAAAATCAACATACTGGGCATTTGTAACCTCATATTTACTCATCAAAAAACCGCTCAATTCAACAATATGGATCCGCTCATCAGTTTTCCGCCCTGTTTCATCATCCGGACTACCCATGGGTAATAAACCTGCCGGTATTGATACCGTCTCAAAAGGTATTTTTTTTGAAAGGTCATCCGGCCCTGCTTCCTTTTCACAGGATGGCAGCAAGGCCACTATCAGCATCGCAAAAACTATTTTAAGAAAAGAATTGCTTGTTATATTATTCATCTTTGTTCTTTTAGCAGGTTCATGTTTTGGCTCCCTGAATGGCCTGACAAAAAAGTCTTCATTAAAACCTCCAGGTCATTAACAGCTTCTTTCTTATTTAATTAACGGTTCTTAAAACTTATTATTATCAAGAAATCATGCTGACCAACAACATTATCCCTAACAAAAATACATATTACCCTTTTATTATTCTAATTTATACATTATTTATTGCGCTATATCAAACACCAGACAGCAGATTTTATTTACAGCGCCCTGCCTTGCGAAAAATGTTTTTTGGACAACCTGGTGCTATAAGCAATATTTCATGCTTTAAAACAGCCCCAAAAGCTTCTGAAAGGGAAATAACCAACAGGCAATATGCAAAAATCACAGCATGGCCCTTAACATGTAGTCATATCCCTTTATTCCAGTTTTTCAAAGCAATGCAACCAATTAAAACTTATATATCAAACCCAATCTTAAAGGGTTTTCTGATTTTCCTTTGTAATTCAAGAGCCATTCTTTACCCATCTCAGCGTTCAGGCCAAGGTGCCGGGTAAAGTAATATGATATACCTCCACCTAATAAGCTATTCCAACCGTGAAATATACCATAATAATTCTTAGGCAAATACACTCCCCCAAACTGCACAGTTAGGTAAGCATCGAAACGAAGGTTCTTGCCGGGAAGCAGGTAAGGCAAAAGATGATAATTCAAATGGGCATTAAAAGACGGGGCATAGCGATACCCCCTGCTTAGTACATTCAAATAAGGGTCATCTTCTGCAATTACCACATAATAAGCATATTTAAAACCCACATCAAGGCCGGCTTCTAAGTTTGGATGGAAACCATAATTCGCCCCAAGCATTAGATATGCTTCATGTAGCCTGGAATTAATTTTCATCTCTGGAGCCCCTCTAAGCCTCATGTTCCACCGGCCTTTTATAAACGACTCCTGCCCTTGGGCAAATGACGCCGACAATGAAAGTATAGCAATAAGTGCCAGGTGGCAGGAAAGAATTCTTTTATTCATGATAAAGCAGTTTTTGTAAACGTTGTTGAAATGAAGGCCTTTCTGATTTATCCCTTTGGTTAAAATAATACCTGTATGACACTGTTGGTATTATTGTAAAGAGCGCAAGCTGATATAAAGAATATGGTTTATAAGCCATGCCGCTGCTTTCCGGGTTGATGATTTCGCCCGATGGCCCGGTATTGTAATAATAATACACAGGGTTTTTCCTGTTATAGGCATTATAAAGGCCAAATGTCCAGGTGGCATATAGCTTGTTATTGACTGAAAAACGGTTAACAGAGTAGCTTATATCTAATCTGTGGTAGTTTTTCATCCTGGAGCTGTTACGGTCCCCATAAATATATGCCTCATACATATATGGCCTCCCCTCTTCATCATATTCAAGCGAAGGGATTAACTGCCTTCCGATAACAGGGGTATAAGGCTGGCCTGTCTGATAAACCCATGCAATAGTGAGCGATGCACGTTTGTTAAAATGACGGGAAGCTGAAAGGGAGATGGTGTGGGGACGATCGTAATCAAAGCGGTATGGCTGACCATGATTTATTTCAGGAAAGATACGGGTAGCCCGGCTCCATGCATAGCTTGCAAAGCCTGTGTACTTTCCTTTTGTCTTACGAAGAAAAAACTCAGCTCCCCAGGCCTCACCCTTGCCTCCACTTTCAATTTTTGATTGCCAATTGGCATCCCCCCTCAGGTTAAAAAAACCTTCCTTGTATGTGGCAAGATCAATAAGGTCTTTATAATACAGGTTTACTTCTGCCATATAGGTCCCATCATTAAAATCACCAGTCCATCCCAATGTATATTGATTTGATTTGGATGGCAGGATATGTCCCCCCGCCGGGATCCACACTTCATTGGAAAAAAGGGAACCGGGTGTGAACAGCAGGTGCGAGAACTGGTTTACGTACATATAGCTCATGTTTAACTGATGGTTGGCATTTAGCCTTTGCTGCACAAGCAAACGTGGCTCAAGTTTTATATCATTGAACCCTCCATTATGGTAATAAAGGCCCCTTAATCCGGCGGTTAATTCCATCCGCCAGGGTAGGACAAAATGATTTTCGAGATAAAGCGCATTTTCAAGTGTATTTGACCTCAAAAACTTAATCGAAAAATCCTGGTTCGATCGTTTTGCAGAAACAGGCAACATAGAAGTGAAAAATGAATTAAGCCCAAAATTCAATTTCCAATTATCATTTATAAAAAACTTCCAGGCTGAAATAGCTGTCAGCATATCAACTGATGACGAAAAATCGGAGTAAAGGCTTGTCACCCCTTCTTCGTCCATATATGAAATCTTTTGATTTTCACTGTTCCTGTATCGGGAATAGGCTATTGTATTTTCAGCAAACAAGCGTGTTGAGGCCATGTATTTCCAGCCAGCCGAAAGCATCGTGTTGCCCCATATATATGTGAGCCTGCTTTTATCTTCCGGCTCCTCGTTATTCTCTTTTGATTTAAAAAGCCAGTAGTCATCCCCTTGAAAGACATTGAAATGGAAACTGTTACGTGCATCAGCCTTCCACGAAACCTTTGCATTAATATCATGAAAACCATATAATACTTTTGCACCATTGCCTTCACTTAATGAAGAAACTGCCCAAAAATAGGCATCGAACAAAGTTTTACGCCCTGTAACAATATATGTTGTGTTCTTATTCAAAGGCCCTTCAAAAGTAAGGGAAAGATCAGTAAGCCCAATGTGGTAAGAACCTTTAAATGCCGAATTATTGCCTTCCCTCTGGGTAATATTCACAATTGAAGATAGCTTCCCACCAAAACGTGCCGGGAATGCCCCTTTATATAAATCAAGGTTGTTAATGATATCAGGGTTGAAAGCCGACATAAAGCCTCCCAAATGGTTGACATATATAAGGGGGACATTGTCCAAAAGGTACATATTCTCTCCCGGATTCCCGCCCCTTACCAGAAGCAGGCTCGATCCTTCACTCTGTGACATTATCCCGGGCAATAATTGCATCGCCCGCATCACATCCGGCTTCCCGCTCAACGAAGGGAGCGACTGCAGTTCCATCGGGCTCAAGGTGGAAATATTACTTTCGGGAAGCCTGCTTGTCCTTACCTCTACCTGATCCAGCAACTTGCCCGCCATCAGGTTTATCTCGACCAGTGTATCCGCAAGCCCTGAAGCATATATCTTTTGAGGCGAATAACCCACATAGGAAAATGTGATACTATCGCCATTATTTAACGACAGTGTGAAAAACCCATTAAGGTCTGTCACTGTTCCTTTACCGGCACAATATACAGTGGCACCAATAAGCCGTTCGCCGTTTGACGCATCTTTAACAATCCCTGATATCCGGCCCTGGGTAAAAGCTGTAAAATGCATTGAAACCAAAATGCATATTGAAAAAATAGGTCTAATAATCCGCATGATCTAATAAGTTGGATAAATTGTATCAGTTGCTACTTTTGAATATGAGGCCACAATTCCATACCCCCCTTCCACATTGCTGTATAAAGGGAATGCCGTTTGAGCATTGAGGCCAAATTCAGGAAAACGCCCTGTGTCATATAAATATTTTTGTCGGGCAAAAACATAATACTCTTTTGAAACCGACCTCAATTCAAGGATAAGAGGGTAAAGCACAGTAATCATATTTCCTGACGAAGTAGAAGTTGAGCGTCCTGTTTCATAATTGATTGTCATTATATATTCAGCTTCATTCATAAGTTCATTGCTGAACAACAATAATGGAAGCCCTTCGTTGAGCAATACCGGGTCGGTGATAATACCCAAATATGCATTTCTTTCATAATTTTCTTCTTTAAACAAACGGATACAGACCTCGAAGTATCTCTCCTCAGCAGGATTATTCTCAAAAGCAAAACTTATTGCAGGATATGTGAGGCCTTCATCATTTTTACCAGCTATCGGAATATGTTCAAAAGAAAGCAAACCCAATGGTTCAGGGATAGCACATATAGCTTTCACCGTCCCCATGCCTTCAATACTTAAACGAAGGCTGTATGACTTTCCTGCCTCGGCCAGGTGATTAGAGCTAAACCAACCATCGCCTGAGTATTGCATAGCCCCCAAAAATACACTGTCTTCATACAGCTCAACAGTTGCATTTCCTATTCCCTCCAATTCCATGGTATCCAAACTTGATGCAATGGAAACATGGGCTTCTATGGGTGCTCCATCAATGATTATTGAATTCAGCACCGGAACCGGGCCAAAATCAGCAATATCTGTATCAACCAAATCCCGACAGGAAGTGAATAATAAGATACTTGCAATAAAAAAGAAAAAATGCTTGAAATTGAACATTTTAATGAGATTTAATGATAAATTGTATTAAGAAAAAATAAACTGCTTATTCAATTGATCTTACATGTAATGTATTGCAGGCAAAAATAATAAAAACTTATTCCCATTTTGACATATAAGATAAAAAACAATGTTTAAGACAAGGGAAGGGTTATGAATAAGAAAAGTTTGGCATTTCGAAGCACTTTCCAGTCAGGTTTCATGTGCTTTTGATACGGGTTGAAACAATCGACAAACCACTAACCGGAAAATATTTTGCTTTCGATTAAAACCCTTAGACCCTATTTCTTTTATCTTGAGTTTATAAAAACTTCCAAATATCTTCTATCAATAAATTATCAAATGTCTTAATGTGGTCTTTTAAAATGTGTTCCGTTTGCATATTTGGCCTAATGTCACAGTAATATACCCCATCAAGAGGATTAAGCTTTACTGTATATCCTTTGAAATGTCCGGGAAGAAAAGACGAATTAATGCAGTATTCACATTCCTTTTTTGTGTTTTTTCTTTGAACATCATTTAGGAAAATTGCAATATGTGGTGTCGCTTTCCCTGTAAGTTTATTGTATAGGAATTTGTCAATAAATATCTTGTCTATACGGTCTTTGCTTGATGTTTTGATTGAACCAATAACTTTAACATCACTTTCTTTCTCAATTATCAGGTCGTGTTGGTAGCTCATATTAAATGTTGGTTCTCCGTCAACAATGACCGGGACTTGAATTGTTCCTGATTTGCAGTCAATTCCTATTTCACTGATGATTAAACGGATAAAACGCTCAAACAAATCACCGTTAAGTTTTCTTGTCGTATTAGATTGACCAGCAGGTAAACCGTCCAATGCTGAGCCTATCGATTGTTGAATAGTATATGTTGCTTTGTTTAAGATGTTTCTTACAGCTTCATCTTTCTTGTTAATTGTCTTGATGTTTTTCAGTAAACTTAAAAACTCTTTTGATGATTTTGCAAACTCTTTTGCATCGTACATCAAATTAGAATTTATCGGTCTTGTAATTTGAAAGTTGCCTTCTTTTTTATACTGATAGAACCGGTAATGATTTTCGTTTTGTGAAACAATAACCGCTTGTAAATTATCTGAGATATAATTCAAATACCCATCGCAAAAAGAGATGTATGCTTTCAGGTTAGTAAAGTTGCCTTTATCCTTTGCTTTTTCCACTATTTGTTTTAAGCTACTCATAGCTATTATTTATTATCAAGGTGTTCAATATCTGCTTATGACAGGTTCACCGTATTGAGTTCCTTCTTTTTTGGTTTTCAAAATCGTACTTAATCCACTTTTCTATGCTCCATTCTTCAACAAGTTCAATTCGATTTACTGCCCAATCCAAATATTCTGGAGATAAATCACAAGCCATCCATTTACGTTTAAGTTGTTCCGAGCATACAGGGGTTGTACCTGAACCACAAAATGGGTCAATAATGGTATCACCAACATTTGAGGATGCTAATATAAGTTTACGTAATAATTCTTCGGGTTTTTGTGTTGGGTGAGGTGTCTTTTCATGCATCCCATTACAGGTAGTAGGAACTTCAATTATATCCTGAGGTATTTCTAACACATCCTTGGGTTTTGCCCCGAGCGGATTAGGTTCCCAAATATTACTGCCATTTTTACCATTACCATATTGGCTTGATTCAGCCTGTGGATGGCTTGGGTATTTTAAAGTATGTTCGCCATAAGGAATTCTTATAGCATCTATATTGAAAGTAAAATTTTTGGATTTTCTAAAATGCAAAATACTTTCATGACTTCTACCCCAGTCAGACCCCAAATTTGCTTTATTTTTATAATTCCAGATTATCCAACGACAAGACTTAAATAGTTTAGAAGCTGGGTGCTTCAAATCGGCAAGTATTTCGGAGAAACCGCAAATAAATAATGTCCCCGTTGGTTTTAGGACTCGTGCTGCCTGTTCAATCCATTTCATCGAAAACTTTATATATTCTTCCTGACTTTCAAATGTATCCCAGTCAGCTTTCCTAATATTGTATGGTGGGTCGGCAAAAACCATATCTACACTATCATCTGGCAAGGTCTTTAACCATTCAATACTGTCTCCTTGCCAAAGCTGCCCATGGGGATGCTTATAAATTATTTTTGGAGAAACATTATTATCAAAACCATTATCAATACGCTCCCCTTTAAGCAGGACTTCACCAAATAAAGTTGGCAAGTCTTTATTTCTTGTCATTGCTATCCCCATTTTGAATCGTTTTTAAATATGACACTTTTTCTTCAGCGACTTTTAAAATATTCAAGTCGCCTTCTTCTTCCAAAATTTTGTATGCAATCTGGTCGCTCAAAAACTCAATTAGCAATTCTCTTTCATTTGTATGAAAAAAAGATGCTAAACTTTTGATTAGCTGTTTTGTAGGAGGCCTTTGATTACGTTCAATCTTGGCAAGAAGCGAGGAGTCAACGCTTATTGTTGACGAAACTTCTCTTAAAGTCAATCCGGCATTTTCTCTTAACGTTCTGAGGTGCTCTCCAAAATTTGTATGAATCTTTACGTTCTTCATTCAGGACTAATTTTGTCCAAAAGTAATCTATTTTTATCAATTGGACAATTGTTGTCCACAAAACATTTCAATAATTTATCAAATCAGTTTGTTTTTCCACAAAATACCTTTGCTTGAGCATCCCTTTTTTGACTGAAATACAATAATGGGTTATAGCATCTTAAACAAATTCTGTTTATACAAGGAAAAAAAAAACATTAAACTCTTTCATTCCTGAAAGAACTCATGATTTACCATTCAATATACAAAACAAAACCAGAGGTGTGCCTTTGATTAATCTTTTACTTGTTACATTTAGATTAGGTTTATGAAACAAACATATTTGCAATTTATCCACAAATACCTATGCAAAATGCAAACATTAAGTTCCATCCGACAATTAACTTTAAAAATACTTACAGATTAAAATACACATCCATTTTCCAATTCCTAAAAACAACTGACATCTCAATAATCATCTGTTATACGATCACAAACACATAATCATTAACTCCCCGAACTTCTCAAACGCTTTTCAACTGTATCAAATCCCCTACTGAGGCGGAAGTGATTTTAATAAGGTCATCAGGGGCAATTTTAAACTGTAAGCCCCTCATACCTGCACTAACATATACAACATCAAAGAGCGTAATGCTCTCATCTATATAAGTCGGGAAATCCTTTTTCATGCCAATGGGCGAACATCCGCCCCTGACATAGCCTGTCAGGCTTAACAGCTCTTTCATCGGGATCATGGCAGTGCTTTTGTTTCCCGAAACTGAAGCTGCTTTTTTCAAATCCAGCTCTTCGGCCCCGGGTATTAAACAAACAAATATCCCGCTTTTATCGCCCCTAAGCACAAGGGTCTTAAAAACCTGCTCTATGTCCTTGCCAAGTTTTAATGCTACAGCCTGGGCACTTAAATCGTTTTCATCCACTTCATAAGCCACAAGTTCATAATTCACTCCCAGCTTATCAAGGATACGGGCTGCATTGGTCTTCATCACAGTTTTCCCTTTTCAAATTCCTCTATCATCTCCCCTGCAATGCTAATGTTTAACGAATGGTCGGGCATCTTGCCCCTTTGAAACCATGCAGCCTCGACAATTTCCTTATTATCAATTACAACGGGCTGCGACTCATCGGCCTCGGCAACAAAGCCTATCATCATTGATGAGGATGGTGGCCAGGGCTGGCTCTTGTAATACCTGATGCTTTTCACATCAATCCCCACCTCTTCTTTTACTTCCCGCCGGACTGTGTCCTCCAGTGATTCCCCAACATCCACATATCCAGCTACCAACGAAAACCAGCTCCCCGGGAACATCGAATTCCTTGCAAGCAATAGTTTGTCCCCGCTTACAATAGCCACTATGATTGCGGGTGAAATCTTTGGATAGATGATTTGCTTGCAATTCGGACAAACAATAGCCCTTTCTTCCTGATGCAGTTGGTTGGTGGAACCACATTTCCCGCAATACTGGTTCTGTGAATACCAGTTTCTAATCTGAAAGCCTGCAATGCTGAGCCAGGCAACCTCCTGCTGTGCCGCAGTCCTGAAAAAACCAATATCCACAAATTCAATCCCGGACTTAATGTTTTCAGGTTTTTCAAATATTAAAAAACATGAAATCCCATCAATCGAAAAAAGATAAGCCTTTTCAGTGGCATCACTAATTTCCGGGAAATCCTGCTTTTTGGGAAAAGCATATCCTTCAGCCACTTTTTTAAGCAAAATAGCATTCCCCTCATAACAAAAAATATAATCAGATGCTTTAAAGTCCTGATGTGCAAGAAACTGATTATTGAAGCGATGTGGAAAAATATCCTGTATCATACTGATATCTATAACAATACAAAAACAAAAACGAGTATTTATTTTCAAAACGAAGATACATAAAATTGCGCTCCCGGCTGGTAAAATATGCAGATTGGCAAAAAAGGCTTCCAACAAAACAAAAGCATGTTTTTACACATACCATGTTAAGGGTTGAGCCGGGGTTGAGCCGGGGTTGAGCCGGGGTTGAGCCGGGTTTGAGCCGGGTTTGGGCCGGGTTGAACCCGACTCAAACCCGGTTTAAACCCGCTTTAACTCCGCTTTAACTATGGACATGATACCTTGCTGGTATGTCTTTGATATGTGTTAAATTATCACCGAAAACAACCATATAATATTGATATATTGATTGTTACAAGCATTATTAAGGCATTTATCGCCAGGCAATAGATATCCGGCCCGATAATTTTTTAAAACCGGGCAAGGCATAAAACCAGAAATGTTTGGAAAAAAGACAAAAAAAAACACGGGCCAGACTGGCCCGTGTTGATAAGCAATATCTTTATCAGACTGAGAGAGAATATTCTACAATTTTTACTATTTGGCCATTTTCATCAAATACAGGGTGCAGGGCAGCTGTTACTGTAAATGCTTCTCCGTTTTTGCGATACCGTTTTATCGTTAATGTGGTTGAAACACCTTCGCTTATTGCTTGCATCCATATTTGATATCCATCATCAAGTCTCCCTTCCGGCGACAAAAACAAACAATCAGCTTTCCTGCCAATTAGCTCATTGGCCGAATAATTGCTCAAGGACTCAAAATGGTTGTTTAAAAAAATAATTTTCCCATCACCATCCACTTCAATTACACTGAAAAGCTTTTGAATCATTGTGTTTTGCTGCTGATAATCCTTTTCCTTGCGAGCCATCTCTTCCTGGGTTGCCATTAACTCCTCCATGTTTTGCCTCATTTCCTCTTCCTGGGCTTTCATCTCCTCGGCTTGTTGTTGTGATTGTTCCAGCAGATAAGCCGTCTGAATATTAATTTTTACGGAAGAAACCACACTTGCAATGTTTTCGCAGATTTTCTCAACAAATTCAATTTCATGGGCTTTAAAAGGATGGAAAGAAGCCAGTTCAATTACCCCATGGACTTCATCATTTATCATTACAGGCACAATTAGCAAGACTGAAGGCGTTTCACCTCCAAGCCCTGAATTGATAAAGGTATAGCCCTGTGGCAATTTGGTGATATACGTTGTTTTCTTTTCAAGGAAACAGGCCCCAACCAGGCCTTCTCCCGGCAAAATGGTATTTTCAAGAAATTTCTTGCGGTCATAGGCATAACAAGCAGTGAGTTTCAAACAAAGCTGTTGCTCTTGTTCGTCAACAAGGAACAGACCTCCCTGGTTAATCCCAAGATAAACAACAATTTTTTTGATGATGCTATCCGAGAGTTTTCCTATGTCATTATTGTTTTGCCTGAGCACTTCACCAAAATCAGCCAATCCATTAGAAGCCCAGTTCCTTTTTTCATCTTCGCCCCTGCGGCTTTCCTCTTCTTGTTTTGCATGCCTGAGGCTGTCGCGCATATTCAGCAAAGCCTTTCCCAGGATATCATGTTCACCAAGGGCTTTATAGTCTTCATCAAGCATGCCTTCCCCGATTTTTTGGGCAAACAAAGCCGAAGAATAAAGTCCTTCACGTAATTTGTTCAATGCGGATGCCATTTGCCCAATCTCATCTTCCTGCCCAGCATTAAGCTCCATGCTAAGGTCGCCCTCTGAAGCTTTTTGGGCAAAAGCTACCCCTTTTGCCAGGCCACCTACAACTGTCCTGACAAAATACCTGAGCAACAGCATGATTACAACCGACAGCAGGATAAACACAAGCAACATGATACGCATTTTTTTTAATTCCCTTAAGAATTCATATTCATAAAATGTAGCAGTGACATAAGCATCATAAGGCTTAAAATAAATTACATACTGCCATTTGAATTTTCCATCAAGCGAAAAATGATACCTGAAAAAACCCTCCCCTTCGCCAAATGACAACCGCTGAACATGATTGGCCGATTCCAGTTCGTTTTTACCTTCTTTCCAGGGGTGGATCAGGTAATCACCTGATTTTGAAACAAGGAAAGGATAACCGGTTTCATAGTATTTCTTTTTTTGAAAAAAAGGTTTTAGTAAGGCATAATCGCTTTCCGAAAAACCTTCTTCAGGAGTAAAAGTGCTCACAAGGGCAAGCATCTCTGTAATATCGCGAAGGCTTTCCATTTGCATGCTATGCACATCCCTAAGGGTTTTGTTCACCTGGGTTTTATAGAGTATAAATAATGAAAGTAAAGAAAACGCAATAAATACACCAAAGACAAGGTTGAACTTCTGCCCAATCTTCAGGTTCAGAAAAAAGGCTGTAATCTTCTTCATCATTTAAATAATTTAAGTTCTTACAATGTATGTGCCTGTCCCCTTTCAGGACAAAGTACAGAGGCTATTTAATATCAAAAGTCTCAACATCAAGGATCCCATTGCGGTTAAGTGCAATGCGATAGCGCCTGTAATCAACCTGGTTTTCATTTTTCAATTGCATGACCAGGTTCAGGTAATATACCCTTTCTCCTTTTATCACCTGAATTTCATTACTTTCACATCCTGTAAAAAGCGGGAAATCAGGATTGTCCATTTTAGTGACCATCCCGGAGATATTAAAACGGATAATATCATTAATACCTGAAGTATCATATTGGATGCAGCTATCCAGTTCTTTTCTGAACAGGCGGACCAGCCTTCTGTAAAGTATGATCCTTTCGGAGAAAGACCTGTTGTTGGCTTCAAGGATTGAAGAACGGTTACGGATTTTCATCACTTCAGCAGGTACTTTATCATCTGTAATGAAATCCATGGCCTCCTTGCTCCATCCAATTTTATTGTCCTTTAAACTAATCTTTATCTTATTGTCAAAATATCCTTTTCCAAGCTTATGGGCAAAATAATACCTGGCCAGCTCTTTTATCCTGTCTTTGAGCATATAGCTGACAACCAAACCAACAAAGAGAGGCATTGTGAAATTGCCAAATTTTAGCTGGAATGAAAAAGCAATTGCAGTAGCAAATATCATTGATATGCCTGCTGCAATACTATAATAAACCTGTTGGATAAACACCCCGTCCTTTTTCTTATTGGCAGTTAGAAAAAGCTCATTTTCTGCAAACTTTTTCAGCAAACCCAATCGAAATATCAACTCCCTGTTTCGTTTGGAATCCATCTTATCAACAACAAGATAGCCCTGCTCCTTTTTATATTCAACCTCTTTGTTGATGAGCTCATAGATTTGATCCTTTATCGTTGCTATTTCAGGTGAACTGTCAAATTGAAGTGATCTCAGGAGCTTATAGGAATGCTGTTCGGCAACATTGCTTAAAAACTCATCACCAAAGAGATAAAAGTTAAAATATTCAGTTGTTATTGTAGGGGCATTGATTATTTTCCTCAACTCCCTGTACCTGTCAATAATGATTTTCAGATTTTTAATATAATCATTTAAAAGATACAACCTGTCCTCTTCGTTTTTCCCCATAATAAGATGGGCAATATGATCGCGAAGGGTGCTTTTAAGTATGGTCAGGAACATTTTAATATGATATTCAAAATCCGCGGCATGCGAGCGCGAAGGATTTGAAGCCAGAACCATAAAGGATTTCTCAAGTGCAACAAAAGGCGAATTCTCATGGCTGGCAATATCCCTGAGCAAAAATATAGGAGTAATAAGCCTTATGTTCGACTTTAGGTCTTTGTAAAAATCCTTCTTGGTATATGTCTGGGGATTCATATCAAAGCTGTTGGGAATAAAAAACCAGAAGTTAAGTGCAAAATCACTAAACTTCTGTTTACGCCGGGCATTAAAGCCCAGTTTTATTTCAAACGAGAACTTATCATGTATTTTTAAAGATTCTTCAATCATCAGTCAATATTCTTGAAAAACCTTAATCCACCAAAGCAAGGGTGGATTAAGGAGATTATTAAAAACAAAAACAACAGCTTTTAAAACCGTATCAAAACGCAATCTCAGATAAAATGAGCCCTTCATTATTAATGAAAGTTTTCAGATGGCCCAACAAAGCTTTAACCTTAAACAATATTGTTTATCATCCATCTAAAGGGACAATACGCAACAAGTATCATAAAACTTCGGGTTTCAAAAGACATGCAAGAACCCAAAAAAACGAACCAATTTCAATTTATCTTAAGAAAACGAACCAATATACGAAATAAAGACAACTATTTCGAAAAAGATCAGAAATCAAAACAAACCAAAGACCCCTTCGGGCGTAATGCCAAGGAAGCGGAACCAGGTCTCACCGGCGATAATAATTAACAACCATGAAATGACCATCATTGTAAAACCAAATTTAAAGGTATCGGTAATGTTATAATGGTCGGTTTCATAGAGCAATGCAGCAGGTTTGCTATTGAAAGGCAGCACATACACATGTTCTATCATAAATGCCACAGGCAGTGCAAGGCTCAGGATGCTATACCCAAACCTGTTGGCAACACCAATAGCAATGGGCACAAATATCATTGCACGCATTGTTTTCGACTGGAAGATCAAAGCGCTGAAAACCATAACACCGGTAAGCAGCAAGTATAGTTTCCAGAAATCTGTTTCAGCCCCAATACCAATTTTATCAAAGAAAGCATTTACCATGATAGCAGGAAGGTCAGTGGCAGAAAGGCCCGAACCAAGGGTATAGGCACCGGCAGAGAACAAAAGCAGGTGCCATGGGATATCAACATCGTTCCATTTAATAATCCCAATGCGGGGCAAGAGGGCAACAATAGCCCCCACAAAGGCAACAGCAGTAGGGCTGATACCGTGCAACCTGTCGGTTGCCCAGAAGCCAAGTATCAGTATGAAGATAATGATAGCTTTTGTTTCTTTGAAACCAAGCCTGCCCATTTTCTCGTATTCTTCTTTAAGACGTTGCATACCTCCGGGTATTTGAGGTACTCTTTCTTCTGGTGTTAAGGGAAAAAACACCTTCATTGCAAGGATATAACCAATAAGCATAAGCCCAACCATAACCGGCATCATGGCAAAAAGCCAGTCGGAAAAATAAATTGATTCTCCAATGGCGCCCCCAATAATGGCAGCGGCAAGGAGGTTGGCCCCGGAACCGGTAAGGAAAGTCCCGGCACCGATATTAATACACAGAAGGTTTTGCAGGACAATACTCCTGCCAAAATTTTTATGTCCCTGTCCGGGCCTTGCGCCATAGATAGCAGCAATGACCATGAAAATAGGGAGCAATATAGCAGCTTTAGCTGTAGTGGCCGAGATAAAAGCAGAAAGGATGAGGTTGATGACAATAAAACTCAAAAAGATTGAGCTTGCATTTTTTCCGAATTTAATAATAAACCAAAGCGCAAACCGCTTGGCTACGCCAGTTTCGACAAGCATACTTGCCAATACAAAGGACATGATGTTAAGCCACATCACAGGGTGGCCCAACTGTGCATAAGCAACCTTCTCAGATAAGACACCAGTAAAGACCAAACCAATTATAAGGAGCAAAGACGTTTGATAATTTGGAATTGCCTGGGTAATCCAAAGGATGATAGAAGCCAGAAAAATAGCAAGCATAAAAGCATTGCTCTGGCTAAATGCCTCAGCCCCGATGCGGAGAAACTCTTTTTTTGCAGCTTCATCCACCAGGGTTTCAGGATTAATATTTTGCAGGAAAGGCATTTCAAGCACAAAAGCAAAAAGGATAAAAACAATGATAGCAAGAGGCGCCCCTAATATAGCAAGCCATTTTTCAAATTTTGATTGTTCCCTTTTGGGCATCTTCTCAATACGATAATTATGCATATCAAGGGGATCAAAATGACTGTCATCACCTCCAGGAAGAATTTCATTTTTTAACAGGTTCATTGTAATCAGTATTTTTTTGTCAAACAAAAGGGGCATAAAGAAATGCCATAAATAAAGGGCATAATGGATAGAAAAAAAGGGCAGGCGAGAGAGGCAGGGAGATCAGACAAAACAATACTTAAAAAAAGAATTATTTCAAGGATAGTCAGCAATACCATCCCTCGCCTGTCCAATACCCTTAGTTTTTATCTTTCCAAAGCTTATAAGGTTGCTTCATAAGCATTGAATTAAAATATTTCACATCGCCGGTAACTTCTTTGCCCAGCCATGAAGGTTTTTCAAATGCTTCGTCTTCCGATTCCAGTTCAACTTCAGCCACAATAAGGCCTTCATTTTCACCGTAAAATTCATCTACTTCAAAGGTATGTTTACCACTGGCTACCAGATAACGGGTTTTATCAATTACACCTGGTTCGCAGATTTTCAGGAGCTCTTCAACTTCTTCAACCGGGATTTGCTTTTCCCACTCATAGCGGCTGGCCCCTGAATCATTTCCAATCCCTTTGATTGTAATAAATCCTTTGTCGCCTTTGATGCGTACCCTGACAGTACGCTCAGGGACAGAACTCAAATATCCCTGTGTGATGCGGGTTTGTTTATGGGCATGGCTTTTGAAATCACCATTAACCCTGAATTTTTTTTCTATTTCTTGTGCCATAGCCTTTAAAGATTATTCGTTAGCCAAAGGTTTATCAACAAAACCGCAAACTCTTTTTATTGCCTGAAGATAGTTAATGTTTTCAACACCTTCAAGGCCAATATCCTTAATTGTTTTTTTAATATCTTCAAGCTCTGTTGATTCAGAGTTTATTGTGCATATCCTTGCACCATTGATCCATACATAGCCAAACTCGCAGATGGTGTTATTTACCATATACCCATATCTTTCCTTTTTAACCCTTACAGCAAGCAAATCAGGATTTGATTTGATAATCCCGATAAACTCATCAAAGGTATAGGTGTCTTTGTTCAGGACAGGCATTGTCACATTAAAAGCAGGAAAGACTTCATTCTTTAGAACAGCTGCAGCAATAGGGAATTCACCCTTCATCAGCGGGTTCCATTGTTCCAGGCCATCAACAGCCTGAACAAAGGTTTTGATATCCATCTTCCCGTCACGGATCTTTGTATTGTTGATATCGTTGGTCCTGGAGATAATATATATCTCTTCAGATATCCGTTTCCATACTTTCTCGGGCACAGGCACGGAGAACCTGGCCATTCTTTGGTGTGCATCATCAAAGTTTTGGCCAAAGGAGCGGAATTCAAATCTTGGTTTGGAAATTTCGCCTATTTTTAATTCTTCCTTACTCATTGGATGTGATTTTTTAAAACAATATACTTTATTTTTCCACCTAAAAGGTAATATCATGAGGGGTGTATCCAAAAATACACCCCTTATGATTAATTGTTATTTACCAGGAGTATTTGATGTGCCCTGTGTAACAGTTTCTAAGATTTGCAAATTATAGGTTCCGTCAGGGATACGACCAAAAGACTGTGTTTCAGTCAAAGCTGGGAATACTACGGTATCAATAACAGCCTCAGCAGCATTTTCGAGCCAAAGCTGTTCTCCACCGCTACTTAAGCCAAATCCACTTTCGTCTTCGGTATCCACAACAATAACGAGGTAACCACCGGCAGGAACTATTGATCCGGCTGGGAAAACCTTTTTAGGTTTAGAACCTGCCTGTCCACCACCGTCATAAATCTTATACCCACTGATGTCGATAGACTCTGCAGAAGTATTATGGATTTCGACCCAGTCGGGAGCTTCGGTTGTGCCATTTGAGAAAACTTCATTGATAACAATTGAAGAATACACAGCATCAACATTGGCAGCACCAGGCGTAACAGTACCAAGGATTTTCCATGTGGCAACACCATCGGCAAAACGTCCGTAAGACTCAAATGCAGTGAGTGCAGGAAACTCAACAGAGTCTATTACTTCACTTGCAGTATTTTCGAGCCATACTTTTTCGCCACTGCTGCTTAAGCCGAAACCACTTTCGTCTTCGGCATCCACAACAATCACAATAAAGCCGTTAGCAGGAATAATAGTCCCGGCAGGGAACTCTTTTTTAGGCTTCGAGCCAGCCTGTCCACCACTGTCATACACTTTAAAGCCACTGATATCAACCTGTTCGGAAGAAGTATTATAAACTTCAACCCAATCAGGATTAAAAACAGAACCGTTAGAATACAATTCATTCAATTTAATCACAGATTGAACAGGGCCAGGAGTATCATCATTGGCAGTACCTTTTGTGATTGTTGCCAATATCTGCCATGTAGAACTTCCATCGGGCATACGGCCATAAGAAGTTGTTTCGTCAACAATAGCAGGGAAAGCAACATTATCAACCAATGAGCCGGAAGCACTTTCAAACCAGATTTCTTCACCACCGCTTGAGAGGCCAAAACCTGTTGCTGATCCATCATCAACAACGATAACATAGAAACCTCTAGGTGCTAAAATGGTTCCTTCAGGAATGAGTTTTTTCTCTTTGGCACCTGATTGTCCACCACTGTCATAAATCTTATAACCGCTTATGTCAACCTGGACATCGGAGTTGTTATAAATCTCAACCCAATCAGGTTCTTCAACTGTTCCTCTTGAATAAACCTCATTCATCACGATAGAAGGAGCACCAACAGTATAAGTAGCTGTTGTTTCAGGAGCCCCGGCAGGATGATAAGATATCTTACTATCAATGTTTGTTGCTTCAATATAGTAATTCACAACAACACCAGTTTCCTGGGCAGGGATCTGGGCAGTATAGATATCTGCAGCTTGTGCTGTCATATCTACCGATACAAGAGCTGCTTCACCAATTTTGTAGTGGAGCTTAACTTTGCTCACTCCTTGTAAATCTACCACTTTAACGCTAACAGTAACATTATCTGTAGAAGATGGGGCCTGAGGCGTGATGCTCAGGTTAGACATAGTGGGCGGACCCAGATATACTTCATCCTTAACACAACCTGCCAAAGCAAATACAGCAAAAGCAAGGCTTAATAAAAAATTTCTTGTTTTCATACCTTAAATATTGTTTTGTAAATACTAAAAATCAACCTCAAAACGAACAGAAACCATACTGAAATCTTCACCAGCTTTTCCAGCTTCATCAACAACAAGCTTAGGATCGCGGGTAAGTTCACCATTGGCGTCATGGCCAACAAAGAGTTTTCCTTTGCCATTGGCATAACGGTCGTGGTTAAGGTAAGCATAGTTCAACATGATTTTCACATTATTGTTGGCGTAGAAATTAAGGCCCACGGTATAGCCTTCACCAGCACCAGCCATGATACCATCCATCCTGCTGTTCATGTCAAGATAATCATAACGTATAGCAAGTTCGATATCGCCCCATGATTTTCCCCTGATTGGCTGGGTGAATTCTGCTTCGCTTGAGTTATACTGATATTTACCCCCAAGGAGCATCATACTTCCAAAGGCATAGAAACCATTGAATTTTTCGGTTTCAAGGCCTTCTAAACGATGAAGGTCGCTCATCAGATATTCAGACTGAAACTTAAAGCCTTTATAATAGCCGGCAAATTCAAGGCCACCAAGGGTTGCATAATCAATATTCCCAACAAGGTCAGTATCAATGTATTTTTTACGGTTGATAGAAGTCAACGACCTTGTAGAATACCTCATAGAACCAGCAACCTCGGAATCAGATTTTGGGGTACGATAAGACCCTGCAACACCAAAGTGCAATCCTTTTTCAGGGTCTTTAGCCCAGGGCATGAAAACTACTTTACCGGTAAGTGAATAGCCCTCATCAGTGCCATAATCCTTATTGTTATCCAAAGAGAAAGTCCTTTCTTCAAGGTCATCTACTTTTTGGAAATGAACCCCGGCAGAAGCAAACAGCCAGTTATGGTTAAAATTCATGCCAAGACCAATATGCCTTGAAGGAGCAAAAATATTTACAGCCATTGGCCTTTCCATAAAGGTAAGATATCTTGAGGTGGTAGTAGATTCCATTGAATATACTTCCTTGAAATTACCAGCCCTGATTTCAAAGCCTTTATTATTGCTATACTGAAGATATGCATCCTTGAGTTCCAACTGAGAGTTTGCAATATCCATATCAACTTCTGCATACCAGTTATGGGCAAACTCAGTTTTTACTGCAAATCGAGCCCTGCGGATGGCAGTTCCATTACCGATTTCATTCATTGGCTCACCAAAAAAAGCAGCACCATCAACCTGAACCCTGGCATCATACCAAACTTTATGAACCTGGTCTTTTGATTCTAAAACAAGGATCCCGTTACGTTCCTCAGCATTCAGGGGAGTACGGTTAACCTTTGCCCCATACTGGTTATAACGGACACTACTTGTCAGGTTAAGGTTTAATTGGTTTTTTCCACTCACGCCAACTTCCATGTCTTCAAAATTTGGGTGAGAAAAGATCAAAACCTCTGTAGAGTTTTGATCAATGCTTATTGAATATTGGCCCTGGGCATTGGTTTTGGTCTGGGCATCAGTGCCTTTCAAACTCACAATGACATCACTGATTGCACTGCCATCAGTGCCAGAAGTAATCACACCAGTTATTGTCCTGGTCTGGGCATGCACAATAGTACTAAAAACTATCAACATGCTTAGCATTAACAAACTTCGTATTCTTTTCATACTTTAAATGATTTGGTTTATGAATTTAGTGTTATTACAAAATTGAATCCCTTTGTTCAAGAACGAGATACAAAATATCCCTGATTTGTATTGCAATATTGAAAGATGCAAATCAGATTTCTATCGCATCAGGCCTCATGTTGTTTCCTCATGTTTTTTTCCTCTTTAACTTCAATTTCCTTTTAAATTATCACTGCAAAGAATCAGATATTTTTAAGGATATCTGTCATGTTTTCCCTTTCCTTAAGGCCCATTTTCTTTCTAAGCCTGTATCGTGCAATCTCAACACTCTTGGGCGAGATATTCATCAGGGTAGCAATTTCTTTTGAAGAAAGGTTTAGCCTGACAAGCACAGCCAACCTAACATCATTATCAGTAAGTTCGTTGTATTTTTCCTTTAGGTTTTCAGTAAAACCTTTATGGGTTTCCTCAATTTTTTCATAAAAATCATTGATTTCCCTTGTAAAAGACATCCTTTGTTTAATCATCAGAGACAATGCTCTAAGCTTGTCATCCCTGTGTTTTTGTTCCTTAAGCCCAATGATTTCATTGATATTGCTACATACATTTTCAAGAAAATCTTTCTGGTCCTTAATGTTCAAAAGGATGCTATTGTATTCCTGGCGCTTCATCTCCAATTGGGTAGCCAGCACCGTATTATGTGCCTGAATAGAGTTTATCTCAACATCTTTTAATGCCCTTTGGGAGTTAAAAATTTCATTTTGCTTTTGAAGTAATTCATTATCAGACTTTAACCTTCGTTTCTGTTGGTTAAAGTACATATAAACCAAAGAAACAATTATGATTACAGCCACCGCCAACAAACCCGGAAAGATCATATTGATTTGCCTTTCAATTTGTGACACTTCAATAACAGGTTCAACCGAAGGTGATTGCCCAAGAATCTGATTACTTACCTTAAGCCCGAAAACGTTTTGGACAAAAAACAGGCTAAAAAAAGCAAGAATCCCGGATAACACCGGGGTAGTAATCCAACCTAAAGCAACCCCGCCCAGGGCAGAGAATTTCATTTCCCTCATCCCTTTGACCAATCCAATACCCAATAAAGCACCAATCACAAGCTGGGTAGATGAAACAGGCACCATTGGCAAAGAAGGTAATCCTACAGAGTTTAAAAACGAAGCAAAACTACTGGATGAAAAAAGAAACAACACCAATGCCTGAGCTAATACCACAACAATAGCCGCTTCAGGGGTTAAAGACAATATCCCGTTGCCCACATTGTCCATTACTTTTTGGCTGTAGGTAAAAATCCCAATTGCAATTGCAAGCCCACCAATTAAGAAAAGTATTTGGGTGCCATCCAACGAAAAGATCCCAAAGTCAAGAAAGATATCAGGGGCTGAGCCAACAAACACGCCCATGACATTGGCAATATTATTAGCACCAAGGCTATAAGCCCCGAAAGCACCAACAATAATTAAAGCCAACCGGATATAAGAATCCAGCTTGATGACATGAATCTTTGCTTTATTAAGGAACCATCGTAATAAAATGAAAAGCAATGCAGAAAATACCATCCCAAGGAGCGGTCCACTAATCCATGTAGATACAATTTTCACCAGCACCCTGTAATCTGTCTTATTCCCTGTAAAAAGGCTCCAGCCAATAATAGCACCAACAATAGCCTGAGATGTTGAGACAGGCAATCCCCTTTTGGTCATGGCAAAAACAACCAAACCAGCAGAGAGGCAAACAGTAAAAGCACCGGCAAGGGTATCAACTGCCCCAAGGCTGTTAAGTGTATCAGAACCTCCCTGGCCTTGAAAGATTGCACCAATAACAACAAATATGCTTGCAATCCAGGCAGCCTGTTTAAAGCTAATCATCCTTGAACCAACAGCAGAACCAAAAATATTGGCTGCATCATTGGCTCCCAATGACCATCCTAAAAACAAACCACTTGATATAAAAACAAGAAACAGCATATTATTGGATGAATTATAATGTTCGTTTAATAGCCATTACCGATAAAAGATCAGCAACATCCTCTGCTGCATCAGAAAGCGTTTCGATATGAAGGGTAAAGTATCTTAGGTGAAACTTCTCACTTAACCTTTTTAGTTTGGGCATATCCTGGAACACCTTTCTTTTTATTGCATCTGCAAGTTTATCTGCCTCATTCTCGTACAAATAAACCCGATGTAATTTTTCCTTTACAGAGGCGGGGTCTTTAAAATAAGACCGGGCTGCAGGGATTACGGATTCAACAGCAGAGATACATATTTCGGTAAGTTTAATGAGATCCTGGTTCAATTCAGCAGGAATATACGGAACCTCAACATCAAACTGAAAAAGGCTCTTCTTTAATTGGTTCATTATCCCGTCAAGTTCTTCAATAAGCTTTAAAATATCTCCCCTTAATTGCGGCATTAAAGAATGTGTATAAAGGATATTCTCAATTTTTCGCTTTAAAACATCTGCTTCAGTTTCTAATTTTGACAACGTCTTTAAATTATCTACAAAACTCTCCCTGTTATCGTTAAGATAATTTTTAACACCTTCCTTAAATATCAAACCTCCCTGATCTATGATATTAAGGAAGTTATCAATAAGCTCAATAGACGTGTTTGCGTGTTTAAATGAAAACATAATTCAAAAGATTAAGATTTCACGTCCAAATATAAGTTGTTTTACAATCCAATTTCACTTTCTATGCTAAGTATGCCTTTTGCTTAAAAAGTGATTACTGTATAGTCCAATAAAAATACTAATAATTAATTATTAATTTATTACAAATTAAAAGTAATGCAAATGATAAGGTTAAAATATTAAAAAAAACATGTTTGTATAGTTAGTGTAGGGGTAAAAATAACAAGAAAGTGCTATTTAATTTCAATTCAATAAATAGAAATATTTGGATTCAAAACAACAAACTTTGATGAAAAAGGTTTTAAAATATCAGGTGTAGGACAAAAAGGAGAATAGGAAAATTATCCAGTCATGCTATCTCATTTAACTTGATAATCCCATAATGGCTAACGCAAACATCATGAAAGTATTATTCCAAACAAGGAGACCAATCATAGCAATTAAATTGTATTATTGCATTGTAAATGATATGCTTAGTGCTTATCATGAGTCATTCAACAGACCCTAAAGAAAAAGAAAATTTAAACTAATATTTTACGCTTTTCTGTATTGCCCTAAAGGAACTTTTTCAATTGCAAGGAAAGCCCTGTATAAAGAATTAACAGAACCAAAGCCCGACAGCTCGGCCAATTGTTCATTGCTAAGGTTTTTACCTTCAGCAATAAGTCTTTTCACCTCTCCAACCCTGTAATAATTTACATGGTTACAGAAATTCCTTCCGTATTCCTTGTTAATAATCCTTGATACATAAGTGCGGTTAGTTCCCATCATCCCGGCAAGGTCCCAAATTTTTAAATCCGGGTCTTTAAAGATCTTTTCCCTTTCAAATAAATTGTCCAATACAGCTTTATACTTACCGGTATCCTGAACCTCAATAGTTTCTACTGATTCATTGCATTTGTTGTTTAGATTAAGAATCTGTTCTTCCTTATGCTCAACCGCAGATTCACTCTGACGATTGCCTAAAAAACCGATAAAGAATATCAAAAGAGTAAATATCACCGAAGGAAATATAAGAAGAAATTGCTTCTCCAAAAAAACTTCTCTTCCCAAATAAGCTAAAACAATACTAGAAAGAGATGCAAGTCCCATAGTAATATTAAAAAACTGAACCCAGGCAAGGCTATGTTTTTCAGTATTAGAGTAGTAATTGTTAAGTTGGTTGTTATGCTGCCTAATAAGCCTGAAGCTCATGATGAGATAGTAGATAACCTGAAAAATAAAAACAAACCTAAAGAGGTTATTAATAATCTTCAGATACTTAAAACTTATTAAATCTGGTGTTTCATTATTTAATAAAACTGCATAAAAATCATTTGAACTATCAGGGCCAATGATAAACACACCAATAGATTCTAAAATAAATACAAGAAAAGGGGCAATCAGGAATTTCAAATGCAGTTTAAAAGAAAACCATTTTTCTATTGTAAGTAATCTAACATAGATATGATACAAAGGATAAACAAGCAATGAAGCCAATACATAAAACGCATCCAGGAAATAATAAACAGAATAGATTTTAAGAAAATAAAACAAATGCGAAACATATAAAACAAATGCAATAATCATAAACCGGCCAAGGAATATTTTAGGTGCCTTAATGCTTTTTTCAGGGATATTTAATACCCCAGCCCAAAATAAAGATACAAATACAGGCCCCAATAAAAGAAAAAGTTTGAACAACTCACCATAATACATCTGATTTTGAATCATTTGCCCACCTCATTTTGTTTATTTCCATCATTCTACCCTGATTCATTCAGGCTCATAAAAGTAATAAAATACTTGTTATTTTTACGTTTTGACAATTCTTTTTTACCAATTGGGAAAGGAAAAATTCAATGAGTTTTCTAACTTTGTGCAATAAAATATGGCATTAAGTTTGCATTTACCATGTTCCAGTTTGAAGTGTTTTTAAAAATGTCATTTATGAAAAACACTTTTTGATATTTTTGTAAAGCAAATTAAATATTAGGGATATATAAAAGACTCCGGAAAAGCAAGTTCAGTTTAGGTGAAAAAACAGTAGGTTGAAATTGGCGTTTTGGCTATGATATATTCACCAAAAACTTCCGGAAATAAAAAGGCAGCCTTTGGCTGCCTTTTTTTCATAGAATTAACGTAAAACCAGGTTTTTGGGTTTTAACTAAGAAACAACTACTAACCGAAAAGAACCTTAATCATCATTGCCGAAAGTGCTTAGCATACCCCCGGACGAAATATCCTGGACAATATTAGCAGGCTGGCCTTTATAATAAACCCTTCCCCCTGCCATTGCCTTTGCCTTAAGACCATTCTCAACCCATACATAAACCTTCGATCCTGACAGTGATGTGACATCACAAGCTTTTGAAAATAATTCATCAGCATTCACTTTACAACCCGCATCGGCATATATTTTCAGTTCCTGAGCCGTTCCTGATACCTCAATATCGCTGCCGGAATTAGCAACCATATCTATTAACACAAAACTTCCCTGAATTTCTGCATCACTTCCTGCTTCTGTCAATATATAAAGACTATCCTGCTTAATGGGAGACAAGGTCCTGAATTTTGCCCCTGAGCCTAAGCTTAGCTTCACGATCCGGGGCAACTGTATCGTGAGACGTAACTTGTTTGAATAAATATGCTCAGAAGGATATACCTTTAGTTCCTGACCTTCTACTTTTGTTATCACCTTATCAATAAGGTTTTGATCTGCTTCTACTGTGACCTCCTGGCTCGGTCCCTGAGTAAAGGACACAACAAAAGGACCAGTTACATTTATGCTTGAAAAAGTGCTTAAGCTTCTGGTTTGACTGATGATATTGTTATCACCTGTTACAGCAGGGCGCAAAACATTTACTCTTAAAAATATTGCCCCGGCAAGAATAACTAACATTGTAAGGCCCAATGCACTTAGCAAAAGGATATTGCTTTTTTTCATTTTCTTTGTTTTTATATTAAAATGATGATTTTCATTTAATTCAGTTGTTCGATTTACCTTGAAGGTTGCGTTCTCATAAGCTCTTCCATCTGCTGGCAGCTTAGGTTGAGCATCTTCATGGTTTTAAAGAGCGTGGGGGCATCCCGTTCAATGAATTCAATCCTTTTATAGGATAAGGCTTGTTCATAACCATTTTCCCCTACAAAATACCCGATACCTCTTTTGTTTTGGATAATATCTTTTTCCTGGAGAAAAGTAAAAGCCCTTAATGCTGTATTGGGGTTCACTTCCATCATCACTGCCACTTCACGAACTGAAGGGATACGTTCATTGAGCGCCCATTTTTTCATTAAAATGCTTTCACATATCCTATCAGCAATCTGAAGATATATCGGTTGGTTTTCAATAAATTGCATATTAAACCTCCCTTTCTTTAAGTTTAAAATATGAAACAAGTAAGAAGAATGGCCCAGTAAGCCCGAAAAACAAACCTTTCACAAGATATTCGAGCCAATACCAGTTCGGAACAAAGGTCATACCTTTAGACCCCAGATTGATATCAATATTACCGAATATCAGGAATGCAACAAGTACAAACCAGATTGTAATAAAAGTACTTACAAGAAAATAAGCAAATACCGTTTTCAGTGCATTATGTTTCCTGAAGTAAACAGCCCCAAGCATAAAGATTGTTTGGATCACAAGGTAAAATGCAATATTCCACAATACAGTAGATTCAAATGGGTTGAATACCATCAGGGGTGTTCCAAAGGCTCCCATGCAAATTAATGTTCCCAATCCGCTTGTGAGCACAAGCCCTGCCATGGCTGCAAGCACATATAAAGGAGAATAAATAAACCAGTTAACCAAAAGCTTCTCAGCATTAGATGCAGGAAGGGTGAGATAAAACTGGCTCCTGGAAGGTGTATGGAGTTCATTGAACGCACCACTGGTCAACAGATATCCCCCGATGTGAAATATGACGAGGCCAAGGTTATAATAAACAGACAACTGAGAATTATTGTTACTCCAGGTCTGCAAAATACTTATAAACAAAAGCACTCCCATCATGGCTGCAAACCCGATTAGCAAGCCTTTTCGGTTTATCACCAATTGGCGGACAAATAATTGTTTTAAACGAACAGGATTTATTTGGTTCATGATATTTTTCAATTTAAGATTTAAACTCATTTTCAATTACAGAAGGACTAGAAATCACTGCATTAAAAAGCAGTTCCATATCAATCTCGCTGTCTTTACCATTTTTTTTCAATATGGCTTTACGCCCTCCAAGGACCTCCTCGGAATACAGGATTTGATGATCTGCACCATCGCCAACAAAACCAAATGAAAGTTTTTCAGAAACCTCAAAAGCATTGTGATGGAAAATGATTTTCCCTTTTTCAAGTATGGTTATGTAATCAATGATACTTACCAAATCCCTTACCTGATGGGTTGAAATGATTACACACCTGTCCTCTGACACACTGGATGCCATAATCCTCCTAAACTGGCTCTTGGATGGGATATCCAAACCATTGGTTGGTTCATCCATCAGCAGGATTTTTGTTTGTGTAGCCAGACCAAATGAAATCAAAAACTTTTTCTTCTGGCCATACGAAAGGTTGTTAAGTTTTTGGCTTGCATCTACATCAAATTCATTTAAGAATTTTTCGAACATACCCAAATCAAATGAGGGATAAAAAGGAGCATGTACCTTAACATATTCCCTGATTGAAATTGCCGGCAAATCGTAATCCTCAGGAACAAGGAAAATATCCCTTAACATCTCAGGCTTACGTTCACTTGACTGAAAGCCTAAAACTTCACAACTACCCCCCTGAGGATAAAGCAAGCCGCTTATTTGTCTGAACAAGGTGGACTTCCCCGCCCCATTCATTCCAAATAAACCATATATACTACCCGCTTCCATATTCAGGTCCAGGTTATCAAAAAGCTTCTGGCCATGCCGGTATCCAAATCGAAGTTGTTTAATCTTTATCATAGTATTGCTGTGTTATGTTACTACTGTATTACTTCACTAATACACTGCAAATGTAAAACACTTTTTATTCACCACCAAATGTTTTTTAAAAAAAATGCATTAAGCAGAAAAAATAAGTTTTATTGAATTTTATATAATTGTATTTCAATCACATATAAATTTATTAAAAAGTATTCCTGATACAAAAAAACTGACAAAACTTATTATAAATACCAGCTTTTCAACAAGAACCTATTGATAATAATATGAAACCTCAACCAGATGATTAAAGGCTGAGGGAAGATATTAAAAACCAAGCAAATGCATTAACTATCAAAAGAATAAAAAGAGAAATAGCCATAGCAACATCATCAAACACAAAACGACACCAAATGAATAGCTAACAACTTATAAAAGAAAGAAACACATTTATAATTATTTCAAAACTACTATATTTGTATTACCCTAAACCAAATAAACAACGAACTATGGCAAGGCTTATCAGAAAATCAAACGATAAAAAACTTTTTGGGGTGTGTGGTGCATTGGGTCGTTATTTTGAAATAGACCCAGTGATAATCCGGATACTCTTTCTTATTGCAGCAATTGTTTTTGGTTCCGGTATTTTGCTTTATCTCATTCTTGCAATTGTAATACCATCTGAATAATATGAGCATTTCAATAGAGATTTTACTCATCGTCCTGGCATTTATCATGCTGCTTATCGGGCTATTTGGTGCAGTACTTCCCATTTTGCCGGGTCCTCCCCTATCACTGGGCGGATTGTTATTGTTGCACTTTGGTACACGAGCTGAGTTTTCAGAAAAAACCCTTTGGTTTTATGTGATCATTACAATAATTGTAACGATTATTGACTATTTATTACCAGTCTGGGGCACCAAAAAAACAGGAGGAAGCAAACATGGGGTCTTTGGGGCAACCATAGGCCTGGTGATTGGCATCTTTTTTTTCCCTCCCTTTGGGCTCATCATATGGCCTTTTATTGGGGCTTTTGTAGCAGAACTCGTCAATGGTGCCCAAACAAACAGGGCACTTAAATCAGCAATAGGGTCTTTCCTTGGACTTGTAACAGGCACGCTATTAAAACTTATTGTTTCGGCATTAATGATTTTCCATGCCATTAAAGCACTGATTTAATACCGAACACAATAATAGGTCCGGCGCTTCGTTTTTAATAAAAAAAACATCATCTGTAAACGAAAATAGCCCAGACTTATGGAAACAAAAGCAAATTCCTCTATTGAGAATCCTGGTATTTTTGGGAATAAGCAACACAGGCCACTGTTAAGTTTAATATTGCTCCTGCTATCACTGGCTGGTGGGATATTTTACCAACAGCTTTTTCACAATCAGGATATTGGCATTAACCTTCTTTTGTTTAATGCATTTATTATTCTTATCCAAGTATTTCTGATAAAGGTACCCTTACGCACATTTCCACTGAGCCTCATTTATGCTGGAACATTAATCTCGGCTTTCACTGCGGTAATGCATAACAATCTTTTTAGCTTTTGGGTAAACCTTGGCTCACTCATACTATTGATTTCACTTCCATTTTATCCAGAAGTTAAATCATTAAAAAATGCCCTATTGTGCAGTCTTGAAAAGACAATAGGTTTTTATAGGGTCTTTGGAAATATTAAAACCAATATCAGCTTTTCAAAAGGAGCCGGAAAAACATATAAAATCCTAAGACTGATCTTCATCCCCATAATCATTCTCATTGTTTTTGTGATCATATACTATTATGCAAATCCATACTTTGCATCAGGATTTGATAAGGTGGCATGGTGGATACAGCCCTTATGGAACAGATTTATTAATTGGTTTGCCAACCTTCCGGGAATATGGATGTTTATTTGGGGCGTATTTGTATGTATATTGATGTTTTTCCCAATGCCTTCATCAGCCTTTGCCAGACGGGATAGCCTTGAATCAGATAACATGGCACGAACACGAAAAAAATCATTCAGGTTATTTTCAGGGATGAATACCGGCTTAAAACGGGAATACCTTTCATCATTGTTTTTAATGGCGGCCCTTAATATTTTGATCCTCATACTTAACCTGACAGATTTCTTTAATGTGTGGCTTTTCTTTGAATGGGATGGGCAGACCCTAAAGCAGTTTGTTCATGAAGGGACCTGGCTTCTTGTGGTTTCGATCTTTATTTCAATGGCAATTTCTTTATATATTTTCAGGGGCAACCTAAACTTTTATTCAAAGAACCGTTATTTAAGGCTTTTAACGAAGATATGGATTTACCAAAACCTTTTCATGGCCCTTAGCGTTGGTTTCAGGAACTTTTGGTATTGTTATTATTTCAACCTTGCTTACCTGCGTATTGGGGTGTTTTTCTTCCTTATTGCAGTAATCATCGGGCTCATAACTATTATCCTTAAGATCAGGCACAAGCACTCTTCAAGCTGGTTATTGAAAACAAATGCCATTGCCATTTATATCATATTTTGTGTAATCTGCCTTTTTAACTGGGATAACTTTATCTCATCAACCAACTTTAAACGTGCCGACAAAGCATATTTGCACCGTGATTTTTTATTGAGCATGTCCAATTCAACCTTACCGATACTTTGGGAGAATAAAGATAAACTGAATGTCCCGATGCACGCAGAGAGCGAACTTCTGATTTTTATTTACAAAGAGTTTGACACTGTTTATGAGGATGATAATTACATTACACTTCTTGAGCGGAAAACCCTTCTTTTTAAGCAGGAAATGGACAATCGCTCATGGAAGGAATGGAACCTGGCAGACCACCTTGCATACAGGCGACTGGAGAAGAAAGCCTGGTACGGCTTAAATCTAAAATAGGTATTTCAGGAAGCAACTAATGCTATCGTTGCATGGGTAGTATTTTTTCCGACCAAAGCATAAAAGCACCTGCCAGGGCCAAAAAAGCCGATGCAATAAGAAAAGCAGTAGTAAAGCCCCACGTCTGATAAAACAACACCCCCAGCAGAGGAGCAAAAAACGCCCTTACTGCTGTTAGGGCAAGATGAATACTTTGATATTGTCCTGCTTCATTGCTTGGGGCAAAATAAGCCGAACCTATACTCCATAACAAAGCCATAGTAGCAGCAAATACACTGTGAAACAGCACATATAGCAAAAGGGCATAATACACAGTAAGGCCGGTAAATTGAAAATGATTGGGGAAATATATTGCCAGGATCAGGGAAAGGATAAACAACATCATAGAAAAAAAAGAAATAGACGCAAAACGCCTTGGATCTATAATCCCAAGCAGTTTCCCAAAAAAAGGCAGAGAAGCAATAGCCAGGATATTATAAGCATTTCTGTAAAAAGCAATACTTGAATAATTAAGGCCTAATCCCTTATCAAAGAAAAGTACTATGACAGTAACGGAGCCCATAAATCCCATTCCATAAAGCATAAAGCCAATTTGAAAATGCAAAAACTGACGGTTTGTTTTTAGGATCCTAAGCATATTCATAGCCGATGTTTTTATGCTTTTCCAAGGGCTGAGTGAATGATCCACAACTTCAGGGGGCGGCGCCTGGATAAGGGACAATAGAAATACAGAAACAATACCCAGGACAGCCATTACCGGAAACACATAAACAAAAACGTAATGGTTTGCATCAAGCATCAGGCCATAAACAAATGTTATGACCATCATTACAATTTTATTGACAGTAGTGGCATAGCTGTATAGTTTCCCAAAGTTTTCGTGCCGGTAGGCATTTTTAAGGAAAAGATTAATTGTTGGAAAAATTATGGGATGTGCAAGGTAATAAACCAGGAACAATGCAAGAAAGATAATATGGTAGATTGAATTGCCTGTAAGCTGTGATGCTTCGCGGGGGAAGAAAAATACCAGCGCCAAGGGCAACCTTGTTATAATGGCAGCATAACGGAGCAATGAGCGTTTGTTTTTAATGCGCTTTAAAAGCTCATTAAAAAACACAAGTAAAATAAAAACAGTCATTGAAAACTGAAACAATACACTCAACTGATAACCCGTTCCAAACAGGCTTTTCACAAATACAAATTCGTTGAGGGCAATAATACCTGCTATAACCCCTTCAAGGACACTATAGCCAATATGCAAACCAAATGTTTGCTTTTCACGGGGATTTAGCTTTTTGTAAAAATCCATTATTCAGGTTTCAGGAAGCTAACAGATAAGAGATAATCGTAATGACGAAACGCGTTATTTCAGGAGTTTGGGGAGCAACTCTTCTTTTACCCAAAGAAAATCAGGTTCAAAGCCAAGGGCCTTATTGTATGTCTTAATAGCTTCATCTTTCCGGCCAGTATCGGCATAAGCCTTTCCAAGGGCCACCAAAGTATTAAGGTAAAGCCAACGATGATTATGAGCCATATTTTTTTCCAACAATCGGATTGCTTCTTTATAATAATCAATGGATGCAGACTTTGAGCCACCGAAGACAGGAGGGGCATAAAAAGCAGCATTTGCTTTTTCAATCCATACATTTGGGTTTTGCTTATCTATTTCCATCCCTTTATCAATAGCAGCATTGCTTTTAGGACCAAGGTAAACGGCTTTCATGGGAGCTAAAGCAATCCGATAAGCAATAAAAGCCCCTTGCAAAGCATAAGCACTTGCTTTGTATGAATCCATATTTGCAAGATTAACAATGTTTACATCTGCCTTATCAATAATAGCCTCAGCTTTTTCCTCCTCATCTATCCCCAGATAATAGCCTGTTAGCCCATATTGGGCAAGGATAATATCATACAGTAGTGGAGCAGAAGGTTTGCGGACAAACATCTGTTCCATCCCTTTCAATGACTGCTCCCATACCCCCATATTTTTGCTTATAAAAGCCTGGTACACCATATCCTGATATTGCCGCTGAGGGTTTTGGGAAAAACCTGATACGACAAGGAGCATTAATGCAAAAAAAAGCTTTGACTTTTTAATCATATAAATGGAGTTTTTAAAAAAATGATTTTACACATTTTCAAGCCCGAAAAGCAACACCAACACTTTATGTTGATAATAAAAATCATTTGAATACAAGATGAATTTTATGAATTGCTACTCATTATCAGAATTGAAAATCACAATATGCAACTGGAACATAAAACATCATGTGATGTTATTTTGTTTTTGGTGGCTGTTGAAATATTTTCAGCATTGTTTGTTTTCATGTATAAATAGTCCTGTTACAAATATACCGAAAAAGACAAAAGCCAAATGCAGTTTAAATCCACCATGATTAAATTTAAGGCGAAGTGGAATAATTGGGTTAAAAAGTATTTCTATCTTATTCAACAATATCATTCACTCAATGACCCTAATTAGGGTCTGCTGAAAAAGTCTTTAAGGTATCAGATGTGAGGCGACAAGGCGAAATTGTATAATAATACTATGAGCCGATGGCAACGAAGCAGATGATACCTTAAAGACTAACGCAAACATGATGCAAACAAATTAGCACCTATGGAAAAAAATCCTTACACCCTACATTGAAAAATGGCCTTGTAAATAATATACATCCTGCTCGTTAAGTGTTTTTCAGCAGACCCTAATTAAGCAGCTTAATATAATACCACAATAAACAAGAATAAGAATAATCGTTATAATTAGGCAATTCACTTATTTTTTTAAAGTTTTTATGTGGTAAATTAGTGAAGACATAATAAATTCAAGAGCGCGCAGCATAAAAACAATAATCATTCGGGACATGACACTAAAATCGAACAAACCCCATGTTTTGGTTATAGGGTCTGAGACAGCACACAGCCAATACTACCAAAATCAATTAAGCATAGCAGGATATGAAGCAGTAATCCAAACTGCTGCTCAGGTAATATCTGATCCCACAATATTATTTATCCATACCGATTGCATTATTTTCACAATTCCCAAGCCAGCAATTGAGGACTATATCTTATGTCAAAACATCACACAGGACAGTCAACTTAAAGATATCCCGGTAGCCTTCATCACATCCGAAAATGAAGAAGCAAGTATTATCAAAGCCTTTGAAGCAGGAGCAACAGATTACATCATTGAGCCGGTAAACAGGGAAATATTTTTAAGAAAGATAAACGTTTTTATCAGGCTCAAGCAACAAAACGATTTGATCCAAAAAAGTGAATCCCAGATATATGCAAGGAATAAATTCATTTCAATCATAGCCCATGACTTAAAAAACCCATTTACAGGGATAAGCATGCTTTCACAAAACCTGACAATGAATAGTATAAGTCTGAGCGATGAAAAGAAGCAGGAATATGCATCAATTATAAAACAAACAGCCAATGAAGGCCTTCATCTCCTTGAAAGTTTATTACAATGGTCTGGTTCTCAAACCGGAAAATTAAAATATATGCCCAAACAAATATTGCTCAGGCAATTAATTGAAGAAGGGATTAAAGAAGTTGAAAAACGTGCAATAGAGAAGCATATACATATTGAAATCCATGAATCACCAGAGATATTGGTATTTGCTGATGCAAAATTATTTCAAACTATATTGACAAACATATTGTCGAATGCCATAAAGTATTCGTTTCCAGACAGCAAAATTGTTATCGGGGCAGTAAAAGAAGATGATTTTATTGAAATTTCGATAACAGATAAAGGTACAGGCATGACACAGGATATTTTAAAAAAGCTCTTCAAGATTGAAAGCAATATTACATCAGAGCCAGGGACGTTTAAAGAAACAGGGATAGGTTTTGGATTAATAATATGTGCTGAATTTATAGAAAAGATGGGAGGCAATATATGGGCAAAAAGCAAACAGGGAGAAGGCAGTACATTTTATTTTACAATACCCATCGGAAGTGAATAACACATCAGGCATCCACGTTTCGACCCTTCCAGATATTATTGCGTTTGTTTTTTTTGACCCACGCATAGGCTACAAGATAAACAAGGCACAATTGCTGTAATGGGGAGAGTAAAAGATTTTTAAAAACTGGCTGGATACTTGCAAAGCTGACAACGGCACACAGGAATAATGAGACAAGCAAGTATAACAATCCAGCCATCCATCCCCAGGCCAGCAGGGGCAATAAAAACCCAAAAGCAAAAATCAATGCACCGGAAGCAGCCAGTAAAGGTTTTCCGCCAAAGAATTCAATCACATTTTTTGAAAAGCCATTCATTGCGTCCTCCCAACCATCATACATACGGCACTGTATCTTTTTATTGCCAAGAAGCGTTTCGGCCCTTAATCTTTTGGACCGGGGTAATTTTTTTGATATCTTTTTAATCAACCTAAAAATCTTTATATCTTCAACTTTTTGATTTTTAACCAATTCATGAAAGTGATATTTATGATAAGTACTGGCTTCGAACAACATAAACTGCCC
>CAYLYP010000026.1:0-36076 GCA_964387795.1 uncultured Bacteroidales bacterium
TTTACAAATCTAAGCTACCCGGTATTTGACAAATTTCCAACAACAGGTTTTGCAAGCGTTTATTTCAGGGGCAATGGGAATGCAACGCTGAAGTGTAACGGCACAACAGACTTTTATAACCTGATAGTGGACAAAGGAACAGACCCTTCAACCAGCCTGACCATTTATCCCACCTCATATCAAAACTTCAGGCTTTTTGGGGCAAACACAGCCAAAGGCCAGGGCACCTCAGATAACCCCCTCCTCAAGAAAGCATTATGGATCCGGAATGGCAGCCTGATATTAAAAGGCCTGCTTGTAATCCCATCCCTTTCCGAAGGCACTTGTCATCAACAAGCTATCCCTAATGAACCAAACTCGGACTTTTTTGTACCTGCAAACGGGGCACTTGTGCTTGATGGATCAGAAGTCATTGTGCTATCCACAGCAGACAGCTATACAGAAGTGAACCTTGCTTATGGGACAAGTGCTCCAGACGATGTTGCGATGGGCATTACCAAAGGGGGATGTTCCTCATTTTCAATTTATGGCAAGCTTGAAATCAATGATGGTTATTTCTCGACACGGGAATCAGGAGGTATCATAAACTGGAACGTTGCAGCCGGTCAGTTAATTATAAACGGGGGGCTTTTGGATGCCAAACAAATACGTTCGGCAGGTAGCGAGAGCGGACTAGCCTCATACCTCCAGACGGGAGGCACCCTTGAGCTAAGGGGTCGCCTACAGCGCACAAGTGTAAGCGGATCAGGGAGCCCTGCACTACTTAGATCCGCAACAATCAATACCGTAAGGGATGAAAATGGGATTAACTCAGCATACGCTACATTTAATCTTGAAAACACCCTTAACACCTTTTCTATGTCAGGCGGCTTCATTAACATCTATGATGCCTGTGGGACGAATGGATTGGCCATAGGGATAAACGCAGCCCTCCACAATACAAATGTTACCGGCGGGACAATAATAATGAACCCATTACATGGCACCGGCTCTGATAACGCTGCCATTCATTACATCAATTCCACTTCCCCCTTTTACACACTCAATGTCACAAAGACATCCACTTTAGGCACAACGGTTCAAACCACAAAAACACTTGTAATAAAAGGAGATTTAAACATCCAGAATTACGGGGTTTTAGATGCAGCAGGTAATAACATAGAGATTGCACGCCATTTTACCCTTGGGGCAAATGGGACATATATCTGTGGTAATAACTGGACGATTTTTAACGGGCTTAATAACCAAAACTTTAACATTAATAAAAACACTCCCGTTAGCATCGGTAAACTTAAAATAGACAAAGCAGCCCAATATAGCCTGAACCTTATTGGGGAACCCAACACCCTTAACGTCTCAGACAGTTTAATCATCCTTAAAGCAAGGTTTGATATAAGATCCGTTTTTCTAAACTTTTCCTCAACAGGCAACGGGTATATCTATCATTCAGGGATACAAAGCGGGGACTCTGATTTCATTATTGATGGGAGCCATCCTGTAGAGATTACAGGTGATGGCAAGGGCGAGTTTGCAAGCCTTCAGCTCAACAATACAGCTACCGGTGCTGCACCCGTTTCAATGAAAGCAAATTTCAGGATCAATGACTACCTGACATTCAGCCAGGATAAGCAGCTTGATATTGGCACCCATAACCTGAGGTTTGGGCCAGAGGCAGAGGTTATTAATGCAGGGTCATCAAGATTTATCCGTACAGCAGGCAATGCAGGGGATGGAGGTGTCACCAGGGAATATACAGAAGAATCCTCATTCACATATCCTGTAGGTACCACCTCAACAAGCCATCCTTCAAACGCATATTATACCCCTGCCACCCTAACCCTTGATGGAACCCCTTCAAGCTATGGGTCAATCACTGTAAGGCCTGTGGGTTATGAACATCCTGCCACTACAGTAAAAGGTAGGAGTTTATCCTATTTCTGGAAGCTGAGCTCTGAGGATATTAAGCTTGGGAGTTCAAGCCTCACCCATGAATATATTTATAACCAGGAAGACGTTATAACAGGCACCGATATAACAGAAGCCGGATATGTGCCAGCACGTTTTGATATTACAACAACAAGCTGGTCAAACGGGACTACCAGTGATATGGATATTACAAACAATATCATTGGCAATCCTAATGGCAATTTTTTAATAAACACAGACTTTATTGACGGGGATTATACTGCAGGGGATAGCAATCCAAGTAACCCATTTGGGAGTGTTACAAAATTCTTTAGCAGAAATTCTGGTAATTGGAATACAATATCAAATTGGTCAAATGTGTCACATACATCAGGCACGGCCTCCAGAATACCAGGAGAAGGAGATATTGTAATAATAGGTGCAGGTCATACGATTACTCAATACTCGCATTTAACAAATCCAAATCAAGGTTCAAAAAAAATAGCAGCATTATTAATTGCTTCAGACAGTAAATTAGATGTTGGGTATAATCCTTCTTCAAACTTTGGAATGGTATTATCACACCCAGAAGGTAATGGAATGATAAGAATAACTGGTCGTGGATCCTTTAACCAAGATGGCTCTTCACATATAATTCAATTTCCATCAGGAGATTTTTCACAATTTAATCAAAATGGAGGCACAACTGAGTATTATACCCGTTCAAATCAATATTCTGTATATTACCTTCCTGATAATATTAAGTCTTATGGAACCTTGTCATTATTTCCTACGGGAACAGACAACATGGTTTTTCCTAATTCAGACATAATTGTTTATGGGAATCTCTCAATTAAAGGAACTGGTTCTGGCTCATGGTTTTGCCCAAGTTGGTTTAATAATAATTTATATCAAACGATTGAGAAAACAGTTTATATCAAGGGTAATGTCTCTATTCTTTCAGGAACAATGTTTTACACAAGTGATAATGGAGTTCCTCAACACATTATAATAGATGGAGATTTAACAGTTTCAACAACTGGTTTTATTGATGTGAATTACGATGGTAACCCAAATTTTTTCGGAAACCAGATTGTCAACAATACTTTGTCAATTGGAGGTAATTTAATAAATAATAATCAGATTACTCTTTTGAGAAATAATCGCCGTTGTATTTTAAAATTTCATGGCGATGGAACAAAAGAATTCTCAAATACCACCGGATCTCCAGAAACGAATTTATACAAGATGGAAATTAACAAAGGCACTTCCCAGTCAGATTCGTTGATAATAAATATTGGAGGATCATTGGAAACCCCAGTGAATGATTGGCTTACCCTCCAGAACGGCACATTAAAATATGCAAGGGTAAACCCATCCACTGATTTTACAATAACAACAAGTTCCCCATTTGTAATTCCACCTACAGCGGGGCTTTATGTTGACTATCAAAGAGACGGGAATGAAAGGGTAATACTTGCAAACAGTATATCTGGGTCTAATGACGTTTTCTTACATGGTAAGATGACCCTTAACAATGGCGTTATCTGGATAGGCCCAACAGGAGCAGCTAATGGAAATAACAACAATACTTATAATACCGATAATGATATTGAGTATTCGGGAGGAGGGTATTCAGAGATTGAAATCAATGGCGGCAGCCTGTTTGTGAATGGAAAGATCAGGAGCAATACCACAGCGACCACAGGTGTCCTTAAATACAGGCAGACAGAAGGAACAGTTGTGGTAAATGGCCGGGGGAGCGTAACAAATTCACAATTTGAAGTATTAAACACTTCCGGCAGTTCATTTAATATGACAGGAGGAACCATATACATTGTAAGGGGCGGGAGTAAGGTCGGGGATCTTTACTTAAGGCCCAATTCCTCATCAGTCAGTGGGGGGAATATTATCTTTGGACAATTACCTCAAATGGTAAATGCAGTAAACCAGGCACAGGATTACAGCCTGTATTCCAAATTCCCACTATATGACTTAACCATCAATGGCCGTACATCATACAATGCAACTGTAAAGCTTACAGGCAACCCATTAAGCCTTAACGGTGACCTTTATATCAATAACAGCAACAGCATACTGGATGCCAATGAGAATTACAATTATAATGTCAGTATAAAAGGAAACCTTGTTAATAATGGCACTTACAGACATCAAAAAAACACCACCTATTTTAATGGGTCTGTTCAGCATGTCCTTGGGACTACATCTCCTACCTTCTACAACCTAAATACCAGTCCAAGCACATCACTTAGCCTTAACCAAAACACCATCGTTTATAATGACGTAAATATGGTCAGGGGCACACTCCTGCTAAATGATATCTATGTGGATATTAAAGGGAATGTAAGCAACAACGCCAACTATGAAGGCAATGCAGCTTTTGGGGGGTTCAGGTTAAGCGGTACGAATCTTCAACACATCGGTGGCTCAGGGAGGTTTGGCCGCCTTGAATTAAGCAATTCCAAAGGAGCTTACCTTGAAAGTGAGATTACCCTTCATCAAAACCTCATTCTCACAAAAGGGGTTTTAGATGCCAATAAAAGCGGGATATATTTATTAGGCAGCAGCAATATAGAAGGAAGTGATTTTGGTCCTACAAAGATGATTAAAACGGATGGTGTATTAAGTGCAGCAGGTGTTAAGAAGTTTTTCAATGCATACACCGGCACAGAGGCCAGCTTCACTTTTCCAATAGGTGTAACCAATAAATACACCCCTGTAGATTTCAATTACACCTCCACGGGAGAAGGAGTCCTGTTAAGGGTTAATAATGTTAATGAGAGACACCCAAGCGCACTTGATCCATTCAGGGTGTTAACATACTATTGGGAGCTTGGGGAGATAAATTCCAATATTACAGGGAAGATTGTATTTCATTATTTACAGGAAGATGTCCAGGGAGATGAGGAAAATTATCTATCAGCCTGGCTGCACCGTCCCGGGGACTATTGGAGTAAAATTGCTTCAGTTGACATCAACAACAATACCATAACTTTCAACTATTCAGATGCATCAGATACCCAAGGTGATTATACAGCAGGATACGAAGATGACATTCCAAATGTAGTGCCTGCATACAGAAGCCTCAGCAACGGGGTGTGGTCAGATAATGAAAACTGGGAGCAGGTTGGAAATGATAATTTCCCATGCCCTGAAGGTGGCCCCAATGGGTTTATAGTCTATGTTGACCATGATATCACCCTGGACAACAATTATGCATCGGCTTATAAGACAATTATTAACGGTGAGCTGATTGCTCCCAATGCAACCTATGGTCACAACATTGGTTTTGTTTCAGGATCAGGGACTTTATACAATGAAAAGGGAAATATCCCGGCAGGGCGTTATGAAGAATTCTTTTCATGTAACAACAACAGTATCCTCGAGTTTGGGGGGACTACCAGCTACACATTAATTGCAGACCTCTATGATCAGGTAAGCAACCTCTATTTTATAGGTAGTGGAACAAAAACCCTTCCCCCTAAAGACCTGACGATTTGCAAAAAGCTTGTCATCAATGGCCCTGTTCTTGACAACAGCCAGTATAATAAAACGCTGTTCCTGTTGGGAACTATTGAAAGATATGGCAGCGGGGCATTTACTTGTGGTTCGGGCAAAACGGCTACTGTTAGTTTTTCAGGCACTGCCACTCAGACTGTTGGAGGTGCGCTGGGGGACTTTACAGGAACAAACAAATTCAATAACCTTGAAATCAACAATCCAAACGGGCTTGTAATTAATACAAACGGGCAGGTTGTAGTCGGAGGCTCATTGTTGCTAACTTCAGGTAAGATTACAACAACAAATACGAATGTACTTACAATCAGCAACCTTGAATCAAATTGTGTTGACCCTCCTGGTGGTTCGGCAACTTCATTTGTTAATGGTCCCTTAAAGAAACAAATCGTTCAGGGAGATGGCTTTAACTTTCCAATTGGAAAAGGGAACATCCTTGGAAATAAACTAAGCACTTTAGCATCCCAAACCGGCACACAGATATGGACTGCCGAATACTTTACACCTAATCCTACCTATACCCAAAGGGCAACTCCATTGACCTATGTCAATTCACAGGAATACTGGAGGGTAAGTTCAGCAAACGGGAATAGTACCCTTATCCGTATCGCATGGGATCCCAACAGTGACCTCACTGCACAAATGACAGAACATGGCCTTGGAGATATGAGAGTAGCACAGTTCAATACATCCTCAAACCTATGGGAAGAAAAAGTTTCAACAGCAAATGGGGTTCCAACAGGCGCATTGAACAATGGCTATGTCACAAGCGATGAACAAATAAGCATCCCATCGGCAGGTTTTGCTGATTTCACTACTGCCAGCGTTAATGTTACTAAGCCAAGGGTGCGGTTTAACAATCTTGCTGCTGTATGTGGAACAGACGGAATCCCTCTGGATTTTTATTCACCATATAGTATTGAGCTTCCATATAGGATCAGATATAAGAAAAATGGCATTCTACAAGGAGGTTACCTGACCATAAATTCACTGCCTTATACTTTTGCCACCCTAAACGAAGATGCGACCTATCAGCTCATTTCATTTGAATATACAATAAGCGGGACATGGAAAACAGGTGTTGCTGACCAGACAATTATCAACACCTATGCCCAACCAACGATTGCCTATGCAGGCCCGGATCAATCACACTGTGGTGCCAGCCAGACCAATCTGGCTGCAAACACACCATCAGTTGGTACCGGCCAATGGGTGATTATCTCAGGCAATGGAGGCACAATCACCACTCCTTCATTACCTACCAGTGTGTTCCAAGGGGTAAATGGCAATGCCTATACTTTAAGCTGGATAATCACAAACGGGGACTGTATTTCAGAAGATGATGTAAATATTGTTTTCCCATTGCTTGCACTACAGCCTGCAGCATTTACCCAGGGCTTAAATGTGGCATGCCAGGGACAGGAAAACATCACCTATTCTGTTCCCAACGACCCCACAGTAATCTATAACTGGAGTTACTCAGGGAGCGGGGCAACAATTACCGGAACAGGAAATTCTGTTTTGTTAAGCTTCAGCAATACAGCTACTGATGGAGTTTTAAGTGTAACAGCCTCAAACGATTGCAATACAAGTGCCCCAAGGACCATGAACATTAGCCTGGTGCCTTATGGCAACAGGATTTGGACAGGAGCACAAGACAATGACTGGTATAATCCGGCTAACTGGAGCTGCCTGACATGCCCTACACAGGATATTGCAGCAACAATTCCTTCAAATGTCACCACCTGGCCGGTTGTCGCCGGAGGCACTGCTGAAATGTCTGACCTTACAATACAATCGGGAGCTTCCATATCAGCTACCAATAATGCAATCATAAACATTTATGGCAACTGGCTCAACAATGGCACCTTCATTGCAAACCAAAGCACAGTTGTTGCCAGGGGAACAGCAGAAAAAACCTGGGGTGGCACTTCTGCAAGCAGTTTTGGCAATCTTACCATAAACAGCCAGGGGGGGATTACCCTCAATTCTCCAATGTCAGTCAGTGGAACCTTAAGCCTTGCATCAGGCATCGTGAATACTGATATGACTAATATTCTCACAATAAATCACGGGGCAAATGTAAGCGGGGGATCAAATACCTCATATATCAACGGCCCATTAAAGAAAATCGGGAGACAGCCTTTTGTATTCCCTGTTGGTAAAAACGGACATTGGGCAAGATTGGGGATTAGTCATTTTCAAAATGTAACTGCTAATACCTCTTTTATTGCTGAATATTTTTCTGAACCAGCCATCTATCATTCATCTTCAGTATATATGGGCACAGGTGTTCATCATGTAAGCGGAACTGAATTCTGGGAGCTGACTGAAACCTCAGTTGACAACCCATCCTGTCAGGTTACCTTATATTGGGAAGACAATGAATACAGTTCAATAAGTGATCCATCGGATTTAATTATTGCACATTATAATTCTTCTACCGAAAAATGGGAAAGCCATGGTGGGGCAGTAAATGGTGGAATTCCATCCGGGAATGTAATCACTACAATAATGGTCAGTAATTACAGCCCCTTTACTTTTGGATCAAAAGATGGATTGAACCCATTGCCCGTTGAATTGCTTTTCTTCAATGCGAGGGCAGTCGATAAGGATGTCTCCCTGGAATGGGCTACAGCATCCGAAATCAATAATGCCTACTTTACTATTGAACGCTCTCCTGACGGAAGGGTATTCGATGCCCTACAGGATGTCCCATCAAAAGCACCAAACGGATATAGCAACAACCTTCTCAGCTATCAGGAATATGACAATAATCCTCTTGAAGGAATTTCATATTACAGGCTCAAACAAACAGACTATGATGGCAAATATGAGCGTTCAGGCATTGTAGCTGTTCAACGGTTTGAAGGGCTGGATGCTGAATGGCTTTTGTTCCCAAATCCTAACAAAGGTCAGGAGATGAATCTTTTTGCCAAAGGCCTTTCCCCAACTGAAAGCTTTGAAGTAAGAGTCCTTGATATCTATGGGAAACAGATATTCTCAACTCTGGTTACAAGCGATGAAGCAGGTGTAATAGCCCAAAACATCTTATTGCCGCAAAGGCTCATTCAGGGAGTATATTTCATTCAGATAATAAATCCTGAAAAGCAAAAAGTGTTTAAGATGATTGTAAACCAATAAGGTTTAATCAATATTTATTTCCAATACTTCAAAAAGGCTACCCATAATGTTTGGGATAGCCTTTTTGATTTATTGATGTCCATATTAAAAAAACCAATTGATTGTTGCCAGTCAATTGGAATCAAATAAAAGAATGGTGTATTCAATTTTTATTAAAATCCCAAATACAAATAATTCGCTTTTATTGCACCATCAATTCATATTAAAATATACTTTAGAAAAGCACAATTTGTCCTTTTTTTAGTTTTTTTTCATTTCACCAGGTAATAATTTGCCAGATTAAAATAATGTTCATATATTTAACGACAGATAATATTTTTTATTAGCCCCACACACAGATAATGCACATAAGAAGAGTTGTTAATCTTAGGCATGATTAATATAAAAGTCAATTGGGGCTCAACAAACCATAGGAAGGGAACAATAAAAAGACTATTATATGAGAGCAGTTCATAAGAGAAATGCTTCATGCAAAAGAAGCATTGTATGCGGTGTTATTCTTACAATACTTCTTTTTATAAGTAAATCATACGCACAGGAAAACAAAAATCCAGGCAGGGATTGGACTATAGTAAATTCATTTCAGATAATAGGCAAAGCATCAGGATTAGCCTGGGATGGCACCTGGCTTTATTGTGGGATATTCTCTGGCACCAATAAATCAAAGATTTACAAGATAAATCCCCAGAATGGAAATTACATGGAATTGTTCAGTTGCCCTCAAATCCAAAATGCTTATGGATTAAGCACTGATGGCACGAACCTATATGTTATTTCAAGGGAGGCAACAGGACCATCCTACCTTTTGAAACTAAGTATGACAGGAAACATTATATCAACAATCACATTGCCGGATCAGAGTATGTCAGGGGTAGCTTATGATGAAGGGAGTTTTTGGGTACAGACCTTTTTCCCTGATCCGGGAAAGATATTCCATATAGATAGCACCGGCACAATAATAAATCAGATTTTTCCACCGGGAGATCAATCATGGGACATCTGCCTTCAGGGGCAAGACCTCTGGGTAGCAGATTACTATGGCAACACCCTATACAAGATTACCAGAAACGGTACAATTATAGAAAACCATGCCAGCGAAGGAAATGCTCCGGCAGGAGTTGTTTTTGATGGTACTTTTTTATGGTATGTAGATGGCCCGATAAATCAAAACTCAACCTTATACAAGGTAAACCTTGGAGGCAGCGGCTCCCCTCAGATACAAGCCCCTACTTCCCATTACTTTGGAAATGTAAGTCTTGGGGCGTCATCTGTCTGGAATATGCCTGTGAACAATATAGGGACAGGAGATTTAATAATAGACAGCATCAGCTTTGAAAACGGGAATGAAGCCCTTTCTGTGGGTGAAGAATTTCCAATTACAGTAATTGCCGGGAGTAATACAAATATCGCGGTATCTTTTTCACCAGGTGTTTCCGAACCTTTAGAAGCAACTGCCATTATCCATTCAAACGATTCCATTACACCTCAATGGGAGATTGAGTTAACTGGTTATGCAATACATCCCCAGGCCTTTTTATATACAGGGCAGGCATCTTATAATTTTGAAAATAAGCGTATCCATTCAAGCTCAAGATGGTGGTTTGAGTTTAAAAACACAGGCGGCCAGCCTCTCATCATTAATAAGCTCACAATTGATAATCCTGATTTTTATGCTGACAATAATACATCTTTTCCAATAAGCATACAGACATTAGAGACTGCCCGGATAGGTTTTTGGTTTCATCCATCTGCTTATGGCAGCCATGAAGCAAATATTGAAATACATAATAACAGCAATATTACGCCTTTCAACATCAACCTGACAGGAACGTCAACTGAAGCAGAATTCCCAATTGGGGAAGTATTATGGGAACCAGGGATCCCTGAAATGGCAGCAATTGAACCCAATACTTTTTTAAGAATTGAAGATGTTAACGGGGATGATGCAGATGAAGTTGTTCTATGTTCAGGAGGGAATACGATATATTGTTTAAATGGCAATGCATCCGGAACGGCAGATATTATCTGGGAAAAAATAATAGGCACAGTAGAATATACAAGAGGGATTTCATCTATCAATGATATTAACGGGGATGGGTTTAAAGACATCATCATAGGGACAGCATGGAGCGATAAGGCAATAACAGCACTCAGTGGACTAACAGGAAACATCATCTGGCGACATCAGACCAATAACTATGGCAGTGGGGGTTGGGTTTATGCGGTCGATGGTCATTTTGATTACAATGGGGATGCATTTCCTGATGTATTGGCTGCTACAGGAGATGATGCAAATGGCACCGGTCCTAAAAGGGTTTACTGTCTCAATGGGCAGACAGGAGAAGTAATTTGGGAATTTCCAAATTACGGAGCAGTATATAGTGTAATAGGGATTAATGATTTTACAGGTGATGGATTACCAGATGTTGTAGCAGGGGCAACGGATGCCGGTGAGACAAATGGTCAGATCATAGGGATAAACGGATTAAATGGCAGCCTTGTATGGAGTACTCCCACATCAGGGTCGGCTGTATGGGCTTTGGAATCCCTGGGAGATATTAACAGCGATGGAATAGGGGACATTATTGCAGGATCTTATAATGGCTCTGTTTATATCATCGATGCTACCAATGGAAACCCTGCTTACACAATAAGCATTGGAAATGTATTAATACTGGACTTTTTTAAGCTGGGTGATATAAACAATGACGGACATATTGATATTGCAGTGAATCAAAGTGGAACATCAGCCATAGTTTTAAGTGGCTTTAATGGAAATGCGCTCTGGACAACACCTTTAGCCGACAAATGCTATAATGTTTCACAAATGAATGACATTACCGGAGATGGCATCAACGACCTTGCTGCCGGTACTCTTTACCAGTCAAACTGGCTGTATTTCCTGGATGGCTTTGATGGCACAATAATCCATTCCTTTGATTTCGGGGAACCCATTGATGCGCTGCAATCCATTCCTGATATCACTGGTGACAAATCAATGGAAATCGTTGTTGGGGGTCGTAATGATAAAATAATAGCTTATTCAGGAGGGATTACAAACGCTCCCGAAACATTTCAGATAGGCTTCATCATTAAGGAAGAAAGCGAATTGATGCCCCCTGTGGCATTTGCAAAAATCACTGTCTCTCCTCTAGCCCAGGTATTTTATACCAATCAGGAAGGAATCTCCTTTGTCTCATTTCCCAATGGGGATTATTCATACATCGTTGAAAAGGATGGCTACTTTCCCGAATCAGGTTCTTTTACTGTAAATGGGGAAAATCAGGAACTGTCAGTCAAGCTTGAAATAGATGACATAAATATCCCGACAATCAAAGAGAATCCCTTTAAGATGACAATCAACCCCAACCCCGTTTCACAACAGACACAAATAAGTATTATCCTGCCAGGGGCAAGCAATCTTGAAATAAATATTTACAATGCTTCTGGTCATTTAATAAGTACTCCCGCAAAAGGATATTATGAAGCCGGTGAGCATCAAATTAGCTGGGAAGCCTTAAACAAAAACGGAGATAATCTCCCCTCCGGGATTTATTTTGTTGAACTAAGATCAAAAAACACTGTAAAGAGGGCAAGGATGTTGTTAATTCAATAAGCAAAAAAATATTAACCATAATCATGCTGGAATAAATAACTTCATGCATGATTGTTGTTTTTAAAAATTGTTTAAAAAGAATCCGGAAGTTTTTGTAACTTAATATTAATAATCCGGGAAACAAGGATGTTTTTTAGTTGGTTTTTTTTATATTTTTATCCAAAACAACCTCATTGCTTTCTTATAGATAAAGAAACAATACACTTTTTTAAATGGATATAGTTTCAACAAGTAACAATAATAATCTTAAAGCAGAGAACATCCGCTTAAAGAACCTTATTGGTTTGCTTGAAGAGGAACTAGTCCTTTACAAGACTTTTGTAAGTTATTCTGATGATTTTGAATCATTAGTATCTCCCGAGGGAGAATATCTGATAACATCTCCCTCATGCAAAAGCATTACAGGCTATGATCCTGAACGTTTTATTGAGAACCGGGATTTTTTAGAAGAAATAAGTCTGAAAGAAGACAGATGGAAAATCAATCATAACTTCACAGAATTAAAGAGCTCGGATAAGCTTGAGACTTTCTTTGAAAGCAGGATTCTAACAAAAGAAAAAAACCTTTTAACATTAGAACATCATATAAGAAAAATCATTGACACCAATGGTGTTTTAAAAGGATTTAAGATTAAGAGCAGGGATATCTCTTTCCAGAAGCGATTGGAGCAGGAGTTACAGCTCAGTAACGAATTAATACAAGAAGGGAACAACCTGTTTACCCAAGGGAATGTATTACTGATAAAATGGAAATATGAGACTGCTGGCCCTGTTGAGTATGTAAGCGATAATGTTTCAGAGGTATTAGGATATACAAAGGAAGAAATCACATCCGAAACATTCAGGTTTGCTGACATAATTCATCCTGATGACAGGGATAATGTAATAAAAGAAATAGTAAAAAATGCAACAACAGGGAATTATAAGTTCCAGCATAAACCCTATAGATTATTGTTGAAAAAAGGGAATATCAAATGGGTGTCAGATTACACAATTCTTGAAAAAAATGAACAGGGGCAGGTAATAAGGATGTATGGTTATCTGATTGATATTACCAGCATGGTAAAAACCCAGCAGCATTTACAGGCAAAAAATGAAGAATACATCAAACTTAACAAAGAATATAAAGCACAAAACCTTGCCATTCAAAAAGCAAAAAGCAAGGTGGAAGAAAGTGAGAACATGTTAAGTATCTTTTTAGAAAATTCTTCTTCCTGGGAGACCCTTAACAATACTGATGGTGAAGTTATCTTTGCAACACCTGCTTTTGAGAAAATTACTGGTTATAATTACACATCCTATTTAAAAGGGCAAATAAGCATTTTTGACTTTTGCCATCCTGAAGACATCACATTGGTAAGGGAGTTATTTAAAGGAGCAATTGAAGGACGGAACTATACAAATGTCGTCCATAGAATTATCACAAAGCATAAAAGCATTAAATATATCAACATAAGCATCAATCAGGTGATACTTAAAAACGGGCAAAGATTTGGTTTCAGGACTAGTATCATCGATGTAAGCCAGGAAGTTGAATCCCGCCAAAGAGAAAAACTATTTCAAAAAGCAGTGGAACAAAGCCCTTCTTCAATAATAATAGCAAACAAAAAAGGGATCATAGAATATACGAACCAAAAGTATAAAGAAGTATCAGAAGATATTGAAAGCACTTCTTTTACATCTGCTAAAGGGATGTTAAGTATCATAAACAATGGAAAGAGGAACAAACGACATCTTTTCAGAACATTATTAAAGAACAAAACCTGGTCAAGCGAACTTACCAATAAAAGGATAAATGGAGAAATAAATTATTCGCAAGTAACAATCTCAGCCATTCAGGATGAGATAGGGAACATTCAGCACTACGTTGTTGTGATGGAAGATATTACCCAGAAAAAACTTGAAGAAAGATTGATGCTTCAAGCAATTGTTGAAGCAGAAGAAAAGGAGCGCACTCGCATTGCCCAGGAATTACATGATGGGGTTGGACCATTAATATCATCTGCAAAGATGTTTGTCCAATGCTTTACAAAGCCAAATCAAAAAATGGACAATAAAACGATAGCTGTCAATGCTGAAGAGCTTTTAAATGAAGCACAAAAAAACATCAGGCATATTTCATATAGCTTAAGCCCGCACATACTTCAAAACTTTGGGCTTATTGATGCAATAAAATCATTTGCACAGAAAATAGAAAGCACAGGTTCGGTGAAGATAAATGTTTCTGTCAATAATTATAAACCAATAAACAGCTATACAGAAACAGTGCTATACAGGGCCTTGTGCGAATGCATAAACAACACAATCAAACATGCAAACGCAAGCCTCATTGAAATATTCTTTAATTTCGATGCAGATAACCTTCAGATAAAATATATTGATGACGGTTCCGGCTTTGATTTTAATACAACGCTAAGCAAGAAAAGTGGCCTGGGGTTATTTAACCTGAAAAGCAGGCTTGAGATCATAAATGGATCCGTAACCATCGATTCAAATCCCGGAAAAGGGACCATGATAACATTTGTTTTACAAAAGATTTAACTCATTATTAAAACCCAAGAATGATGTACAAAATAATTATTGTAGAAGACCATCCGATGTTCAGGCAAAGTATTGGCTTATTGCTTGAAAAAGAAGAAATCGCAAAAGTTATTGCAAATGCCGCTAACGGCAAAGAGTTTCTTGACATAATTGATAAATATGAACCTGATGTGGTATTAATGGATATAGCAATGCCTGTAATGGATGGTATTGAAGCATCACGGCTGGCACTTGAAAAAAAACCAGATCTTAAAATCCTTACATTATCTTCCTTTGGAGATGAGCATTACTATTTCAAGATGGTGGAAGCAGGGGTTAAAGGTTTTATATTAAAGGATTCGAGCCTTGCAGAACTTGAACAGGCAATTGGAACGATTGCAGAAGGGGGCAATTGGTTTTCAGGTGAACTGATAAAAAAAGTAATCACAAGTATTAACAAATCCCAGAAAAACAATTCCCTTCTTACCGAAAGGGAAATTGAAGTTCTCCAACTCATCTGCCAAGGCCAGACAAATGAACAAATTGGAGAATCATTAGGTATTAGCTATGATACTGTTCGCTGGCACAGAAGTAATTTGCTCTCCAAGACCGCATGTGTTAATACAGCAGCACTGGTCATGTACGCAATTAAAAACAAACTTATTGAAATTTAATGCCTGCTTATATTGACTGATTGTTTTTATCAGTATGATTAAAAAACGAAGGACATAAAATCAAATAACAACATGATTATAAATGTCCATTACTTTTATTGTCGTTTAAACAAAATACCAACAATCATAATAATCACAAAGAATTGAACCTTCTTCAATTCTTTGTTTATTTGCAATTATTTTAATTGCAATCCCCTGTCATTTCAGTGTTTTATCTATTATCCCACCAGCATTTCAGTAAAGATTTCCATAATTCACGTAGCAAAAAGGATGGCAGGCTTTGCCATCCTTTTTACTTTAATTATTGGTACGCAAGCTGTTTTTAAAAGACATCCCTGAATATAATTTAGCTGGACAGAAACATAATAACCAACTGCAGGATTTAATACCTGCCAGACAAAAATCAACCTATGTTATTGATGATTTTCAAGCTATCAATAGGCTTTCACTGCTTTAAGAAATTCTTTCAAAGGATGAAATATTAATCAGGCATAGGCCATTCCATAAATAAACATCTTAGTGTTTCATGAATAAAGAACATACTAATTCTACCTAAAATGAAAAAAACCATTCTTGTCGTTGATGATTTTGAAAACACACTCTTTGTCACCGAGTTCACACTGAAGAACAAAGGTTACAACACATTAAAAGCCTTATCCGGGAAAGAAGCCTTGATGCAACTTGAAAAGCAGGATGTTGATCTTGTAATCACTGATTTTAATATGCCCCAAATGGATGGAATTGAGCTGATAGAACAGATAAAAAAAAATCAAAAACATCAAAAAACCCCAATCCTTATCCTCTCAACAGAAATAAAACAGGAAATAAAAGATAAGGCTTATAAAGCAGGGGCAACAGCCTGGATAAAAAAACCATTTACAATTGAGCAATTGCTTAAAGTTGTTGAAAAAGCAATCTCGTAAAAGAAAAAAAGTGTTTTTCAAGCAATATAAAAAGCCATCGTCATGGAAAACCAATACGTTCAGTTCAAACAAAAGTTTGTTGAAGAAGCAACACGATTATCAAACGACCTCGAAAGGGATTTGCTGTTGCTTGAAAATAAGCCGGATGACAAAGAATTAATAGAATCTGTTTTCAGGTGCATGCATACCCTGAAAGGGGTCAGCAGTATGTATGGCTTCGACAACATTGCAAATGTGACCCATCATTTGGAAAACATTTATGATTTAATCCGAAACCATGAACTTGAAGTCTCAAGCCCATTAATCCAGACCACATTAGTGTCGGCAGACTTTATCAGAAGCCTTCTAAATGACAATGACAGCTTGTCGGAAGCAAACAAAATCATTAATCAAAAGATTTTCAATTCAATTCAACAAATCATCGATGGTGCAGGGATACAAAAAATAAAAGAACCTGTTAAAAAGAGAATTAAAAAGAGCGATAATGCATTTGCTACCTGGCAAATCACATTTATCCCCGAAGAAGCCATTATTACAAGATGTATCAATTTGGTATATACGTTTAAAGACCTCTTTGCTTTAGGTACATATAAGATTGTTCAAAATGAGCCTTTTCAGGAAAGAACTAAGTTTACGGTATTTTTATTTACAGATAAAACATACGATAACATTGAGGATGCATTGCTCTTTATTATGGATTATTGTAAGGTAACAAAGATTGCTGATTATGATATTTTTGACAACGAGGCACTTGAACAACACCTTCACATTGAACCCGAAGCATACAAAAAGAAATGGGTCCAAGACCAATCCTCAGATACTCCAGTTGAAGTTTCAGTGCCTTTCGTCAAAGAAACTATTGAAACAGGGGAAATAAAAAACACCCAGATATTAAACACCCGAATTGGGGTTGAAACAAGTAAACTTGATGAACTCATGTACCTTGTCAGTGAGTTGATTACAACAAATTCTCAACTTAACATGGCATCACATAATACAGTTTATCAACCTTTATTGCCACTTTTTGAAAAGATTGACAAGCTTTCAAAACAGTTTCGGCACAACACCTTAAACCTAAGGCTTGTCCCTATCAATGAGATGACAATCCGTTTTCAAAGACTTGTAAGAGACCTTTCTGTTAAACTTGGAAAAGAAATTGAATTGGTGACACAGGGCACTGAAACAGAGTTAGATAAAAGCACCATTGACACTCTTGTTGACCCATTGATGCATATCATAAGAAACTGTATTGATCATGGTATTGAAACCCCTGAAATCAGGCAGCAAAACAATAAACCTCCAAAAGGCATTGTAAAAATTACTGCTTATCATTCAGTGAGTTTTATTTTTATTCAGATACAGGATGACGGAAAAGGAATTGATACTGAATTAATAAGGGAAAAAGCAATCCAGAAAGGGATCATTACTCCCGACAAACAATTAACAGAGAAAGAAATTTACGATTTAATCTTCCTACCTGGATTTTCAACTGCCGAATCCTTAACACAGGTCTCCGGTCGGGGAGTAGGTATGGATGTTGTAAAAAAGAAAATAACAGAGCTGAGAGGACAGATTGAAATTTCTTCAGAGATAGGGTTGGGCACAAGTTTTACTATCAAGCTACACCAGACAATAGCCATTCTGGACACCATGCTTTTTCAAATCAACGAAATGCATTTTATGGTGCCCCTCTCAGATGTTGAGGAATGCCGCTTGGCCGATATTAAAGAAATCGAGCTAAGAAAGCATACTCAGACCCTTGAATATCAAAACAGGCTGATTCCCTATTTTAACCTTTACGATCATTTTGGACTAAGCCCGGATCAAAGTCTAAGAAAACTGAAAATACTTATTATCAGGCGCCAGGACATCTGTTTTGCTCTAGCTGCAGATCGGATTATAGGTGAACATCAGGCCGTTTTAAAATCAATAGGTGATGTAGCAAAAAAACAAGAATATATTTCAGTAGCAAGTGTCTTAGGTGACGGAAACCTTGCTTATTTACTTGATTTAAACGTAATTCATTCTTCATTAACTAAAAACATCCTACAAAATGAAAAAGTATAAAGAAATCAAAATCAGGACCAGATTGCTTATTGGTTTTAGCGTCTCGGCATTAATAGCAGGAATAATTGGTTATATAGGCTTCTCAAGCCTTGTTAGGGTAACTGAAAGCCAAAATCAGATTGCCAACGTCCGACTTCCGGGAATTCAATATCTTTCTCAAATCGAATCCAATCTTGAAAGGGTGCAAAAAGCTTATTTTAAGCTTCTGAGCCTCAACCTTAGCCCTGAAGAAAGAGAAGATATCAACACCGAAATAAATGCTTATCGGACTAATTATGCCAAGGCAAATGAAGCCTATAAGCAGCTTCCAAAAAACGAACAGGAAGAAAAACATTATCAGCTTGTAATGGAAACTATTCAAACCTGGCGTGATTATAATGTCTCCGAAGTGGACAGATTAAATAAAGAAATAATGAATTTCACCGGGGAGACAATAAACAACCCGGAATACCAAAAACTCTATGAAGAACTGAATACAAGCATCATAAAAAAGGGAGGGATGTATCATAAACAAGTAATGGATGAAATAAAAAACCTTGTTGATATAAACCTCCAAATATCAGAGGCTGAAAACATAAAAGCAGCACAATATGCTAAAAGTGCCGAAATTCTTGTAATCATATTCATTGTTATCGGCATTATCGTATCCATAACTATTGGGGTTTATATAGCAGTCAACATCCAAAATATTATTGCCTCAATCATCGAAGAAACAAAACGATTGGTTCAGGCCGCCCTTGACGGGAAATTAGAAACAAGGGGAGATCCTGAAAAAATAAACTTTGAATTCAGGGAAATCATTGTAGGTATCAACAACACGCTTGATGCTGTAATTATGCCTTTGAGCCTCGCTGCTGATTATATCTCAAGGATTTCAAAAGGTGATATGCCTGAGAAGATTTCTGCCCAATACAAAGGGGATTTCAACACACTGAAAAACAACCTTAACATATTAATCACCTCAACCAATGATATTATTGAAAAAGCAAAACTTGTTGCTGAAGGAGACCTGAGGGTAACACTAAAAAAACGTTCAGAGAACGATGAACTTATGGTTGCTCTTATCAATATGGTTGAAAAAATCAATGAAATCGTTAGCAACATCTACGATGGGGCAGATAATATCACCAATGCAAGTGCCCAGTTGAGCAGTGCATCCGAGGAGATGTCCCAGGGCAGCACCGAACAGGCCACATCAGCTGAAGAAGTAACTTCAGCCATTGAAGAAATGAATGCAAACATTGCGCAGAACTCTGAAAATGCTCAACAAACAGAACGAATTGCTGTTAAATCTTCAAAAGACATTATGGAAGCAAATCATGCTGTTGAGGTAACTGTAAAAGCAATGCTGGAAATTGCTGAAAAGATAAGCGTCATCAATGAAATTGCAGAAAAAACAGATATCCTGGCAATAAACGCTGCCATTGAAGCAGCACGTGCAGGAGAACATGGGAAAGGTTTTGCTGTTGTTGCTGCTGAAGTTAGAAAACTAGCTGAAAACAGTCAGCTCGCAGCTAAGGAAATTGGTGAAGTATCAAAACGTAGCGTTGAAATATCTAAGAACTCAGGCGTTTTATTATCAAGTGTGGTACCGGATATCCAAAAAACCACACAACTAGTACAGGAGATTGCTGCCGCCAGTGCAGAACAAAGCAGTGGAGCCCATCAAATCCTAAGCGCTATCAATCAACTGAATACTGTAGTCCAACAAAATGCTGCTTCCGCCGAAGAGTTATCTTCTAATTCGGAAGAGATGACAGCACAGGCCGAAACACTCAAAGATCTTGTTGGGTATTTTACTTTAAGGGACAATTCAATCCAAAGAAGAGAAAAAAACCATAAACAAAAACATGTCTTATTTACCCCTTCCAGTGTGAAACCTAATGTTGTCACTAAACCTCAGGTGAAAATTAACATGAACCTAGATGAAATAGATAACGATTTTTCAAAATATTAAGCCATACAATCATGACAACAACAGACACATCGGCTGACACCTATCTGTCATTCATGATAGACAACGAATTCTTTGCTGTAACTGTTGGCAAAGTCCTTGAAGTGCTCCAAAAGCAAAAGATTACAAGGGTGCCAAATGTTACTGATGACATCGTTGGGGTGACCAACTTCAGGGGGGACATAATCCCGGTATTTGAAACCCGTACACGTTTTGGCCTGCCTAACAGAGGAGCCCAGGATAAGCATGTCATCATTGTGATTGAAATAACTGTTAATAATAGCACTTCAACCATCGGGGCTATGGCAGACAAGGTTAAAGATGTTATCACTATTGAGAAAAAAGACATTTTGGAAGTACCCAAAATGAGCAATAAAATCAAAGAAGAACTCATTTCTGGAATCTATAAACAACATGATGACTACATCATGTTACTGGATGTGGATAAGATGTTCTCTGAGCAGGAAGTCCAGGCTATATCCGAAATCAGTTGACAGAATTTGTGTTGTGTCTTTTTTCACTAACAGGCTCCTCTTCATATAAGGGGAGCCTGTCTTTCTATTAAAATCCCAAAATATGTGCTGTTATAATATTTAATAAATCACTTGCATCTTAATTTCGCAAAACCTATTATCTTTGATTTATAATACTCTAAACGATGAAAATCAAATCAATTTATACTATTATTCTTTTTCTGTTAGTTTCTTTTAATGGTGTTTCCCAAAACATCCAGAAAGAAAACTTTTTGGATCAAAAAAAAACCCGCATTATCATAAAAAGAAGCTATTCTTCTTTGTATAATGAAGAACCTATTAAAATATATAACGAAGATTTTGTTTTTGGTTATCTGGATGCATCTAAAGAAATGGTGCTTGAGCTCCCTTGTGATCACAAAAATGTAATCTATCTTCAAACTGCATTTCAGATTGACAGCATCACCTATCCCGGAGAACCCTATCATTCATATTATTATAATGTCAAATTGATCAATAAAGACAATCATCCACAATTCACTTTAAGCTTTGAAAAAGAAGTAAAACCTTTACCAGAAGATACACCTGAAAACTTTTATATCCAAAAAGGCCTTAATACTTCTCTCCCTGTCAATATTTCAATGGCGTTTGGCTTATGTAATTCATATAGCTTAAAGAATAACACTTTCTCTACACAAGAATATCCTGATTCAACACAAGTCCCTTTTAAACATAACTATGTTTCACTTGAATTTACGTATCTCACCGACAATCATATTGGTGTTGGAGTGCCTTTGTTCATTGAGTGGGGAAACAGGAATTACTTTAAGGATGATACTACAGGCATTACTGAAGAAAACAACATCTTCACAGTTGGCCCTGCCATTACATATCGTTTCGTTTCCAATAACAAGCGCTTTATTGCCAGTGCAAATCTGGGTATCATGTTTATTTACAATAGTTCGTATGTCAAAAGTTCAATTTCTTATTCCTTTGAAGACATATCGTATGGAGTACAGGGAGGTGTTAAATTTGGCTATGCTTTTAGCTCCAACATGTCAATATTTATTGAAAGCAGGGCTATAAAAGACTTCAAGCAAAAGAATGACAGGCTGAATTATGACCTGTTTTTTGCAGGGGCCGGATTGGGTCTTCATTTTTAGCACTTCACTTAAAAATGAGTCTTTTACTGAATTTCATTCTAATATGTTTTAAAGATTTACAATACCCTTGCCAATTCTTTTTTTTTATTTAAGTTTGCCTAATTTTAAAACATAGTAATATGAATGAAGTTCATTATAAACTAAATCCTAACCCTTTGGTTAGATATCTCCAAAAGCCTGCCAGCGAATTTACAAAAGCAGACATCATTAAATTTATTGAAAATAATGGGGTGGAAATGGTGAATTTCCGCTATGTCGCTGCTGACGGACGACTTAAGACATTAAACTTTGTCATTCAAAGCAAAGACCATCTTGAAAGTATCCTTTCCTGTGGCGAAAGAGTGGATGGCAGTAGCCTGTTTACATTTCTTGAAGCTGGCTCAAGCGACCTGTATGTAGTTCCACGTTTTAAAACTGCTTTCCTTAATCCCTTCAGCGAAGTGCCAAGTATTGATATTCTTTGTTCCTATTTTGACAAAGATGGAAATCCATTGGCAAGCGCTCCTGAAAACATTATGCGTAAAGCCCATAAGGCATTGCTTGATACATCAGGATACAGCCTTGATGTAATGGGTGAAATAGAGTATTATATCATTAGTGAAAAAGACCCCTTATACAAAGCTACCGACCAGAAAGGGTACCATGAGTCAGCTCCATTTGTTAAATGGGAGCAACTTCGTATTGATGCCATGAGGGCTATTGCACAAACAGGGGGCATGATAAAATACAGCCACTCCGAAGTAGGTAACTTCTCTGACGAGAACTATGAATATGAACAAAACGAGATTGAGTTTTTGCCTACCAACGTTGAAGATGCTGCCGACCAACTGATAATTGCTAAATGGATCCTCCGTCAGATTGCATTCCAGTATGGCGTTACTGTAAGCTTTGCCCCCAAAATCACCGTAGGGAAGGCCGGTAGCGGGATGCATATCCACATGCGGCCAATGAAGGATGGCAAGAATGCAACAATTGAAAATGGAGCTATTAGCGATACTGCTAAAAAAATTATCGCCGGGATCCTCGATATTGCCCCTGCCCTTCCTACCAGCTATTTCCGTTTGGTGCCTCACCAGGAAGCTCCTACAAATGTCTGCTGGGGCGAACGTAACCGTTCGACATTAATCCGTGTGCCCCTGGGATGGGTAGGTGCCAGTGATATGATTAAAAAACAAAATCCCCTTGAAATTGAAAAACTTGCCGATTTTAGCCACAAACAAACCTTTGAGTTCAGGTGCCCGGATGGCTCTGCTGACATTTATCTTCTGATTGCAGGATTGTGCGTTGGCGCAAGGCATGGCTTTGAAATGCCAGATGCCCTTGATTTTGCTAAAAAAACTTACGTAGATGTCAATATCTTCCATGAAGAGCATAAGCATAAAGCACAACAGCTTGCCCAATTGCCTTACTCATGTAAAAAAGCGGCTGAATATATAAGAAAGTATTCTGATGTTTTCCTTCAACATGATGTATTTACAATTAACATTATTGAAGGTATTGCCAAAAAACTGGAAAGCTTTAAGGATGAAAACCTTCGGGAATCCATATCAAACAATAGCGAAGAAACCATGAAACTGGTGCTAAGGTATCTGCACTGCGGTTAACCAAACATCAAACCGGCAACGAAAATTGCCGGTTTTTTTATTTTATAGGGTCTGCTGAAAAAGTCTTTAAGGTATCAGATGCGAGGCGACAAGGCGAAATTGTATAATAATACTATGAGCCGATGGCAACGAAGCAGATGATGCTTTAAAGACTAACGCAAACAAGATGAAAACATAGTAGCACCTTCGAAAATGAATCATTGCGCACAGTATATGTAATTGGCGTTGTAAGTGATATACATCCTGATTGTTAAGTGTTTTTCAGCAGACCCTATTGTAGCTTGCTAAAGCAGGTAGTCCCTTTATCCTTTGGCCAAAAGAAAACAAAACCTAAGATTACAAAAACATCACGCAGGGGAAAATAGGCCAATCGGATAAAAAACTCATACCATGGCCTGCCCTTAAGCCCAAAAGACTTTAAACCAACAACAGCTATATACAAAAAGAAAATCCATCCTTTCATAAAAAAAAGTGCTGCCCCGAAGAAAAAAAGCATTCCCAAAAGGCTGTATTCCCTCCTGAGAAACAAACGAAGCAGGTCTTTATCGAATAAATGCTTCCTGTATAAAAATGGCCGGGCAAATAATACGCTCCCATCTGCCAACATCTTAAAACTTCTTCGCGGGTGAAGGTATGAAACTGTATGGTGCTTTACAATAACATCATCAATGATTGCAGGTTCAATCCCACTCCTTTTCAAACGGATAAATAAATCATAATCCTCTCCTCCCGGTTTTCGGAAAGCTTCATCATATCCCCCAATCGTTTCTATCATCGAACGCTTTATGATAAACCAACCATAAGTTGAAGGAAATATCCTTTTCTTTATTTCTATAAGGTTTTTGGAAATGAACTCCCCCTTATAGGTATAAAACCAATCCTCGTGGTTCCCGATAAAAAATCCTTTTTCTAAAATATTTTCATCATTAATGATTGCCTTAAAAAACATCGGGTTCAGTTCGTTGTCCCCATCAATAAAGCAAATCATCTCATTCCCTGCCATCTTCCATCCAACATTCCGCCCGGCAGCAGGGCTCCCTCCCTGTTCGATCTCATAGATGCAAATCCCATCATAGCTCTTTGCAATTGCAATACTATCATCTGAAGAGGCTGAATCAACATATATAACTTCACTCCCACTCAGTTCGTTCAATTCGATTGCCTTATAAATGCTATCAAAACACCGCCTAAGGTTCTTTCCTTCATTTTTGCCTATCACTACAAAAGATATCATTGCTATTTGAGTTTAAACCTTACAGGCCTCCTATCGAAAATCCAATCAATTGTTGCTGCAAAGATGGCACTCAGGTTAATGAAAAATGTCCCTTTTCTTAAGCCCTCTTTCATTGATTTAAAAGCGTAAACAAGGTAACGTTTCAGGATCATGCCATGATAAACAACAGGCTTCCCGGAAAGCCTCCTGTAACGGTTTGCAACAAATAAAAAATTTCGTATATAAAAATACGTAAAAAAAGCTGACCACCTTACATTGGTTGCCGTTTTAAGGTGCCCTGCCTGCAATTCATCAACCAGCACGCTTGGCATCCCTTTTTCCCATGCCCTTAAGGATAAATCAACCTCTTCAAAGTAAATATAATAAGCCTCATCTATCAGTCCTGTCTTTTTAAGCTGCTTACACCTAATTAGCATAAAACAACCCGGAACAAAGTCAACAAATGTAACTCCCTCAACTTTTCCGTTATTCTTCAGGGTATTAAACATGCCACCAAACAAATCAATCCCTTTGTGTTCTTCTTTAAAGCCTTCTCCTTCTTTTAACAGAAGGCCAAAAGCAAAAACATCATCCAATCCGGGTTCTGATGTTTTATCTATAAGTTTAGTGATTAGTGCAGGATCAAAAAGGTAGGTGTCATTATCAAGGCTTAAAACAAAGTCTGCATGCTGCTTTATGGCATATTGAAACCCAATATTACGTGCAGCTGCCAGTCCGATGTTGTGTTGATTTTCAATAATTAAAATATCTGATGACAGGCTTTTTACATAATCAATGGATTCATCTGTTGAACCATTATCTATCAATTGGATCTTTAAATTGCAATAATCCTGGCCTAACAAAAGAGGTAGTGTTTCCTTAAGCAGCGCAAGCCCGTTATAATTGAGCATTTGTACAAAAACAAGTGGCTTCATGGCTTCATGTTTAACAAGTGTTTATAAACATCACCAATATATCCGCTAAAGCGCTCAACAGTATGTTCAGCAGTAACAAACGCATGCCCCCGTTCACCAAGTTCTTTACATAATACCGGATTGTCAATTAAGAATTCTATCTTCCCGGCAAGCTCTTCCGGCTTAAAACCTGTAATAAGCCCAAATTCTTTACGGATAAAAGTTGCTGAATCAGGGGTTTCAGTGCTTATCAAAGCATTTTTGCAGGCAAGGGCTTCCAATGTGGACTGCTCAGGGAAGCTCCCATAAGAGGCAAGGCTGCAAAACACTTTTGAGCCGGAAAACACTTCATAAGGATTGACAGAATACCCAAAGAGTATTTTATCACTTAAACCATATTCTTCAAGAAAGCTTATTATACGCTTTTTCAATGGGCCATCCCCATACATCTCAAAAACAATATCATCCCTTTTTCTCAGGATAAGCTGTGCCGCCTCTAAAAACAGCAAAGGGTTCTTTAATGGGTCAAGCCGGGCTAAAAAAACAACCCTGTTCTGTTTCTCCCTTTCAAAAGCCTTTGAATAATCCGTAAACGAACATGGGGCCATAAATAATGGCTGCTGCTTTTTCAGCAGTCCTGCATTTTCTAAAATATCCTTATATGGCTTGCATTGAACTTCTATGGCATCTGCCTGCATTATTACCCAGGGCAGAAATGATGGATTGTTCCTGTAAATCCGGTTCTCTAAAAAACGTCCTCCAGGCTCAACATAGGACATTACAAATAAAACCTTTGAATAAACCTTTCTAACTAAAGTACATTCGGTCAAACCATCCCATAATCCATGCAAAAGATGAATATCTTCTTTTTTAATTACTTTTATTAATCTTAAAACATTAATTATCAAATAAAATGGAAAAAATAGTGAGCTAATATATTTGTAATTTGTAAGTATATATTTTGCTTTATCAGCGTATTTTCTAAAAGCCCCTTTTTTTAATAAACTGAATTTAGCTCCCAATACTATAATCTTTTCACTATCATCTAAAGTGGGGTATTGCGCCAATAAGGATTGGTACTTCTCCCTTGAAAGTATCAGGAGGAAGTCAATGCCTGGAATAGGATGTCTTTTAGTATATAAAAAGAAATTGGTGAAGCGCTTTTCCACCCCACCAATTCCTTTCCCACCAAGCATAATGATGGCGATATGTCTAATTGTCTGTCCTGACACCCCTACCTCCTGATTGCCAGTTATCACTTCTGTGATTCAAAAAAGCGTTTATTCTTTCACGGTCAGAAATCCTCAGAACCCTTCTATTAATATTAAATGACCCACCCCTAAAACCAATTCTAACCGGCCAGTTAAATTCAGATTTAGGATCCCCTAAGGTATTAAGCTCCCCATCTCCATGGTTTCCGGTGAATAACCTGCTTGTCATATATAGTCCATTACTCACTGATACAGCCGCTTCAGTAAGGTTGCCCGACAATTCCATGACCCCATAATAAGATGCACCTGAAGTAATCCTGGTACTCCCATCTTTTGCAAACACCCCTGTCCTGAAAGGCCCTGTTATATATGCTGACGGTGCAGCATGACTGGTATTGGCATCCACAGGATTAATAATGGCTTCACTTTCGGAACCTGGACTGGATTGGCTGGCTACAGGACCATCAACCCTTATTGTGGTAGTGAACCCTTCCCCATTGGCCCAAAGATCCAATCCGGCAGGCTGCCCTGCTCCCCTGGCTGCTTTTTCAAATTCAAGCTCTGTCATAGGTCTCAATCCTGCCCAAAACAAATAGGCCTGCAAATCGGAATACTGAGCTGAACCATTTGCTCCCATAAAATTACATGCCACATGCTTCCCATCATCAATATCATCAGCAACCCCATTGCCATTCAAATCGCAAAAGAAATATAAAGGATCAATGGTGTTAATGCCTGCTGTATTTACCCTGATCCCGTTACGGTAACTTTCGCCTGTCATTGGGGAGCCGGTTGCCACTCTTACTGTAGGAGTATTTGTCATTACATAAACATTTGTAATGGTGGCTCCACTAATATCTGTAGCTACCCTCTTTTTCTGCTGGGTTCGGTTCAGGGTATTCAGAAAATCAACATATTGTTGCTGTGTAAGCTCATACTTCATCATATAAAAAGCCTGAAAGCCTTTTGGAAATGCCTGTGGCAGTGCCTGTTCCTGGGCATCGTTAAAATCGTCATTGGGATTATCTGAAGAAGTGTTTGATGTAACTGCATTGTGGTTCCCAAGGTTTCCGGGGGTGCTTCCACCCAACACAATGGCATCTTCGCTGGCAACAAGATAAGGGACTGATTTGTCATTAATATCTTCCATAATCAGGTTAAACTGTTTCCTTACCTCTGCTGTGTTTCCTTCATCCCCAAGGTAGAAAGAACCTTGTGGAATATATACCATTTCAATGGCAAATACTTTAACTTCAATTCCTGTTAGTTCAACCACACCATCAAATCCATAATCCCACCTTAATAAGATGTCTTCCCAATTGTTGGATCCAATTCCATTGGCACTTTTTAGGATAAACAAACCTTTTTTATCAGCAGGTAGTTTTAATGCAGCACCCTCGGGAACAGAATGCCCGCTGGCACGCAAGGTAGCATGTTTCCATACCCCTGTTTGGGATTTATACTTCATAAATACCCAAACAGCATCATGGTTAAAAGGAGCCTGATTGCCATCTCCCGGAAGGTCAACCCTCCAGGAATTCTCCCAGGCCACTCCAAAAGAGATATCAACAGTTTCAGTTCCGGTATTCTGGTTTACCAAAACAGGCTGACTTGTTATCTTTAAATTATTCGCTAAAAGCATATTCCCTGATACCATCAAGGCAAGCCCCACAAGAAAAGATAATTTTTTATTCATGAGATATTCTTTTTTGAACCAATCTGTTTCCCTACAATCCAAATAACAGTTTTGCGTATCAGATTGTTTTATTTTAACTACAAAATTAAACTATTTGAAAATAAAACAATACTTTTTATCAAAAAACAGGTTATTTACTTTGGTTTCTTACGTGTTCTTTGTATAATTGACTGAAACACAAATGAAAAATTTGATATCTGTACCATTAAATACAGACTGCATTTTTCTTTTTTCCCTGAAATCAGTGGAAAATATCTTAAAACATTTTGATTTAAACCAACAAGCCGTTTAAAAAAAATCTTCAGGCAAGTCTTTAACTGCATTTTCTGCCATAATGCTTTCTCTGCCATGCCATAACCTATGCGCCATCTCTTTTTTAGCAATGAAGAAAAACCCCGTTTTGGGTGTTTTACAACAGCGCTTGCTTCATATTCCAAAGGATTCCCCTTTGTATATTGTTCAACCCAAAAACTATCTGCACCGCTCCTCCATTCCGGGAATAAGCCTTGTTGATCAAAAACCCCCCTTCTCACAAACAGATTTGCTGTTGTAGCACTGCCAAGGCTTGCATTGATGCTTTGCTGAAGGTGCATCTTTGAATCAATCCCCTCCCAAAATGTATCCCGTCCGTTTGAAGTAAACATGATGGCCCCTGCCAATACTTCAATCCCCTTGTCCTTAAACCTTAAGACCCCATTTTGAATCCAATCAGGGCAGGGTTCACAATCTGCATCTATGAAAGCCAGGATATCTCCCGATGAATTCCTGATCCCGGTATTCCGTGCAGCATACGAGCTTTTTCTATTCCCCTCCCTTAAAAACTGAATCCCCTCCTGCTCTGATATCCAATCCGGTATATAATTGCTCTTATTATCAACGACAATAATTTCAATCAAATCGGAAGGATAATCCTGTTTTCGCAATGCACTAAGACAGTTTTTTAAACGAGAATAGTCGTTATACACAGGAATAATCACTGATACCTTAGGTGAAAAAATTTGTGCATTACTGCTCATCATTGTTCTCTTCCGTTTTTTGATACTCTAAAAATGCCAATAGTCGTTCTGTTTCGGGAATTTCCAACAAGCGTTTCAGGTTCCCGCTTTTCTGGTATTTCCACTTTCCTATGCCCCGCTCATGAATAGCCTCCATTGGGGCAGGAAGTGCATTGTGCTCCTTAACGTTTGTCATCCCCACAAAATCCATTACATTAATACAATTCTCAAGCCCCAAAAAATCAAAAATCTCATTACACTCCTTCTTAGGATCAGTTACCAAATCTTCATACCTCATCGACAATACCTGTGGATGCTTGTAATAAAACAATCCTTTTTTTACATCTTCAATCCATCTTTCAGGTTTTATATAATCCGCCCCATAAACAGGATGTTTTGATAATACAACATCCCGTCCATCCCTGATAATATGGATGATTTTTGCTTTCCTGCCAAAGTCATTAAGGATATCAGGTATATGGTTAATATGTCGTGGTGTTTTTTCGCACCACATCTTTTTCCCCTTTGGGATATCCTGCTTTATAAGATGGGCAAAAAACCAAAACCTGAAAACATACCGGTTCAAAAAGTTACTTCGATAGCGCTTTCTCTTAAGATAGGTTTTTGTTTCATAAGGAATTGCAAAGATATCAGGATGGGCTCCCAGGATACCAAGCAGCAATGTGGTTCCCGACCTGCCACATCCCACAATAAAAACCGGCCCTTTCTTAAAACCCAATGCCTTGATGGCTGAAAGGGGCTTCATCTCCCTGAAAAACTTTAATAGCCTGTTGATAAACATTTACAGCCTTTCTGTTTAGAATTTAAAGATAAATGATTTTATTTTATCAAATATCCCTTTTTTGTTCAAATAATACCCTATAAATGAAATAATTATTATCATAACAGGGATTTTAATCCAGAGGGCTGTTGTTTGTAAAAAGAGGGAGATTACAAAACAAATAAAGATTCCCAAAAGGTTTACTTTTATCTCCTGAGGGGGGCCAAAATGCCTTCCTGCAATATGCCAGCTAAGGATAAAATTAAAAAAATAAGCTGTCAGGGTAGCAATTGCTGCACCCTTTATCCCAAACGAGGGTATTAAAACAAAGTTTAATATCACATTCAATACGGCAGATATTGCCATCAAATAAAAATAATGATGCCGCTTTTCTTTAAGGTTTAACCGATATCCAACAAAGGTGGCACTTTGAACAAATACAAAGGAGAATGTCAACCAGGGCACACTTGACGCCCCGGGAAGGTAATCAATGGTAGTTATGAGCCTTATCAACTCTGGTGAAAAAACTGATACCATCATCGCAAAACCTACAGATAAAAACAAATAAACCTTCCATATCCTGTCAGCAGTATTTCGGGTTAAAAAATAATCCTGGCTGTGATCATTTTCAAACATGGATACTATCAAAGGCCCAAAACTCATCTGGACTGCTGTGTTCAATATCCTGAGTGGTTCCGAAAACTTATTGGCAATAGAATAAATCCCAACACTTGAATAATCATAATACATCAAAAGGATAAACCTGTCGCTCAAAGCCAAAACCCAGGATGCCAGCCCTACTGAAATGGCAGGCAAGCCATACAGGAATATCTTTTTTGCCCAAAAAGCACTAAATCTATAACAATATTGGCGCCTTGAAAAAAAGGAAAATGAAAAAGTGATAACAATCAGGGAACTTAAAAGACTTGAAGCCAATGCACCTGAAATACCTTGCTTCAGATAAACAACCAGAATAATGCCGCCTGCTACTCCCAACAAAGCTTTTGAAAGGCTGAAAATTAAAAAGGAATATGGTTTGCGCTTAATCCTGTAAATGTTTTCCTGTTCATTGGAAAGCAGTTGCGCCGGGATAATTAGCAAGGCTATTAATACAGCCATCCCATGGAGATCTCCCTGGAAAAAAACATTTTGTATATATCCCTGGAAAAAAAACAAAGGGAGCACAGGCAAAAAGCTTAGCAACCTGATAACAAGGGTCGCAAATAATATCTGCCCTTGTTGTTCCTCTGTCTTGGCTTTAAAAAAAAACCTTGTTGACGCTGTTGATAATCCCAGGTTTAAAAAGCTCGAAAAAAACAAAACCCCTGATGTCAGTGTATCAAGCGCACCATAATCTTCTGGTGACAAAACCCTTACATATATCGGGACAAGAAACAGGGCAATAAATTTCTTTATACCCCCTCCCAACCCATATATCAAGGCATCTTTTGAAAACTGCCTGACATGGCCCATTTTTATCTTAAGCCTTTATTTGCTCAACAAGCTTATCTGCCAATCGCGATGCCCCAAACCTAAACCAGTCCTTATTCAACCATTTCTCTCCCAGCACCAGTTGGGTCAACTTATAATAATTTATGGCAACATCAGGTTCTGAAATCCCTCCGGCGGGTTTGATACCAACAACCTTGCCTGTTTTAGCCTGAAAATCATTGATCGCATCCAGCATGACCAACATCGCAAACTCTGTAGCTGCAGGGCTTATCTTTCCCGTTGAGGTTTTGATAAAATCAGCCCCTGCATGCATGGCTATCTCGCTTGCCCTTCGTATATGTGTGGCTGTAAGTAATTCACCTGTCTCAAGGATTACCTTTAGATGCACCTGTCCGCAGACATCTTTTAATGCTGCAATCTCATCATACACCTGGTTATACTCCCCTTCAAGATATTTACCACGAGATATCACAATATCTATTTCATCTGCACCTTCATCCACTGCAAATTCAACTTCAGCCATCTTTACATGAATGGGTGACTGACCGGCAGGAAATGCTCCTGCTACTGATGCAATATGGATATCTGTTCCCACTAATGTCTTCCTTGCGGCCCTGATTAAGGTAGGATAAACACATACTGCTGCTGTGTTTGGCAAGCCCAATCCCATATCCCGATACCCTTTTGCTTTGTTGCACATATCAATAACCTTCTGGTCTGTATCACTTCCTTCAAGGGTTGTCAAATCTATCAGGCCTAAGATATTCTTTAATACCTCTTTGCGGGGCTCTTTCAATTCTGTTGACAATAAAGCGTTTAACCTTTGCTTTATGTCTTCATCATTTAGTTCAGGGGTCAAACTGTAATCGCTCATGGCTTTTCTCTTTTTTCTCACACAAAGATAATGATTATTAAGTTTAGCTCAAATATTTAACCTCCTCATTATTTGCAGTAAACCAATCGCAAAAAAAAGAGAATAAAAACAATTTTTTATTATTCAAATTGTTGCACAAATAAATGGATAGCCGTCATTTATAAATTCTTCCAGTTACATGCCCTAATCGAAAACATAAGTATTATTAAACCAAAATCAGTTATGAAAACAACAACCAATTTGTAAAGAAATATAAAACCTTCGCTTAAATGTTCTGTTTGGAAAACAGCCAATTGCTAAAAATAAAATGAACAATGGCAAACCAAAAACAAATCATTAAAACAGGCATCTTTTACGATAATCCACCAGATGCCAGATTATTAAACTGCATTTTAATAAAAGGCTGGCAATACTTAGGATGTAATAAGACGACTATATTATACCAAACACCAGATTAACATGTTTTTATGTTTTTATGTTTTTTATGCATTGTTAGTTTTATACTTGCAACAATACTAAAAGAGGGTCATTTACATTGAAAAATCATTTCTTATTTGTATATTTGCAAAATAACAGCATATTTAATATTAAGAAAGATGATCATTCAAGAATTTAGTTTTGGTAATTTTAGGTCATTCAAGGAAATCCAGACTTTGAATATGTCAACTGCTAAAATTAAGTCCAAGCAGGAATCAATTGACATTAATAATGTTATCAAAAACGACAAAGATAAAAACGTGTCTTTTCTCAAGTCAAAAGCGATTTATGGAGCTAATGCAAGTGGAAAAAGCAATATTATCAAAGCATTTATTACTTTCATTCGAATCATTAGGCAATCTGTTAAAGATGAAAAAATCTTAAATCTTGTTGAACCATTTAAACTTTCAACAGAAACAGAAAATGCACCAAGCTTCTTTCAATTAGTTTTTTGGATTGATGATACCCGATATAGGTATGGTTTTGAATTAGACGATGAAAAAATCTATGCAGAATGGCTTTATGCAAAACCCCGGGGGAGAGAATTGCCATTTTTCATCAGAAATAAGCAGGAAATTATTGAAATTGACAAAACTAACTTTAGTGAAGGAGATAAACTCGTCTCCCTCTTTAAAGATAATCATTCTGAAAACGAAATTTTTAGAACTAACTCCTTATTCCTCTCAACTATTTCATCACTGGGATTTGGAAAACTATCCAAACAACTTGTCGATAACATTGCCTCAATATTTGTTATCAATGGTTTAGGCCATAGCGGATTATTCCAATATGCAGGAGATTCGTTATCAGATGATAAAAGGAAAAAGTATATTATCGATTTTTTAAAATATGGAGACACAGGTATCGAGAACCTTGATACGTTTGATGTGCCAAATGATAGTATTTCTAATGATCCCGAAAAAGGCAACAATACTGATTCTGAAAAAGATAAAACAAGAAAGCTCATTGTTTCAACAAGAAGAAAATATGATGAAAACCTTAAATCCGAGGATGACGAAGCATTTCCGTTTAGAATGATGGAGTCTGAGGGAACTTTAAAGTTATTTGAACTAAGTCCTTTTATCTTTGAGGCATTGAAAGAAAACAGACCTTTAATTATTGATGAATTTGATGCAAGGCTTCACCCATTGTTAACAAAAAAGATTATTGAATTATTTAACTCAAAGCAAAACCTAAATTCTCAGTTAATTTTTATCACACATGATACAAACTTATTATCGGCTGATTTCTTAAGAAGAGACCAAATAGAATTTGTAGAAAAAGATAAATATGGGGCAAGCCACCTTTATTCTTTAACTCAGTTTAAAGGCATTAGAAATACAGCTTCATTTGAGAAGGATTATATCAACGGGAAATATGGGGCAATCCCATTTTTAGGTGATTTTAATAAACTTCTAAACTTGAAAAACGATGCCAAAGAAAACCAAATCAATTAAATTTACAGATAAAAGGGCTCAAAAAGCATGGTTAAAAAAAGCTTAGCCATCGGTTTATGAAGTTGAAACAAAAGAACCATATAAAACAATTTTAATTGTTGGCGAAGGACAAACTGAAAAGTTCTATTTTGAATCGTTCCCAGTCCTTACATTAACCGTTGAAGCTGTTGATTTGAAAGGTCAAAGCAAATTAAAGCTGATTGAAGCTACCGAATCTATTATTGATAATAGCGATAAGGATTATGACGAAGTATGGTGTGTATTTGACATGGATGTTAAAAGAGGAGAAAAAGAATTTGCTGATTTCGATAATGCTATTAAAAGTGGAAAATCAAAAGGGTATCACATCGCATACTCAAATGACGCTTTCGAATTATGGTTTTATTTACATTACAATTATACAGATCAGGCAAACCATAGAAAGTTTTATTATAAAGCACTGGGACAGCTTTGGGAATGTAATTATGAGAAAATTGGAAAGTCTTATGAGTTCTGTATTGATTTATACAGCAGGTTAAAGAATGACAAAAACGCTTCACAGAAAGAAGCTCTTGCCCGCGCCGGGAAGCTGTTTAAAGAACAATCACAATTGGAATACCACAAACAAAATCCTGTAACCAAGGTATATGAATTGGTAAATTTTCTTAATGAAAACTGTAGAAATTAAAAATAATGTAGCTACAAAAACAGCATTTTAATTGGATCTTCAATGCAGACAGGAAATCCTGCAGCTATTAACTACGGTAGTGACAATATACATTATAGCAGCCCACAACCCCAAGCTGTATTAAGTTCTGCTCTTTTTCAACAATTAATAAAAACCTGTTATACACTGAATACCTATACCACATCTGGATCACTTCCTTATCATGTTCATTTCAAAACAGATGTTGACCATTCCTGAAATAGACAAGATTAATGCCTTATCAGGAATTGGAATAATAATATCCTGATAATGTGATTGTAAATTGATTCAAACAAAATATACCTATAATGTATAAACCTGATATTGTATAATTTAACAATGCAGTACCTCCCCGGTTTTTTACAAGATAACTACAGATGGCCCTTTCTAACAAAACATGAAGCTTTTACTATTACTGAATACTTTCGGGTTACATTGTGATATATCCATCCAGTGGGTTGAACCGGGCTTGAGCTGGACTTAAACCGGGCTTGAGCCGCTTTCAACCCGGCTCAAACCCGCCTCAAACCCGCCTCAAACCCGCCTCAACCCCGGCTCAACCCTTAACATGATATGATCCTTTTGTGCCTCAAAAGTTGACTGGGATATCCAAATGCCAATTGCTTTCCTTGCTTTTCTATCTAACATTATTTAGGGTCTGCTGAAAAACACTTAACAAGCAGGATACATATCATTTACAATGTCATTTTATCATAATGAGTGCATGGATTTATTTCCTTTG
>CAYLYP010000027.1:0-35611 GCA_964387795.1 uncultured Bacteroidales bacterium
GTTGCCGAAATAAGTAAGTATTCAACCTCGTCAATGATGTTTTCCTCTTCATCTACCACCACCTGATATCCAAATTTGTCAGGATTGTTTTTTATGGGTGGTAGTTTACTTTCAAGAAAACTTTGAAATTCAATTATTTCTTCATCTTTTTCAAAGAACGCCAGGCAGTGTGCTTCTTCTTTTGTTGTTACTTCTGCCCCTTTTAAAACCATTATCCCATAATTTCCCGCAATCCTTTCACATAATAATGTATGTCGGGTCGAATTATGGTCAGTAATCCCAATAATGCCGATTTTTTTTTCTGCTGCTTTCTTAACGATATTCAATGGGCTCATTTCCAAATCCCCGCATGGAGAGAGCACAGTGTGAATATGCAAGTCGGCAACAATCTGGATCATCAGGCTTTTAGTATTTGGTAAAGCCTTCCGGTAACTTCAAAAGCCTGAAGTGAAGTGCCCAAAATCGGGATGTTTTCCTCATTGCTCTGTTCGAGGGTATCCTCTTCAGGTTCGAGATCCTTTACAAGGATGACGGCTGCCAGGTCTTTTAGCGAAGCAATAGCCATAACATTCTTATGGGTTTGCAGGGTAATCCATACTTGTCCGGCATCAGCATTGCCCATTACATCGCTTAGAAGATCTCCTGTATAACCTCCTTTGATGAGGCGGTCAAGGCCTTTTTCACCACCTATAACTTTTAAATCAAGTTTTTTTACTAATTCTGCAACAGTCATTGGTTTTGGATTTTTATTTCTTTTTCAAATTTGTCATCTCCCCATATCTTTTTCAGGACGTCCATCGATTCAAGGGGCTTCTGTATGCCTTCTTGTTCCATTATTTTTTGAATAAATATACATTGGTTCAATGTAGCTTTGTCCTGAACTATATCTTCTGCGAGGGCCTTACATGAAGGCGCACCGCATAAGCCACAGTCAACAACAGGAAGGATTTTCATCAGCTCATGCACCTTTTTCATTTTCTGCATGGCAATACCCATATCCTGGTCTAAAATTTCCATGTTACGTGGATTAACCTGGGATAATTTCATCTGACCAAGAAGGTATTCTTTTTCATTTTCAATGTCTTTTGTTCCTTTAGTGACATTTTGCGCTTCCTGATTTGCTTTTTTAACTAATCGTTCAACAGTAAAGAACCGGTTGCCGGAAGTGAGTATCCCTCCTGCACAGCTTTGGTCACATGAACGCAATTCTAAAAAGTCAATATCTGTAAGTTCTTCGTTTTCCAGCTTTTCCAAAAACTCCATTACATTCGTAATTTCATCAATGGCAAGGCATCTTCCTTCATATAATGATGTTTCCCCTCCTGTTAATGGGAAGAGTGTCGCTTCGGCTGAAATAGGCTGTATGTGTGGCACCTGACAGGTTTTCTGTCCCCCAAATCCCTGCTTAACAGCAGTATATACCTTGTTGAATATAAAGTCCATATTTATAACCCCGGTAATTGGGGATGTTTCTTCACCAACAGGGCTTTTAATGGCTGCAATTTTTGCTGCACAGGGTGTTATGTAAAACACTCCTGTCAATTCATCGGGATCTCCCTGATCCATTAGTTTTTTTCTGATATATGTTGCAGAAATATCTAGTGGCGGTTTAACAAGGACAAGGTTGTTGGTCAATGTTGGGAACTTAACCTGGATAAGCCTTACTATTGCAGGGCAATATGATGAAATCAGTGGTTTTGTTGAACTGCGTTTATCAAGATATTCTTCTGTAGCGGGCTTTACAATTTCAACACCATGTTCTACCTCAAAGATATGGGTAAAGCCAAGTTCCATTAATACAGAATACATTTGAAGCTGGGTTACTTCTTCGGGAAACTGCCCAATAAGAACTGTTGGAACCAGTGCCACACGATTTTTAAATTCAAATATCCTGCTGAAATCGTCCTGTTCTACAATGATAGCCCCAACAGGGCATGCTTTATAGCATTGGCCGCAATCAACACAACGGTTTTCAAGCAGGCTTGCTTTTCCTTTTTTAATCCTTATGGCTTCACAGGGGCACACAGTCATGCAATGAGAACATCCGATACAGATGTCTTTTCTAAATTTCAGTGCATGATGAAAATATGACGTGCCTGCCATAATCCTTTTTTTTGCTTAGTGGTTTAGGAATAGGGTGATTTCAAGATTTGTCCCTTTTCCTACAATACTTTCAATATTTAAAAGATCTGCATTCTTTTTGATGTTTGGTAAGCCCATTCCGGCTCCAAATCCCATTTCCCTTACCTGGGAAGAGGCAGTGGAAAAGCCTTCCTGCATTGCTTTTTCTATGTCGGGGATGCCTGGGCCCTGGTCAACTAACCGAATTAATATCTTTTCAGTATCTATGTCAACGTATATTGTGCCTCCCAAAGCATGCGCAACAATGTTTACCTCTGCTTCGTAAGAGGCCACTACTGTGCGTTTAATGATGCTCAAATCCACATTAAGTTGTTTCAGGACTTTCTTTATTTCACTTGAAGCATAACCTGCCCTGGAGAAATTCCCGCTTTCAATGATATATTCAAAATGCATCAAATCTCCAGTCATCAGAAAACAGGTTTTATACCGGCATGATATAAAATACCGCTGGTTTTGAACACACTATATGACGATTCAAGGAGAACTAAGTCATTTTCACGGGCCAGTTCGATCATATCTTCCGAAAACTTTTTGTTTCGTGCAAGGATAATCACATTGATGTTTGACATCTCTGCTGTACGTATTGTCTGGGTATTTGCCAATCCTGTTATCAGAACAATGTTGTCGTTCTTTAAGGTTAATACGTCACTCATCAAATCCGAAGCAAAGGCTGTATCAACTTCTTTTTGAGCATGATGTTCCCCGCATATGATTGCTGCATTTAATAATTCTGCTATTTGCCCAATTTTCATTCTCTTTTGTTTTGCTTTAGGATTTCTGGCTGATGTTTTTGCCTATTTTTCAGCCTGATATCTTAAATTTTGTGCAAAGATAAATGGTTGTAAATCAAAAAACAAATTATGTTGTGAATTAATTAACAAGTCTAATGTATATTATTAATGAGTGTTTTTGCCTACTCTAAGGCTGTTTTCATTCGACAGACAATAATTATTAGGTGAATTCGTCTAATTTAGACAGTTTATAAATTTAAGTTGGCTTTTTTATCCCTTTGAGATTGAGCCTGTTAATAATGACTGCAAGGTCAGAATAGATGCTTGTATTTTCAACAATGATGTCATCCGGTACTTTTATCGATTGGGGGGTAAAGTTCCATATCGCTTTTATGCCCCAGGCAATCATCAAATCTGCAACCTCCTGGGCTTTGTGGTCTGGTGTTGTGATGATGCCCATCCTTACTTTCATTTTTTTTGATAAGTCCCGGAATTCATCTAATGAATAAATCTTTACATCATTAAAGCTTGCATGTACTACCTGTGGGTCGATATCAAAACCCGCAACAATTTGAAGCCCGTAGTTTTTTAAACCTTCATATTTAATTAATGCTTTACCCAGGTTGCCTATGCCAAAAATAAACGCTTTTTCCTGAGTGTTAAACTCTAAAAAACCAATAATTGCCTTGATCAGCGTATCTACATCGTAACCTATTTTGGTCTTGCCTTTTATCCCCGTATAGGACAAGTCTTTGGTTACCAAGGTGGCATCCATCTTAAAGGTGTTGGAAATAAGCGATGAGCTTACTTTTTTTACCCCGCTGGCCTGTAATACTTTAAAAAATGACAAATATCCAGGGAGGCGCCTCAATGTGGGTTCGGGTACCTGATGATTGTCCTGTCTTTTATTCTCATTCCTGTTCATGGCTTTTTGTCATTTATGTTGTGCAAGCTGTTCTTAATTGGGTAATAAATTCTTTAATGCAAATGTAATTGTTTTTTGTTTCCAAATAGAATTTTTCTTTATAAGATGTGAAAAAAATAACAAACAAAGGATTATTATTATACTGTATATGTTGAATTGATTGAGATTCTCTCTTGTATCTTATGTCGGTATTCCGAAATATAGCTTTCATGAAATGTGAATTTATGAGGAAAAAAATATGCATTTGTTTTTATTATTTGTGTTTTATTTCAATATCATTAAAGAAAAACCAAATGCAAAAAGATGACATGCTTTTCATGTTTAAAGAAATTATGTCTTATTAAACACGATCCAACTTGTGAAATAAACTCCTGCTGTCTTTTGTTTGATATCCCAAATCACTAATCAAAGAGAATGAAAACCTCCCGGAACCAATACAAAGATTCCGGGAAGTTTAGTTTTTTTATTAATACCTCTTGCGGGGCTGATAATGTGTGTGGAGCAAATCGTGCGATTTATGGCCTAATGGCTCATGAAGAAATGATCTGTATATCTCTGCCACTTCCGGGTTCTCATGAGATTTTCTGATTGTCATGTGTTCATCTTCATCATAAATAGCTGCTGCTCTTTTCTTCCTTATTTCTAGATTTGTAGGTATTGGCTGGCCACCGCCTCCAATACAGCCGCTCGGGCAGGCCATTATTTCAATAAAGTGATAATTGGCTTTGCCTGCTTTGATGCTGTCCATCACTAGTTTTGCATTTGCAAGTCCATGGGCAATGGCTACTTTTAGCTCAACGCCTTCCAGAAATGCCCATTCGGGTTTCACATCCTTAATCTTAACGGAGGCTTCTTTAACACCCTCCATGCCTCTTACCGGCTTGATATTTAAGTTGGTGAAAGGAACTTCACGCCCGGTAACGATTTCGTATGCTGTCCGCAAGGCTGCTTCCATCACTCCTCCTGTAGTACCAAAAATAACGGCTGCTCCGGTTGATTCGCCAAGAATATTATCATAGTCTTCCGGCTCTAGTTTCTCAAATTCAATGCCTGCCTGGCGGAACATCATTGCCATTTCGCGTGTGGTAAGCACATAATCTACATCCTTATATCCGCTTCCCCTCATCTCGGGCCTATTGGCTTCAAACTTTTTAGCTGTACAGGGCATAATGGAAACAACTACCATTTCAGCAGGGTTTTTATTGATCTTTTCTGCATAATAGGTTTTGGCCAATGGACCAAACATCTGTTGGGGCGACTTGCAGCTCGACAGGTTGTCGAGTAAATCGGGATACATGTGTTCCTGGAATTTTATCCAGCCCGGTGAGCAGGATGTCATCATTGGAAGGGCTACATTTTCTCCATCAACGAGGGCTTTTTTCAGCCTGTGGAGTAGCTCAGTGCCTTCTTCCATTATGGTCAGGTCGGCAGTAAAGTCGGTATCCAATACTTTGTCGAAGCCAAGGCGGCGTAAAGCAGCTACCATCTTTCCGGTAGCCCTGGTGCCGGGACCCATGCCGAATTCTTCGCCAATAGCAACACGGGTAGCCGGTGCAGTCTGGACGACCACAAATTTATTGGGATCATAAATGGCATTGAACACTTCATCAATATAGCTCCTTTCAACCAGGGCTGCTGTTGGACAGCGGTTTACACATTGGCCGCAATTTGTACAAATAACTTCATTCATTGGCTTATCAAGGAAAGTTGAAATTTTCATATCCTTCCCTTTTTGTGTCACTGCCAATGCTGTAACCGATTGAAGCTGGATACAGGTACGCACACAGCGCTGGCAACGGATGCATTTTGAATCATCCTTTACGATGGATGGCGATGATATATCTGACTTTGACGGTTTTAATACATCCAGGAATGTCCTGTTCCCTGTCCTGTATTCGTTTGATAGTTCCTGAAGTTCACAGTTCCCGCTTTTGAAACAAACAGTACATTCGGCATTGTGCTCGCTCAGGAGTAGTTCAATAATGTGTTTACGTGCCTGACGTACTTTCATGCTGTTTGTTAATATCTCCATGCCTTCTGATACAGGGGTGGCACAGGCAGCCGGTAATAAGCGTGCTCCTTTTTGTTCCACTACGCAAACCCTGCAATTTCCGGCCACACATAAATCGTCATGGTGGCATAAGGTGGGTATCTTGAAATTTAGTTGCCGGGCAGCTTCCAATATGGTAGTGCCTTCATCAACCGAGACGTTTAGGTTGTTTATCCTGAGGTTTACTTTATATTTACTCATGGTTGTTTTCTGTTAATGATTTTTGAATAATAAAAAACTGCCTGCGTTTTAGTAAATGATTTCTTCCCTGAAGTTATTTACTATTGAGTTGAATGGGTTTGGGACACTTTGTCCAAGACCACATTTCGACGCAATACGCATTGTTTCGGAAAGCCTTTGCAGTTCTTCCAGATATAGTGGGGTTTTCTTTCCCTTTTTTACTGCCTCAATGCCTTTTAGCAATTGTTGACAGCCTACGCGACAGGGGGTGCATTGCCCACATGACTCCTCTTCAAAAAACTCAAGATAATCATGTAAGATATTATACATCGAACGGGATGAGTTGAACAGCATCATTGAGCCTCCTGTGGGTATCCCTTCAAAGCCTATTACAGTGTCTTTAAAGTTTTTGCGGGCAACGCAAAAGCCTGATGCCCCCCCAACCTGAACTGCTTTGGTATCTCCATCCCCAAACTCATTCACAAAATCTTCAAGGGTCATTCCCAACTCTAGTTCATAAATCCCGGGACGTGGAGTATCTCCTGATATTGAAAACACCTTTGATCCTCTTGAGTCAAAAGTGCCAAGGTCTTTAAACTCTTTGGGCCCCTTTTGTGCAATCATTAATGCAAAAACAAGGGTTTCAACATTATTGATCGATGTAGGTTTTCCCAAATAGCCATGAGATGTTGGAAAGGGTGGCTTGTTCCTTGGTTCCCCACGATGGCCTTCCATCGATTCCATAAGTGCTGTTTCTTCCCCACATACATAAGCCCCACTGCCTGATTTTAGGTGTACTGTAAATTCTATGTTCAGGTCTTTCATGCTTTGGTTGAATTCCTGAATGCTTTTTAACAGCATAGGCAGCAGAAAATTATACTCCCCCCTTAAATAAACATAGCCTTTGGTTGCTCCAATGGCTTTGGCACAAACTGCCATTCCTGAGAATACTTTTTCAGGCACCTGGGTGAGGATCTCACGGTCTTTGAATGTGCCTGGTTCGCCTTCATCTGCATTACAGATTACATACTTTTGCTCTGTCTCTTCGTTCTTTGCAAATTTCCATTTTAAACCTGTAGGGAATCCTGCACCACCACGGCCCCTGAGCCCCGAGTCAATGACATCAAGGATGATTTCGTCCTGTGAACGTTTAAATGTTTTTTCAAGTATGGCCAGGTAGTCAACCTTGTCAAATATGAGGTCAACTTTTTTTATTTTAATATTTTCCATGATTAAGCATTTTAGTTGTGAAAAAAAATGTTGAATTTGACCTGCTTATTTTCTCTTTCTGAATTCCTGAACTATCTCAATTGCTTTTTCAGGGGTGAGTTCAGGATAGATTTCGTCATTGATAAGCATGACAGGGCCTTTGTGGCACCATCCCAAACAGTTGGCCTGTAACAGGCTGAACTGCTTATCGGTGGTCGTTTCACCCAACTTAATGCCTAAGGTTTCTTCAAGGGCTGCAATAATGCTGTCTTTTCCTTTCATGTGACAGGTGATTGTTTTGCATACCCGGATGATGTTTTTGCCTTTGGGCTTGGTGTCCAGAAATGTATAAAAGGACGCTGTGCCATACACATCGGCTGCCGACATGTCTAATTCTTTTGCTATGGCTACCATCGCTTCTTCCGACAGGTACCTTTCTGTTTTTACAACTGCCTGCAGTATGGGCATCAGGCTGTTGCGCTCGCGGCCATATACTTCGGCCTGCTGCTTTACTAATTCTTCGATTTTTGTCATAATCGTAACCTTTCTGATTGTGATTAATGTTCTGTTTGTTTCTATTTTTCAGTTGCTTGGAACACTGATTTTTTCTTTTTATACTCCAAATATAAAAAGAGATTTTTAATTAAATAAATAATTCTTTAATTATTATTCGGTTTACCCTTAATTTAGAATCAAACTAAATAAAAATTTCTTTAATAGCTATGTAAAGCGCAGTAAAACAATTAAATAGAAATAAATAAATTATAATTGTTTTGAGCAAAATACTTTATTGAAAAAAAATAATACTGAATTTGATAGCTAATTGAACTGTCCCGGTTTATTACATGAAATATTATCCAGGACTATTGAAAAACACTTAAGAAACAGGATGTGAATCTATTACAATGTCAATTTTTTTTACTGCACGTGGGGATTATATTCCTGAAGTACCTATTTATCTGGATATTCTTAGTGTTTACCTTTAAAGCATTATCTGTTTTAATTCAACTGGCCCATCGTATTATAGTTCAATTTTGCCATATCACTGCGCACCTGATACCTTGAATAGTTTTTCAGCGGCCCCTGATAGAATGAGAAAACTAAAGGGATTGAGTTTTTTGTAATAAAAAAGAGAGATCACATTCATATCAGGTTAAGGGTTGAGCCGGGGTTGAGCCGGGGTTGAGGCGGTGTTGAGCCGGGTTTGAGCCGGGTTCAACCCGGCTCAAACCCGCTTTAACTCAGCTTTAACTCCGCTTTAAGTCTGACCATGATATCTTCTGGAATTCTTCCGGTTCTGGTTTTAAACTTATTAAGGTTAATATATAATTATTAAGGGGTATAAGGGCTATTAAAAAATCCAAATAGTTTTAGTAACTTTGCACACCCAAAAAAAGAAGAAAGAAATCCCTGTAAAACACCTGAATAACAAGCATGTTTGAATTTAGAGACCCCACAAATCCAGCATTTTCAGCCCTGGAGGGCAGTTCTAACAAATCTGAGATTATCAGAAGAAGGACTTTTGGAATTATAAGCCACCCGGATGCGGGCAAGACCACCCTGACCGAAAAGTTATTATTATTTGGTGGGGCAATACAAACAGCAGGAGCTGTAAAGTCCAATAAGATTACCAAGACAGCAACCTCTGATTTTATGGAGATTGAGCGCCAGAGAGGGATTTCAGTTGCAACTTCGGTAATGGGTTTTGAATACCATGGCACCAAGATAAACCTTTTGGATACACCTGGGCACCAGGATTTTGCAGAGGATACTTATCGGACACTCACTGCTGTGGATAGTGTTATCCTTGTAATCGATTGCGCCAAAGGCGTTGAAACCCAGACCGAAAAGCTTATGAAGGTCTGCCGGATGCGCAATACCCCGGTAATTACCTTTATAAATAAAATGGACAGGGAAGGTCAGGGGCCATTTGAACTGCTTGATGAAATAGAAGATAAGCTCCATATCAGGGTAAGGCCCCTTACCTGGCCAATAGGGATTGGAAGTAGTTTTAAAGGGGTGTATAACCTTTTTGATAAAAAACTCTATCTTTTTCAGCCAAATAAGCAGGAAATAGAGCGGGATATTTTAAGTTTTAATAACCTAAACGACCCAATGCTTGATGAATTGCTTGGTGAGCAGGCAAAAGTGTTAAGGGAAGATGTTGATTTAATTGAAGGGGTATATGAACCCCTGGATGTAGATAGTTATCTAAGGGGAGAAATTGCCCCCGTGTTTTTTGGCAGTGCCCTTAACAATTTTGGGGTAAGGGAGCTTTTGGAAACATTTGTTCAGATTTCGCCTATCCCTGCACCCCGCCATACAGATACAAGGGAGGTATATCCGGGCGAAGAGGCTTTTTCAGGTTTTATCTTCAAGATACATGCCAACCTTGATCCCCGTCACCGTGATAGGATAGCTTTCCTAAGGGTTTGTTCAGGAAAATTTGAAAGGAACAAGTATTACCATCATGTGAAAACAGGTAAGTCTTTCAGGTTTTCGAATCCAACAAGCTTTATGGCACAGGATAAGAGTGTGATTGATTATGCCTATCCGGGAGATATTGTTGGTTTATATGATACCGGGAATTTCAGGATTGGGGATACACTCACTGAAGGAGAGCAAATGCGTTATCAGGGGATTCCTTCTTTCTCGCCTGAGATATTTAAGGAATTGATAAATACCGACCCATTAAAGAGCAAACAATTGGAAAAAGGTATTAAGCAGTTGACCGATGAAGGTGTTGCCCAGTTGTTTGTTCAACAGCCTGGAAACCGTCGTATTGTTGGTACTGTTGGAGAGCTTCAGTTTGAGGTTATTCAGTTTAGGCTTCTTCACGAATATGGGGCTTCATGTAGGTTTGCCCACATGAACTTTTATAAGGCGGCATGGTTAAGGACAACGGATAAGAAAGCAATGAGCGATTTTATGGAAGCAAAAGGCCGTAATGTGGCCTTGGATAAATATGATAATCCTGTATTTTTGGCTGATTCACAATGGTTGTTGGACAGGGCCATGGAAAACTACCCGAGCATTGAATTTCATTTCACTTGTGAAATCATCTAAGTTTTCAGGGTAATGAATTTGAAAGAAAACAATAAAAAACCCGGATAAACAATCCGGGTTTTTTTATGCATAGATTTTCTAAAATAAAAACTTTTAAGGAGAAAGATTAACCTATGCAGCAGGCGCCATATGCGGTTAAAAGTTGGCGCCCTTTTATTTTATTGTAAAGGGATTAAAATTTAAATTTTAATTCTCCAACAATCATCCTGCCCGGGGCAATAATTGAGTTGCTATCGATATAATTGTTATCAGTGAGGTTATGAACCTGAACAGCAACTTCAAGGTAGTTGAAAAATGTTCTCCAAACTTTCATGTCAACTGTATAAAATGCTTTCAGGGCATCTTCTTCAGTGTTCAAATCATCGGTATATTGTTTGTCTTTATAATTGATGCCAGCAAAGACATTTACAAATTTATTGCGCCAGGTTATGCCTGAGTGGAACACATTTTCAGGGTTGTAGGACAATTTGTAGCCTGTAAGGTCATCATCTGTTTCCGGGTCATTAACAACAAATTCCTTAACAGTTGCTGATGCAAAAGTATATGCAGCATTAATGTCAAAAGCCTGTCCGATACGATATTTGGCATCAATTTCAAAGCCTTTGATTTCTACTTTTCCAATGTTTTCCATGCGTTTGATGGGCCTCCATTTATTGTTGAGGCGGATGCTGTCGCCGGTTGAGATATAATGGAGATAATCAGATCCGATGGCATAAAAGCCACTTGCAGCAAGCTGAAGGTTTTTGATGAGCATCAGGTCGGCACCCAGTTCAAAGTTATCAATGAATTCAGGATTTAGATTTGGGTTTGCAATCTTCATGCCTCCTGAAATCCGGCCAGTGCGGCACATATCTTCAAGAACAGGGGGGCGGAAGCCGCGGCTGAAGGCAGCAAAGACCCTGAAAGAGCCTTCTTGCAGGTATTGGAAAGAGAGTTTTGGGCTAAAAGCATTCCATGATGCATCTTCAATAGGTCCGGCGAAATCTTCAAGAAATGAAGTTGTATTGGTAGGGTTAAGGACCAGGAATTCGCCATCAGAGAATTTGGCATTGTCATAGCGAAGGGAAGCAAGAATAGACAGGCCGGTTTTTCCAATGGCAAATTCATCCTGGATAAATAAGCCCATATTTAGCATGGCACCCCTGTTGATAACCTCATCGCTTGAGGTGATATATTTATCAGCTCCATCCACGGCCCCATTTTTAACATCTAAGCCAGCAATGATGTTGTGCGCCCCCAATTTATGCGAATAAGTTCCAAAAATGCCCATATCCTCTCTAACAGAAGTCACATCATAACGTTCAAGGTTTGATCCTTTCAATGATTCCCTGATATTGACATAGTCTTCCTTGCGATTATAGGCAGAAACATTTATCTGGTTGCCGTTATTAAGAACTCCTTTATAGATTGCATGCATAGCCAGGGTATTATGGCTATTAAAAGCGCCCTCAGGAGCAGCAATTTCATAGTCTTTGAAATAAGAAGTTCCGGTACCACGTTTGTCGTCAGAGTATCCACCACCAATTTCGATGCTGTGGTTAGGATTGATGAAATAGCCGATGTTTGCGTTAACTAGGTATTCGTCAACAAAACTAGGGATAGAATAAAGAGAGTCAAAATCATCAACAGTAGCGGTGATGTATCCATCGCCTTTGCGGTAAATACCATCAAGTCCCCAAAAGAAGGAGCCATTTCGTCCTTTAAGGTCAGCTTTTGTCTGAAGGGTATTAAAAGTTCCATAGCTTTGAGAAACAGATCCTTGTAAAGGCTTGGCAGGTTTTTTTGAGAAGAAGTTGATAACCCCACCCATCGCATTGCCACCATAGATAGAAGAACCAGCACCTTTTAATACTTCAACCCTATCAACATTGTCAGGGTTAAAGAAGTTCCAGTTAACAGAGCCTCCATCAGTTTTGTTATAAGGGATCCCATCTTTGAGCACCAGGGTCCTTCCTTGTTCCCCCCCCATTCCCCTGAGGGATACAATGGTTTTGCTTGAATAAATACCAGCAGGCCTGCTTATAGCAATCCCGGAAACGCTTTTTAAATAATCGTCAGCCGATTGCGCAGGAGATGCTTCTATCTGTGCCGGCGTGATGAGTTCCATACGGGTTGGCACATCCATAATGCGGCGGTTTGTTTTTGTCCCTGTTACAACTACTTCAGAAAGTAGTGCCTGTGGCTCAAGGCTAAGCTCAATAAAACTGCCAGTATTTTCAATATTTACCTGGCGGGTAGCATAGCCAACATAGCTAATTTCAATTGAAACAGCTTTTTCGCCCGTGTTCTTAAAACTAAATTCCCCATGGGCATTGGTCGTTGTCCCTAAGTGTGTTCCGCTGATTTTAATTGTAGCACCATAGAGGGGTTGCCCTGTTTGGGCATCAGTTATTTTTCCCCTGATTGGGGCTGATTCGTTGTTAGCCATGGTTGCCCCGCCATAAGTAACTAAAAGCATTAGGCAGATGAAATACTTTAAAAAGTAAAGTTTTTGTTTAGCTTCTTTCATTTTTAAGGGTTTTGCTTTAATGTGTTTTTGTTTTTTATTTAGTGTTTCGGTTTTTATTGGGAGATGCAGAAAATGCATATCGCTAATTATTATCAAGTCACAGTGTTTAATGTTTTCGAAATGCAAAATTTGCATATCGAAGATAAAAAAAATCAGGGTTCCTGGTTTAGGTCTTTCATCATCAGGTCGAAGGTGGCATTAATAATGCTGTCGAAGTTTTTATGGAACTTCTCAAAAACCTCAACAAATCGTTCGCCCTGAGGGGTAAGGATTGTCTGGCCACCATCAGCACCTCCCCTTGATTTTTCGATGATGGGGTATCCCAGGGTATCTTCAATTTTTTTTAGGTTGTCCCATGTGCGCCTGTAACTGATATTGAGTTTTTCAACAGCAGCTTTTAAAGAACCTGTTTCTTTGATGGCTTTAAGTAATTCCCATTTCCCTTCACCAAACACACTTTTGTCCTGATCTGTTTCAATCCAGATTTTATAGTTTAGTTTTAGTGAGCGATAATTCTTGTTCATATTAAAAAATGAGGTGCAATAATACTATTTTTTTGTATGAAAATATTAATCAGGGAGATAAAATGAATTTAATATTGATGTGTTAATATTTATAATTAAATGATATTGTGTATTTTATATTATTATTTGGATGTATTATAAATTATTAATAATTGGTAATAATTCATTTTTTTTTGAGAAGTTTGCGATATGAAAAAGCAGACATATCGAATGATGTCAAAAACAAAAACAATAAACAATAACCAAAAAGCAGATGGGAAAACATACAAAAACATTAAGAACGTTGGGAATATTAGGGGTGACAGCAATTATCCTGCAAGGGTGCAACCCATTTCCTGATGCCATGAGCGGGGCAAGCCTTCAGATTGCAAAAGACGGGAACAGTTATTATCATCAGGGGGAAAAGAAAGATTTAAAGATTGGGGAATTATTGGTAGGAGGAGAGGTTGAGAAAGAATTCAGGGTCGATTTCAATAAGATATACAGGAGTTCGGTAGTGGCAAAAGAGTTTGCAATGTCTGATACAGGTGCAGGGACATTTATCGGGGCTTATACTTATGTTGGCTATTCGCTTCACGATATTTTACATCCGGTCAAGCTTAAAAAGAAAAATTCGGAAGAGTTCAGGCCTAACGTTGACCTCTATATTGAAGTTGAAAATGATAAAGGAGAAAAAGTATTGTTTAGCTGGGGCGAGATATTCTTTACGCATCATCCCAACCAGGTAATGATAGCTACTGAAGTGCTTCAGGTAAAACCTCATAAAGTGGAAGTTGACTATCCGATAGGTACCAACTGGAGGCTTATTGCTTCGGGAGATTATTATAATACCCGTTATCTTGATAATCCAAGCAAGATCAGGATTTGTAGTTTTGATAAAAAGGCATATACTGTAAACAGGGAGTTGGAACCTTTGTATGCGCCGGAAGTGCTTGTTGAATTTCCTGATTCTGGGGCCATTTCAATCACCCGTCAGGCATTAGATGGTACTCCATTGAGATATGAAACAGTATTTTATGGAATGGGGATGGGATATCACCCCAATGATGGTTTTGAAGGAACATCCTTAAATCAGATATTGGAACCATATCTTAAAAATATTGACAAAGCATATTATAAAAGCGGGATGGCCTGCTTCTCAGCAGCCGATGGATATAGAACTGTATATAGCTATTCTGAATTATTTAATAGCAATAACCCTGTTCAGACGCTTATGGTTGTCCAGGAGGAAAACAGTGTGAACGGGAGGTTCAGGGTATTCCACCCGGGGGATTTCTTTGCCGATCGCTCTGTTAAAGCCTTGAATGAAATCTATTTCTTTAAGGAGTAATGCAACATGCCTTTATGCTAATAGGGCCTTTAGATTAAAATATAAATAAATGGCCGGAAGGTAAAAACACCTTCCGGCCATTTGTTTTTTAACCATTGCAAGGCTTAGGTACATAATAGGTTTATTTAGGGTCTGCTGAAAAACACTTAACAAGCAGGATGTATATCATTTACAATGCCCCTTTTTAATACCATGTGCATGGATTTATTTCCTTAAGTGCTAATATGTTTGCATCTTGTTTGCGTTAGTCTTTAAGGCATCATCTGTTTCGTTGCCATCGGCTCATAGTATTACTATACAATTTCGCCTTGTCGCCTCACATCTGATGCCTTAAAGACTTTTTCAGCAGGCCCTATTTATAATAAAAAAAGTTGTCTTCAATAAAATGGAATCATTTTTATTTTTCTATTATTATTCGGATTAACGGTAAATTCATAGAATTTTAAACAAAATACATTTCTTGTTTTTTCGTTCATTTAGTGATTTTTTATCATTAGGTAAATAAACCAGTTTGCAATTAAATATGTGAATTGATTATTGATTAACTTTGCTAGCAGAGGCCATATAGAGGTAATAAGACATTTCAAACAGAAAAACAATTTCCGGGCATGAAAGAGCATCTTTCAGTATTTCAAAGATTTACAATAAGCCTGATTGGCTTATTTTTGATTGTATATTTTATGATTTTAGCCAAGTCGTTATTGGTGCCATTATTGATAAGTGGTTTTTTGGCTATATTGATAACCCCCTTGGTGAACAGACTTGATAAGATTAAAATCCCAAAGGGGATATCTGTAATCCTGAGTATGATTTTGTTAACAGTTGTATTATTTGGGATTTTGTATTTCTTTTATAATCAGATATTATATCTGGCAGGCGATTTGGGACAGATTGAAGAGAAAGTGAATGAACTCATAATATCTTATAACCAGTTTACATCTCAGTATTTAGAGAATCAGATTCCGGTATCGGTTGAGAATTTAAAAGAGACTGTTTTTAGCTTTTTATATTCAAACGCATCAACATTGACGAAAGGGGTAGCATCAACAGCTTCATCATTGGCAGTAGTATTTATGATGCCCATATTTATTTTTTTGTTTTTGTATTACCGTGATTTTTTAGAATCATTTTTATTAATGTGCTTTGGGACAAAGAGCCAGGAAAAGGTAAAGGGAGTTCTTCAGGATGTAAAAAAGGTAGTTCAGAACTATATAAGCGGGATGTTTTTAGTAATATGCATCCTTGCAGTATTAAACAGTATCGCATTGGTAAGCTTGGGGATCAAACATGCCCTGTTCTTTGCTGTATTTGCTGCTTTTCTAAATATCATCCCTTTTTTGGGACCGATGTTAGGTGCAACACTACCTATTATATATGCAATACTTACAAAGGATTCTCTATGGTACCCCGTTGGGGTTCTTGCATGTTTTTATGTAATCCAGTTGGCTGAGAGCAATTTCTTCACACCAAAAATCGTGGGAGGCAAAGTGAGTATGAACCCAATGCTTACAATAATTGTTTTGTTTATAGGAAATATGATATGGGGCGTTGCTGGGATGATATTGTTTATTCCGGCCATGGCAATATTAAAAGAGGTCTTTGACCAGGTTCCCGGGATGGAGCCCTGGGCATTTTTGTTGGGGGATATAAAAAAATCCCCTTCCATCATAAGGAGTAGCCTGATTCTTCCTGAATCAATGCGGCATTTTACAAGGAAGAAGCCTAAAAAGCCCAAAAAATAAAGAACACGATAAAAAATTAGAACTATTATTAACCATAGAATGTGCCAGGGAGAGGTTTTAATGAACCGTTTTTTTATTCAGCTTCAGTTTGCAGGCACCCATTTCTCAGGATGGCAGGTGCAGCCAAATGCTCCTTCCGTTCAGGAAAAGATTACAAGTTCGCTTGAGACACTGTTAAAACAAAAAATTGAGCTTGTTGGAGCCGGAAGGACTGATACCGGAGTTCATGCTTCGGTTTTTTATGCCCATTTTGACACATCATTGAGCAAGGAAGAGATTGACAAGAAACAATTGGTTAAGAGCCTGAATGCCTTAACAGGCATTGATATTTTTATCCAAAAAATATTTCAGGTTGAACCTGATATGCATGCCCGTTTTTCGGCATTATCAAGGACTTATCGCTATTATATCTGCCTTCAGAAAGATCCTTTCCGGAGCCAGTTTTCCTATCTGATCCATTATCTCCCTGATATAAGTTTAATGAATAAAGCATGTGGTTATTTGTTTAACTATAATGATTTTACAAGTTTTTCAAAATTGCATACCCAAACAGCAACCAACAATTGTAAAATAATGGAGGCTCAATGGGAGCAAAGGGGACATGTAATGGTGTTTACAATAAAGGCTGATCGTTTTTTGCGAAATATGGTAAGGGCTATTACAGGTACCATGCTAGAGATTGGTAAAGGAAAGATTTCACCCGAATCAATTTGCGATATTATTGAATCCAAAGACAGGGGCAAAGCAGGTACAAGTGTCCCTGCCCATGGACTCTTTCTTGAAGATATTGCATATCCCGGGTTTTAATCATTATTTTGAAAAGCCAGTTTTCTGTTCCGTACAATTGTTTTTTAGCTTGGTCATTTTAATGATCCCTACTTTTTGTTTTTTGGGGGTAAGAAAAAGATTTTTTTGAACAGTAATGAGCTTTCATTAAAGCTTTCATCAATCCATTTCAACAATCTTTACCCTGGATTAATTAAAGAGTTTGATGGCGAAATAGGGCTCAATAATGAGATGCTTGACAAACATTTTGACCTTGATTATCAAAGCGAAAAAATGGAGGATGAGATGACTGGCGAAGTAATAGACCTTTTGGTGTTGAAAAGGATTAAGACACTTGATTAATTCAAGCAAAGATTTGGATTCCTTTCGATAAAGCCCGGGATGTTTGTGTCCCGAAAACAAATTATTAAAAAGCGAAACAAGTATTAGAGATTTTAAACCATTAAAACATAATCAGACCAATGAAAAATAAACTTTTTTTAATTATTGTAGGCTTAACAGTCCTTAGCCTGTCATGTAACAATTCTTCAAGCAAGACTGAAGTTGCTGCTGATTCACAAGATGCAAAGATAGAAGAGACTGGTTCCTTTTCAAAAGATCCTCAGGTAAATGAAAGGATTGGTTGGAAAAATAAAATTGATAATGAACTAAAATCAAATACTGCTAAGGCTTTTCCATTTAGAGTTGAGAATATTGAATCAGATATAGAAGGAAGCACTTTTTATTATAATGATAAAAATGAACTTGTGTTGGTTACCAGGGGACATGATTATAGCAATGGTGTTTCATTTTATATTGAAAAAAATCAGTTGTTTATGATTGATGCCTCTGTATCTGATGAAGTTGAAGAATACCAGGAATTGGTTTTCTTTTCAGGTAAAAAATATTTATCCTGCTACAAGGATAAAAAAGAAATTAAACTGGAGAAAGAAAAACAACAATATTTATTAAGCATGTTTGATGAGGCGATGGAAAATCAAAAATTTGCCAAACCCATTGCAAAAAAAGCTCCCGTTCAGTTAAATTTTAACGGCGTTTATTCATGGACAAGCAATAATATAAAAAATGATATGCCTGAGGCAAGTATCAGTGTAAAACTTGAACATGAAACTAAGGGCTCAAAGAGTTTACTTGGTGGATTTAGTGGCTTTGTTCAGTTTGGCAGTAAACTTGAAGAAGGGGAGGATACACATGCATGCAAAATATCTGGTACAGTTATTCACCCTGAAATGGCATTGCTTCAATGTTGGTCATGTTATAGTGAAGAAATCTTTTTTACATACTTTTTCATGGAAAGTGGAAAATGGCATTGGATGGTTAAAGACAATGATGTAACAGCATGGGTGCCAAAATATGCAGAATTGGTAAAAGAATAAGAATTCTCAAAAACATAAAGGCATTAATGGTCGCTTCATTCATTATCGTGCTTTGATTTAAAGTATTGTAGTTTGCGATTTAAATGCCGTTTGTTCTTTATTGGAATTTTGATTAAATCCAAACCTTGCATAAGCATGCAAGGTTTGGAGATTTAAGGATTTTTTTTGAGTGAATATTGTAATAAACATGGCTGGAGAAATTACATAGGAATAGGTGTTGAAATGAAAGCAACTGGGTTTTACACGAATAATTCCCGATGGGCATTAAAACAACAAAAAAAAATCTGTTTGAGGTCAAAAACACATCAGAAATAGTATTTTGGGGAGACAAACATGAATGTTGAAAACAATGGTATTCGTTTCTGATGCCTTAAATTGCCCAAAAAGCAAAAATGGGAAATCATTTTTCAATTATTGAACAGGGTATGAATTAATCAAAGTTGTGGTGGAATATAATCTTCCCCCTGAGGTTAGTCTTATTGGGATTTTATTTTTTGAAACAGATCGTTTGTGATATTTATGGTTTGATTTATAAGGGTATAAATAAGTTCTTTAAATATTGATGGGAAAGAATTTCATGAAGAATTGAAAATATAAGTTGAAAAATGAATGCGATAATTGTTGGCATGGGTTAAAAAATTTAGCTTTGTTTAGAAAACTCTTTTTGGAGAGTTTTAGATGAAATGAAACCCATGCTTTTAAAAAAGCATATTTAATGCTTAAAATGTCAATCATTTAGATAAGTAGAGGTATGGCAGTATTGAGTAACAGCTAAAAAAAAATTGAAATTTAAAATCATTCTTTCAATAATTAGTTATAGTTTTGCCGGGTAAGGAAAAATAAAAAAACAGAATAGAATTCATAACTCAATTAAAAGCTTTCAGCAATGGCAAAAAAAGGAGATGTTGTAATAAACATCGAGAAGTGCAAGGGCTGCGAGGTATGTATTACAGCTTGCCCGAATGCAGTTTTAGGCATTGCCCAGGAGGTTAATGCCAAAGGTTATCACTATGCAGTGAAAATAAATGATGGATGTGTTGGATGTGCCAACTGTGCAGTTGTGTGCCCCGATGCAGTAATCACTGTGTATCGTGAGAAATAAATTTTTTGTTAAACTGTAGAAGGTTAAAAAATACCCAACGTACAATGAAAGAATTACGTTTGATGAAAGGCAATGAGGCTTTGGCTGAAGCGGCAATAAGAGCTGGAGCCGATGCTTATTTTGGGTATCCTATTACTCCTCAATCGGAAGTAATTGAATACCTGATGGCAGAGAGGCCTGAGTTACGCACCGGAATGGTGGTATTACAAGCCGAAAGCGAAATAGCTGCCATAAACATGGTTTATGGTGCTGCCGGATGTGGAAAGAGAGCATTAACCTCTTCCTCATCACCAGGAATTAGTTTGAAAATGGAAGGCATTTCGTACATCGCTGGTGCGGAATTACCTTGTGTTGTCGTTAATGTGGTTAGGGGAGGTCCAGGACTTGGTACTATCCAACCATCACAGAGCGATTACTTTCAAGCTGTAAAAGGTGGGGGTCATGGCGATTACAAACTTATTGTTTTAGCGCCAGCCTCTGTTCAGGAAAGTGTAGATTTTATGCGTCTTGCATTTGACCTTGCTTTTAAATACCGTAACCCGGTAATGATCCTTTCAGATGGTGTTATAGGCCAGATGATGGAAAAAGTCGAGCTTTTTGAACAGCAACCCCGTTCAACAGTTAATTATGACTGGGCTACAACTGGCAAAAGGCCAGGTAAAGACCATGTAATCATTACTTCTTTGCAGCTTCAGTCTGAAGAACAGGAAAAAGTAAACCTTCGTCTCCAGGCTAAGTATAGAGAAATAGAGAAGAATGAAGTTATGTATGAGGCTATTGGCTGCGAAGATGCAGAATATCTGTTTGCAGCTTTTGGTTCTTGTGCCCGAATTACCCAAAAAGCAATGGATATGGCTCGTGCCAAAGGGATAAAAGTTGGTTTGTTCCGTCCCCAGACACTATATCCTTATCCTGTTGATGCTTTAAATAAGTTAGCCTCACAGGTTAAAGGTATCTTAACTGTAGAGATGAATGCCGGACAAATGGTAGAAGATGTTCGCCTTGCAGTAAATGGAAAAGTTAAGGTTGAACATTTTGGCCGATTTGGAGGTATGATCCCTTCACCTGATGAAATACTTGCTGCATTGGAACAAAAAATTATTGGAGGATAAGCATGTCTGATATCATAAAAAAAGAAAATCTTGTCTATGAGAAAACCAAAGTGCTTACTGATAATGTAATGCACTATTGTCCCGGATGTGGACATGGTACTGCTCACAGGGCTTTAGCCGAAGCAATAGATGAGCTCGGCATTCAAAATGAAACCATTGGCGTAGCACCAGTAGGTTGTTCTGTATTGGCATATTACTATTTTGATGTTGATATGACCGAAGCTGCCCATGGACGTGCGCCTGCAGTAGCTACAGGGATAAAGAGAGTTTTACCTGATAAATATGTTTTTACATATCAGGGTGATGGTGACCTTGCTGCAATTGGAACAGGTGAAACAATTCATGCATGCAACAGGGGTGAAAATATCCTTATTGTTTTTATCAATAATGGTATTTATGGAATGACCGGTGGACAGATGGCACCAACTACACTTGCAGGAATGAAAAGTACTACTTCTCCTTTTGGCCGTGATGTATCTGTTGTAGGCTCGCCTCTGAAAATCACTGAATTGCTTGCTCAGCTTCCTGGTACTTATTATGTGACCCGTCAGTCTGTTCATACTCCTGGTAATGTTCGTAAGACCAAGAGAGCAATTAAGAAAGCCCTTGAATACCAAAAGCTTAAGAAAGGCACTTGTTTTATTGAAATCGTTTCAAATTGTCCTTCCAACTGGAAAATGACTCCTGTTCAGGCCAATAAATGGATGGAAGAAAACATGTTCCCATATTATCCTCTTGGTGATATCAAAGTTCCACAAGAATAAAAACAATAAATTGTCATGACTGAAGAAATCATCATTGCCGGTTTTGGTGGACAAGGTGTTTTGTCAATGGGACAAATCCTTTGCTATTCCGGTGTTATGCAAAATAAAGAAGTGAGCTGGATGCCTTCTTACGGGCCTGAGATGCGTGGTGGAACAGCCAACTGTACTGCCATCATTAGCGATGACCGTATTAGTTCCCCGGTATTAAACAAGTTTGATACTGCTATTGTCCTGAACCAACCTTCAATGGACAAATTTGAAGATGCCGTTAAACCAGGCGGCCTTCTTATTTATGAACGCAACGGGATGACCCGTAAACCTAAAAGAAAAGACATCAATATATATGTGATTGATGCTTACGATGAATCAATCAGAATGAACAATACTAAGATTTTTAATATGATTGTTCTTGGTGGGTTCCTTAAGCAAAAACCAATTATTGATCTTGAGAATATCATTAAAGGGCTTAAGAAAGTTCTTCCTGAACGCTATCATAACCTTGTTCCCTTAAACGAACAAGCTATCAAACGCGGGATGGAAATCATTAGTCTTGAGCATTCTGCAAAGTAATTGATTCCAATTATAGATATTATAGCCATCAGGTTTTCTGGTGGCTTTTTTTTTATAGCTTTGCAGTTAAAATTAAAAATTTCCCAATGGCGCTTATCCACTCATTTGAAAAAAGCGGGAACTGGCTTTTCAGGTTCAGGGGACAAATACCTCTTGCTTTGTTTGTTTTGGCTGTCCCTGTTTTGTATTTTACTCCTGTTCAATGGACAACAGAAAAACCTCAAATTGCTCTCTATGTCACTATTATTGCCATCTTCATTTCCTTCCTGGGATTTTTTATCCGGGCCTGGACAATAGGTACAACCCCACGTGGGACTTCCGGGCGCAATACCCAGGAACAGGTTGCTGAAACACTTAATTCCACCGGTATTTATTCTATGTTAAGGCACCCCTTATATCTTGGTAATTACCTGATGTGGATGGGTATTGTGATTTTTTGTTTTAATATTTATTTCTTTATTATTGTCTCTTTACTGTTTTGGCTTTATTATGAACGCATTATGTTTGCAGAAGAGCGTTTTCTGGAACGTAAGTTTGGGCAGGAATACCTTGACTGGTCATTAAAAGCCCCGGCTTTTATCCCCAACATCAAAAAGTATAAACCCACATCAGTGCCGTTTTCATTCATATCAGTCCTTCGTCGTGAATATTCAGGCGTGCTGGCTGTTGCCCTTAGCTTTATGTTTGTTGACCTGATAAGGAGGGCTTTTGCAGGCTATGAATTTAACTGGAACAGGATTAGTGTTTGGGCATTTGGGATTACATTGTTAATGGCTTTGATATTAAGGACTATAAAACATAAAACCAGTCTTTTGAAAGAAGAGGGCAGGTATTAAGAAATAAAAAAAAAGAGATGTTGCAAAACATCTCTTTTTTTTTACATCCTGATGTAATTATACTATTTAGCCTGTTTCTTTATTGTTTTCCCGGCATAATAGGCTGCTATTATCATTGCTGCCGATATTATGACAATATTTTTTATTATATATTGCCCTTCGAGGGTAGGTACTATTGGAACTACAAAAAAAGTCTCGGCTGGAAAGAAAAATAAAGGGGTGAATGTTCCAATCATTTGTAAAAATAATAATGCAATAGTAGCTCTCATAAATTTACCTGTAAGGAACCCAATCCCGATTATTGTTTCCCAAAGTGCTAAAAGAAATACTGATAAGCGGGGTGCCATCAGGCCAAAAGTCATCACTTCAATTGTCCTTGTTGCCAAATCTTCTGCAGAACTAACTCCGGGAAAGAACTTCTGGAACCCAAACCAGAAGAATACAATTCCAATGCAGATCCGTAATAAAACGATGCCATTTTTGGCAGACCAATTATAAAAATTCCCTTCAATTTTTTTTAGCTTCGTAATTGTTGTCATAATTAGTGAGTGTTTTTGTTTTTGGTTTTTATTATAGCGAAAAATATCGTTATTTTTCTTTATTTGTTTTGTCTGCTTGCTTAACGATTTTCTTACATTCTTTGTTTGTCCAGGTTTTGTTAAAAAACAATAAAGAAGCTTAAGGCAATCATTAATAGTCTATTATATTTTATTTATTTAATGAGATATTTCTATAATGCATGATCTTATTAGGGCCTGTTTGGGGTTGTCCGTTTATAGTTATACAAACTGCCAAATTCATTATTGAAATCATTGCTGAAGTTGTTTGTTATAATATTCATGACAACAAATAATTAGGGTTCATTAATTATTACCAACTACTATTTTTTTATGAATCTGGATGCCTTGAATATTGACTTTTAATACATAAATTCCTGGACTGAGTTCGGAAATCTCATAAGTTATTGAACAATCATTTGAAATATTAAAAAAGTTCTTGATCCCTACGATGTTTTTTCCTTCAATGTTTAAAAGGCTAATGCTAATATCCTCAGGATCCGTAATCCCATTCAATCTAATATTTAGCATTTTTGTGGCCGGATTGGGAAAGACATCAAGTGTCAAATGATTCTGAATATTAAATTCCGGGTTTGAAAGTGCCGGGGCTTCTTTACCCATGTATAAAGAAAGACCGCCTCTGTTATTTCCAACAATCATATCAGGGTATGCATCATTGTTAAGGTTGTAAACAGCGGGAGCAGAACGCCAGCCATCATAGATATAAAGCAAATTGGCATCAAACAGTTCAAACGATCCTTCAAGGTTATTGTCAATGTTTTTGTAATAGTATATCTGGCCTTTATTAGAGCCGGTAAACAATGCAGTATTGCCCTGGGGGGTCAGGAAAAAATGGGGTGTTGAAAATCCGTAATAGCTATAATTAAGGTTGGTGACATTGACATTTCCAAGTTCATCAGTGATAAAGGTGAATTCAGGTATTGTATGGTTTCCTGTGTTTTGGTAATAAGCAAGTTTTCCATTCCTTGAGCCAATGATTAAATCATTCAGGCCATCTTTGTTAAGGTCGAAAAGCTGGGGGGCTGCAAAGGGAGCCGTTTGGATGTCCTGATAATTTAATATGGGAGAAGCCCATTGGGGCATCTCCGGATTGACAGATGTGTTTTCAATAAAGGCTATTGACCCATCAGCCATTCCTGTTATCAAATCCAAATCATTGTCATTGTCAAGATCAGCCAGTGTGGGGTAAAGGTGTGTTGTTTCCAGGGATGAAAGGCTTGCAAGGTCTTTTGTTTTAAGCTCGAATATCGGATTTGATGGAGTACCTGTGTTTTTATACCAACTCACGGAAGCAATATAGGTGGCAGTAGTAATACCATTGTTTACAACAGCAGTATCAAAATAGCCATAATTTCCAACAAAAAGATCGGGTGCAAGAGAGGATGAAAAGTTTGCAAATGTAGGGAAAGCACAGGTTCCCATACTAATCATATCATCCAGAAGAAAGCTTGTTGTTTGAAGGTTTAGTTCAGGTATTTCATCTCCTGTGTTTTTATATAACCAGATATGATGATGGTTTTTTGACAAATTGCTTTTTTCATCAAAAGGGGCCACTATAAATTCGTTTATCCCATCGTTGTCGATATCAATGACAGAAGGGTAGGGCATGGATAATACGTTTACCGGGGTAGTGGCGGAAGGGAATGCTGTATCAACATAAAAAATATCTGCATCTACGTTGTTTCCCTGATTATATAAAGCAACGAGGTTTGGGAAATCAACATCCCCGATAAGCAGGTCAAAGATGCCATCGCCATTAATATCAAAAGGGATTACTGAGCTGCCAGCATGAAGCTTGCTTGGGTCTAAGGTGATATCATTCTTTTCGATACTTTGATCAACCGGGCAATCAATATTCATTTCAATATGATTGCTTTCTTCAGTTTCCATGAAGTTTCCCCAGCAATATTTCACACGTTCAAACAACAGGCTGTCGCAATTGCCATACTTCTCCATACTTAAGTTGCGGTGCATGTTTAAATAGGCCCCCAAAACATGAAATACAAGAACATCAAGGCATCCATCACCAGTTAAATCTACCATGGCCGGAATCTCAACCGAGGAAGAAAAGATGTTAACAGGCATCGATGAGCCTTGAAGCGATTCAAGGCGTTCGCTAATTTTAATAAATGAGAGTCCTTTGGATTGTGATGAAGTATTTTTATATACCCTGATGCCTGCTAAGGAATAAGTGAAAATGTCTTCCAGTCCATCTGCATCATAATCTTTCATAAAAAACCAATCATTGGCTTGTGGAAAGAAATGTTCATATTCAGGTGCATATTCAAATTGATAACTGCCCGGGGGAGCTGTATTTATAAAACATAAGAGTCTATTCCCGTTTCGGTCAAAGACTACTAAATCTTTTTTACCATCAAAGTTCAGGTCGGTCGAAGAGAACTGGCCGGTATTGATTCCTCCGGCCCAGGGATAAGCAAGTTGGCTGTTGTTTTCGATGACAGATATTAGCTGGCTTTTCATAAAACCAAAATCATGAAAGGCGTTTTGACCTTTACTAATAAAGGGCAAATAAAGAAAAATCAAAAAAATGTAAAAGGTATTATAGATTTTATGCATTTCTAAATGAAAATTAATCTAAATTTGCAGGCTGTTTTTAAGAAAAATCATTTCAAAGATAATCATTATCAACGGAAACGCTTTGGTTTTAGCCATTAAAACTGCTTCGTTCCCTGAAAAAATCTATGAATTGACTTGAAACGTTGCTTATTAGGTTTTGAAATCCTATATTTGCAAGCTTAACCACAAAACATACTAAAAACTAAAATAAACATGCAAGGTAAAGGTTTGATTAAATTTTTCGCTGTTGCTTTCGCAATAGTTTGCTTGTATCAGTTGTCATTTACTTTTTTTACCCGAAGAGTAGAGTCAAAAGCAAAGAACTATGCCAACCGCGAAAGTATGGTTCAGAAAGCTGAAGAGCTTTCTCAGGGTGATGCCCTTAAAAAAATGGTATTGTTGGACTCTATCCACAAGGCTGAAGAACGCTATTATTTAGACTCAATGTCTTCTGAAGTGGTCTTTAATCTTTTGGTGAGAAAATATACCTACCGCGAATGTAAAGAACGGGAGCTCAACCTGGGTCTTGACCTTAAAGGGGGGATGAACGTAACTCTTGAAGTTTCGGTTGTAGATATCATAAAAGCTTTATCAGGTAATAGCATAGATCCTACTTTTGTTGCTGCTATTGATAAAGCAAACCAAATGGCCAAAACAAGCCGTGAAGATTATGTTACCCTTTTTGGTAATGCTTTTGAACAAATAGATCCAAATGCTCGTCTGGCTGCAATCTTTAGCACTCCTGAAATGAGGGAGCGTATCCCATTCCAGGCTTCTAATAATGAAGTTCTTGAAGTGTTACGTAAAGAAACCAACGATGCGATTGACCGTTCATACCAAATCCTTCGTACACGTATTGACCGTTTTGGTGTTGCCCAGCCTAATATTCAAAAGTTAGCTACTTCTGGTCGTATCCTTATTGAACTACCGGGTATCAAAGAACCTGAAAGGGTTCGTAAACTCCTTCAGGGAACTGCCCGCCTTGAGTTCTGGGAAACTTATGAATTTGGTGAAATAGCAAACTTCTTCTATGAAGCCAACGAACGTCTTCGTTTAATGAATGAAGGCAATGATTCAATTGGATTAACTGAAGCGCTACCTGTTGACAGCAATGCTGTTATCGAAAATGAAGTTGCTGAAACAGCTCCTGTTGATACAGCAAAGGTAACTGAAGCAGAAGATTTATTAGCTGCTGCCGATACCACTGGCAAATCTTTGATGGATATTGTTGATGCAGATTCATCAGCTACTGCTGAAATGGATGAAGCAGAAATGAGGCGCCAGAATCCTCTTTTGGCTTATCTTCAGCTTGCTGTTTATTCAGATGGTCAGGGTGGTATTGTGCCCGGAAGAGGTCCTGTTGTCGGTATGGCTGCCATTAAGGATACTGCCCGCGTAAGCCGTATGCTTCGTAACCCTCAGGTTGTTTCTATTTTCCCTCGTAACCTGAAACTCCTCTGGACCAACAAGCCTGATTCAAAAACACCAAATATCCTTCAACTGATTGCTATTAAGGCTTCTGCCCGCGATGGCTCTTGTGCATTGGATGGTGATGTTATTGTTGATGCTCGTTATGACTATAATCACCAGAACCAACTGGAGATTTCGATGACAATGAACAACCAGGGAGCCAAAGAATGGAAAAGGATTACAGCTGCAAATATTGACAGGTCTATTGCCATCGTCCTGGATGACTATGTATTATCTTTCCCAACTGTTAATACTGAGATCCCTAACGGACGTTCTGTTATTACCGGTAATAATACAACCTTAGCTGAAGCACAGGACCTTGCAAACATTTTAAAAGCTGGTTCGCTGCCTGCTCCTGCACGCATTGTTGAAGAAGCTGTTGTTGGTCCTTCTTTAGGCCGTGAAGCAATTCAATCTGGTTTGATCTCATTCCTGATTGCTTTCCTTGTTGTCCTCTTATATATGTTCCTGTATTATAACAAAGCAGGTTTGGTTGCCGATATTGCCCTCCTCTCAAATATGTTCCTCATGTTTGGTGTGCTGGCTTCACTGGGTGCTACCCTTACAATGCCCGGTATCGCCGGTATTGTGCTTACATTAGGTATGGCGGTGGATGCCAACGTAATTATTTTTGAACGTACTCTTGAAGAAATACGCGCTGGTAAAGGATTAAGGCTTGCCATCGCTGATGGTTACAAAAATGCCTATTCAGCTATTATTGATGGTAACGTAACTACGATCCTCACAGGTATTATCCTTTATATCTTTGGTTCAGGCCCTGTTCAGGGTTTTGCAACCACCCTTATCATTGGTATTATCTGTTCATTGTTTACAGCAATCTTTATTTCAAGATTGATTTTCACCTACTGGCTTGACCACAACCGTAACATTACCTTCGACAATAAAGTTACCCGTAATGTTCTTACAAAAGTCAACTTTGACTTTATCGGCAAACGTAAAAAGATGTACCTTGTTTCAGGTATTGCTGTAGTCATTGTTGTTGCTTCTTTCTTTGTTCGTGGAATGAGTTATGGTGTTGACTTCTCTGGTGGACGTTCTTATGTTGTCCGTTTTGACCAAAGTGTTAATTCAGTTGATGTCAGGTCAGAACTTGCCAAACAGTTTGGTGAAGCCCCTGAAGTTAAAACCTTTGGTTCTGCAAACCAGGTTAAAGTAACTTCAAAATACATGATCACTGATGATACCCCACAGGCTGATTCAATTGTTGAAGCAAGATTGTTTGACGGTGTTAAAGGTTTTTACAAAGAAACAATAACATTTGAAGATTTTACTGCTGATGATGAAGCAAAAGTATTAGGTCGTTTGAGCAGTCAGAAGATTGGACCTACCATTGCCCAGGATATTAAAGTGGGTGCAGTTCTTGCTGTATTGTTCTCTCTGTTGGTTATCTTCATTTATATTGCTATTAGGTTCAATAAATGGCAATATGGCGTGGGAGGCCTTGTATCTCTTGCCTTTGTTACAATTATGGTTATTGGGGCTTATTCCCTGTTCCATAATGTTTTGCCTTTCAGTATGGAGGTTGACCAGGTATTCATTGCAGCAGTGTTAACTATTATTGGTTATGCAATTAACGATACAGTGATTGTTTTTGACCGTATCAGGGAAAACATGCACCTGTTCCCCAAAAGAGATAATAAGACCAATATGAATACTGCTGTTAATGCTACTTTGTCAAGGACATTAAATACTTCAGGTACTACATTGGCGGTTCTTTTGGTTATCTTCCTCTTTGGTGGTGAAGTTATCCGTGGCTTTGCCTTTGCATTGCTCCTTGGTGTTGCCATTGGTACTTATTCAAGTATCTTTACTGCTACCCCAATTGCGTATGATTTAATGAACCGTAAGAAAAAACAGGAAGAAAACAAATAATCTTTCTTCAATATATACAAAAAAACCTCTTTATTAAGAGGTTTTTTTGTTTTATACTGTTGCTTTTCGTGCTTTGTTTTAACTTTGCATTTACAGAGTTCAAGAAACAAACATTTTATTCTATGAGGTTTATCCCTTTGTTCTTAGGCATCAGTGGTTGGGAATTAGCTATTATCCTACTGGCGGTGCTTCTTTTGTTCGGGCCTGGTAAAATCCCTGAATTTGCCCGCATGCTTGGAAAAGGGATGAGGGCTTTCAGGAATATTAAATTTGAAGTGGACAAACAGGTAAGGGACATTGAAAGGGATGTCAACAAAAGAATATACGAAGAAGAAATGAAGGAAAGTGAGAATGAAATTGTTGCTGAAAAGGAAGGATTAGACCCTGTGATGGAATACAATCCTGATGATCCTTATCATCTTCAAGATAATGGCTCAGAAAGCAATCAGAAATAATTCCTCTTATTACTGATGATTTTGCTCTGTCTGGAAACAATTTTTTTTGAGCATTCCCGTTATTCTTTCTTGAGGGTGTTGCTTATACTCTAAACTAAAATGGAAAAATCTTTTTAATTGAAAATACTACTGATAATGAGGTTACATACTTTTCTGATTCTTTTTGCCCTAGCTATTCCGCTATGCCTTAACGGGCAACACAAAAGGGTTGTAAAAGCTGACAGGGCTTTTGAAATGCGCCAATATACCGATGCCATTGATTATTATCGGAAGGCAATGAAAAAAGTGAAGAAGGATAAAAAAGAAACTGCCAGGCTTGTTTTCCGTATAGGTGTTTGCTATAAGATGACAAACAATTCAAAGAAAGCTGAAAGTTTTTTCAGAAGAGCTATGAGGGGAAATTATGCTGAACCTTTAGCAGCATTATACTATGCGGATGCCCTTAAGCAAAACGGGAAATGGGAAGAAGCAAAAACGCAATATCTCAAATATGCTGAGCAATATCCTGATGATCCGCGTGGAAAGCTGGGTGCTGAATCAATTGCGCTTACCCTGGAGATGTTGGATAACCCCAATCGCTTTGTGGTCGAAAACATGAAAAAAATCAACAGCAAAGAGGAAGATTATGCTCCTGCCTGGGGCGATTCAAGATATAGCTCCCTTGTTTTTTCTTCAAGCCGTGATGGTGTTATTGGTGAAGAATTAGATCCTTGGACTGGTCTTAATTTTACGGATTTGTTTATTGTTTATCAGGATAGAAAAGGCGATTGGAGCACACCGGGCTTATTTGATAAAGGCCCTGTAAACACATTGTATAATGAAGGTGCTGCTTCGGTAGTGAGCAATGGCAGTGTAGTATATTTTACAAGGTGCCGCTCGGTTGAAGGAAGTGACCTGGGATGCAGGATTTATCGTGCTACACGTAACGGACAGGAATGGTCGGAACCTTCTGAAGTGAAACTTGTAAACGACTCAACAGTTTCAATGGGTCATCCTACTGTTTCAAATGACGAACTTGAGATATATTTCTCCTCTGATATGCCGGGTGGCCTAGGTGGCAAAGATATATGGGTGGCAAGAAGGAGTAATACCGGAATGGATTTCGAGGAGCCTGAAAACCTTGGCCCTACCATCAATACCCCCTCCAATGAAATATTCCCATTCCTTAGGGAGGATAACATCCTCTTTTTCTCATCTGATGGGCATCCGGGCATGGGTGGGCTTGATATCTTTAAAAGTGAACAGGTAGGTGCGCTTTGGAGCAAGCCCGAAAACATGGGAAATCCTGTCAATTCAACCGGGGATGATTTTGGTATTATATTTAAAGGAACTGAAAACCAGGGCTTCTTAACTTCTAACAGGCCGGGAAGCCGTTCGGATGATATCTACTCATTTTCTTTTGCACCGGTATTCTTTACCCTTCAGGGCACGATTCGTGATAACGAAACAAAAGTAGTTCTTCCCAAAACCACTATTCAGCTTATTGGCTCAGATGGCACAATGGTTCAATCGGAATCGGATAAAGATGGGAAATATCTTTTTGATAAAACTGTAATTAAAGAAAATACCACTTATGAAATCCTTGTCAGCCGCGAGAAGTATTTTAGTGCCAGAGGCCAGGAAACTACAGTTGGCGTTGAAAAAAGCAGGGATTTTGTTTATGATTTCTATCTTGAAGCCATTCCTCAAAAACCAATCGAATTACCTGAAATATTATACGATCTTGCTAAATGGGATTTGAAACCCCAATATCAGGATTCCCTTAATGGTTTAATTATCACTTTACAGGATAACCCGACAATAATTGTTGAGCTTGCTTCACATACCGATACAAGGGCTTCTGATGAGTTTAACGACACCCTTTCGCAGAGAAGGGCGCAATCGGTTGTCGATTATCTTATTCAACGCGGGATAAACCCCAGCAGATTGGTTGCAAAAGGATATGGTGAAAGGGTTCCACGCGAGCTTACTAAAGACATCGTCAGGGATGGCTATACATTTAAAGCCGGAACAATATTAACAGAAGAATTTATTAATTCACTGCCTGATGAAAAGATGAAAGAGACTGCCCATCAACTAAATCGCCGAACAGAGTTTAAAGTCCTGAGCGATGATTTTGTACCGGGAGAGAATACGATTGAGATCCGGCCAAGGATACAAGTGATTACTGATGATAAAGAAAAAGAAAAGGAAAAACCAAATCAGTAATACTGTTTATTATTATTAATGATGATGGGAGGGATGCCTCCCATTATTATTTTAGGTAAACTCTTTTTGGCAGTTGGCTGATTTTTTACCAATTTTGCATTTTAATCCAATAAGCAATTTTTTTCACATGGAAACACCATCGCGATATGGGCAAAGAGGCGTTTCAGCTTCAAAAGAAGATGTACATAATGCCATAAGTAAGTTAGATAAAGGACTTTTCCCAAAGGCTTTTTGTAAAATTATTCCTGATGTGCTTGGTGGCGATGAGGAGTTTTGTAATATTATGCATGCTGATGGTGCAGGGACCAAATCTTCACTGGCATATCTTTATTGGAAAGAAACCGGTGACCTTTCTGTCTGGAAAGGGATTGCCCAGGATGCTATTGTGATGAACCTCGATGACCTGCTTTGTGTGGGGGCTGTTAATGATATTGTTTTGTCTTCTACTATTGGCAGGAACAAAAACCTGATACCCGGTGAAGTGATTGCTGAAATCATTAACGGGACAGAGGCCTTTCTTGAAAACATGCGTTCACATGGTATCGGTATCTGGTCTTCAGGTGGCGAAACGGCTGATGTGGGTGACCTTGTCAGGACGATTATTGTTGATTCTACTGTGTGTTGCAGGATGAAACGTTCTGATGTCATCTCAAATCACCGCATTCAGGCCGGTGATGTTATTGTTGGTTTGTCTTCCTATGGTCAAACAACTTATGAAGATACATACAACGGAGGTATGGGCAGCAATGGCCTTACCTCTGCCCGCCATGATGTGTTTCATAAAAAATATGCAAAGGATTATCCTGAAAGCTATGACCCTTCAATAAATCCTGAGCTTGTGTATTCAGGGCAGGGTACGCTGCTGCAAGCTGTTGAGGGCACTGACCTTAATCTTGGAAAACTGGTTTTATCACCCACACGTACCTATGCCCCTGTTATTAAAAAGATACTTGGCGAATTGAGGTCTCAAATCCATGGTATGATACACTGTAGTGGTGGCGCTCAAACAAAGGTGCTTCACTTTATTGAAAACCTGCATGTGATTAAAAACAATCTTTTCGAAATTCCTCCTTTGTTCAAAACAATCCAACAACAATCCCAGACCCCCTGGCAGGAGATGTATAAAGTGTTCAATATGGGTCACCGCTTCGAAATTTATATCCCTGAACAATATGCTTCCCGGATTATTGATATTGCAGTTTCGTTCAATATGGAAGCAAAGATTGTAGGCTTTTGCGAAGCTTCTGACAACAAGATGGTTACCATTGAATCTCCTTTTGGGAAATTCGTTTATTAAACGCTTATTTTTTGTAAATTTGCACTCCAAAAATAATTACACCACACAATGTTGATTGACAAATTAAGGGCCATAGCCAATCGTTGGAACGAAATAGGGCAACAGCTTACCGACCCGGAAGTGAGTGCCGATATGAAACGCTTTGTGAAGCTCAATAAAGAATACAAGGATCTGGAACCTATTGTTGAAGCCTATAAAGAATACAAAAACGTAATTGACAATATTGCATCCTCCAAGGATGTCCTTGCCAACGAAAAAGATGAAGAATTTCGCGAAATGGCCAGGGAAGAACTTGATGGTCTTGCTATCCGAAAAGAAGAATTGGAAGAAGAAATCAGGGTATTGTTAATCCCTGCTGATCCGGGCGATGAGAAAAATGCAATCCTTGAGATACGTGCCGGTACCGGGGGTGATGAAGCAAGTATCTTTGCAGGCGACCTGTATCGTATGTATATGAAATTCTGTGAATCAAAAGGTTGGCGTACCGAACTTGTTTCATGCACAGAAGGGACCGTAGGGGGCTTCAAGGAAGTCATCCTGAATGTAAGCGGTGAAAAAGTGTATGGTGTCTTAAAATATGAGTCAGGTGTGCATCGTGTACAACGTGTCCCTGCTACCGAGACCCAGGGACGTGTTCATACCTCGGCTGCTACTGTTGCTGTGCTCCCCGAAGCTGATGAGTTTGATGTAGAGATAAAACTTAACGATATTAAAAAAGATACTTACTGTTCTTCAGGGCCTGGCGGACAGTCAGTAAATACAACATATTCTGCTGTAAGGCTTACACACCTCCCTACTGGTGTTGTTGTAACCTGCCAGGATGAAAAATCTCAGATAAAAAACTACGAAAAGGCTCTTAAAGTCCTTCGTTCACGTATCTTTGATATGGAACATAAAAAATACCTTGATGAAATTGCCTCTAAAAGAAAAACAATGGTTTCATCAGGCGACCGATCAGCTAAAATCAGGACTTATAACTATCCCCAGGGTAGGGTAACAGACCATCGTATTGGTCTTACGCTTTATAACCTGGCTGTAATTATGGATGGCGAAATACAGGACATTATTAATGCTCTGCAATTGGCCGAAAATGCTGAAAAACTTAAAGAAGGCGGAATATAATAATCTCATACCATGAACCGGCAGCAACTTGTTGAACTTATCAAATCAAAGAAATCCTTTCTTTGTGTGGGGCTTGATACCCAATTGGATAAAATCCCCGGGTCTGTCAGATTGGCCGAAGATCCTATCTTTGAGTTTAATAAGCAGATTATTGATGCTACGATTGATGTTGCCGCTGCATATAAACCCAATACAGCTTTTTATGAAGCCCTGGGCGCAGATGGTTGGCGGAGCCTTGAAAAAACAATTGATTATATAAACAGGAAATATCCAAATCAGGCCTTTACAATTGCTGATGCCAAAAGAGGTGATATTGGTAATACATGCGATCAATATGCCAGGGCATTCTTTGAAAGGATGGATTTCGATGCAATTACCCTTAACCCATATATGGGAGGGGATTCTATTACCCCTTTCCTGAAATATAAGGATAAATGGGCAGTTGTACTTAGCCTTACTTCCAATCCTTCTTCTCTCGATTTTCAGCATCTTCAACCACAGCTCCCTACGCTTCTCGAAAAATTGGGCATGAAAACATGCTATTGGAAAAAACTTTATGAGATTGTTGTTGAAAAGTCTTTTGAGTGGGGAAATGAACAAAATATTATGTTTGTTGCCGGTGCAACACAGGCCGAGATGATTGCCGGTATCAGGGAAATAGCCCCCCAGCATTTTCTTTTGGTACCTGGTGTAGGGGCTCAGGGAGGCAGCCTGCAGGAAGTATGCAAATATGGAATGAACAAGGATTGCGGGCTTCTTATTAATGCATCACGAAGCATTATCTATGCAGGTAATGCTGATGACTTTGCTGTGAAAGCCAGGGAGGAAGCCTGCAGGATGCAAAAAGAAATGGAATTGTTGTTGAAATTCTAAGTCAGTTATTGGTACATCTTCATTCGCAATTTTAGATAATACAGTTTTTATCCTGTCAATAATTTTTTTTTCAGATAGAAATGCAGGGACAAAAAAAAGCCGCTTATTTCATTAATAAGCGGCTTTTTTGATTTAAAATATTTTATTCAATGATGGTATTCCATCCATGAACATCAGGCTCATC
>CAYLYP010000028.1:0-35118 GCA_964387795.1 uncultured Bacteroidales bacterium
TCCCTCATAAGATGATCCTGATTTGAGTGTAAAATTAAAGGAATTTTTTATCTCTTTAACAGGAAAGCAAAATCTCTGGCGCTATATTTTTTTAAAGAACTACCAGATGTTATATTTGTATTCTTATTGCTTAATAAAGATTTCAAGATGGTCAACAATAAACCTCATGTTATTATTTGTCCTTTAAACTGGGGTTTAGGCCATAGCTCAAGGTGCATTCCAATTGTTGAACTTTTGCTTTCAATGGATGCCAAAGTTACTGTTGCTGCATCTGCTAAGCAGAGAAAATTTATTTATCAATCATTTGAAGATAAGATAAGCTATGTTTCTTTTCCGGCCTATGAAATGCAATACTTTAAAGCCGGGTTTTCCTTCTCTCTTATTCTTCAGTCTCCTTTATTTCTGGGTTCAATTGTTTTTGAGTATTTTTTTATTAATAGTGTCTTAAAAAAACTCAAACCTGATTTGGTAATTTCCGATAATAGATATGGGGCCAGGGTAAGGGGCAAATCCTCTGTTTTTATTAGCCATCAGATAAACCCAATTCCTCCTCGTATTTTAAAATTTGCGATGCCTCTTGCCCGAAAAGTATTTAGATATTTATTGTCAGGATTTAATGAATGTTGGGTGCCGGATTGCGTTCCTCCTGAAAACCTGTCAGGTATATTAAGCAATGGAGAAGGAATTCATGGCAATTTAAAATATATTGGTCTGTTGTCGCGTTTTGAAAAGATGGTTAAGCTGCCAGAGGATCTAAAGGGTCCATCATACGCAGCGAATGAGAAGTTTATTTTGATATTATTGTCAGGCCCGGAACCAGAAAGGAGCCGTTTCGAAAAAATAATAATTGGTTCTGGTATTCCTGATAATCAGAAGGTGGTTTTGGTACGGGGGCTACCTGGTAGCATCCATCAAAAATTTGATTGCCCGCAAAGCTGGGATGTTTATCAATCCCCTAATCAAACGCTGCTACTTAGTCTGATTAAAAGTGCATCCCTGATTATTTGCAGGCCGGGTTATAGCAGCCTGATGGATTTGATGACAATAGGCAAAAAAGCTTTTTTAGTCCCTACCCCGGGGCAAACTGAGCAGGAATATCTTGGCGAACGGATGAACCGCCTTTATGGTTTTGGGCTATGTAAACAGTCTTGTTTTTCATTTCAACAAACCCTGTCCTTTATGGAAAAAAGTTTATTGACAACACAATTCAACAACTCTTTTATTACAGATAAAAACTTACTTAAAAAACGGCTTATATCCTTATTGGAAAACAAAAATTATCAAGATGATTAAGTTTAAAGCTGTTATAATAATGACTTTGTATTACATATTCTTATGCTATGCGGTTAAACCAGGTAAGAATAAACAAACAAGAGCGTTAAAAATTAAAAATGGTTTATCAGTAACAAAGAGTTTAATTATTTAAAACGAATGCACTGTTTTATATAAAAATGATTTTCACCCAAAGATGCATGCATTTTTGGGGCAAAGATGATGGGTCTTTTTAAAGCGGTTGCATTCAAAAAGATGCAATTTCAGCTAATTTATTTCTTTTTAAGGTCGTGATTGAACGACAAAGGCAATAAATCATTTACACTGTTTAATTCCCATATCTCTTCTGAAAGGCCGGTAAGGAAAATCCGAATAGGCCTTTTTTGTTTCCATTCATATTCGGAGAGCACCTGTCTGCAGCTCCCACAAGGCGTTATTGGGGTTTGTATCGGGTTTCCCGCTACTGCAATAGCCTCAATATCCACATCAGGAAATCTTGATGAAGCATAAAACATTGCAACGCGTTCGGCACATAAACCTGATGGAAATGCTACGTTTTCCTGGTTATTCCCTTCAATAATTTCTCCATTTCCAAGTAATATGGCTGCTCCTACCCTGAAATGGGAATAGGGGGCATAAGCCCTTGTAAGGGCTTGTCTTGACCTAAGAATTAATTCCTGATGGCTTTTTGGCAATTCAGTAATTGTAGGGTAAACTCTTATTGGAATTCGGATTTCTTTTTCTTGCATGAATTATTTTTTAGTCAAAAAATGGCATTAAAAATACAAAACTTTGCTGTATTCCTTGCGATGCTTCTTTATTTTATTTTACAAATCATTTTTGGACAGCCAATACTAATGCAAAGCTTTCACCCATAATCTGTCGTAGAACAGTTGTGTTTTTCTTATGCCTTATGTGATACTGATTGTTTTGTTTCGCTATTGGATATCATACAAATAGAATTTTTGTTCCCTGTTTTGTTTTCATCATTCATGTCTTTTTTCCCTATTGATTAGAAAGTGAATCGAATTTCACCTGAATTAAAACAGGTTTTTCTTTGAAAGATATAACAAAAGATTATAATAGGAATTTAGTTTTAAATGATATCCTGTTTTGCCTTAGCTGTATTTTTTCTTTTCTTTATTTACCAGAAAATGTAACTTTATAATGAATTATTATAATCATAAACTTTTACCTGCATGGCTTATAACACCGAAATAAATGCAAAAAAGAGCGGCTTGCCCCGCTGGGTAATGGTTCTATTAATGCTTGTTTTTGTCTTTTTTGCATGGTTCTTTTTCAAAATCCTTGTTTACATTTTGGTTTCTGCTGTTTTGTCTATTATCGGGCAACCATTAGTTGATTTTTTCCAATCGCTGAGGTGGAAAAAAATAAACTTCCCCAGAGGACTGGCGGCTTTTATTACGCTGATATTTATGTTAGGTATAACAGGAGGTTTTTTTAATGTGATTATCCCGATGCTTGCTAATCAGGCTGGTTTTTTATATTCTCTTGATCTTAATCTGATTTCTGAAGCATTGGATGAACCTTTACAAAAATTTGAGCATTTCTTTAGAAGTTTCAAAATCATTGGAAACGATGAAACCATTTCTTCAAGATTGCTGAAGGAACTAATCTCAATAACTACTTTCGACAGGTTTTCTCAATTGTTTAGTTCGGTTTTTAACCTGGTGACTGAAGTGGTGATTGCTTTGTTATCTGTTTCTTTTATTACCTATTTTTTTCTTCGTGAGAAACATTTGTTCTCTTCAATGGTTTTGTTTTTTACCCCAAAGCCATATAAAGAGGAGGCTCAGATTATTTTATACGAGAGCAAGGTTTTGCTTAGGCGGTATTTCTCAGGCCTTGTTATTGACCTGGGTTGTGTATTTGTTTTAATCAGCGCCTCTATGATGGTATTTGGGCTTGAAAATGCGCTTACGATAGGTTTTTTTGCAGGCATACTTAATGTGATTCCTTATGTTGGGCCAATTATAGCTACCTTTATCGGAGTGTTTTTAGGTGTGTCAGTGAATATCGAAATGGATTTTTATACCCAGATGATACCTCTTATTCTAAAAATTATTGGGGCATTTATCGTTGTAAACACAATTGATATCTCTGTGCTGCAGCCTTTTATTTTTGCAGGAAGCATTAAGTCTCATCCCCTTGAGATTTTTTTGATTTTTATTGTTGCGGGAACCATTGGGGGAGTTTTTGGGATGATTATCGCAATACCCGCTTATACTGTTATACGTATCATTGCAAAACAATTCTTAACCCGTTCTGAATTTGTAAAGAAACTTAGGGCACAATGGCAAATATAAAAATTGGGTTGAAAGCTTTTTTTAATGCCAGGGCTATTCTGCATGATATGTCTTCTGTTATCGAAAAGCTTAATTATCATAGGGCATGCAATATTTTAAAATTGTTTTTTTCAAATAAACTTTCAAGGATTACTTCAAAGTACTTTCATAGCGGTAAGCCCTGGAGCCTAAGCATCGAAACAACTTCTGTCTGTAACCTCAATTGCCCTCAATGTGCCTGTGGAATGGGCCTGATTCAAAGAAGTGCAGCATTTATTGATATCAGTTTATTTGAACATATCCTGAATGATATCCCTTCAACTTGTTTTTACCTTAATTTATACTTTCAGGGGGAGCCATTGTTGCATCCCCGATTTGAAGAACTGGTTTCTTTAGCCGCCTCCAAAGGTTTTTATACAAGTATTTCGACCAACGCCCAGTTAATTGACCAACAAAAGGCAGATCAGATTATCTGTTCTGGACTAAACAGGATAATCATTTCATTAGATGGGCTGACCGAAAAAGATTATTCTTCCTACAGGATAGGAGGGGAAGTTAATAAAGCAATGAATGCGATTGCTTATTTGAATCAAGCCCGTAAAAAATCTGGTAGCAAAAAACCTTTGATTATTGCCCAGATGTTGTTGACAAAAGACACTGAACCCCATTATAAAGCTTTTTACAGGATAGCTAAAAACCTGGGTGCAGATTTGGCCATTTGCAAAACCATGCAACTTATGAGCCTTGATGAAAACAGTGCCAAAAAATATCTGCCTGTCAAAAAAGCTTTTTCAAGGTATAAAACCAATGAAAATGGAATCCCTGTGCCTGTTCATAACAAGGGCATAAAAGCTTGCTCACGGCTATGGCATAGTGCTGTTATCACTTCCGATGGTTGCGTTGTTCCCTGTTGTTACGATAAATGCCCTGAGTATGTGATGGGCAATATAGGGAAAGATAGATTTCTGGATATCTGGAATTCTAATGAAATGCTTGCTTTTAGGAAACAAACAATCGATGCTTCCTCTCTTCCATCTATCTGTAGGAATTGCAAACCATAAAGAAAAAAAAGGAAGTTTTTCATTTCTGTAATGAAAAACTTCTCTTTTTTTTCTATCAGGCCTACAATCTCAAATCAGATTGTCATGATGTCTTTTTCTTTTGCTTCAACCAATTTGTCTATTTTAGCTGAATACTTATTTGTGAGGTCCTGAATTTCGGTCTCAAATTTCTTTACCATGTCTTCCGGTGCACCATTTTTCTCTTCCTTTTTGCCATGTTCAATGGCATCGCGACGGATGTTACGGACAGATACTTTTGAGTTTTCGGCTTCAAGTTTGACTTTTTTCATTAAGTCTTTACGACGCTCTTCAGTGAGGGGTGGAACAACTATGCGGATGATAGTCCCGTCATTCTGTGGGTTAAAGCCAAGATTGGCAGCCATAATTGCTTTCTCAATAACAGAAAGCAGGTTTTTTTCCCAAGGCTGGACAACCAGCGAACGAGGATCCGGAGAGTTGATATTTGCTACCTGGTCAAGGCGTGTAAGGGTGCCATAGTAATCTACTTTCACTGATTCGAGCATTTGAGGGCTGGCTTTACCTGCACGTATTTTAATCAGCTCTCGTTCCAGATGAGAAATGGCTGCTTCCATTTTCTCTATGGTTTCTTCCCTGATAAATGTTAATTCTTCAGTCATTTTAGTGAAAAGTTAAGTTGTTGTTGTATTGATGGGTTACAAATATATATTAATAATTTGAAAAATGGAACCAGACAGGCTGATAAATGAAATACGTTTTAACAAACAATGGTTCCACAGGGCTCACCATTTACTACTTTGAGCAGGTTCCCATTTTTATTCACATCAAACACAATGATGGGAATATTGTTTTCCTGACAAAGGGTAAAGGCTGTTAAGTCCATTATGTTGAGTTTTTGCTCGTATGCCTGTTCAAAGCTTAATCTGTCATATTTTACTGCATCAGGGAATTTCTCCGGATCAGCAGTATAAACTCCATCAACGCGGGTTCCTTTAAGGATTGCATCAGCTTTTATCTCAACAGCCCTTAGCGCTGCTGCGCTATCTGTTGTGAAAAACGGATTACCGGTACCACCTCCAATAATTACTACTTTTCCCTCATCCAAATGGCCGACTGCCTGTTTTCGACTCATGCGTTTGCATACAGGTTCTATCGCCAGGCCTGATAATACTTCACTTTTAATGCCCAGATTGTCAAGTGCTGATTGAAGCGCCAGGCTGTTTATTACAGTTGCCAGCATACCCATATAATCACCCTGGACACGATCGAAGCCTTGTCCCTGTCCTTTTAGCCCTCGGAAGATATTCCCGCCTCCTATAACCACTGCAACCTGAACACCGGTTTTAACGACTTCTTCAATTTGTTTTGCATACGACATGAGCTGTTCTGTCTGAATCCCATAGTCCTGACTACCTGCCAGCGACTCTCCGCTTAGCTTTAGTAATATTCTTTTATACTTCAACATATTCAAAAATTTTTATGCCGCTAAAATACTCTTTTCCTTTCTGGCGTGCAAAAAAAAAGGAGAATGTTTCATTCTCCTTTTTTTATTTTTATCAAACAGATGATTATCTGCTTCCAAGAATAAGGCGTTTGAAAGCTGTAACAGTAAGATTTTTATCTACTTGTTGTAACACCTGAAGAACATTTTTCTTGCCATCTTTTATAAACTCCTGGTTCAATAAAGTAGATTCTTTGTAGAATTTATTTAATTTACCAATAGCAATTTTTTCAAGCATGTCTTCTGGCTTTCCTTCCTGACGGGCCTGTTCTTTACCAATTTCGATTTCTTTTTCAACTACTGAAGGGTCAACATCATCTTTGTCAAGTGCTATAGGTGCCATTGCAGCTACCTGCATAGCTATATCCTTGCCAACTTCATCAACACCTTCGGCTTTATTTAAACCTACAAGGGTTGCCAAACGGTTGCCCGGATGGATATATGCAAATACTTTTGGTGCTTCAATAAACTCATAGTGTGTTACTTCGAGTTTTTCACCTGTCTTACCAATCATGTTGGTAATATTTTCATTCAATGAAAGACCATTGAAATCCAGGGCTAAGAGTGCCTCTAAGGATGCTGGTTTTTTCTCAATTGCAATGTTTAAGATGCTATATGCAAAGTCAACAACCTCCTGGTTTTTTGCTACAAAGTCAGTCTCACAATTAAACATTATTGCAGCACCAAGAGTTGCAGAAGCGTTCACTTTTGAAAGGACTACTCCTTCTTTTGCATCTCGGTCAGCACGGTTTGAAGCAACTTTCTGGCCTTTTTTTCTAAGGATTTCTACTGCTTTTTCGAAATCACCATCAGCTTCAACCAGCGCTTTTTTACAATCCATCATACCAGCACCGGTCTGTTGACGAAGCTTGTTTACATCTGAAGCGGTAATATTTGCCATTTTATATTTCTTACAGGTTTAATAAATTATTTTTTCATAGGTTTGCGGGCAGCAGGTTTTTTTGCGCCGGCAGCTCCTCTTGGTCCTTTTGTCTTAGACATGGTATCTTCGCCTTCAGCATCTTCGTTTTTCTTGCTTTTCTTAAGTGCTTTGGCTTTCTTTTCTTCATCGTCTTCGTCTAAGTCAATGTCAACATCTAAATCGTTGTCTTCATTGTCATCATCCATTTCGCGCTCGTCTTCTTCCATTTTATCCTTATCGAGCTTGCGTTCGGCCAAGCCTTCCTGAATAGCCTGAATCATTGTGGACACAATAAGCTGAATAGATTTTGAGGCATCATCATTGGCAGGAATTGGAAAATCAACTTCATTTGGATTGGAGTTGGTATCCACGATTGCGAATGTTGGGATATTGAGTTTTTTTGCTTCAGCAACAGCAATGTGTTCTTTGCAGATATCTACAATAAAAATTGCTGCTGGCAATTTAGATAGATCAGCAATAGAGCCAAGGTTTTTTTCAAGTTTGGCACGTTGACGTGATATGCTGAGACGTTCTTTTTTCGACAAATTGTCTGCTGTCCCGTCATTCATCATCTTGTCAATAGAAGCCATTTTCTTAATGGCTTTACGGATGGTTGCGAAGTTTGTTAACATTCCGCCTGGCCATCTTTCAGTTACATAAGGCATGTTGGAAGGTTCTACAACCTGGGCAACAATGTCTTTTGCCTGTTTTTTTGTTGCAACAAACAGGATTTTCTTTCCTGATTTTGCAATCTGTTTCATTGCCGCGGCCGCTTCATCAATCTTGGCAATGGTTTTATTTAAGTCAATGATGTGAATGCCATTACGTTCCATAAAGATATAAGGAGCCATATTTGGGTTCCATTTTCTTTTCAGGTGACCGAAGTGCACTCCAGCGTCCAACAATTCCTGGTAATTTGTACGTGCCATAATAAAATTGTATGAATCAAAAAAAAATTAACGTTTACTGAATTGGAATCTTTTACGGGCTTTCCTTTGACCTGGTTTTTTACGTTCAACCATACGTGGATCCCTTCTAAGAAGTCCTTTTGATTTTAATACAGGGCGCATTTCGCTGTCCATTTCTACTATTGCTCTCGAAATTGCATGACGAAGCGCTTCTGCCTGTCCTTTTATCCCACCGCCATCAAGGTTTGCATATACATCAAACTGTCCTAACCTGTTTGTTAGTTCAAATGGTTGTGTTACAAGATATTGAAGAATCCCTGTGGGAAAATATTCTTTGTAGTCTCTTTTGTTAACAGTAACAACGCCATTGCCAGGCTTAACATAAACGCGGGCTATGGCTTTTTTTCTACGTCCGATGGTGTTGATCACTTCCATGGTTACTTAATTTCGTTAAGGTTGATTTTCTTTGGTTGCTGAGCCTGATGTGGGTGCTCGTTACCTGTATAAACGTAAAGGTTACGATACAGTGCACTGCCTAAGCGGTTCTTAGGTAGCATGCCCTTAACGGCTGTCTCGATTACAGAAATCGGCTTTTTGCGAAGCAAATCTGATGCTACTGTAATACGCTGACCACCAGGATAACCAGTATGGCGAACGTATTCTTTCTGGTTCCATTTCAATCCGGTAAGTCTAACTTTTTCTGCATTGATAATGATTACGTTGTCTCCGCAATCCACATGCGGGGTGTAGCTGGGCTTGTTTTTACCCCTGATGATCTTTGCAACTTTAGAGGCCAAACGACCCAAAACCTCATTTTCAGCGTCAATCAGAACCCATTCTTTCTGAACGGTATTCTTATTTGCTGACAGGGTCTTATAGCTTAATGTGTCCATTGATGTTTGTTTTGTTGTTCTTTTTCAGCAAAAATTCTTAAATACAAAATCCCCAATTTGGGGGTGCAAAGCTAAAACTAATTTTTCTATCTGACAAATTTATTAACAGCTAATTGTTAATAAGTCAGATAAACTGTGGATAATATTTTTCGGGCTAATTCGGGAGTGCAAAGATAGTAATTTCAATTCTATAAAAACAATGATTGGCAATTTTTTACAAAAAAAATATCGCCCCCAACTCACATAAAAAAAGCCGGGCTATATTCCGGCTTTTTTTTCTTCGTTTTTTTAAACTGACTATGTTTAACGTCTGAACATTCGTATCTGGTTATAACACTCCATGGCGCGTTGCTGGTTGTAATCATGTGCCAGTTTTTTGTAATTCACTGCGTCAACAATGGTTCCTATGCAGCATAATCCTCCTGTGAAGAAATACAGGATGCCCATCCCTACTTGTCCAAGTAAAAAACGGTGAATCCCTGCTACTCCCAAAAAGCCGATTAAACAGGTGAGCAGAATGGACTGGGAGTCCTTTCTGGATACAGAATACGCATAACCAAAAGATCTGAGTTCATCTTCAGTAAAGTCTTTTGTTAATTGCTCAATGTAAAGCACTTCTTCCATTTCTAATCCTGGAATGATAGACATAATTCTTGGGTTCATTGATTTTGAGGTTTTAAGGTTTTGAAAATTTGTTTCGGGACGAAAAGGCTTATAATCCGATGGACAAGTACAACAAAGGCAAAAATCCCAAGTGGATGTGCTGCCAGAGAGGCTTGTAGATCGAAATGCATCAGGTAGTGGAGCGAATGGCCCAATCCACATCCGGGGCAAAATGAAAATCCCAGATGATGAAAAGGACACAGGCTGAAGTGTGCATTGGATACATCCATAAAATACAAGGCTATCAACGCAACGCTCCACACTAAAGCTTCAAAATAGTTGCGAATCCATAAAACAGCTTTTTTTAATCCCTGAGGAATGTTTTTTGAAAATTGTTTCATGGTTGTTTAGTTCCTTTTCAATGGATTGTTTTTGTTTTTTTAAAATGCAATTTTAAGTCTGTTTATAGTGCAAGGGCATATTGTTTGCCCGGAAGGCTCCTTACCAGGCCTTTGAACTCTAATTCAAGAAGGGTTGCCGATACTTTGCCCATGCTTTGGCCACTCAACTTGCATATCAAATCAATTCCTGGCTGGACTTCTGATTTTAAAACATCCATTATCACTGATTCGGTTTCTGTTAATTCGTGGAATAACAAGGCCTGATTGGGCTTTGCTTTTTGTTTTACCGACCAGCCCATAATGTATTCAATGTCGATATGAGATTGGATTAGTGCAGCCTGATTGGTTTTTATCAGGTGATTGCAGCCTTCTGAGTATGCATCCCCAATACGCCCCGGAAAAGCAAAAACATCACGGTTATAGGTGTTGGCAATCTGGGCTGTGATCAGTGCCCCGCCACTCTTAGCTGCTTCAACAACAAGCACCGCATCCGAAATTCCTGCGATGATACGGTTTCGCTTTGGGAAGTTTTCCTTATCGGGAATTGTCCCTGATGTAAAATCTGAAATCAGTGCACCTCCATTCTCAAGCATCCGTTCAGCAAGAGACTGGTGCAGGGGAGGATAAATCCTGTCGAGCCCATGCCCTAAAACACCAACCGTGGGAAGATGATTCTCTATGGATGCTTTATGGGCAGCCGCATCAACACCATAAGCCAGGCCTGAGACAATTACTGGCTGCTGGGGTGCAAGGCCTTCAATAACTTTTTGGCTTAATTCTTTTCCATAAGAAGTGATGCTCCTTGTTCCAACAACTGCAAGCATCTTATCTGAATTCAAATTGGTTTCTCCTTTGACAAATAATAAGATGGGCCCGTCATCACAGTGTTTTAGCCTGAAAGGGTAATCTGCATCAAGATAAAACAAAGCACGTATCTTATTTTTCTCAATAAAATCAATTTCTTTATCCACAAGTGCAAAAACATCTTTTGATAAAATGCTTTTAGCAAGGTTTTCGCCTACTCCGGGTATTTTAAGCAGCCCGGTTTTTTTTTCCTTAAATACAGCTTCAAGACCGCCGCAAAACGCAATTAGCTTTTTTGCGGTAACCGGTCCAACTCCGGCAATCATACTTATTGCCAATTTATACTTAAGCACTTTTTTTATTTTTTAACAATACAAATATAGAAGTTTTCACAAAGTAATAAAATCAAAAATCAGTGAATGACAGAAATCTTTAGGGTGAATGGAGTATTATGCCTGTTAAAACAATAAATAGTGACAATTTTGTTTATACCCGGATGTATTAAAGATAGTTCATTGACATATCAGGCTCATGGTTGAGCCGGAGTTAAAGCGGTTTTAAAGCGGTTTTGAACCGGGGTTGAACCGGGTTGAACCCGACTCAAACCCGCCTCAAACCCGCCTCAACCCCGCCTCAACCCCGGCTCAACCCTTAACATGGTATCAGGTTGAGAATGCCATGGCGATGCTTTTTTTTATATCCCTGCCAATAGGATTTTGAATTTGAAACCGTCTCTCAGCTTGTATCTTTAAGACTTTTTCAACTGATCCTAAATAAAAAGAGCGCCCCGGTGGAGGCGCTCCTTGTTTTGATAGTCAATTATATTCAGACAAAAACAGGTTTTGCTAAATGCTTTAATTGTATTAAAGGGGCAAATGGCTTTGCAGAGAGTGGAACATCAGGAAGGATGTTTTGCCTTTGTTGAATTTTGGCTCGATAGTGATTGTTTTTACTGTGTTTTGGTTGGCAGCAAGGATTTCGAGTTGAAAAGTGGTTTCGTTTTCAGGGAGGATAATCCGGGAATAGGAGATGGAATGAGGGATGGTTTGCCAGTTACGGGTATCGGCTTGTTCGCTGATTGCGTTTACAAGCCCAAGGGCCATGCCTGCATTCTGGTTTTCTTTTCTTAAGGCCATTTCGGCAGCCTGCTTGGTAGCCAGGCGCATGAGTGCTTTGCCCATTTCGCGGAGCATGCGGTCTTCGAGGCTTTTGAATGCTATTGCATTTATGTCCTGGGCCAGTTCGAGCTCATAGCTTTTGTTGGATGTCACTGCCCTGGCGCCTGCATAAAGAGGTTTACGCTCAAGGTATTTTGGAAAAGCAATCCGGATTATTTTCAGGCCCCCGAGCTGTTTTTTTGCCTCTTCGCCCGTTCCAATGTAAAAAGGAAAAGAAAGCCCCATAAAGTCATTATTAAAATAAACCCAGCCATCAGAGCCGCCAATAATTGTAAAATCAATGCTCCATTCATCTTTAACAGGGCCCAGTCCATTTTGCCAGAAAAGGATTAGCTGTTTTGACGATTTTGGGATGTCGTTGGTATATTTGAACCCAAATTCTTTTTCATAAAACTCGAGCTGGTCATAAAAGCCTGTGTTGGCAGCCGCTCTGAGGAGGTCAAGTTTGAGTTGATGGGGAGGCTGGATATTATAAAGCTGAGAGTAATCTTCCTTGTAAATATCATAGGCATTGCGATAAGCAATAAAAGCATTGTTTGCATCCCCCGAGGCATCATAAATAAGCCCCATTAAGTTTTGGATAAAAGCATCGCGGCGGTATCTGTGATTTGATTGGTACTTATCATTAAGGGCATTGAGCTTTATGTTCATCCTTCGGCATTCAACAAGCGCTGCCTCATAATCGTTGAGATACAGGAAGTTGAGTGCTTTAAAATAATGTAGCTGCAGGAGTTCAAAATCTTCTCCTTTATACTCAATCACTTTTGGATTTGAGACTAAAGCGAGTGATTCATCAAGAATATTTTTATGGTAGGTATCGGCAATGACATAGGCTTTTTCAAAAGCTTCGTTGCTCAGGGCATATTGACCTGTATAATGATATACCACCCCCATGTTAAGGAAGTGGAGCAGCTTGGTTTTTCTTTTTTCAGCTTTTTTGTCTTTTGTAAGAAGTTGGTTTGCTTTATCAAAGTCCCCATTGGCAAAAGCCCTAGAGAATTGTTCCTGTTTTTGGTAATAAGTCAGGCAGGATGGAAGAAAGGCCATCAAAAGAATAGGGATTAGGAAAATGCCTGTTTTATTTAATATGGTTTTCATGAGGATTTGAAGTGCTGTTTTGTTTTTAATTCATACAAAAACGAAAGCAGAGAGCAAGGGAATAAGAGCCAGGGAAAAGGCGAAGACTTTATAGTATCATGGCATGGTTTTACCAAAACAAGCCGGAAGCTAAAAAAAGGCTGACTTTTAATATCTCTATAAAAGTCAGCCGGATGTAATTACTTTTAGGTATTAGTTAGAAACGCTTTTTTTGATCTTTTTCTCACCAAGCCATACTTTTTCATTGGTTTCAAGGTCGGAAAGTTCAAGGTTAACCTGATAATAGATTATTTTATGGCGACCAGCTTCATCAACAATGGAATTGATGGAGCCATGAATCATAAAGTCGGCACCCAGTTCGCGTTTCCATTTTTTAGCGGTTTCGGGGGTGGCAAATTCCTGTTGGTCAGCCCTTTCCTCCCTCATTTGTTCGCGGAACTCTGCGCCCTGAACAATGCGTACAAGCCCTGAATTAATGCATTCGCGTTCCATATTTTTAATGAAGGTTTCAGCATCAATGTGTTCATGGGTCCTGTTCTTGACATCTCCAATGATGATTACGGGAACCCTGTTGTTTTGGGTTTCAAAACGGGTCCTCCAGGGACGGTTTATAAAGTCATTTGTCATTTCCTGGGCTACCAGCCTTGAATCGGTATCGTTCCAACGACCACTAAGATCTACTGTTTTATCAGGATCGATGCGGGTAACCTGTCGGCTACAACTTCCAAAAAACAATGCAACGAAGGCAATACTTAGAATAAATCCTTTTTTCATGGTTTGTAAATTTAATTGTATGGTTTTACAACAATGTTTTTTTGTTTTTAACTCTTACTGAATGGCTTCCAGCCTAATGGGAGCATCAATTTTTATGCCAATTCTCATGACAATAAAATATGTCCATCCATCTCTTTTGGGATTTGCAATCCCATTAATTTAAGGATTGTCGGAGCCAGGTCGCAAAGCCTTCCTGGTTTCAGGGCCTTGAAATTATCATCAATAAGGAAAAGAGGGACCGGGTTTGTGGTATGCGCTGTGTTAGGAGAACCATCTTCGTTAATTGCAAAATCAGCATTTCCATGATCAGCGGTAATGAGGATTGAATAGCCTTTTGCGCGTGCTGCATTACATACTTGCTGCACACATGAATCAACAGTTTCAACAGCTTCGGTGATTGCTTCGATGATGCCGGTATGTCCTACCATGTCTGCATTGGCAAAATTGAGGCAGATGAAATCATGTATGCCTTTATTGATTTCTGCAATAACGGCTTCTTTAACTTCAGGTGCGCTCATGGATGGTTGAAGGTCGTAAGTGGCTACTTTAGGTGAAGGGATCATCACCCTTGATTCGCCTTTAAAGTTTTCTTCGCGCCCACCGCTAAAGAAAAATGTAACGTGAGGATATTTCTCTGTTTCAGCTATCCTGAGTTGTGTTTTTGAATTTTGGGCAAGGGTTTCGCCTAAGGTATTTTTAAGGTCATCCTTGTCATAGATAATATGAACATTTTTAAATGACTCATCATACCTTGTCATTGTAAGGTAATACAAGGGCATGGTTTTCATGCCATGTTCAGGCATGTCTTTCTGGGAAAGCACATATGAAATTTCACGAAGGCGGTCGGTGCGGAAGTTAAAACAAAGCACTACATCACCTTCCTTGATAGTAGCAAGGGGTTTGTTGTCGTGATTGACAATGACAGAAGGCTTAATAAATTCATCTGTTACATCGTTTTTATAGGAAGCTTCAATAGCTTCAACAGAAGATTTGAAAAAACTCCCGGTGCCATCAACAAGCATATCGTAAGCAAGTTTTACCCTTTCCCAACGTTTATCCCTGTCCATTGCATAATATCTTCCACTAACAGTTGCAACTTTACCAGCCGATGTTTTTAAGTGTGCTTCAAGATCCTTGAGGAAGCCAAGTCCGCTTTTAGGGTCAGTATCGCGCCCATCAGTGAAGGCATGGATAAACAGCTTTTCGAAATTCTCCGCTTTTGCCATATCACAAAGGGCCATAAGGTGATCCATTGAAGAGTGGACGCCACCATCAGAAACCAATCCAAGCAGATGTACAGCTTTATTTTCTTTTTTTGCGTATTTGAAAGCCTCAAGGAGTTGGTTGTTTTTAAAGAAGCTTTTATCCTTGATGGCAATGTTTATCTTAACAAGATCCTGATAAACAATACGTCCTGCACCAATATTTAAATGGCCGACTTCACTGTTACCCATCTGTCCATCGGGCAAACCCACATCCTGTCCGGATGTGCGGAGCTGGCTATAGGCAGCAGTATTGTAGAGGCCTTTAATAAACGGCACGTTTGAGTTGGCTATGATGTCGGATTTGGAACCATTTCCTTCGCCCCAGCCATCCATAATAATTAAGATTACTTTTTTGTTTTCCATATTAACCAAAAAAAAATTAAGTATTCGCACGAATTGCTTCTACCGGGTCGAGCTTTGAAGCCATAAAGGCCGGTATGAAGCCTGAAATTAAACCAATAATAACCGATACATTAATACCGGTAAGGATATTTCCAAGTGTAAGGGGCAGTTCAAAATCGAGAGCAGAGGAAGCAATAAGAGTCCCTATAAACACGATAAACAGTCCTAACAAACCCCCGATAAGGCTAAGAAAAACGGCTTCAAAAAGAAACTGGAGCAGGATAAAATATTTACGGGCTCCCAGGGCTTTTTGAATACCTATTATCGTAGTCCTTTCTTTAACAGATACAAACATGATATTAGCTATACCAAAGCCGCCAACCAGAATTGAAAATCCGCCTATTATCCAACCAGCAACCGCCAGGACGCTGAAAATGCTTTCAAAACCCTTTGTGAGAAGGCTGCTTTCATTAAGGGCAAAATTATCTTCAGCAGAAGGCTTAAGCCTTCTTATTGAACGCATTGCACCGGTAAGTTCACTTTTTAATTGTTCGTTCGATACCCCGGGCCTGGCTTTTGCCATGATATTGGGATTATATTGCTCGCTGTTTATGTCGAACAAGCTTTGGGCAAAACTCACAGGGATCACAATTACATCATCGTGACTATCACTGAATGGATCCTGTCCTTCTTTGCTAAAAACACCAATGACGGAGGCTTTTCTTCCAAAAATCTTTATTGTTTTTCCTATAGGGGAAGTGTCAAAAAACAGATTTGATGCTATTTGGTTTCCTATGAGGGCAACGTTTCTTCCTCCCGAAAGCTCGGCTGGGGAAAAATATCTGCCTTCATCGAATTCAAAGGCCCTGACTTTATCATAATCATCCGAAACGGCAAAAATAAAGGTATTTGATATGTTTCGGTTCAGATATTCAACAGTAGTTGAACCTGAGGCCATGAACACTACTGTTTCAATTACATCTGTACGCCTGACAAGCTCCTGGGCTTCTTTAATCTGAGGCACAGGTCGGTTTACATATTCCCACCAGGCATAATCTGCTCCAAAACTCCAGGGCCATTTTTGAATAAAAACAACGTTATCGCCTAATGATTCAATGCTTGTCCTGATTTTGCTTTCCATCGAATCTACAATTGTGAAAACTGTAATTATGGCAAAAATCCCAATGGTAATGCCCAATAGCGTAAGGAAAGTACGCATCTTATTTGCCAGCATGGAGCTGATAGCAAATTGGATACTCTCTTTAAACAATTTAACAAAAAGCATTGTTTCAGGGCATTAATGTTAATACTAGATTTTTAATCCGAAAACACCAATTAAAAGACAACAAAAAATGAAGGAATAAGTTTATGTCAAAAATGACCATTGTTTATTTTTTTAACCTTCTTAAGAGTTCAGAAGCATAAACGAATTCATTGAGCTCTTTGTTGTCAGTATTAAGGATTTGATTTTTATCTCCTTCCCACCATAAATAACCCTGATGGATAAAAGCGATTTTATCGCCAATTTCAATCACAGAATTCATATCATGGGTATTGATGATAGTGGTCATATTCAGCTCTTCTGTAATTTCGCTGATCAGGTTATCAATAACAATAGCTGTTTTTGGGTCAAGGCCTGAATTTGGTTCATCGCAGAAAAGGTAATTGGGCTTATTTGAAATTGCCCTGGCAATGGCTACCCTTTTTTTCATGCCACCACTCAACTCAGCCGGGTAAAGTTTATTGCAGTTTTCGAGGTTTACCCTATTGAGGCAAAAGTTTGCCCTGTCAATTTTTTCTTCTTTCGTCATGTTTGTAAACATCGAAAGAGGGAAGATAATATTTTCTTCAACTGTAAGCGAATCAAACAATGCACCTCCCTGGAACAGCATTCCTATTTCCTGCCTCAGCTTTTTTCGCATTTCGTGTTCCATAGAGGAAAAAGCCCTGTCGTCATAATAGATTTCCCCTTGTTCCACTTTAAGAAGCCCAACAAGGCATTTCATCAAAACGGTTTTTCCCGAACCGCTTTGTCCAATAATCAGGTTGTTTTTACCCTTTTCAAATTTAAAGGAAATACCATTTAGCACGTTGCGCCCTTCAAAAGCTTTAAAGACATTGTTAACTTCTATCATGACAGCAGGAGTTGGGTAAGGATGAGGTTAAACAATATAATAAATATAGAACTCATAACAACAGCTTTGGTGCTCGATTGTCCTACCTCGAGCGCCCCACCTTTTGTATGATAACCATAGAATCCGGAGATTGAAGTAATCAAAAATGCAAATACTATTGTTTTAATCACTGAGTATAAGATGTCGTATGGGGAGAATTCAAATTGAATACCGTATAGGAAATGTTGAATCGGAACAACATTTGTTAGTATTGAAGCAAGCCATCCGCCCCAAACACCTAAGAACATAGAAAGGATAACCAGGAAAGGATTAACAATCATCGAAGCAACAACTTTAGGAAGGATCAGATAGCCCGCTGAGTTGATTCCCATAATTTCGAGGGCATCAATTTGTTCAGTGACCCTCATTGTGCCTATTTCACTGGCAATCCGGGATCCAACCTTGCCTGCAAGGATAAGACTGACAATTGTTGGGGAGAATTCAAGAATAATAGATTGCCTGGTTGCAAATCCAACGGCATACATTGGTAAGAAAGGGCTATCGGTATTGAAAGCTGTTTGAATTGTTACCACCGCACCCATAAATACAGATATAATTGCCACAATGCCTAAGGAATCAACTCCCAGGTTGTCCATTTCGACAACAATCTGTTTGCGATAGATAGAAGCTTTTTCGGGTTTTTGCAATACGACCTTCATTAATTGGAGGTATCGGCCCAAGGTATATAGAATTTGCATGCCTCAAATCGTTTATTGCGAAATTACGCATAATTTGGGTATGGAGGTTAAATTAAACAAATTATTGGTTCGTTAGCTGGTTAATTTTATTAATTTTGGCATAAGAAAAGTAAGCAAAATGTGCAGGAAAAAATCCATAAGCATGTTGATTTTATTGGTGTTATGTGGTCTTGTTCTTGCAACAGCCTCCTGTAGTACAACACGAAAGAGGAAGCGTTGCGATTGTCCGACCTGGAGCTATCATCCAATAAAAGAGAACCCTCAAACTATGAATCATGCCCCAGGAGTTTGAGCGGATACTTGCCAGATATCTTCCAACGAATACAGTACCACAAGTGGCACAATGGATTTCTTTGTACAAAATTCAACTAAAGATAACAAAGAAAAGAAGCACTAAGCTTGGTGATTACAGGGCTCCTGTTCAGGCAAACAAAGTTCACAAGATAACAATTAACGGGGATTTAAATCCTTATGCATTTTTGTTTGTTTTTATGCATGAACTGGCTCATTTGATTGTATGGTTAGAACATGGACATAAACACAGCCCCCATGGAACAGCATGGAAAAATGCTTTTTCAGGCTTATTGTTGTTTGCATTGGGCAAGAATTTTTTTCCAAATGACCTTGTAACCGAAATAGCTCATTTTTCACAACATATACAGGCCAGCGGACTGGGAAATCCTTCTCTGCTCAGAGCATTCAGAAGGTATGACAGAAATCATTCAGATTTATTATATTTGGAGGAACTTCCTGATAAGAGCTTCTTTGGGCTTCCCGATGGCAGGTTGTTCCAGAAAGGGCCTCAGCTCAGAAAGCGCTTCAGGTGCCAATGCATGAAAACAGGGCGTTTTTATTTGTTTCACCCCATGGCAGGCGTTATTAAAAAAGAAAATCTTACTTTTGCCGAAAATGGCTTGAACCATGTTGAGTTGATACCTACCTAAGCCCAATACAGGGACTCTAAGGGAGGTAGTATTTATAACTATTGGTTTTTGCGTTTTTAAAACTGAACCAAAAAACTACAGAAGATAATGAATAAAAACCACTATTGTGTAATAATGGCAGGAGGCGTTGGAACAAGGTTTTGGCCAATGAGCCGATTTGCACACCCTAAACAGTTTATTGATGTTCTGGGTGTGGGAAAAACCCTTATACGTCAGACCTATGATCGCTTCCTGAATGTTTGCCCGCCTGAGAATATCTATATTGTAACAAATAAGATTTATAAACAACTGATTTTAGAGCAGATACCCGGCATAAGCGAAGCGCAGATATTATGTGAGCCCATGCGGAAAAACACAGCACCATGTATTGCCTATGCCTGTTATAAAATCGGGCAGATGAACCCCAATGCCCAGATTGTTGTTGCCCCTAGCGATCATGTCATCTTAAAGGAAGATGTATTTACTGATATTATAAATTCGGGATTAAAAGCTGCCATTGACCATGACTGGCTTATTACATTAGGGATACAGCCCAGCAGGCCTGATACTGGCTATGGGTATATCCAGTATAATCCTGATTTTCTTTATCCTGCTGAAAAAAGGCTTAAAAAAGTAAAGACTTTTACCGAAAAACCGGCACTCGAAATGGCAGAGTCTTTCCTTAAAAGTGGTGATTTTTTATGGAACAGTGGTATTTTTATCTGGTCATTTAATTCAATTTCAAAGGCTTTTGAAAAGCATGACCCTGAGATGAATTATTTCTTTCAGGAGGACATGAGCAAATACAACAGCCCTGAAGAAAACAATTATATCACTTTGGCATACGCTTCATGTAAAAGCATTTCTATTGATTATGCTGTGATGGAGAAAGCCGAAAATGTATATGTTATGTGTTCCGATTTTGGCTGGAGTGATTTGGGGACATGGGGCTCCCTTTATGAAATCAGGCCAAAAGATGAGAATGAAAACGCCCTGATTGGCAAAAATGTCATTCTTTATGATACAAAAAACTGCATCATTAATATGCCAAACGATAAACTTGTAGTTTTGCATGGCCTTGAAGACTACATAGTGGCCGAATCAGATAACATCCTGCTTGTTTGTAAGAAAAATGACGAACAACAAATCAGGAAGTTTGTTAATGATGTAAAACTCCTTAAAGGCGATGACTTTGTTTAAAATTGATTTTAACCTCAAATAAACCAACAAATGCAAAAAATGCGTAAATATGTTTTGATTTCGATGCTCTTGTTGATTGGTTTTTCACCAGCACTAAGAGCCGATGAAGGGATGTGGCTCCCTTTTATGATAAATAACATCCTTCATAAACAAATGAAGGAAAAAGGACTAAAACTCACACCTGAAGAGATTTATAGTGTGAACAAATCAAGTCTAAAAGATGCAGTAGTCCAGTTTGGTGGTGGATGTACCGGAGAGATTATCTCAAACCAGGGTTTGTTATTAACAAACCACCATTGTGGTTACGGGCAGATTCAGGAACATAGCTCTGTTGAACACAACTACCTTGAAGATGGTTTTTGGGCAATGAGCCTCGAAGAAGAGCTCCCAAATCCAGGCCTTACTGTTTCATTTTTAGTAAGGGTTGATGATGTAAGCAGCCGTATGCAAGGGGTTGTGAAACCTGAGATGAGCGAGATGGAACGTATGGGCGCCATGCGTAAGGAAAGCCAGATTATCGTAAAAGAAGCTACTGAGGGCACCCATTACAATGCCCAGGTATCTGCTTTTTATGAAGGCAATGAGTATTACCTCTTTGTTTATGAAACATATAGGGATGTCCGTCTTGTAGGTGCTCCCCCTTCCTCAATCGGGAAGTTCGGCCATGATACCGACAACTGGATGTGGCCCCGTCATACAGGTGACTTTAGTATGTTCAGGGTTTATACAGGTCCTGACGGTAAACCTGCTGATTATGCAAAAGAAAACATTCCCCTTAAACCTAAACACTTCCTCCCTATCTCTATTAAAGGGGTTAAAGAAGGTGATTTTGCTATGACTATTGGTTATCCCGGAAGCACCGACAGATACCTTACTTCTTATGGCATTAACCTGAGCCTTGAACAAACTTATCCTGACAGGATAAAAATAAGAAAGAAAAAACTTGACATCATGATGGCTGAAATGGAAAAAGATGAAGCTGTCAGGATCCAGTACTCTTCTAAACATGCCGGTATAGCCAATTATTGGAAAAACTTTATTGGAATGAAACGTGGCCTTGAAAAACTTAATGTTGCTGCCGACAAAAAAGTGCAGGAAGATAAGTTCCAGGCTTGGGTAAAACAAAGCCCAGAACGTGTTACTGAATATGGTACTGTTATCAATGACTTAAAAGATGCGTATGCAGGGGTTAAGCCATACAGCAAGCACAGGTATTATATGATTGAAGCATTTCTCTCAGGTCCTGAAGTAATCATGCTCGGAAGAACATTTGAGGGGCTTTCAAAACTTCTTAAAGATAGTGCTGCTACCGAAGAAATTGCCAAAGAAGTTGAAGAACTGAAAGAAATTGCCAACAGTTTATATAAAGACTATTTCCAACCAATTGATAAGAACCTTTATGAAGCTATGTTCCAGATGGTAAAAGATGGTTTACCTGCTGAACAGTTGCCTGATATCTACAAAAGCATAGAGGAAAAGTATAATAACAATATGGCAATGTATGCAGAGGATGTTTATAAAACATCAATTTTTGCAACCAAAGAGTCTCTAATGGCTTTTCTTGAAAACCCATCTGTTGAAAAGCTGGATAACGATCCTGTTATCATTGCCACGCGTTCAATCTGGGATAACTTTATAGCTATCAATAATGAGGCAAAACCCTATAATGAAAAGATTTCAAAATCCAGAAGGGCCTATATGAAAGGTTTGAGGGAAATGCAGCCTGATAAAGCATTCTATCCTGATGCCAATTTTACAATGAGGCTTTCTTATGGTACTGTTGGTGGATATAAACCTGCTGACGCAGTAGAGTATCATTACCTAACAACTCTAGCAGGTGTTATGGAAAAAGAAGATGCGGATAACTGGGAGTTTGTTGTTTCGCCAAAATTAAAAGAGCTCTATAATAAGAAAGATTATGGCCCTTATGGTGATGGCGATAACATGTATGTTTGCTTCCTGACCAACAATGATATCACTGGAGGAAACTCAGGCAGCCCTGTTATTGATGCAAAAGGGAACCTTATTGGTATTGCCTTTGATGGAAACTGGGAAGCTATGAGCGGGGACATCGCCTTCGAACATAAGCTTCAGAGATGTATCAACATGGACATGAGATACTTCCTTTTCGTGTTGGATAAATATGCCGGCGCAAGGCATTTGCTTGAAGAGATAAAAATCATCAGGTAAAATGTTTTATAACAAATAACCCATAAAAAAAGCCCGGAACATCTGTTCCGGGCTTTTTTTATGGGTTCATAAAAGCACAAAATGCTGTTTATTTTTTTGTAGTATCATTAACAACAAGTTTAAAACCTTTGCCATGGACATTTAGGAGTTCTACATTGTCGTCTTCTTTAAGGTATTTCCTAAGTTTGGCAATGTAAACATCCATGCTGCGGGCATTGAAATAGTTGTCATCCAGCCAGATTTTGTTTAAGGCCAACGAACGGTCAAGAACGTCATTTGTCCTCTCGCAAAGCATTTTTAGTAATTGGGCTTCCTTAGATGTAAGTTTTTGTTCGTTGCCTTCAAAAGCAAGGATCTGACGTGAATAATCGAAGGAATATTTACCAAGAACAAAGAATGTTTTTTGGCTGTCACCGGTTCCATCAGGATTTGTACGACGGAATATGGCATTGATGCGAAGAAGGAGCTCTTCCATACTGAAAGGCTTTGTAAGGTAATCATCTGCCCCAATTTTAAGACCTTCAAGAATGTCTTCCTGAAGTGTTTTTGCAGTAAGGAAGAGAATTGGTATTTTTTTATCAATTTTCCTGATTTCCTTTGCAAGGGTAAAACCATCTTTGAGAGGCATCATCACATCAAGGATGCAGAAGTCGTATGTGTCTTTTTGATACGCTGAAAAGGCATCTACACCGTTGTTGCAAAGTTTACAGGGGTATCCTTTAGCTTCGAGGTAAGCTTTCAGAATTGTGCCAAGATTGGGGTCATCCTCGGCAAGAAGAATTTTTATTTTGGTTTTTTCCATTGCCTAAAATTTAATGGTTGTTTATTTCTTTGTTCAATTGATTTTGAGTTTGAATACATCCGTTAACAGAAAATCCAAAGGGGATAAATACCCTGAAAATGCTTCCTTTTTTTAGTTTGCTGTCAACACTGATTGTTCCGCCATGAAGTTCAACGATTGCCCTAACATAAGCCAATCCCAGGCCAAATCCTTTTACGTTATGGATGTTTCCGGTCGGGACCCGATATAGGTTATCAAAAATCTTGCCTAAATTAGCTTTACTGATTCCGATACCATTATCTTTTATACTAACAATCAGACCCCTGTCATTGTTTTCAGAATAGATGTCGATTTCTGGTTTTTCAGGGGAATATTTTACAGCATTGTCAAGGAGGTTGTATAATACATTGGTTATGTGAAGTTTATCGGCGTGGATAAATGCATATCCTGCGTCAAAATGGGTATTAATGGAACCACTCCTTGTTTCAACCTGAAGCTTAAATGTTTCAACAATATCTTCGATGAGGGTATGAACATCAATGCCTGTTGGATTTAGTTTGATTTTCCCATTTTCGATGAGGGCAGTCTGAAGGACTTTTTCTGTCATAAGCCCAAGACGCTTATTTTCATCATCAATTACTTTGATGTATGTTTGGTAAAGGGTATCTGACTTTTGAACTTCCTGATCACTTAATGCCTGGCATGCCAGAGAGATTGTTGATATTGGTGTCTTAAGTTCATGGGTCATATTATTAATAAAATCATTCTTCATCACCGAGAGTTTTTTCTGTTTGATGACAGTAATTATTGTAAAAGCGAAAGAAAAAATGATTGTGATGATAAGAAAAGATGAAATGCCAAGCATTGCATTCATTTGAGAGAGCAAATAGTTTTTTTGGTTGGGAAAATAAACAAAAAGATACTCCGAGGGCCTGAAAATATCATTGGGATAGAGGTTAAACCCATATCCATTTTCAAGCATTTCGCGAGTGTGTTTCCCTGTTTTTTCAATGACAAACTGATTGAATGCAGGCTTATAAATCCCATATTCATATTCGGTTTTTATGCCTTTATTTCTTAGTTCGGAACGTATTAAGGAATCCAGTAATTCAGAATTGATTTGAAAAGGGAATTCCATTTTTTCTGCTGAAGCAAGATAATCATTTATAAGCTCGCCCATGAGTTTCGAATGCTTCATCATACTTTCAAACACCTCTTCAGCACTTTCAGTAAAATCAGGGTTTTGCTCATTCATCGCATAGCCTAATCCATGTTCTATTCCGGGATGGGATGAATATGAAAAACTGGTATCAAAACTATGGATTGTATTGTCTTCCTGACCGTCAAAATATTCCATTTTGATATGTTCATCAAAATAAAACATCTGGGAATCAGGGAAAAAGTTGTTGTTTCGGGAAAAGTAAGCTTCTTTTGACAGGAGTGCATTAAGGGAATCAACCATAGAGAAAAAACGTGTTGCTTTTTCCTGCTTTTTCTTGTGCATACGAAGTGCCTGGACGGTTTCAATTTTCTGTATTTTATGAATAACAGTAGTCATTGCTTCGCTCACGCCCCTCTCAAAATTTGCTTCCTTCAGGAACACAGCATTCCTGATCCAGTATAACTGAATGCTTACCAGCCCTAAAAGTGAGATGGTCATTACTACAACAACTGTAACAATAACTTTTTGCTTCATAAAGGTTGAAAGGTCAGGTTCTGAAATATTAGCAGATTCAATTTACCGGATTACTATTAACGTTTTTTTATCGTGAATGTTTCTGAAAAAAGGTTAATGTTTAAACAGATTAAATGCATTTTGTTTATTTAAAAAAAATGCAATAAAAAAACAGAATAAACCTTATATAAAATTGAGATAAATCTCAATTTTAACATTTGACAAATGTATTCTTTGAAAACAATTAAAGAGTAATCTTTAACAGAGTTTAACACAGATTAACAGCGTGTTAACACCTAAATAAGGAGGCTTATATTAATTTTGCCTGGCTATAAAAAGGCAGGATACAGTCCGGATAAAGAATAGTTTTTGTGGTTTTTTATTTAATAGATATGGCTTAGTGGTTTGGCCATACTAATTATAAACGGAAGTTGAGTGGTTCAGCTTCCGTTTTTTTTATGTGTGTTGTAAGCTTAGTGAATTAAACGATGATTGATCCTTTCCCAATCAACCAGTTCCCAGAAAGCTTTAACATAATCGCCTCTTCTGTTTTGATAATCAAGATAATATGCATGTTCCCAAACATCACAGGTTAATAAAGCTTTTTGTTGGCGGATAAGAGGGGTTGCAGCATTGCTTTCTTTGGTAATTTCAAGCTTTCCATCCTTATTTAAAACAAGCCAGGCCCATCCTGAACCAAAAAGTGTCAGGCAGGCATTTGTAAAAGCTTCTTTAAAGGCATCAAAAGAGCCAAAGTCCCTGTTGATAAGTTCAGCAGTATCTTTTAGGGGATTTGGGTTGCTTTTGGGTTTAAAGGATTCCCAGTAAAAGGTATGGTTCCAAACCTGCGCTGCATTGTTAAATATTCCTCCTTCACTGGTTTTAATAATTTCTTCGAGGCTTTGTTTCTCGTGTTTCGTGCCAGGGATAAGTTTGTTGAGGTTGTCAACATAAGCCTGATGGTGCTTTCCATAATGAAAATCAATGGTTTTGGCGCTGATAACAGGCTCTAATGCTTCTTTTGAGTAAGGTAATGCTGGTAATTGAAATGACATGGCTATGATTTTTTGATTCTTACAAATTTATCATTAAAATCTAAAACAGGCACTATAAATGAAATAAAGAAAACCATTAAATAACATTTATTTTCTTTTGCAATTGAGCCTGATTCTTTCCTTGAAAACATTGAGCTTGTTTTACAATTCAAAGAAAATTCGATTTCTATTTCTTTTTTCATATTTATTTTGCCAGGAAGCTAATTATCAAATACAGGTCTTTGAGACTTTTTAAAAAAACCTGGTTCGATTTATAAAGCCCAATTCATTTCTTAGATAGCTTGCTATTTAAAAAGTCGTTCGGAGAAGAAAGAAAAGCTTTTGTAAAGAAGTCTTTATGTCATCATCTGTATTGTTTTCCTTGGCCTTTAGAATTGTGTTCCTGTTTAAATTATCTGCCCACTTCTGATACCGTAAAACAAAAAGTGACCTATAATACAATCTTTCAAAGCATTATAAATAAAAGGATTAGGCTATGTTGAAAAAAAATAATTATTTTTTTCATTGTCATCTGTAACAAATTAAAACACTACACCGTCTTATGCATACAAAAAGAAACAAACACATGAAAACCCTTAAACAAATACTCTTAGTTTCTCTGCTTAGTGGGCTGAACCTGTTAATCCTTTTTGCTTTTAATAGTTGTTCTGTTAATGATGCAAAAGCAGTAAAAGGAAATGGCAATGTGACTACAGTAAGTTACAATGTTACTGATTTCAGGCAGCTTGATTTGTCAGGGATGTATAGTGTGACACTTGCAAAAGGGGATACTCCTTCCCTTGTGGTGGAAACAGATGAGAACCTTCAAAAGTTAATCTTAAACAAAGTAGAAGATAATGTTTTGAAAGTTTACTCCGAAAAGGAGGTTTTTTACCGCCCCACCCGTATGCACATCTATATCACTTACAAAACTTTGGAAAGCTTGAATACTTTGGGCGCTTGTGAGGTTAAAGCTTTAGACACTATTATGGGTCAGGATTTCTTCCTTAACCTAAACGGTGCTTCAACAATTGACCTGAGCCTTAAAGTGAACAGGATGAATACTGATGTCTCAGGTGCTTCATCCTTAAACCTGTCAGGAAGTGTAAATGAGCACACCATTAGTTTAAGTGGGGCGGGAGACCTTAGTGCTGAAAACCTTGCTACTGAGGTTACAAGGATAAAACTGAGCGGGGCAGGAAGTGCAACTGTCAATGCCCTTGAATTGCTTGATGCTGAGCTAAGTGGAATAGGTTCGATAAGTTATATTGGAGAACCCCGGACAAAGATTGTCAAGAGTTCCGGCCTTGGTTCAATCAAAAAAGAAGAATAATAACAACCCTAAAACCAATTAATAATTTTAAAAAACAAACCAATGAAAACAAACAAATACCTCCTCATAAAATGCTTAAGCATTGCTTTCTTTAGCATTTTATCTATTACAGCTTTTGGTCAGACTGAACGTCAGACCCGTGAAGTGAAAGATTTTACATCAATTGAAGTTGGTGGTTCTTTCCAGGTAATTTATCAATCTTCTGATCAATACTCCCTTGAAATTGAAACAGAACCTAAAAACTTTGATAATATCATTACTGAGGTGAATGGAAACACCTTGAAGATTACCACAAAAAGGACTTTAAAAGATTTCTCTAAACTGAATGTTTATGTCTCTGCCCCATTATTGGAAGCAGTAAAAGTTTCTGGTGCTGCAAATTTTTCAACTACCAACCTGATAAAAAGCCCTTCTTTTAAACTCACTGCATCCGGTGCTACAAGTGCTTCTATTGACCTGGAGACACAGGACTTAACAACTAAAGTTTCTGGTGCTGCTGATGTGTTTTTAAGGGGAAATGCAAATACCCACAATTCAGAAGTGTCTGGTGCAAGTACATTAAAAGCTGGTGATCTTGCAACAAATGAAACCAGGATTGAAGCTTCAGGAGCTTCTGATGCTTTTGTTTATGCTTCCGAAAAACTTAGTGGAACTGTATCCGGAGCTTCTGACCTTAATTATTCAAACGAGCCTGCTGTTAATGATATAACCATTTCTGGTGCGGGAAGTGTCAACGGAAATGATGAAGAAGATGAGGATGATGATGAAGAAGTTGACTTAACAGAAGAACTTGAAGTTGAAGATGGCGATACTACAAAAGTAAAATTTGGAAGTAAAAATTTTGTCTATGTTGATGATGATAAGCCTGCAAAAAGAACCAAAAGAAAATTTGATGGTCACTGGGGTGGCGTTGAATTAGGCATCAATGGTTACCTAACCCCTGATTATAGTCTTGAGCTTGGTTCTAATGCTGATTTCCTTGACCTCAGGTACAATAAATCATTTGCCGTGAATATTAATATTTACGAACAAAATATCAATCTGATCAGAAACCATTTGGGACTTATCACCGGATTGGGTATCGGATACAACAACTATCGCTTCCTTCGTGATATTACACTGAGCCCTGATGGGGATAACCTTGGGTATTCATACAGCACAACAGATTTCACAAAAAACAAACTTACTGCCAGCTATCTTCATATCCCTGTAATCCTGGAATTTCAAACACATGGAAAGTATTACCAGAGATTTCATATAAGTGGGGGGGCAATATTTGGCGCACGTCTTGGCACCCATACAAAACAAGTTTATGAACAGGATGGAAGGAAAATGAAAGACAAAGTTTATGATGATTTTCACCTAAGCCCATTCAAAGCTGATCTCACTGCACGTATTGGGTGGGGCAATATCAACCTCTTCGCGAATTATTCTTTAATCCCGTTATTCCGCGAAAACAAAGGCCCTGAACTCTATCCTTTTACTGTTGGGATTAGCCTTGTGAACTGGTAATAAAGATCTTTTTTCGATTCATGTTGTTTCCCTGGGCGCCTTTAGCTGGGTTCCCCCGGCGCAAGCCGAAAAAAAAGCCACCTTTTAGGTGGCTTTTTGGTTATAAGGCTTCTAAGATGAGCATGAAATGATATTCTAAGCTTCCCTGCCTTCTTTGTTTATTGCAATTCTTAAAGTATCATGGGCAATTACCAATTCTTCATTTGTTGGAACTACCATGACTTTTACTTTTGAATCCGGTTTTGAAATCAGTTCCAGTTTTCCCCTGAGACCTGCATTCTTTTCAGAATCAAAATTTACTCCCATAAATTCTAGTCCTTTACAAATGTTTTCTCGTGTATCAGGGCCATTTTCACCAATGCCACCAGTGAAAATAATGAGGTCAACACCACCCATAGCTGCTGCATAAGCACCAATGTATTTTTTTATCCTGTAATAATACATCTCTAAGGCCAACTGGGCTTTATTATTACCTGAATGGGCTGCTGCTTCAACATCCCTCATGTCGAAAGAAACACCGCTTATTCCTAATACACCACTTTTTTTATTGACAAGGTTGTTGGCATCTTCAATGCTAAGGCCTTTTTTCTTCATGATATATAAGAGTGCGCCAAGGTCAAAGTCGCCTGAACGTGTGCCCATCATCAATCCCTCAACAGGAGTTAAGCCCATTGATGTATCAACAGATTTTCCATTGTGGATGGCAGCAATAGAAGCCCCATTTCCCAGATGACAAGTGATGGCTTTTACATTGTTTCGGCGCATGAAAAGTGCATCTACTGCTTTTTCGAATACATAAGAATGGCTGGTTCCGTGGAAGCCATATCTGCGAATCCTGTCTTCTTCATAGAATGAATAAGGGATAGCATACATATAAGCTTCTGCGGGCATGGTTTGATGGAAAGCGGTATCAAATACTGCTACCTGGGGAACATGGGGAAGAAGTTTTTCCATTGAGATAATCCCGTTCAGGTTTGCAGGGTTATGAAGTGGTGCCAGTTCTATACATTCTTCAATGTTTTTCTTTACATCTTCTGTGATTAAAGCACTTGAATTAAACTTTTCGCCCCCGTGTGCTACACGATGACCTACTGCAAGGATATCATTGATATCAGAGATGACACCGTGATTTGGGTCAAGCAATGCCTTTAGGATTAAATCTATACCTATCTCATGAGAAGGCACATCCTGAATGAGCATAAAAGGTTCTTTTCCTTTGGGTTGATGCTTGAGTTCGCTATCTTTTAATCCGACTCTCTCAAGAAGGCCTTTTGCGAGCAACTCTGCATTGTTGGCCATGTTGATCAATTGATACTTGATAGAGGAACTACCGCAATTAAGAACAAGGATTTTCATTTTGTATGATAGAATTATGTGTTGTTAAAAAAAATGTCCTTTTTTATTTTCCAGCAGCCTGGTTTGCAGTTATTGCAACAAGGTTTACAATATCCTCTACCGAACAGCCTCTTGACAAATCATTGATAGGTGCAGCCATGCCCTGAAGTACCGGGCCTACGGCTTCTGCACCTGCTAAACGTTGTACCAGCTTGTAGGCAATATTTCCAACTTCAAGCGTTGGGAAAACAAGTACATTGGCTTTCCCGGCAATAGCACTGCCCGGGGCTTTGCTCTTGCCAATAGCTTCAACGATTGCTGCATCTGCCTGTAATTCTCCATCTATCATCAGATCCGGAGCCATTTCTTTTGCCAATCGGGTTGCTTCGATGACTTTATCACACATCTCATGTTTTGCACTGCCCTTAGTACTAAAGCTAAGCATTGCAACACGTGGTTCGAAACCTGCTATGGCACGGGTTGTTTTTGCAGTCGAAACTGCAATCTCTGCAAGTTCTTTTGCTGTTGGGTTTGGGTGAACTGCACAGTCAGCAAAAACAAGTACTCCGTTTTCTCCCCACTTATGATCTTTTAAAATCATAATAAAAGCACCGCTTACCACGCTAATGCCGGGCAGGGTTTTTACAATCTGGAAGGCCGGGCGCAATACATCACCGGTTGCGTTGGCTGCACCTGCTACTTCTCCATCTGCATCACCTGCTTTTATCATCAATGTGGCCAGATAAAGGGGGTCTTCGGCCAATGCTGAGGCCTGTTCCATTGTTAAGCCTTTGCTCTTTCTGATTTCAAAAAGCATCTGTGTATATGCTTCTTTTTTTGAATGGCTCTTTGGGTCAACAATAATTGCCTTTTCGATGTTCTTAAGGCCAAATTTGTCTGCCAAGGCTTTTATCTCAGTTGGGTTCCCTATCAGGGTTATACGTGCCAGCCCCTCTGCTATCACCTGGTCTGCTGCTTTGATAGTCCTTTCTTCTGTCCCCTCGGGCAACACAATCATTTTACTGTGTTCCCTGGCTTTTGATCTTATTGATGTGAGTAAATCCATATCTGAAATGCTTTAATTTTATGTGTAGTTTTTTGAGTTCGATAGAAAACACAAAAGTAGGATTTATTTACCGGCTCACAAAACCAATTTTTGTAAAAATATGATGTTCACGGGGTTTATGCAAGAAGCCGGTTGTGAATGAATTAACGGTTTTATTTCAGTTGTTCACTTGTTCGGATCAGGACTTGTTTTGAAATTGATTTTAACAACATATTCTTAATGCAAAACAATAATTCCTGATGCTTAATACTGATTGTGTTTTGCCAGGATGAAATTAAAAAGCCCCTGCTTCGGTTTTATCCTGAAGCAGGGGCTGGGTGTTTTTGTTTTTAATCCTTTGATGGCCTTCTGTTTTTTTCTTTTTTGACCCTTTGGCCTTGAAGGGCTTGTTTATAATTTGGAAGGTCTAAAGGCAGTATGAATAAACCTCTTATTGATTAACCATACCATCAAGTTCAATTTTTAAGGTCTGAGATCAGATATTATTTCCTTCCGCCTGACCTTCTGCTCTCTGATTTTTTTGAGGATGAAGATTTTTCATTGTTGCTTTTACTTCTTTCCCTTGGCTCACTGACCCTTTGATTTCTTGAACCTTCATTGCTCTTTACTTTTTCCCTGCGGCTGTTGTCATTGCTCCTGACGTTTTCTTTGCGGCTATTGTCATTGCTCCTGACATTTTCCCTGCGGTCATTATTTGTGTTTCTTGGCTTTTGTTCTTCTCTTACCTCTTTGCGGTTTGATGTGCCCTTATTGTTTGAGCCTTCATTTTGTTTTATTTCTTTCCTGTCGTTAGAGGCTGGCCTGGCTTCCCTTTGATTGGTCCTTTGACGCTCGTTTTCTCTTGAAACATTTGAAGGCTTGTTGATTGGCTCTCTGTTCTGCCTGTTTGAAGGTTGGCTTTGAACTTCCCTGTTCTGATCCCTAACTTCTCTTTGGCTGCCTTCACGTTCAATTCTTTGTGCAGGAACCTTTTGGGTGTTTACATTTGGAGTTGATTGGGTCCTGTTAAAATCACCTCTTCTTTGTTCCAGCTCCTGTTTGTTCCTGACGCTGTTGTTCCTGTGCTGGAATGAATTTTGAGGATGTTTTGATTCATAAGCGTTGTTTCTTGGGCCATAATGATTTCCGCGTGAATTACCAATATTTCTGTGTGCAGAATAATGATATGTGTTATGTGGCCTTTTGTGGTGGCAGATATGTTGCCTGTAGTAATGAACAGGGTGAGGGTTCCATGGACGGAAGTGAGGAGGATAATGTCTCCAGTAATAAGGTGAATACCAAGGTCTGCGGTAGCTTACCCAAAAGATGTCAAAGATTACAGGTCTGTGAACATATATAGGTTCGATGATATATACCGGTCCATAGAAGTATTCATTTCCAACTACCTGGATAACGGTCTTGTTGTAGCGGTCCCTTTGAACATCAATGGTTGCAATGTCCTGGTATAAGTCCCTGCCAATCACGGCCTGGATTGTAATCAGGTGCAAACCGTCATCGATTGTTTCAACAACCCTCATATAATCAACATAACCATCTTCGTTCAGGTCGAGGTTTGAAATCTGAAGGTCCGGGTCGTTCAACCTACGCTCAAAGTCTTCAAGGTCTCTTGAATCGCCAAAGATGGAAGCAACGGCTTCAAGGTCAAGGTTATCGCTTATATCGTAACTGCTTGCTTCAACAGTTATGGTTCTTTGTGCATAAAGGCTAAAAACAGAGCTTAACAGCACGATGATTAAGCTTGCAATTTTTGTTTTCATGGTATGGATGTTTTAAGGTTTGATACTTTTTTATCCTGTTTCAATCTTCTCTGATGTTGGCCGCTATTGGCCTTTCTCTTTAGTTTGAAACTTTAGTCAATGCATTACAACATCTGTGCCAAAAAACTATTCCTTTTACAAAAATAAGCCGGGTTATTTTTCAAAAAATGATACAATACGCAGGAAAACAAGCAAATAAACCTGTATGATTTTTATTAAAAGACAAATAAAAAACAATGTAAGCCCTTTTTCTGATGGATGCAAAGGGCCTTCCATCCTTGAAAGATCAAAATCATTTTTAGTTGTGATTACTTCTCTTCACTTAGCTGGTTAATGATGTCTTCTATTTTTCTGTTATACTCGATTATTTCACCATCATAGCTATTTGAGCTTTCTTTAATAGATTTATATAAAACCTGGTATGATGAAATCCTCAACTGGCAATATTCCCTAAGGAGATCTATTTGTCTTTTGAGTGTTTCGGGGAGGTCAAGGTCTTTCATATTATCAACAATCCCAATGTTTTGCTCCCAGTATCCAATGCCTTTGCTTAGTTCATTGAGTAATTCCTGGTCAGGGGTGTCTTCGGGAAGCTGAAAAACAAGAAGTGCCTTTTCTTCCAATTCAACGAAGCGTTTAATTTCTGATTGATATTTTGCGGCATCATTGGATGTTGTTTTTGTTACTGTAAAACAAAGCATCAATACAACAAATGAAATGATACCTATAGAACTGAACATCAGTTTTTTTGAGTTAAAATTCTTAAGGCTTGGCAAAAATGCATATCCAATGGCTAAGCCGCTTAGCAAACCTCCAATATGGGCTGCATTGTCAATTCCGCTATCCGGTTTAAGGCCATAAACCAAATTATAGAAAACAAAAATAAGGATACTTGAAAGCATCGTTTTTCTTAACGTTTTGTCAATTAGTTTGGTTGTCAGGAGGGCAAGGAAAACGCCATACATACCAAAAATAGCCCCGGAAGCCCCTGCGCTGATAATCAAATCATTGAAGATAATACTTGATGCGCTTGCTATTAATCCGCAAAGAATGTAAGCACTTATGAACCGCCACCTGCCCAAAACCGGTTCCAACAATACCCCGATATAGGCCAAAGCATACATATTCAACAGCAAATGAAAGATGCCGATATGCAAAAAGCAGGAAGTGAATAATCTCCAGGCTTCCCCATTAAGCGTAAGTGGGCTGAAATTGGCACCCCATAATAAAAGGCTTTCACTATCAGGATTTAAAATATTGACCCCGCTTAAAGACATTGCAATAAATGCCAGAATATTTATAATAATTAGGATAGGTGTAATAAAATACCCTTCAACAGGCACAAAGATTGAAAAGATGTTCTTAAATACTTTCTGATGTTTTAATGTGCTTTCAAGGGCTTCTTCACCTTCTGTGCATGTATATTGTTCGGGCAACAAGGCCTCCTTTTGTTCCAGTGTTTCAAGGCTTTGTTTAATTTTAAGGCTTTCAATTTCTTCTATTAGCGATTCAATATTGTATTTGTTTGTTCCGAAATTCAGCAATTTGGATGTTATCAACCTGCTTGAGATAGTAGCAGTATTATCGTGAATTTTAAGGATGACTTCTTCTCCATACGAATATCTTGACAAATCTGTAACGGCGACAAAACCATTTGAATTTACTTTGCAGATATCCCAGTAGAATATTTTGGCTGCTTCGAGTGCCAGTGCCAAAAACTGTCCTTTTGTCAAGCCAGTGATATCAATTGTCTTTTCATGAACTTTTGAAAAACCAAATGCCATTTTTTTATCCTTTGAGTTTTGAATTAATAGTTTAATATTTTAAGATATTTCTAAGAAGTCCTTAAAACCATTATTATCATAGCTATTAAAATGCCCTGAAATATTAACAGATATGATTTGCCTAATGACTTATTAAGCTCCCGAATGCCTTTAAAGCCGCAAATATCAGTTTTTTTTATAGATTTTTTATATAAACCTGTTAAAATTTTTAAGGGTATTTACTTTCTTTGTTTGAAAACATGAGCAAACATTATCGTGTAACACGCAGTAAATCAATTATGTAATATAAACATGACTGAGTTTGGGACAAAACTAAAACGTATCAACAGTATATCATGTCCATAGTTAA
>CAYLYP010000029.1:0-34361 GCA_964387795.1 uncultured Bacteroidales bacterium
AGCACTGCAAATGCTTTAGGAAGTAATATGTTTGAAGGTTTTAACCCAACACCAAAGGGAATTGAAATCATCAGGGATTATATGACAGGAAAAATTTCTTTAAATGAATTGGTGACATTTGCCAAACAAAAAGCCTATGTCTAATTCTTACAAATACATAGACCTTGACTATTCTTACACAGACCCCAAGACAGGGCTTTTGAGAAATCTACATAACATTACAGATTCAGAAGTATTACTTTTTGTTGAAAGTAGCGCAGTAACAAAACGTCTTCTTGAACTATACGAAAATCCAATAAAAATTAAAGGAATTGATAGCCTTTTTGAAATTCATAGACACTTGTTTCAAGACATATACGCTTGGGCTGGTAAAAAACGAATAGTTGAGATAAGCAAAGACGGAAAACAATTTTTTCCTACTACACATTTTGACAACGCTTTTAGGTATATAGAACAGTTGATAATGGAGTTCAAGAAAATTCCGAGAGACAATAAAAAGAGTTTAGCCGGAAAGATAGCGGAAATACTAGATCATGTGAACTACCTTCACCCTTTCAGAGAAGGTAATGGTCGGACACAAAGAGAGTTCGTAAGACTATTGGCATTAGAAAAAGGCTTAATATTAAATCTTAACCCGCCTGACAACAGAAACGTTTACGAAAGATATATGAAAGGAACAATTGAAAGTGACGTAGAAATATTGTCAAATTTGATTTATGAACTAATTGATACAAAGGAAAAATAGAAAAACGGTGCACAATAAATTGTGCTTCATGTGATCAGCTCAACCCGGCATATTGCACCAGCTAATGAGCGATAGCGAATAAGCCCAGCTTGAACTAATCCATCAGGATAGCACTATGGTTTTTAAAGGGCTTGAGAATGGATTTTAAATAGTAAAGAATAGTGGTGAAGCCGTTCTGATAAAGAAGTTTAGCGAGGCAAAGTTCCACTATATTTTATTCACTATTTCCCCATTAGCACGTAAAATAATTTCAGCCAAAACATTATCATTTATTGCTTTTTTGATATTTTTGCCGAGAGAAACAGGCTGTAAAATCCCTAAAGTTGTGCAACATTTATAATTTCTGCATGCTTATTGGTTATGCCGATTAGGTATTAAACCAAAGAAATAAACTTGTTCAGGAGAAAACTGAGCTTTTTTTTTTGCACAAGCTCTTTTAAACTTTTGAGTTAAAAAAATCAGACAAATGGATAAATCATCAAATCCCAAATTCTTTAAAGACCCTCAAAACATAATAGCAGTGGGGGTGACAATAATAAGCTTGTGTGCTTTAATCGTTTCTGTAATCCAGACTTATGTTTTGCATGAAGAACGGGAATTGATGCGCGAGAATTCAAGAGCCTCAGTATGGCCAAGTCTGGAATTGGTTATGACAAAAGGGGAAGATTCCATTGATGGCAGTATAAAACAATTAACACTCTATCTGTTGAACAATGGCATTGGCCCTGCAATAATAACTGATGTAAAAATAAGTTATCATGGACAGTGTGCCATTGATTGGTGGCATTTATTTGAAATCCAGGAAATACCAGATTCCATTAATACCTTAATTAGTAATACGGATTTTAACAAACGGATAATAAAACCAGGAGAGACATTGCAAATATTGGATTTAAGTGACAACCGTCCTCTGGCCAATGCTTTTTATAAGCGAACAAATGATTTATCCATCGAAATATATTATGAGTCTGTTTACAAAGAAAAATGGAAGTATGATGGAGAATCGACAATCAAGTTAGAGAATTTTGAAGGTTTACCCAAAGAGGAACAATTCAATTAAGTTCTTAGAATTTTGTACTTGAAAAAAATCAATACTTAAATTCAATATTTATACAAACACTTAGGATCTGCTGAAAAACACTTAACAAGTCCGCCTTGTTGCCTATCATCTGATGCCTAAAATGCTATTTACTGGAATAACCTAAAAGGTATATATCTGTTTTACCTGGTGTTTATTTGTGTTCAGGATAAATTGATGGCATTGTGAACCCGGGATACTTCATCAGGAACCTTTTACTGAAAGCAAGAAAATCAGGATTTGAGAGTTCTTTTTTATTGTATGATAAGGGCAGGTTGGAGTTAAGTTGATTGACAATTCCCCCACTTGCTTTTAATATTGCATGTCCGGCAGCGGTATCCCATTCCATTGTCTTTCCAAAACGGGGATAAATATCAGCATTGCCTTCAGCCAGCATACAGAATTTCAAACTTGATCCCCTGGGTGTAAGTTCGATGTTGTTAACGTTTTGCTGGAGCTGCTCAATATAATTCAGGGTTGCTTGCGAAAAATGTGAGCGGCTGTGTAATACTTTAATCTTTGATGATTCAGCTTCAAGGGGGAGTATTTCGGCAAGGCTAATGAAATCATAGAGTTCTTTGGGTGAAGTTTTACGAGTTATTTGAGAGGCACCAGTAATTTTAAAAGCACCTTTTTCGTCCAACGAAAAATAAAGCAGGTCGCTTACAGGTGCAAAAATTATTCCCCCGATAGGTTCATGGCCTTCCATCAGTGCAATGTTAACAGTGAATTCGCCATTACGGTTAATAAATTCCTTAGTTCCATCCAATGGGTCGATAAGCCAGTAGTAAGGCCAATTTTTTCTGGTATCCCAATCCTGGATAAGTGTTTCTTCACTGATCAGGGGTATATCAAGTTTTTTCAGGGATGAACAAATGGTTTCATTTGCCCTTTTATCAGCAAGGGTGATAGGGGTTCCATCATCTTTAATTTCTATTTTAAAGGATTCCTGATAAACCTCAAGGATTTTTAATCCTGCCTCCAAAGCAGCATGTATTGCGTATGCTATTTTTAATTCCTTGTCCAATAAATCCATGCTATTTAAAAAAATGATTTATTAATTTTTATCAGGTACATCACAAACAAATGTACCCTCATTATTGTTTTGATACAAAAGTAATAAACACCTGATGGTTTTTTAATAAATAAAAACAATGAATGATTATTATTGAAGTTCCAAAGGTGTTGGATGACTAAAAACATGATTCGTCCTGAATTGTATTATTCAGGATTAAAAACAAAACATCAAAAACATTGAAATATGAAAAAAATCCTATTATTGACAACGCTACTGATAGTTTTGCCACTTATGCTATTGGCACAGGATGCAAACCTATATGGGTTTAAGGTAAAAGCTATTGATGGCTCTGAGTTTGATTTTAATAGCCTTAAAGGTAAAAAAATAATGATCGTAAACACCGCATCCAAATGTGGGTTGACTCCCCAGTATGAAGACCTTGAAAAGCTTTATAAACAATATGGGGGTGAGGGTTTTGTAATAATTGGTTTCCCTGCTAACAATTTCATGGGACAGGAACCAGGGAGCAATGCTGAGATTATTGAATTTTGCCAATCAAAGTATGGTGTGAGTTTCCCAATGATGGAAAAGGTTTCTGTTAAAGGGGACGATATGGCACCAATCTATAAATGGCTAACGCAAAAGAGCCTTAACGGGGTAAAGGATTCAGAGGTGAGTTGGAATTTCCAGAAATACCTGATAAATGAAGATGGGACCTTATATGATGTGCTTTCGCCACGTGAAAAGCCAATGTCAGAGAAGGTGATTAGTTGGTTAAATCAGGATTAGTATTCCTGTCTTCTTTTTTATCAGGGTGATAGGCATCAAGGGCAACCAGGATTGCAATAAGTCCCCAAAACAAAGCAGAAGCCTTGTCCGTATCAAGGAAATTGTTTAAGAAACCATGAACGAAATAGGTAAACAAACCAGCCAGGCATCCAATAGCGATTAGCCTGGCTTCTTTGTCTTTAAGCTTGTGGTTGAGCCTTATTCCTGTGATTAAGGTAAAAATCACTATGAGTGAATAAAATATCAACCCGGGCAGTCCTGTTTCAGCCAGAGGTCCCAGATATTCACTATGGGCATTGCCAACATCACCAACATTGGTGCTAATAATAGTAAGGTCTTCCGATACCTGGTAAGGAGCATAAACAAACTGATAGGTGCCAGGGCCCCATCCGGTAACAGGCCTTTCTTCCCATAGCTTTATAGCTGATTTCCATCTGTTGATACGTTCAAGGTTGGATGCATCGGACGTTACATTTGAAATGGATTTGAAGTGCTCCATGAAATCACCTGAGGATTCCTGTTGGTTTTTCTCAAGTGCAATCTGTATTTCTTTTTGAAAGGAAAAAGCCCCAATAATTACCAATGCCAGAATAGGTAAAACATATCTGGCCTTTACTTTAAAATACATAAGGAAAAACACACCCAGTCCGGCAAAAAAGCTTACCCATGAAGCCCTGCTATATGAGAACAGGATCCCTGCGATATTAATCGCAAAAAAGGCAAGCCCAATCAGGCGGCTTTGGATAGATGCCTTTGTATTTAAAGCCCAGGCTAAGAACATAGGGGCTATTAATGAAATAACTGCGCTATATACAGTGTGGTCGTTGAAAAATGGCCCTACTACCCATATCCCTGCTTTCCTGTCAAAGCCATAGAATGAATGCTTAATGGTTGTAATAAGGATCACGATTACAAGGCTGATGCCAAAAGCCCAGAAATATCTTTTAAGATGATTGTATGACTTGAACAATTCAAGGGCAAGGAAATAAAACACAGACACAAACCAGAGCCTTGAAAAGAAATATTTGACAGATACAATGGGGAGTTCGCTAAAGAACACTGTTATGAGCATCCATACCAGGCTAAGTATAATAACAATGCTTATGGGGTGACGGAGCATCGTTTTATCGGCTTTCCCATAAAAAAACATTCGGAAGAAAAACCAAAGCATCAACACGACCAAAATAGGCTCGGTAGGGATATCAATCGAAAAGCCAAGTTTTTCCTGCCCTATTTGGATACTCAGGGGGGTAAGGAAGACCAAGGTGAGGATAAGCCAGTCGGGCTTTACAAGAAAGAAATAAGCACCAAAGAAAACAAGGGGTAAGGCATAAATCCAGAAATGGCCTTTGGGGATTAAAACCTTAAAAAGAAAAATAGATAAAATAGCCGACAGGTATAATACCAGCAGCGGAACAATTTGTTCTTTATTTATCTTAGGAAGTTTCAATGCCGGATATTATTGCTTGATTTGTTTTTTCTTGCTTAATTGTTGAATGTAGCCATGTTCTAAGAGCTTTTGATAAAACATCAAAGCAAAAATGGATGTTAGGACAGCTGCAAATGTTGAGAACAAAACAATGAGCCAACGTACCGGCTGCGATTTCTTGTCTGCCGGGAATGCTGTATCAACAATAAAATGGAAAGGGAAATCAGTTGCTGCCTCAAGCCTGGCTGCCTCAAGCCTGCTTTGGTCTAAAGCAAGTTGAATGGTTAATCGTTCCTGGAAATGTCTTAAAAAAACATAGCGGCCACCATATTGCCCTAAATTATCTAATTGCTTTTGAATGTTTTTTATTCCAGACTGATTGTTATTAGCTATTTCAATAGCCATTCTTTGTGAAAGGCGGTCAATTTGTTCGGTATAACTATACACTCCTTTTTTTCTAAGGATAGACAATGAGTCTTCAATGCTGAAAATCATTTGTTCTACATTGTTCTTCTCTGTCTCTATTACACTTAAAGCAAGCATTGCCCTTTCTTTTCTGAGTTTGTTTTCAAACGTATTGGCATAGTTGGCAATAGCATTTGCCATATCTGATGCTATTTGGGGGTCTTTGTCCAATACTTCAATACGAACAGCCCCATAATTAGTACGATTGATCTTTACGTTTGATTTATATTCATCCAATAACCAGGTCTGGTGATATCGCTCCCCTTTTTTATACCCATAATGGTCCCAAAGGTTGAAAGTGTCAATAATATAGTTTCTGACTCTTGATGAATTGACAATTTCCAATAATCGTTCAGCTTGTTCAAGTTCGCCAAACTCATAAAAGTCATATTTGCCACCAGGATTATCACTCAACAAGGATTTGTATAAGTTTCCGGTAGCAGCAGGGAACATAAGTGAAGTGGACTTAAATTTCGGGGTGATAAACCTTGGTCCGGAAAAGACAACAGCCCCGATAAAAGCGATAACGCCTATGATGATGATATGTTTCCACCATCTGAAAAGGAAATTAAAGAAGTCAAGACTATGAAAGTCAGAGGTATTGCCGTTTGTATTTGTGGTCATAGATAAATACGTTTTCTAAGAAGTCAATGTGATTGCATTCTGTTTTTTGTGCGCCAAAAGTAAGAAAAAATGACTTAGCAATTATATAAAATATAAATGATTTGTTCTTATTGTTTGTTTTTTATTTGCTGAGATATGTATCTAACCATTTCCTTTACTGTTTAAAAAGAATGAACAATATATTTTTCAAGCTAAGAAATTTACTAAAAATAGCCAGGCCTAAAGACGCACCAGCCATTATGACAAAGTTGATTTTCCAGTCGAAAGGCAGCATCCTGCTAAAATAGTTTATTGCAACTACCCCAATAATAAAAGCAAGCAATTTGAAGAAGAACCCATAATCAGGTTTAATCTTAAAAATAAAATATACTACCACTATCTGGGCAATAGAGCTGAAAAACTGTGTTGTTACGCTTGCTATTGCTGATCCTGTGGCCTGCAACCAGGGTATTAATACCAGGTTTAAACCAATATTAACAAACATGCCTATTCCGGCAATAATGTTTAGATATTTCAGGCTGCCATTGGCAGTGAGCAAAGTGCCAAAAATATAGGACATTGAAACCGCAACAAAGCAACACATTAGCAAAGCAAAAACCCTTGATGATTGTATCAATCTCAAACCATAACTGGCAATGCTTTCATCGGTATGGATCGGGTACATGAGCTCCATAAGCTCATGGCTATAAAAAACACTGCCTGAGGTAATAATAATTGCAGGGGTGATAATAAGGATAAAAGAAAGTTTCAATAATTGATTGATAGGTTCCTTGTTCTTTATCATTCTTGAAAAAATAGGCAAAAGCAATACTGCAAACAGATAAGCAATCATATTAAAGGCATCCAGTAAACGATATGCCGAAGCATAAATCCCCGATTGTAGTTTCCCGTTATCAAGAAGCCTTTCAAGCATCACACTGTCAATACGGTTATAAAATGTCATAAGAAGGACAAGCAAAGCGTAAGGGAGACTTTGCTTAAGGATTACAATATAAAAGGCAGGATTGTAGTTTAACCTAAAAAGCTTGCTGCTCCCTTTTTTGAGCAAAACACCAAACGCAAAGAAAAAAGTAATGATATATGAAAGGGTTTGGGCATACACATAGTATTCGATATGGAATTCATTAACGATGTTGCCCCATAGCAAAATGCCACAAAAAACAATCATTAACAGCCTGTCGATAACAGATACTACGCTGTCTATTTTAAACAGTTGAAGGCCTGCCAGATTACTTCGAAGGTATAAAACAAGGGAAATTAAAAACTGGTTAAAGCATAATACAAGCAATAATTTGATTTCAGCCCAGGAATATTGGAGCACTGCTGCAGCTATAATGCTGAATATCATGTAAACAATCCCCAAAAAGAACTTAAGAACAAGGATATTTGACAGGTGCTTTTCTAATAGCTGAGTGTTTTGGGAGATATTCCTGTTGTTGAAATTGTTGATCCCGAAATCAAGCAAAATGTTAAACAGAAATGAGAAGTTTAATATTGCAAAATATAAACCATAGTTCTCTGCCCCAACTGCATTTTGAACAGATCGGTCAATTCCAAGTATCCAAAAAGGCTTTATTAACAAATTGAGAATTAGTAATAAAGCCAGGTTTTTTAAAAACTTCTTTTGCATGGCGGTATTCCTGGTCTGCAAATGTTTTTCATCCTTTTCTTCTGTTCTGTAAAATAAATGCTTCCTTACTATTGTCGATCCTGAAATCTATTTGTTGCTAATCGCAATTGCTTTACAGGGGCATTTTCTTTTTAGGACCTCCTATGCCTGACAGTTTACAAAGATATTTTATTCTTTTTAATAATTATACGAATGCTTAAACTTTGATTCAATTGTTCCATATATCACAGTCATAGTTAAAGCGGAGTTAAAGCGGAGTTAAAGCGGAGTTAAAGCGGGTTTAAACCGGGTTTGAACCGGGTTGAACCCGGCTCAAACCCGCCTCAACCCCGGCTCAACCCCGGCTCAACCCTTAACATGGTATATCCGGGAACCATCATCTTCGTTGCCATCGACTCATGCCATGATTATACAACTTCGCCCTGATGTCCCGTCTTTGACGCCTTAAATGCTTTTTTCAGAAAATTTCAAATACTATAAATCAATTTTCCAGAATAAGCTGTATGGGGTTTCCCTGTATAAGGCAAAGCAGGTCTTTTCAAGAACTTTAACAGAGGGGATGTTGTCGGTTTCGGTTTCGGCAATAAGAAATTTTGCTTTTTTATTAAGCTTCAGCCATTGGATAACCCCATTGAGGCATTCTTTCATGTAGCCTTTGTTGCGATAAGACATATCAGTTCCATAACCAATTTCTACGCTTCCATCAACATCCGGTTGCCCATGGAAACAAAATCCCCCTATAATGGCTTTTTTCTCTTTTTCAATCATGAGCCACATCGTATAAAAGAGAGGATCTTTAAGAGGGTTTGTTAAGTTAGGAATCAAATCGTTAAGTATTGCATCCTTTGCCTGGGGGTCAATCAATGATTCAGATGGGGCAAGGTTTAAAGATGCAGCAAATTTTTCAGGACATTTGATATGGCTTGTTAACTCATCTAAACTCAATGGTCTGAGGAGCAAGCGGTCTGTTTCAATATATTCAATCATAGAAATTGTTATTGTATAGTAGGCAAAGGATAAATTCAATAAAATGAATGCAATATGTATTGGTTATTTCTTAAGCATTCATGTATTTGTATTTCATGCAATGAGTGATGATTATCCTTTAATCCTGATTTTTTTTCCCAATAAGGTAAAGCAAAAAGAAAGGAACAGAAAGAGTATCAGAAGGAAGAAACTGTTTAACATCACACTTTTGAAGCCAATTTCACTGACATTAACAAAAAAATAAGGGTAAAACCCACTGAAATAACCCCTGCTCATGATAAATATTAAATAGATCAGGGGATAAACGAGCCAATTCAACATTTGGGGATATTTTATTTTTTTGAAATTTTCATAAGCAAAGCAATACACAAGCACGATGACAGGGATTACAGAATGTAGCAATTCGTCAACAATTCTTTGCAGTCCGCTTGGGTTCCAGGCTGAGCGAAGGAATAACTGATATACCAACCCTACAACGATAATATAAACGGATAGGGCAGTTAAGGCCCCAGGCTTATTGGGCAAGGCCTTTGGTTTGTTTTTGATAAAGACCTGAAACGTGAAATAAACTGCCACCATAATATTTGTCAGCATTGTAAAATAGCTGAAATATCGAATGGTAGCTTCTGCAAAGCTTGTATTGCGGGTTTGCACCATCAGGATGTATTGCGATATAACAGCAAAGAGTGCAAGTATTGCAATTGCGATATTAAGTATTCGTTTCATGATGTTGATATTTTTGACTGATAAAGAATTGTCCGGCACTTATTACCCATTCTGTATTATTTGTTATAAGATTGAATACCAAATAATACAGTCTTCAAAAGTATTGATTTTTTTTAATAACCATAAAAAAACGATTACCATATTAATGGCAATCGTTTTAAAGTATAATGCTAAAAGTCAAATTATTGCAACACGACCCTTAGCACTTCTGTGTGTCTATTGTTATTTATTTTGATGTAATAGATGCCAGAAGCAAAGCCTTTTAAATCAAGATCAAATACATCAACACCTTCAGATTCGCGTGTTGAGATAATCTGTCCCTGATAATTCATAAGGGTGATTTTAAACTCCTGTCCAAAGCCTGTTACATTCACTTTGATTTCAGATGTTGTTGGGTTTGGATATGCACTTATCAGAGGTTTCTCTGTTGAAGTTATTGCATCAATGAAGAAAATGATATTTACGGTAACATCCTGATCAACAACTGTTATTGAGCCATTAGCTGGTGAAAATCCTTCAAGTGAAACAATGTAATCATAAGTTCCAGGAGCGACTCCTGTAATTACGTATTCACCGACATTGTATGTTACCTCGTTAAAAGTAATAACCCCGTTATCAAAACTTGTCCCGTTTTGATCTTCAATAATAAAAGTGACAGAGTAAGTAGGAATAATTGCAACCAAATCAACATCAACCTCTATATCCTCGTTTTCAACAGTAAGGTTTTGGTTAAAAGTTTCATAACCCTCTTTTGTCACAACATAAGGATAAGTTCCGGGAATTAAGCTAATGCTGGTTGTTCCCTGAGCGTTTGTAGTTAAAGTCTGATTGTCAATTGAGATACTGGCACCAGAAATTGCAGTTCCATCACAAGCTACATTAAAGCTTACCTGATAGGTGAGAAGGCTTAGCTCAACATTATGTGTTACAGGCTGATTTGCAACAATCACTGAGCCTGTGTAATCCTGATAGCCTTCTTTGCCAACGCTTAGGTTGTAAGTGCCGGGAGCAAGTGAAATCTGGACATTCCCTTCTTCATTGCTCACAAGGTTTTGATTGTTAATCTGGACATTTGCCCCTGCTATTGCTTCAGTGCCTGATGTGATATTGATATTTACAAGATAAGTAATCAATACCATGTTCACGTTCATATTCACTGCCTGGTTGCTTACAACAACAGATCCTTCATAAAGCTGGTAAGCATTTTTTGTAACACTGAAAGGGTATGTGCCTGCTAACAAATTGATTGAAGCAAGGCCGGAAGCATTGGTAGTAATCTGTAAATTGTTAATTGAAACCACAGCTCCCTGAAGTGCATTGGAACCATCATTTACATTGAAGTTAACAGCAAAACCTGTGTTCATGGTTACCTCAACAAGGATGTCTTCATCCACAATGGTAGCTGTTCCGATAGATGAAACAAAGTTTTGTTTATCAATCCTGTATGCATAAGACCCGGCATGGATACCACTAATCTGATATACCCCGGGATTAAAGGTTTGGTTGCCAAAAGTGATAACAGCATCACTGATGGGGTTATTGGCTTCGTCTTTAACAATAAAACTTACCTCATAAGTAGGCAGTGGGGTAAGGTCAATCAGTATATTTTGGTTTTCATTTTCAACCGTTACACTTTGATTTACTATCGGGGCAAAGGTTTCTGTCAATACATTGTATAGGTAATCACCCGATACCAGGTTAATGCTTGCATTTCCAGTATTGTCAGTGATAAGGCTTTGTGAGCCAATAACAATCTGCGCATTTTCAACCGGGTTGGTTGCGCCACCTGAAACAACTGTAAAGTTTACAGCATACTCAGGCATAAGATTGGTAGCTTCGAATGTTAAAAAGAGGTTAGGGAGTTTGTTAGAACTACCATCATAAGTTGGGCTTGCCTGGCTGTCATCATAACCATAAACTACACGGTTTTCGGATACCTGGGTGCTGTTTACTGTAAAGAAATCACCAGAGCCGCAATAGTTTGGAATAAGGCCCCAAATGATTTCGATGATAAGATTTTGTCCGGCAGGCAGTTCATAATCTTCAATATCCCAGATATTCCAGCCTGCAGCAGATGGCATTTGATAATTAGCTGATTGGAAAACGATAGTTCCATCAGATGTATTTGCGAATGCACCAGTAAGGGTAGTGGCAGTAGTAGGTTTGAAGATAATCTTGAAGTTAGAAAGGTTGTTGGCTGTTGATGAGATATGAGCAAGGTCAAAAGCCAATTCAGTGATTGTCTTATCACCAGTACCAAGTTCACTTTCAAGATACAACATCTGGCTGCGATTGGCTTTATACCAGTTGTAGAATGGGAAGCCAGTAGGGAGTTCTGTCCCTGTCCCAACAGTAATCTGGGGCATCTGTCCAATAATAAGGTTGTAATCCTGTTGAACAGGGCTTGGGTCGCTGGCCTGGAATGTCAATGTTGCATTTATCCCTTCAGGGCATGATGGATGAACTTCAAGGGTGCAGGTAACATCAGCAAAGCCTCCGACAGCAATTGGTTCAATAGCAGCAGCAGGGTTGCTGATAGTAAGATATGCGCAGTTTCCTGTTAACAATGCTGTTGGGTTGTTTGCTGCAGCATGGCCATTATTGATGATTTTGAAAGTAGCGGTTCCGGTTTCACCAGCATCCAGACGACCATTGTTATTGCCATTATTTTCAACAAGGATATAGCTAGCATCCAAAGATAAAACAGGGGCATTGATTGTTAGCTTCATGTTTGATGTCCAGATAGAATCGCCATCTGTGAATGAAATTGGGAATGTGGCCAGATATTGGTCTGGGACATTGGCAGCAATTTGGAGAGTCAAAGCATCAGCAACAGTAGCAGTGTTATTTGTCCCGTTCTGAATAGCCCCAAAATTTATGATGTTGCTCCCGCTAAGCGTAACATAAGGATCTAACACTTCAATGGTGGCAGTAACTGCTGTTGAAGGATCTGCCCCAACATTTTTGGCAGTAATTGTCAATGAAACATTTTCGTTATAATCAATCTGTCCGTTATTATTACCCAGGTTGTCGTTTACAATATACGAATCCAGGACAATATAAGGCCCTTCCAATGCAGCAGCAGGAATGCTTACCATATATGGCTGATATTGAGGTTTAGTTACAACAATGTCAACATTTCCACCTGAAAGGACAGGAGAAATAGGAACCGCAACTTCACCTGTTGCATCCACTAAAGCGGCACCATGCAAAACGCCATCTTTACTTATTGCAACATAGGAGCCGGGGAGTGCATTTACTGTATAGGTGGTAACTCCGATTGGTAAGATAGCCATGTGAGAAACAGTGTTTATTTCACCCTGTGTATTGTAAGTCACCATTGAAGGATCGCCAAAGTTTTGATATGCCTGCCAGTAATAAGTCGGGCTTGAGTGGCTTGGATAGCCTTGCGCATGGACTTCTGTTACTGCCAGGTTTCCAACCATTGTTATGGCAGCAATGGAAACATAATCGCTGACAAATGGGGCATCATAAGCACCTAAAGTAGTTTCTGCTACAGTTGGGACATATCCATTGTTTGTGCCCTGAAGAGGGAAGGCGCCAACAGACCAGTAAAAATCTTCAAACCAATAAGTGCTTGGAACTGAACCAATATATGCAACAGCACCTTTTTGGGGTGCTCTTACCCATGCTTCGCCTATACATTCTGAAACACTAAAGTCGGAACTCTGGCAACAATTGCCTACTGCGAGGGGATATTTGTTTGTGTTGCTGAATGCATAAACATTGGATACAGATAAGCTTGGGTCTCCCCAGGAAGATGGGCTGCAATGTGCAGTGTAGTTAATCATACTTACAGCAATCCTGGCTGGGTCATAACAACCTGAGTAGCTGTTTAGATAAGCATTAACTGTATTGTAACCATGGGCTGCATTGAAATAGTTCTGGGTGCCATACTGAACTGTTGCCTGGCCTAAACGGGGATTCCATGTACCATCAGCACCAGCAATCAATGTTACATTATCAAGATAGCCTGGATCGGCGAATTCATATTTCTCATAATAGAGTATCTTTTCCAGTTGGTTGTTCAATTGTTCAACAGTTTGGGCTGAAAGCCTTCCGAGATATATATCGGGGAAAATATCTCCGTCAACAGAGCTGTAATAAAGGTCGGTAACGCCGCCTGAAGCAGATCCTGTTGCTGACGCGGGTACCTGTTGGTTGTCCCCTACAATAAGAACAAATGAAGGAGCCGGGTCTTCGGGTGTTGAAGCATTATAGATGCCAAAGATGTAATTCTTAATGGCTGCAGGGGTTGTGCCAATTACATCAGTGTAACCAACTTCCAGTTTGAAGCCTTTTTTAGTTTTCCATGTAAGATAGGGTTGCAGTGCGTCTTCAAACATACGATTGGCAACAACAACCATTTTAATTGGATATTTGGTTAAATCAGGATGATCGTTAAATGCATCTTTTTGATAATTAAGCACCTTGCTATATACGGATTCAAAATAAGGGGAGAAAGTAGAAGTTTTTACATATTCATTTAATGATTCATCTGATCCATTAAAACTAACTTCAATTTCAAGATTGTTATAAACCCTTATGGTTCCTGTAACAGGATTATATTTTATTGGTGAGATATCTAAACGGCCAAGACGAACACCACGCATTACCCCTAATACTTCAAGATTAGCTATTTCACTACGGGTGAATTCATTAAGCTGATATGCTGATGAATTATACTCAAACTTAATGTCTTCGGGCTGTTGGTCTTTTCTGATTGATGGCTGATTAGGCATTAGCTTATTTGTAATTCCAAAATCAGATAATTTATAATCAGTTACAGTGTAGCCTTTAACATTAACTGTTGCTTCAGCCCCAAATGGGATTTCAATGAGTTTTTTGATGGCAGGAAGTTTAGGAGAACCTAATTCGCCTAATGAATAGCCTTCCGGTAGGATAACTTCATTAAAAATACCCTGTTGGGTTTTAACTTCGAAAACCTGAAGCCCCTCCATTACAATCTGTAAATTAAGCTTTTCAATGCTGTTCTCAGTGATGTTGAGTGCATTTTTGCCTTTATTGAATGGGATTTGATAATCCTGTGCAAGGGCCCCGGTGCTGATATTAGTCAGTAATATGACAATAATTGCATAGAAACCGGCATTCAATTTGTTGTGAATCTTATGTTTCATGAAATTTGTTAAAAATGTTTTTGGTAAGATTTAAATGAAGGGGTAAAATTATAAAAGGTATTATCATTTGCAAAAAAATATTAAAACATTCGTCCTTTTTATTGTTTTGTCTGATGCTATTACTTGTGTAGTTTCATGAATATCAAATATTAAGGAGCAAATTGATGAATTAAGCGTTTTCTGTTAGGAATAATTATTAAATGCGATATTGTAAAACGAACATGCATGCAAATGATGCACAAACATAAATACAAATAGCAAGCAAGGGGTTTTATCCGGTTACCAATTGATAAATTCATTACAGATAAAATTATGAATCAGTTCTTTAAATGTCAAAAATGCTTTTAGTGTTGATAACATCCTTTTATGTGTTTTTCTATCCTATTGCATGTAAATAGAGATTCTTCTTTGGAAACTATTTATTCTTCTTTCATTTATAAATATTAAAAAGAATATTTCATGTATTAGAATATATATCATTAAAATAAATAAAATGTTTTTATAGCTAATAATTACTATAAAATTATTATTGGCTTTTATTGTAAATGGGTCATATTTGATATAAACATAACTTGCATATCAATAAATACGGTTAAAAAACATATATATTAAATAAGAAGGTTTAATTTTGAGATTAAAATAATTTTATTTCCCCTGTAGATTGTTTTGCGATTAAAGATCAAGATAGGTTTCCAGAGTTTTACAAAACAAAGAGGGGAGGAAAATGGCATGAAAGTTAAATTGTTATTTCTCAGTTTTATCTTATTGATTGATGTGCCTTTGCTCAATGCACAAAGCTTGTTTGTGATGCAAAAAAATGGGCAGCAGATTTCTTATGAAATATCTGAACTGGCAAAAATACATTTTGTGCCGGGAGTTATGTTCGTCAATAAGTTAAATGAAGAAACAGACTCTTATGCAATGACAGAATTGCATTATTTGAGTTTTGTTGATTTGTTGATTGGAATAGATGAGGAAAGGCCTTATCGTTCTGCTAAGGTTTGTAGTGTATTCCCAAACCCTGCCAGAGGGATGCTGTGTTTTAAGGTTGATTTAACTGTAAAACAAAGAGTTTTTCTTGAGATTTTTTCACTTGACGGGCGTAAAGTCTGTCAAGAATCAAAAATACCGGAAAAAGATGATTACTGTATAGATATAAGCCAGTTAGATAAAGGTGTTTATCTGGCCAGGCTTGTATGTGGGGATTTTGTTTGTGTTTCGAAATTTGTAAAAGAATAAAAAGAAAAAAAGATGAAGAAGCTTTTAATGATGGTTTTTTTGATGGGGATGCCCCTGATGCTTTGGCCTCAGGATACAATGTATGTGCATCAGGATGGTGGTGTTGTAACCAAATTTGCGGTTTCAAAAGTCGATAGTATTGTGTTTTATAGTGAGCCTGCATTAATGGATATTGATGGGAATATTTATCGTACTGTAACCATCGGAGGTCAGGTTTGGATGGCAGAAAATCTGAGGACAACAAGATATTCAGATGGGGCAGATATTGAATACCCGGGAAGCGATCTTGCAGCCTGGTCAGCAAATACAAGTGGGGCTTATGGCTGGTATGGTAATGAAATCTTTTACAAAGATTTATATGGTGCGGTATATAATTGGTATGCTGTTAATTCAGGAAAGCTGTGCCCTGTGGGTTGGAGGGTTCCCAATGATCTTGAATGGTCATTGCTGACGGATTATATTATAGAGAGCAATGATAGTGTAGATGAAAGCAATATTGGGAATGCACTTCGTTCCTGCCGTCAGGTAGATTCTCCTCTTGGAGGGGATTGTGCAACCATTCTTCATCCCAGGTGGAATGCCTATACACAATATGGCATTGATGTTTATGGTTTTTCTGCCTTGCCAGGGGGAAGTCGTGAAAACACAGGTTATTTTTATGAACTTGGGGAAACGGCTAATTTTTGGAGTTTGTCATCCTATAATGATATTAGTGCTTGGAAAAGAAGAATTGAAGGGAACCAGGCCTTGATACAGCGTAGCTGGCTTAATAAGTCTTATGGCCTTAGCGTCAGGTGTATAAAGAATTAGCTTGTGTGTTTTTTCTTTGTTTCAAATTGCAAAAGTTCATTTCTCACTTTAAAATAAAACATATAAACCAGGTTGATGTTTTGTTTTAAGGTGGGGAATGCTTTTTTTTGTTTGTATTAGAGTAATATAATTTGTAATATGTTTTTTATAAATTTCATATTCGTGACGAAAGTTGGAGGTGAATGTTAAGATGTTTATATTTTTGTTTATAGTTATGTATCTTTAAAATAAAAAACGAATGCTTGCTTTTATTGATTTTAAAGCTCCCGGAATTATTGATGAAAGTCTTTTATACTATGCAGTAATGGTAAGTGTGTTCGAAGGGAAACTTGTCCTGGTACGCAATGGAAAACGCATTACATGGGAGATACCTGGTGGGAGGCGTGAGCCAGGGGAATCAATTAACCAGACTGCTGCCCGTGAACTGTTTGAGGAAACAGGCGCCCTTGAATATTCCTTAAATGAAATATGCGATTATATTGTATCAGGGCCTTTTCAACAAGGCATCTCTTATGGTAGGCTTTTTTATGCAGATATCAAAATCCTGGGTCCCTTACCTGAAATGGAAATCGCTGAGATAAAGTTTATGGATTCGCTCCCATCGGATTTGACATATCCGCATATCCAACCATTCCTCTATAAGAAAGCAATGGATTGGCTCAAGGAGAGGGGCTAATCGACCGAAAAACAATCAGATGCAATACGGTCGGCAAATAGCCTGCCTTTTGGCGACAGGCAGATATGGCCATTTGTTTCGATGGCATCTCCTGATTCAAGATATGGTTTTATTTCTTTTTCAAGCAGCTTTAAAAGTTTCTGACCAAAGCTTTCTTCTATATACTTTTTATCGATGCCCCACATCGTTCTAAGAGATGTCATCACATATTCATTATAGCGAAGGTTCGTATCCAGATGTTCCTCTTCATAATTTGGTTTGCCCTGAAGGATCCCTTTAATGTACAGGCTGGTGTTTGAAATATTCCACCGTCTTGAGGTTTTATTGAAGCTATGTGCTGATGGCCCTAATCCCAGATATGACTTGCCCTGCCAATAACTAGTATTGTGACGGCTTATGAAACCAGGGCGAGCAAAATTAGAAATCTCATAATGGAGAAAGCCTTTGTTTTCAAGTATCCCAATAAGGATCTCAAACTGCCTTGCACTTTGCATTTCGAAAACAGGTGCTGATTTCCCTTTACGTATAAAAACATCTAAGGGGGTATGTGGCTCGATGGTAAGCGCATAGGTAGAAATATGGTTAATTCCCATATCGGTAGCCTTTTGGATGTTATCAATCCAGGCCTGGTCATCCATCCCGGGAACCCCATAAATCAAATCAATGGTAAGGTTATTAAACCCTGCTTTTTGGGCATTGCTGATTGCGTTTATTGCCTGAAGGGGGGAATGGATCCTGTTCATATACTTAAGATCTTCAGCACGAAAGGATTGTATGCCAATGCTTAGCCGGTTGACAGGTGTCTGGGCTAAGGCCTCAAGCTTTTCAGTTGTAAGGTCATCAGGATTGGCCTCCAGTGTATATTCGCCAATAGGATCCAGCGTATAATACAGCCTTAGCTTCTCAAAAAAAGCATTGATTACTTTGGGGTCGAGCAGGGAAGGGGTTCCGCCCCCAAGATAAACACTCCCAATGGGGATTTTTCCGTTTTGCTTTGTTTCTCCTTCAATGTTGAGATAATCAGTAGTCATCTCAATTTCTTTGTGGATACAATGGATGTATTCATCCATGTTTTTGTGGGAAACACTAAAATGAAAATTACAATAATTACAAGCCTGGCGGCAAAAAGGAACATGGATATAAATCCCGGCCATAGCGTTTATAGTTTGTACAAAGATATTAAAATTAGGGGCACTGTCATTTTCATTGCAATGGGACTTTGAATAAGATTATAAAATAGTGAATGCCTATTGTTTTCAATATTATTTTATAATGGTGGGCAAGGTTTTTTTTAAAAACGTATTTGTGTTTGTATTTTGATTTCGTAAGTCTTTAAGGCCAAATTTGTTCCTTTTATGCTGGTGGTAATACTTGTCATGAAGAACCTTCTGACAATATGTTATTACTCTGTTTAAAATGATGCAAAATCTTTATGCTATTGTTTTTGGTTTTTTGATATTTTTGTAAATAAAAAAAACTAAAATCAATTCACTAAAATCAATCCACTTAAATAATCATTAAACTATGGATACTGACGATTTGTCAAGGGAGGCTTATGATGGTATTATAATCGAAGCCGAGAAACTATCACATGATTTGACCCTGCAATATGGACTGCTGTCTTATCACTGTGAAAACGAAACAGAATACATTCATAACGCAGAAAAACTTACCAGGGAATTTATGAAGGCAAAACATGAGGATCTGGTTGATATATTTTTTGGTAATCTTCCACAAAAAGAAAAATTAGCATCTACCTTACAACAGATATTAAAAAACATTGAAAATATTAAATCTATTCCGTTAGAAAAAAGGACTTATGATTTTTAGGAGAGATTTTGTGAAGGTATAAACTAATTACGGGGTTTTGTGAGCATAAATATGGATTATTCCTTAAACAAATCCAGTATAATCCCACCAGTTTTTTTTGAAGGGAAGTGGGTTGTATAAGGGCGAAGCAAGTTATCAGGATTCTTTTTCCAGATCAGGGTTTGTTCTGATTTGTAATTGAACCATAATTCGGGGTCTTGAAGCGAGCCCTGGATAATGGTTTCTATTGCCGGTGCATCAGGATGGTCATGTTTGGCACCATTGGTGCTAATTAGAAAGTGCCTGGCGTCAATAAGGTTCATCAGGCTCTTCGATATATTGCTTTTGCTCCCGTGATGTGACACTTTAACTGCATCCACCTTAATACGCTTCTGTCCTTTAGGGAGGAGTTTCTTTAAGGATTTAACGATAACAGGTGCATGGGCATCTCCAAGGAATAAACAGCTTTTTCCTTCAAACTCGGCAAGGAAAGCAATACATGAACCATTAGCTGCGGATTGGTCTGTTTTTAACTGTTTCAACAAAGATTCATCAATCTCTCCGGGCGATCCAAGTATCCCTTCAGAACCCATATATTTTGTTTGTTTAAGCAGTTGTTTCCATGCTTTTTCTAAATCTCCGGGATTACACCCAAAGTTCTTAACATCCTTTCCCCACTTTTTTGCCATGCTTTTTAATTTGCTTTTATCGGGAGAGAGAATTGTGATTTTCATATTATCTTCCAGAACTGCTACCGGAAGGTCTTGTTCGTAATCAACAACAATGGCTTTATTGTCAAACTTACAGTTCCATTTTTCCGGGGCACGCTGTTGTATAATTGCACTAAGAAAATCCCCTTCACGGCCTCCAAGTATCTGATAGGGTTCCATGTGTTTGTAGCCGTTAAACCAGATATCTTCGGGGGCAATAAGCCATTTGTTTTTTTTCTCAATCAACAACCGTATGATCCCTTCAATATGATCGGTGTCAACGTGAGTAATAATGGCTGCTTCAACTCTTCTGTCCCCGTCTTTTAGCTTTTTCAGGCGGGCTTCAATATCGGGGAAGGCATCAATAGGACCTGCATCAATGAGGATACGCCTTGTTGTTCCTGAATTGCCATATTCAATCCAGATAGCATCGCCCTGGCAGGCAGGGAGCAGTTCGATACGAAAAAATGCTTCCATCTCTTGTCCTGATTAATTGTTTATTGTTTTCCGGAAATCTTCCAGTCAGCATCACCAAAAGTAACAATACTCAAAGCCATTATCAGCCCGCTTTTTATTGCGTCTCTTTTCATTTGCCTCATGATTTCCCCAATCCGGTTTTGTTTTGCTTTCTTTGAGGCAATCCCTTTAAGGAGCATACATGCCGATTTGGCAGCATGACTTCCTAATACTGTAGCCATTGTGCCAAAAACAATACTTGCTCCATTGTTTTTAAACCTCCATATAAAACTACTGTATTCCTGTCCTGAACCAGTAGTATCGCAACCGAGTAATGCTACCATTGGGGGCATGTCTGTTTCTGTTGGTCTGAGGTGGGATGGTCTAACCTGAATGCTTTTTATCGTATTATTGCTGATTTCAAGGCTTGCTGTTGTCCCATTATACTCTGTATGGGGAAGGGCAACAATGAGTGAAGGTTTGTTCTGGCTTACCTTTTCTTCCCAATCAGCCCATGTTTTAACTTCTATTGGGGCTTCTTTAAAAAGCTTTTTAAATGTCGTTATTACTGTTTTGTTTTCAACAGCTTTTACCTTCTGGCTTGATGCAAATAATGCTTTGCTTTGAAGGCTTAATTCTGACCTGTTGGCTGTTGTCTCTGATTGAAGGTAATAATCTGCCCCGGATACTTCACTTTGTTCTAATATGCTATGGCGTTCAATGACTTTGCTCAGGCACCAGAACCCCAAAGGGCATAACGTTTTGCGCTGGTTCATGGAACAGTTTTTTTGACATTTTCCATTACTGAGCGCTTTCTTCCAGTTCTTACAAAGCACTGCATCATCATCAGGGGCTTCATGGTCATAGATAAACTCGAAGGGCACAAAGTGATCTCCCCTTGTATCAATAATTTGCAGGTATTCTTTTTTTGCAAAGGATTCCCTGAAATTTTTCTGATGTGGGTCGAAATCTATTATCCTGTCGTAGAGTTCACAACCATTAAAAACAAGTTTAAACAACAACTCTTTTCCTTTTTCCGAAAGGAATCCCTTTTTGTAATCGGCAGCCGAATGTACAACTTCAGATAAAGCTTCATTGATGCTACGTGTAAAGGGATCGCATCTTTCAAGGTTTACAAACCATGCATGGTTTTCAGCGATGCCTGTCATTAATGGTTGTTGGTTACTGTTGTGATTTGTTACTATGGCCAGGTCAAATTGTCTGCGTTCATCCAGATCCCCGATATTACTTCTAATGGTTTTAATGTCTTCAATCCTGATATTCTTGTTGGCAGGCATTTCTTTTTTGCTTTTCACAACAGGGCTTTTTATTATAGCAGTTTGGATGACCCGCCCTCTGTGGGTAAAAGTCACCCTCCCTTCAAATGGAATGGCTTTTTTAGGCGTAAAATCAAACTCACATTCAGTGCTTGGGCCATCTTTAGGCAGTCTTATGAATGCAATCAGGGGCTTATCAAGATGATTCGGTTCGCTGAGGATAACCTGTAAACGCCATGCTTCCTTTTGGGGTGGTAACTTGTCTTCAGGAACAGGTTCCGTATGCTGCTCCCATGTTTTATCAGGGGGACTTATTGCTACAAAAAGCTTTGTTGCGACTTCATTTACCATTGCCCTTTCTTCCCTGATGAATTTGTTTTGCTCTTTTATAAAACATCTTGACGATATAAAACGTGCAGAACGTGCTTTAGTTACAACAGCTTGGTCTTCTGATGCTTTTACCGACTTGCTTAACTCTGATAACCCTGTTGCCGCCATGCTTTCGGAATGATATACTATATTGTTGCGATTTATCTGTATGGCAGACTTTAGTACCGATGGGTATATCTTTTCTTCCGGCTTCGGAATTTTCAACCTGTTAAAAGTAGGCGCTGGAATTTCTATTTCTGCTTCCTCGGGCATGTCTTCCAATGCGTCAACCATCTTATCTACGATGCTCTCAAGGCAGAATTTAAGAATTGGTTCACCCAAAAATGCTACCGGTGCAAAATCCGGATTTGAATAATCAAATCCTTCAGGAAAAAGTGATATGTCGAAAGGAGCATTATGGCTTAAACTTTCTGTTACTTTATTTATATATTCTGAATAATCTGAATCATCAAGAGCATTGGGAAATAAAACAAAGCCATTGCATTTGCAGATATCTGCAAGCGTTTCAAGCTCCTTTAAACCAATTATCGTTTGACCCTTAATGGCACCTCTTATAAAAACAATATTGCACTTAATGTTTGCAGGGTTTTCAACCAGTTCTTTTTTTAATCCGGCAATGCTTCCATCCCAAAAGAGCAGATCGCAATTGTCTTTATCCCTGCCTGTTTCAACAATAATAGCGTTGTCTGAGGAAGGCCATTTATTTATTACATCTGATAATACTTTTCCTGGTGAGGTTCCTAAAAAATGGCCAAGCCTTAATGGCCATTTCATATAAACCTCCTGATGTTTTGTTGATAAATTGAAATGAATGGCTTTATGGGTCGGGAGCGCTTTCAATAAAACTGAATACCAGGGAATAATGGATTCTATGTCCTTATTGTTTTCAATCCTTATCCTGAAACTCCGGTTTCCATTTGCTGAAAGATGTTTTTTAATGATGTTTTCCCATTGGTCGGCAAGCCATTTGAGGTCAATTTTTTCAAAACATGCATCAAACATTTGAGTCCTTATGATATAATCATGCTTTGGGGTTTCCCAGTCCACAATGACCTCATTTTTATTGCTATCTTCTTCAGATGTGAGTATATTTTCCAATACAGTGATTATCTGTTTCTGAAAAAGTTCAATTTGGGAAGGGCTGAGTGCTAAGCTTTGTGATTGTCCCCCTTTATTTGCCCTGAAAGCCAGGATACCCAATGCAAGCATTGCATTTGAAAACTCATCGTCATCCAATTTAAGGCTTTTGTTCTGCCAGTATTCCAAAGTGCTCATTTTGAATTTGGTGTTTTTCAGGGATTAAGTACCAGGGTTCTCTATCTCATTACGATTATTTTGTGTTGTGTCCTTGTTATCTTTAGCAGATGGGTTAACATGTTCACTTTCCGAAAAGACATTTTCCGAGATGGATTCTACCTTGCCCATAAAACGTGTAAAGGAAAAGCCTGCTAAGAAAGCAAGTGCGCAATAAAACATCACACCTTTGCTGAAAGTAACATCGGTATTGTTGCTGATGCTCATCAGGCCGCCTACGATTAAGAAATAAACAAATACCCCTGAAACCACACTTATGATTGGTCTGAAGATATACCACCATATCCAGTTGGGCTTAAAGGTTTCACCACCCGTATTTTGATAAAAACCCCGGATGCTATATACGGTTCCACCTATTCCTCCTGAAGCCCCAACATAAAAGAGGGTCCTCACAAGGTCATTATCAATATAAGAATAAAAAACAAATACAGGAACCAGGCAAAACAAAAGAATAACAATCAAAAGATAAATCCCAACAAATGTTTTACAATTCATGGCTATTTGTGTTTAGGGTTAAACATATTGCACGAAACTCAGGGGAGCATAAAATATGGGTCCTTATTAAAGGCCTCCCAGTCTTTAATAAGCTTTTTGTGGAGGTTTAGGATGTCTTGCCGCAAATCATCCGGATAGGCATCGAATTCATCTTTTTTCGAGGGATCTGAAACAATTTTACAGGTGTATTCAAGCAGGTTAAAACAGGCAGAAAACTGGCCACAGGCAATAAGAGTGCTCAGCATGTCATTTTTATCACCTTTAAGCTCTTCGGGAGTAAACCAAAGGCTTGTGCCCATAGATTTGGCTTTCAGGGCTGTATTCATGAGTTCATTGCTTATGTTCTCAAGTTCAGGGCAGTGAAACTTGCTTTTTTTATTCTTACGGTATAATATATTTTGGGGAGTTAATTCATAGATGGCATTCATTATCAGCCTGTCATACCATTGTGGATCATCATATACCCTGCCATATTCCTGCCTCCTGATTTGTTTCATAAATACTTCAGAGACCATCGAAACTACCGAACTCAGTCTGTTTTTTATCAAAGTTTCATAAATCCCGAATTTCATACTGCTGAAATGACCCAGACGCTTTGCAAAAAATTCAGGGACATCAAAAGCCTTTATTACCTTATTGAAAATGTTTGATAAAAACAATGACACAATACCTGCCAGGATAAATATAAAAGTGAAACCTCCCAACACAAATCCCAGCCATTGGCTTTGGGTGTTAAGTGCCCCAAAAATAGCCAATCCTCCAAATAACAAAGAAAGGGCTCCAATAAGCCTGAAGCTTCTGAAGCTTAATTTGCGCCAGCTTTTCATTGGCTTTTCTTCTGTCCTAACATAACCCTCCATAAATGGGGAAGAGACATCGGAGATGATATACAGGTCAATGGATTTTTCATCATCTGAAACCAGGTTTTTGAGATTCCCTTTATAGTTTCTCATCCTTTTTTCAGCCCATATCACACTATCGATGCCCTGGTTGTCAACAATGCCTCCATCCATCAATCCGATAGGGAACTGACAGGTGTTGCCCCATTGGTCGCGATGGTATGATTGGGTAACAGCATTCAAATAGGGTGCATCACCATGACGAAAATCATCAGGGAAGTTGATAGGCTCAAAGCCCATCGGGAAACAAGATGAGGCGGCTATGATATCTGCCAGCCTTACTTCGCGGATGGCTTCCGGTGGCATATTGACCTGGCGGTTACCTAAAAAGGCTGAGTTGTTATTATCCGATTTTACCTCACATCGTTGAAACCTGAATGGTAATCCATAACTAAATTCAGTGGCATTAAATATGATTTCTTTCAGATGTGTCGGATTGTCAAATAAATGTGCGAATGTCTTGTCCTCCAGCTTTTCAAAATACACAAGCGAGAAGGCATTGATAAGGCTCCTGGATTTGTTGCTGTCCCACTCATTAAAGTCAGATAGTTTTTGAAGACCATCAGTAATCAGGTTTATATCCCTCATGAAATGCACCATCTTATGATAGCAATCCATAAGTGTTTTGCCCTCAGCCAGTGCAGAAGCATAACAAACCCCGGTAAATGTGCCCCCTGATACTGTTGAAATAACCCTTGTCCTTTCCAGTAGGCTTTTCTCCCTCCATTGAATGGAGTCCAGGTAGGTTAAAAGGCCCAGATGAAACGATGCTGCCCGGTATCCTCCTCCTGATAGAGATAAGGCAAGTGTATTAAATGGTTGTTTTGGCAATTGGGAATTCATTTTTTGGAAATCATTTGGGGTATTTGGTATAAAATGTAATTGTTTATAATATAAAGGTAAGCAATTTATTTTATTTATTTGCGGATGAATATTTATTATTAAGCATAGTATTTTAAAATCAATTTTTTAATTGGGGTATAGAATATTTGATAAAATGATTATGATATTTTATTTAATCCGTATTTTTTAAAATAAATTGTCCCCATGATATACCTTCAATAAAAAATGGGCCGAAGCCCATTCTATTGAAAAAATGCCTTTAAAAAATGCCTTCATGAATTGCCTCCATGAATTGCCTCCATGAATTGCCTCCATGAATTGCCTCCAGCTTTAGCTGGAGGGGAAAAATCATTATTGGTTTCAGCCAAAAGCCATCAGAAACTTTTCTGATTTGTTTCTGAAACAAATTCTACTGTATAATTATCTGGAATTTTTGGTACTATCGCCCAGTTACTGTTACTTATATCTATCATGTACATACCTTCATAATGAACCGAAACATGATATATGATTTTCCTGTTTCCGGTGTCTTTAATTACTTTTCTATCATAAGTTACAGTGCCTCCACTTGCATTAGTTTCCAATTTTAGAAGTGTGTATTTTGAAAAATTAATACATGGAAGACTGGCTGTGGAACAACCAGTAAAATTCGTTCTAACAGCTTCTCCGAACTCTTGAAAAGAATCATTATCCCTAAATACATAATCTTTGTGTTCTGAGCTACAACATCCACAAAAACATACTGTTAAAAAGTCTTCAGGAAACTCGCATTCAGATGTAATATCAATGATTTCACCTACATTTTCATTTTCATTAATGATATCATTTGCTTTTTCTTTCTCTTTTTCACATGAGATGAACAGTGCTGATATAAGCCCGATTATTAATATCTTGTTTTTCATGATTTTTTTATTTTAGATGTTTTATTAATTTATTTTTTCAAAAATATAACATATTTTTTTGATTTTTAAAAAAAAAACTAAATATTTTGTGTGCTTTTTTCCTTAACCTATATTTATATTTCACTGATTTTAATGTACTATTTCCAAAATAACTCATATCCCTGCCCTGATATAATCCTCATTATCCAATTTCACAAATACATATTTAGGTTTCCAATTTACCAATGGAGCTTGGTTTTTAAAGAAGCGAATAAAATAATTATAAATCAAAAATAGGAATTCATCAAACATTTTTCGCTATCGCTCATTAGCTGACGCAACATGCCGGGTAGTACCTACCACATGAAGCCCTATTTATTTGTGGTAATGGTTTCTTTTTTGGTGTTTGTTATTTTTTACTTTTCACAAATTTATGTTGTCTAAGTGATTTATTGTCGTCAAACAATTGTAAGAAATAAATGCCTTCTGAAAGAAATGAAACATTAATTTGTTTCTCAGAATTATTTATAATTCCTGTTTGCATTTCTTGTCCTGTAATACTTACTATTTTGTAAGTAATTTTATTTGAAAAATCATGTTTTACATTAAGAATTGTAGTTACGGGATTTGGGTAAATATTTATATTATTTGTTTGGCTTATTTCATTTACTCCATTAGGTATTGTAATATTAATGGTTTGAAATGTGGTGTCGGAAATGCCACATTTATTTGCAATAAGTTGTGTTATGTATGTTCCTGTTGTTAGATATGTATGCGTTGGATTGTTGTCTGTAGAAGTTCCTCCATCCCCAAAGTTCCAATTAAAACTTATAGCGTTGAGAGAACTATTTGTAAACGCAACTTGATTGCCATTTAAAATAGCGTATGTGAAATTTGCCAATGGGCCATATTCTCCGATATGCCAATTCATCAAACTGTCATACACAATTAATTTAGCCGCAGCTCTAATGTTTGCTGCATCCGAACTTGATAGTGTTGAATTGAAAGTAATCGCTGTGGGGTCTTTTCTAAACAGTGTCGTATAGAAACAGCAAGCGGCTGCATAAGTTCCCGCGACCGAAGGATGACTTTCATCGGATAGATACAACTCAATTAACGGAAAGTTTTGTCTGATATATTTCCAAACTGCACCCACAGGAGATAAGATGGCGTTATTACTATCAGCCATCATTCTGTACCTTAAATTTAAAAGACTGTCCATCCCTAAGTAGGTGCAGACAGGTGGCCATGAAGCACAATTAGAAGCATCACCGTTTTTTCTTCCCCATGTCATATAAAAAACTGTTTCACCACAAGGATTTTTAGCGTTGATTACACTGTCTAAAAAATGAGCATAAGGAAAAACTTCTTTCTCAACCTGGCTGATAGGGAAAGAGGGGTATTGACTTTGCTCTTGCAAAACTACATAATCCCAATTGCCTTTAGCTATTTTTGCAAGTGAAATGGCATTGGTTGAATGTCCTTGTAAAGTATAACCTCCAGGAGTGTTACTGTCAAATAGTAAAGTATCACCTGTTGAAGTTGAAACATCAGCAACCATTTGAGGTAAATTATTCACCTCTGTATAACTGTTTCCAAGAAACAATGCTCTTTTTGTTATGCTTTGTCCATTTGCAATTGAGCAACTAATCAGAACAACAAACGCTATTATAATTTTCATCCGTAAATAATTTTTTTGTTTAAGGTCGGATGGAACTCCATGTTTGCTGTTTTCATTGGTATTTGTGTATGATTCGCAAACATGTTCGGTTCATCCGTAAATATTTTTTTTTGTTTAAGGTCGGATGGAACTCCATGTTTGCTGGTTTCATTGGTATTTGTGTATGATTCGCAAACATGTTCGGTTCATCCGTAAATAATTTTTTGTTTAAGGTCGGATGGAACTCCATGTTTGCTGGTTTCATTGGTATTTGTGTATGATTCGCAAACATGTTCGGGTCATTTTTATTTTTTTCAGGTTATCTATTTTATCCTGATTCAACTTTTCCGTTTTAAAATATTTGTTGTCGGTCTGCGGTTTTTTACCATTACCGCTAACCTTAGGGATTTTATTCACAAATTCCCCAAACAAAAATATCAAAAAAGCGATAAATGATAATGTTTTAACAGAAAATGTTTTAAGCGCTAATGGGGAAATAGTGAATAAAACAAAGTGAATCTAGCCGTGCTGAATTCTTTATCAGGAAAGCTTCACCTCCATTCTTTCCTTTAAAAATAATTCCCAAGCCACTTAAAAAGCATGGTGCTATCCCGTGGGATTAGTTCAAGCTGGGCTTATTCGCTATCGCTCATTAGCTGGTGCAACATTTTGGGTCGTTCCAACCACATGAAGCCTTATTTATTATGGGCTGGTTTTTATTCCGACTTCAGATATTTATATACGAAACCTGCTAAAGCGGCACCAACAATTGGAATTACAATAAACAACCACAATTGTGAAATAGCCCAGTCACCAACAAATAATGCTTGACTAATACTTCTTGCTGGGTTTACTGATGTGTTAGTCACAGGTATACTAATTAGATGTATGAGTGTTAAGGCAAGTCCAATAGCCAAACCAGCAAATCCCTTTGGTGCCTTTTCATCTGTTGCACCCAAAATAATCAATAGAAACATAAAGGTCATAACAAATTCGGTTACAATGGCAGCAGTCATACTATAACCACCTGGCGAATGTTCACCATATCCGTTTGCAGCAAAAGAACCAATTTCACTTCCATTGCCAGTAACAATAATGTAGAGAACCCCTGCTGCTGCAATTCCTCCCAATACTTGAGATACTACATAAGGTAGAATTTCTTTCGCACTAATTCTTCCACCCATCCATAAACCAATTGTTACAGCGGGATTCAAGTGAGCTCCTGAAATGTGTCCCATTGAATATGCAATAGTGAGGACAGTAAGTCCAAACGCTAATGATACCCCTACAAGTCCGATTCCGACTTCGGGAAAGCCTGCTGCAAGTACTGCACTTCCGCATCCACCTATCACTAACCAAAAAGTGCCTAAAAATTCTGCTAAAATCTTTTTCATTTTTTACCAATTTAAATTTTTCCTACTCATATGGCTTTTCAGTTTCGCCCTGTTTTTAATGGTTTCTGGTCTCCATATTTTAATTAATACCATTTTTTGTCACATTGGGGTGTCAACCCATTAATTTCTTAAACGATATATCTGTTTTTAAACTTGCCCATAAACTTAGTGATTTTATTCATTTTCCCCGCACAAAAATATCAAAAAATCGATAAATGATAATGTTTTAGCTAAAAATGTTTTAATTGCTAATGGGAAAATAGTGAATAAAATATAGTTGAACTAAGCCGTGCTGAATTCCTTATCAAAAAGCTCCACACTCACTCTTTTCTTTAAAAATCCATTCCCAAGCCCTTTAAAAACCATAGTGCTATCCTGCGGGAAGTATTTCAAGCTGGGGTTATTCGTTATCGCTTATTAGCTGGCACAACATACCGGGAAGTGCAGACCACATGAAGCCCTATTTATTAGCGGTTCGTTGTTTATTTAGTGTCATTTGCATTGACTTTTATTTTCTGTTTGTCTCTTGCTGATAGAATAAGGTCAACGATGTCAGGCGATAAGTTTTTATCTTGCCATTTTCTTTCGTTCTCAATTGATTTGTCAGCAAGTTTGACGGCTTTCAACGCATATTCTGCCGCTCTCAATGAATGGTCAGCCATATGTGCTGTAGCAACAGCGTGTCCTATGGAACGAGCTACGGCAATTTCAATTGGATTAGTCAATTCATTAGCAACACCTATTGCCTCAAATGAAGCATTCCTCGCATCGCCAACCGAAGTATTATCTTTTGTCCATTCTTTTGCTATTTGAATTGCATTAGTCAGCCGTTCGTCAACTTTCTTTGAAATGAGAGGCAAAACATTTTCAACACATTTACAAGCCCATAAAATTAGTTGCTTATGCTGGTCTTTTGTCAAAGATCCGCCACGATGTTCTGCTATAAATCGTTTATCTCTCATTATATTCTATTTCATTTTCTGTCTGTTCCTATGTTTCTGCGTCGCCATACAATGACCGCTAACGTTAGCGATTTTATTCAAGTCTCCCCGCACAAAAATATCAAAAAAGCGATAAATGATAATGTTTTAACAGAAAATGTTTTAAGTGCTAATGGGGAAATAGTGAATAAAATAAAGTAAATCTAGCCGCACTAATCTTTTTATCAGAAAAGCTTCACCCTCACTCTTTTCATTAAAAATCCATTTCCAAGCCCTTTAAAAACCTTAGTGCTATCCGGCGGGATTAGTTCAAGCCGGGGTTATAAGCTATTGCTCATTAGCTGGTGCAACATGCTGGATAATGCCGAACACATGAAGACCTATTTATTGTGTGCTGTTTTCTAGTTTTCTAACATATAATCAGGCAGATCACAATTTGCATTGATAAATTCTTGATTCCTCACCCCAGGGATGATAGCCTTGTCCTATATATTCGAATCCAAGTTTTTCGTAGTAGCCAATATGATCGGTGCTTAAATATAAATATTTAAATCTTGCTTCTTTAGCGTCCATTTTTGCTCTATCGATTAACAATGAGCCGTAATTATTACCTCTGTGCTTCTCTTCTATATATATAGCACAAATCCAGGGGTATAAATCCATTCGGCTGATAAAATCATTGGTTACAAGTCCTGCACAGCCAATTATTGCGCCTTCCTTTTCTAATAGGTACCATTGAGGTAAGGAATTCATAGAACCTATGCTATGAATTATGCAATCTTCATATATTATTGGTAGTACGCTTTGCCATTTACTCTGAAAATACTTGATTGCTTGGTCTTTATATTCAGGATTTTCTCGTATAGATATTATTTTCATACAACTTATACCTTAATAATTTTATTGACTGGTTATGTTTGTGTTCTTTTTAAATTAGCACACAATGGTTGATGGTATGGTACCGTGCGGGATTACTAAGCGATTTCCTATCAGTTTACAACCACTTTTTTTTACGAGCCACAAACGCTCGAAAACCTCTGAAACCATTCTGCACTATACTCATTATTGTGCGCTTTTATTTAATTTTTCTTTGAACTCCAATACAAAAATAATGTCTCATTGATTTCGTTGCTTCAGGAAATTCATCAAATTCATTCGATAATCCGAAATAATAAGAATACTGTGGTGATATTGCCAATATATCGGAAATATTGAAATCGTAGGCAATTCTTCCACGAAGTCCAAAATAAGTTTTTGAACTAAATCTGTCATATTTATCATTCAAATCATAGCTCCAATCGGGCTTTCCCATAATCCAGCCACTACTTGTTCCGCTATAATTTTCACTAATCAGTCCGGAAAATTCAAAACCAAAATTCAAATCAATCCTGTTTATTATTTTGAAGTTTAAGGGAAATACTCCCAATGAAATAACTGATTTATCAATCTTGGCAACTGTTGTATATCCTCCTCCTAATCCACCGTCACTTGCTGTCAATTCTCCTCCGTATTTATCAAAACCCAATGTAAATCTTAAAGTTAACCAATCAACATTAATGTTTTCTATTCCAATCCGTATTGCATAACCATAATCAGAGTTATAAGAAGAACTAAAATGTCCTTCGTTTTGTTGAAAATCAAAGAAGTCATTTTTATTTACTCCTCCGATTAACTCAATGTCTTGTGAAAAAGCAGTCAACCTGCTTAAAAAAATCAATCCGATTAATATTTTTCTCATTTGAGTTGGGTAAATGTTTTTAATCTTTCGTGTCAAGTCGTTGGTGTTAATTGCACACAACATTAGGGATTTTATTCAAGTCTCCCCGCACAAAAATATCAAAAAAGCCATAAATATTAATGTTTTAGCAGAAAATGATTTAAGTGCTAATGGGAAAATAGAGAATTAAACCTAGTTGAACTTAACCGTACTAAATTTCTCATCACAAAGCTCCACCCCCACTCTTTTCTTTAAAAATCAATTCCCAAGCCCTTTAAAAACCCATAGTGCTATCCTGCGAGATGATTTCAACCTGGGGTTATTCGTTATCGCTCATTAGCTGGTGCAACATGCTGGGTCGTTCCAACCACATGAAGCCCTATTTAATATGGGCTGGGGTTTGATTATCCAATTTATCCAATTATTATCCAATCTTCTTTACTTGATTACATAAACTGTCCCAGCACCCACGTTACCTTTTCTTTCTAAAATATTAAATTTATCAATTAGTTCTCGTAATTCTTTTGTTGCTGTTCCTTTTGAAACTTTGCATATTTCTTGGTAATCTTTATTTGAAATTTCACCCTTTTGTTTTACAAAGAGAACAGCTTTAATCTGTCTTTCATTTAGGTTTAATTTCTGTAAGGACTCTTTATTAAAAATATTCTTTTTAAAGATGACCCAAAAATCTTTACCTATGTTCTGAAAATCAGGTTTTGGCAAATTGAATTCTTTGCATTGTTCAATAATTTTAATTGTTCCTCGTCCCCACGACTCAATATAGCCTGCTCTAAAAAACGCATTTGCAATGTCTGGATTGTAAGGGATAGATGAATGTTTTTGCATTAAGTTGTCAACCGTCCAATCTTCAGGTAATTGACCATAATTCCAAATCATTATTTTGTCATCATAAACACTTATTTGAATTGGGGTATTGCTTGAATAATCTTTATGCGCAAGAGCATTAAGCAAAGCTTCACGAACAGCATCTTTGGGATATTCATAGGTCTCAACTCGATGTATGTCATCATACGAAATAATGGCTTTAATGTATTTTGTAAAGAGAATTTCAACCGTCTTTTCTACTTGCTCAAATAGATTCCCTTTTACTTCATCCTGAAAAATTAATTCTGTATCTGTTTGGAAGTAACCGATTTTTACATAGGCTCCTGTGACATATTTCTCAGGGTCAGGATGGAATAACAATATCGATGCTCGTTTTAAATATGGTTTTTCTATTAGTTTCAGATTCTCAAGGATATTGTTATTGTTTTCAGAAAGAACACTATCATCAATTCTTTTACTTATTATTGCCCTTTTCTTGAAAAACTCAAACGTTTCATTCTTTAAATCATTTACAGAAACATTTGGAACAGGAACGCCATCCCACTTTTTTCCTTTCTTTTCAAGTAAGAACTTATCTAATGCAGCACCTTTTAATTCTTGTTTAGTGCTTCCACTTCGGTAATGATATTGACCTTTGTAATTTACTGGAAAGGGTTGTGGATCAACGATTATCTCAATGAAATTCCCTTCATTTATTGTGTGTAAGTTAACATCAACCAAAATGCCAAGAATATCTCTTACCTTATTTGGGATATCTTCAAGATGCTTTTTCGAATTTTTTAGTCCAACAATCTCTCCGTTATCATTTTTCCCAATTATTATGCTTCCCCCAGATGCATTTGCGTAACCACAAATCCATTTAAGGTATTCATCTTTCCAATTTTCTTTCCATTCAATATTCTGATTTTCTTGCATCTGACTTATTTTCCATCAAAATTACTGTTTTATTATTAAGTCCATATTTTTCTCGGATTCTTAATGTTGGAATCTTCAATTTCCCTTGCCCAAAACCTTATGGATTTTATTCATTCTCCCCGCACAAAAATATCAAAAAAGCTTCACCCCCACTCTTTTCATTAAAAATCCATTCCCAAGCCCTTTAAAAACCCATAGTGCTATCCTGCGGGATGATTTCAAGCTGGGCTTATTCGCTATCGCTCATTAGCTGGTGCAACATGCAGGGTTGTGCCTACCACATGAAGCCCTATTTATTAGGTCACGTTGATATTGATGTCCTGTCCGTATTTGATTATCTCGTTAACAATCGGATTTGTAATATCAAAATCTTTTTCCCTAAAAGGATGTGGTTCAATTCTACTGTCTATTTTTCTCCTTAAACGCATTAAATCCAGTT
>CAYLYP010000030.1:0-33943 GCA_964387795.1 uncultured Bacteroidales bacterium
CAAGGGTAAAAATTGATGACAGACAATTTACCCCTCAGGAAATATCAGCAATTATCCTTCAAAAGATGAAGAAGACCGCTGAAGATTATTTGGGACAGGAAGTAACCGAAGCAGTAATTACAGTGCCAGCTTATTTCAATGACTCACAGCGTCAGGCCACCAAAGAAGCGGGAGAAATTGCCGGGCTTAAAGTGCGCCGTATCATCAATGAACCTACAGCAGCCTCTTTAGCATATGGACTTGATAAAAAGAACAAGGATATCCGGATTGCAGTTTTTGACCTTGGTGGCGGAACCTTTGATATCTCAGTCCTTGAATTGGGCGATGGGGTTTTTGAAGTAAAATCAACAAATGGGGATACACACCTTGGAGGAGATGATTTCGATAATGTAATCATTGATTGGCTTGCAGAAGAGTTTAAAAAAGAAGAAAATATAGATCTTCGCAAAGATCCAATGGCCCTTCAACGTTTAAAAGAAGCAGCCGAGAAAGCAAAGATTGAGTTATCAAGCTCAACTTCAACCGAAATCAACCTTCCATATATCATGCCTGTTGATGGCATACCCAAACACCTTGTAAGGACACTGTCAAGATCTAAATTTGAGCAATTGGCTGACCGCTTAATCCAGGCTACACTGGAGCCATGTAAGAAAGCCCTTAAAGATGCAGGCGTCCAGCCATCAGACATTGATGAAGTAATCCTGGTAGGAGGGTCAACACGTATCCCTGCAATACAGGATATTGTTGAGAAGTTTTTTGGCAAAACACCTTCAAAAGGTGTCAACCCTGACGAAGTAGTAGCTCTTGGGGCAGCAATACAGGGAGCCGTACTTACTGGTGAGATAAAAGATGTACTGCTTCTTGATGTTACCCCACTGTCATTAGGTATAGAAACCTATGGCCAGGTAATGACAAGGTTGATTGAAGCAAACACAACAATTCCGACAAAAAAGGCAGAAGTATTCTCAACAGCCAGTGACAACCAGACTTCAGTTGAAATCCATGTGCTTCAGGGAGAACGCCCAATGGCCAAAGACAACAGGACTATTGGAAGGTTCCACCTTGATGGGATTCCACCTGCACCACGAGGCATTCCTCAAATTGAAGTATCTTTCGATATCGATGCAAATGGGATTATGCATGTTTCAGCAAAAGATAAAGCTACCGGTAAAACTCAACAAATCCGCATTGAAGCATCATCAGGGCTGAGCGATGATGAAATAAAACGGATGAAACAGGAAGCAGAGATGAATGCAGAAGCAGACCGTAAAGCAAAAGAAGATATTGATAAGATCAATTCGGCTGATTCATTAATATTCCAGACTGAAAAGCAATTAAAAGAGTTTGGCGACAAGATACCCGCTGATAAAAAAGCACCGATTGAAAATGCGCTTACTAAACTCAAAGAAGCCCATAAAAATCATAACATTCAGGAGATTGATACTGCAATGAATGAAATGAACGCAGCATGGCAGGTTGCAAGTGAAGAAATGTATAAAGCTTCGCAACAGGCAGGCGGGCCACAGGCAGAACCATCAGGTGCAAATCAACAACAACCAAAATCAGGTGATGGAGAAGTAACTGATGTTGACTTTGAAGAAGTAAAATAAAAACAATGATTGCTTATATAAAAAAAGAAAGGCTGCTTAAAGCAGCCTTTCTTTTTTTATAACATTAAGTTGATTATTTCAATGAAGCTATTACCCAGTTAAAAAGCCTGAAAAAATTTTTAAACCAAATCCCTTGCAGCTGCTAAAGCTTTATCATAATCCGGGTGATTGCTTATTTCTTTAACTACTTCAACATACCTGACCACATCAAGTTTATCAACAATGATTATACTTCTGGCCAATAGTCTGAACTCTTCAATCAGTAATCCATACTTAACACCAAAATCAGTATTCTTATGATCAGAAACAGTAACAATTTTATCAATGCCTTCGGCAGCACAGAACCTGTTTAATGCAAAAGGAAGGTCACAGGAAATAGTAATAATCTGAACATCCCCCAGTTTTGAAGCTTCTTCATTAAACTTACGTGTTTGTTGTGCACAAACAGAAGTATCAATGGAAGGCACAGATGAAATAATACGGACTTTACCAGAATAATCACTAAGCATCACAGGTTTTAAATCTTTACCAACAGCAATAAAGTTCTTTGCATTGATGCCAGGCTTAATCATTTTACCTAAAAGTGTTACCGGGTTTCCACCAAATGTAACTATATTTGTGTTCCTTTTCATACGGTTTTTCTTTATCGTTGATGTGTTTTTTTTAAACTTCATCAAATATAAAGATTTTTTTTTACTTAACAAACTCATTAGCAATTAAAATTAATTTTAAAGGGTTTTAACCGAAATTAATTCTACCTACATAACAATTTTCCTAAAAATGCCTTTTAAAAACCTTGCAGATTTTATTGATAAGCTCAAAAAAGAAGGAGAGATAAAAGAAATCATCCATCCAGTGTCACCTGTATTAGAAATATCAGAGATTACAGACAGGATAAGCAAGAACGAAGGTCCTGCCCTATTATTTACAAATACGGGGACTCAATTTCCATTACTAATAAATGCGATGGGCAGTGAAAGACGTATCAAACTTGCACTTGGTGTTGAGCACCTGGATGATATCAGCCTTGAATTTCAGAAACTAATGAATGTGTTGACAGGGCCAAAGAAAACATTTTGGGATAAAATTCAAATGCTGCCCCGTCTGAAAGAGATATCTGCCTGTATGCCTAAAAGATACAAAGGCAAAGCTCCCTGTCAACAGGTAGTGATGGAAACGCCAGACCTGGACAAACTTCCAATATTACAATGCTGGCCATTCGATGGGGGAAAATTCATTACTTTGCCATCAGTGCATACAATAGACCCTGACAATGGCACCAGAAATGTGGGGATGTATCGGATGCAGGTTTTAGGGAAAGCTCATACAGGGATGCATTGGCATAGGCATAAAACCGGTGCCAGGCATTATGAAGCATATAAAAAAGCCGGGAAAAAAATGCCAGTCAGTGTAACGCTTGGCGGAGATCCAGTATATACATACGCTGCCTCAGCCCCTATGCCCGACCATTTTGACGAATACTTACTGGCAGGTTTTCTGAGAAAGAAAAGCGTTGAAATGGTCAAATGCCTTACAAATGATATTGAAGTACCTGCTGATGCGGATTTCGTTCTGGAAGGCTTTATAGACCCTCAGGAAGGCTTAATTTCTGAAGGCCCCTTTGGTGATCATACCGGGTTTTACAGTTTGGCTGATTTTTATCCACGTTTTCATATTACCTGCATCACACATCGAAAAGAAGCTATTTATCCTGCTACAATTGTTGGTATCCCGCCAATGGAGGATGCCTGGATAGGGAAAGCCACCGAAAGGATATTCCTTGCCCCAATGAGAACAGCCATTGCCCTTGAAATATTGGATATGGTGATGCCATCCGAAGGGGTCTTTCATAATATTGTCCTGGTTAAAATTAAAAAAAGCTATCCCGGACAGGGGCAAAAAGTCATGAATGCACTCTGGGGTGCTGGCCAGATGATGTTTACTAAAACAATTCTCATCTTCGATGAAAACATTGACCTGAATAATCCCCTTAAACACCTTGGAAACCTGCTCAACAAAATTAACCCGGAACAAGATCTGAGTATTTTCCAAGGACCGTTGGATGTTCTTGACCATGCAGGAAACAAACCTTCTTTTGGCGGGAAACTGGGTATTGACCTCACATCAAAATTCATTGATGAACCCGGATATACATCAAGCTTATCAGATAATGAAATCCCGGCCCTTGAGGATGTACAAAACAAACTTCGCTCTTTTAACGATATTATTGATTTTAATTATCTTATCAATCTTGGACTGCCAATACTTTTATTATCTGTTCATAAAAACCAAAAAAAACAGATTAGCAGTTTATTCCATGAGTTGTGTAAACAACCAGTTCTTAGTGGAATAAAGATTATATGTTTCATGGAGGATATTGTTGACATCAAAGACCTTAAGTATGTAATCTGGAGGGCAGCCAACAATATTGATTTTAAAAGGGACCTTTTAATATTTCAACCAGAAAGCCCTCTGCAATCAATAATCGGCATAGATGCTACCCGAAAAACATCAGAGCTTGATAACTTTCAACGTCCCTGGCCCAATATTACAGTAATGGATCAAAATACAATAAATAGCATTGATGCGAAATGGGAACAGTTAAACATAGGCCCTTTTATTGAATCCCCTTCCAATAAATTCAGGAAGCAATGCTATCCGGGAGAGGCCATTGCAGAATAGTTTATTATTTTCTATCGAAGAAAGGATTTTTTGAACTTATGCTTAAGGGGATCCCATAAGCCAGTTTAATATCTTCAGCAAATAACCCTGAGCGCAAAGCAGCATATCCAACTGTGTACATTATTCTGTTGTCAACTCTTTGCTCCATAGCTACTGAAACAGCGCTGCCAATGGCAATTCCAATGTCAGTGGTATTAAAAACACAAGGCATCATGGGATGTTTATTCTTTTCCGCACAATTATTAAAACCACATAAGCCACAATCCTTTAAACCAAGGGATTGATATCTGGTTCCAATTAAAAACAAAAGCTCGGACTGTAAAAGGTTCTGGGCATCGCGTAAGAACAAACTATTATCAAGTTCATCACCCATTTCTTTCAATTTTTGCGCTAATGACGCAATGTCTTCTCCTGATATTACAAACATCTGAATATTATCTACCCCCCTTCCCTTTGGGGCAGTGCGGGCAGCAGCAGTCATAAGCCTTGCTGTTTCCAGCAAAGCTTCTTTTTTTAATTGCAGTTCATTAATTATAGCCATTTCGAAACGGATTAACATAATAAACCCCGTTGGAATAATTTCACAACGGGGTTTCTATCGTTTGATTATTAAAAGTCAACAAATTTTGCGATACTTTCTACAAATCTAAGAGGTACTACAGAGGCATGGTTTCCCTGATTATTTCTGGCAATAATAAGTTCAACCATTGATTTGGCTTGCTGCTCTGTTAAGCTTTCAGGGGCAGAAACCGGGCGATGAAGTATCAGTAAGATATCTGATAGTTCAGATAAATAAACAGGCAGGTCTTTTATTCCCGGTCGGGTATTATTGGCAGGGCTATCCATAGGGATTGGCATTTGAGAAAACAATACAACAGGGAGGTTCAGTTCAACAGCTATATCCTTAATCCCGGCAACAATACTATTTAACTGCTCAGGGCGTGGAGTTGTGTCCATAATGCTGGTAGTAAGTAATTCAAGATAATCAATAAAGATAACATCCACATTATGAAGGATCTTTAACTGACGTGATTTTTTAATAAACTCATCAATAGATAAAGAAGGGGTATCGTCTAAAAAAATCTTTGCCTTTGCAATGTTGTTAACCATTGATATCATATGGTCACGTTCGCTATCCTTGAGACTTCCTTTCTTTAATTTATCAACTGACATACCTGTTTCAGTTTCAATGAGACGAGAAGTCATCTTTTCACTACTTCTTTCAGCAGAGAAAACAGCAACAGTGTAATTATTTTTAATAGCCAGATTATTTACGAAGGAAAGGAGTAAGGCAGTTTTACCCATTCCGGGGCGAACAGCAATAGTTGATAATTTTCCTTTTTGAAAGCCTGAAATGGCAAGATCCAATTGATGGAATCCGGTGGTTAATCCGTGGGATACGGGTTGAATAGCAGGTGGGGTGATTTTAAGTGCCTGGTTTACCAAATCCCTGATGCTGGCAAACGCAAACACTGCTTCGCGCTCTGTGGCGTCAATAGTGTTTATATCCATGATTTAAAAGCATTTTCCATTAAAAACTCCGTTTGCTCAAATTTAGCAAAAAAAAGGAAATTTCAAGGCTTTTATTTAAAAAACTTAAGACAAATAACAACAATTAACAATAGTCCATCCACAAATAAAGCAATATGTATTAATAGCTGTATTACAACAAGTTACAAAGGCAACAATAGTATTTTACATGAAATATGGCAAAGCCTATTGCAGAATAATATTATATGGCAAGCTAAGTTCATCAACGATTTCTTTCCATGCTTCAAGCATGTCTTCTTCTCCATCAAAGAAATACCAGTTGATTACTAAATTACTATTTGTTTTATAATAAGTACTCAATAACTCAAGAATCAGAAAGATATATTTTGAAGAGCTGGTATTAAAATAGTTTATTTTAAAGTTAACGGTAATGCCTTTTTTTGAATTAACAATAAGTTTCTTAACCCAATCACAAAGAGGTTCAAAAAAATCGGCAGCATTATCAGGATATGAGGTACCTGAGAACTCAAGCAATCCTTTTTCGAAATTAAAATGAATCCCGAATGTAGATTTATTGGGTGATATAATAATGTTATCCATCATAATCCAAAGATGTATTTAAAAACAAAAATATAAAAAATAATTTACACAATGATACTAAAGCATGCTCCCTTTTCAGTATTTTTAAAAGTAAGCATCCCATTCATGTTTTTTTCAATAATCGTTTTCGACATATATAAACCAATTCCTGTTCCCTGGCCGGGATTCTTGGTAGAGAAATAGGGAGTAAAAATCTTCTCCATGTATTCTGAAGGGATACCTCCCCCATTATCTTGAATAACCAATACAGATTTTTGATTTTCCATTGTAAGAGAAACCTGAATTGTTGGAGACAAAACCCTACTTTCAATCACTGCATCTTTTGCATTATTAAGAAGATTTAAAACAACCTGGGCATATTCATTTCCGTATCCCATCACATGAATATCGTCATCAAGCAAACAATCCAGTTTAATATTATTATTCTTTAATGTTGGCTCAATAAATGAAATGGCTTTCTGAACGGTTGTCTTTACATCAAAAAGGAGCATTTGCTTTTCAGGCTTAAAGAAATTTCTGAAATCATCTATTGTCTGAGACATATACTGAATTATCTCCATTGACTTCTCGACTTTTGCTTCCAGATACTTCTCACTAATCTCCCCACATTTGTAGGCATCATTGATGTTTTGAATAATAATCCCAACTGCATTAAGAGGTTGTCGCCATTGATGGGCTATATTGCCTATCATTTCACCCATGGCAGCCAGTCTGCTCTGCTGGATCAACATCATATCCTTTTCCCGACTTTTTTGAATGGCATCTTCTATGCGTGTCTCAAGCGTCCTGTTTATTTTCTCAAGCTCGGCACTCTGAATCAATATTTCTTCCTTTTGCAGCTGCAACTCTTCATTCTTTTCCTGTATCTCTTCACTTTGCTTTATGACCTCATGTGTCCTTTCATTGATTAACTTTTGCAAAATCAGGTTTTTATATTTCAAGCGCCTGCCAGTTATATATATCATCAGCCATATAAAAGCAATTAAACAAAGGCCATATAAGATAAATGCAATTGTTTTGAAATACCAGGGGGTTGTGATTATGAATGCATAGCTTACCTCTTCGCTCTCGTAACCTAATGCATCCATTGTTTTGATCCTGAACACATAAGAGCCGGATGGAAGGTTGGTGTAATCCTTTTTTCCTTCATTGGTCCATGCTGACCATTGGCTTTCAAATCCATCGAGCCAGAAACTATATTGATACTGGTTCTTGCCAATCACCACAGGGCTTGTAAAATGAAAAGAAATTGAGTTATTATTAAACAAAAACTTCTGAATACTATTGTATGATTGAAATTCACTCCATGAATAGGCATGTTGCCCTGAAACAAGAAAAGGCTTATTTTTATAAAAACCATAATGGACAATACTATCGGAACCTATTATGACTTTTTTTAATACAACAGGCATCGGTTTTTTCCGCAACGGCATGTATTCAATATTTACTTTAAACAAACCATCAGAGCCTAAAACCCAAAGCCAACCATCATCAGCTTCAGCAAGCCCATAAACAGCCATATCAGGATAGCGTGCGTAAATATTTACCTTTTGATAACTTCCATCATCAAGGCGCTTATATTTCCTTAATTTTCGGGTAAATAATCCTGGTTTCCTTTCGTAAAACAAAATATTGCCTTCTTTATCTTCAAATAAAGGCATAACGGTAAAACCCTCCCTGTTTCCCCCATCAAAAACCATCCAGGGTTCAAAACGCTTTTGGGAGTCATTAAAAACATACAAACCACTTTCGGTGCAAAACACAGGTCTTCCCCCGGCTAAGCTTACATCTATTCCGGTATGTGAAGGCAAACCATCGTTATTTGTATATTTAGTTATTTTATTTGGATTTTGGAAATTACCCTCTTCAAACTCCAGGCAATATATTCCTTCCAAAAATATCCCAAGCCATAGTTTTCCATCCTTATCAAATTTTAAGGACCTTGTTTCTCCTTTTACATCAGGCACCCTGCCCTTTGAAACCCATTTGCCATTCTCCCTCTTAAGTAATAACAAACCATCTATTAATGCACAATAAATTATATCAGGATATTTTGGATGCTGCTCTAGTTGTAATGCCTGAACACCCGCTTCCAACGGAACCAGGCTTGAGTTTTTTACAAGAAAAACCCCGTTGCTTGAAGCTAACATCAGGATGTCGTCCCCTTGTTCCTGGATTTTTATTATATCCATTCCAAAGTTTTCATAATCATTGAACAACCTGAATACTTCCTGATCCTGATAAAACAACCCATTGCTTGAAACAACAAATAATTTATTTTGATACATCACAATGGATTGAAGGATCCCTTTTAGTCCCTGACCTTCACCCCAACGATATACAGATGGATTTCGCTCAACATAGCTTATGCCGTTATTCAGACAACACCATAGATTTCCATAATAATCCTCACACATTGCCCACACAGCATCATTCATAAGCCCATTTGAAGAGTTATGCCTTTCAATAACCTTCCCATCCGAATCTATTACAGCTAAGCCACCATAATATGTCCCAAATACAAAATTCCCGTCATGAAGGTTCAATCCATAATAGATATTATTCTTTTTGAAGAAAGCATCATCTGTTGTAACAAATCTGTTAAGGCTAACCTGCCCCTTCCAATCAGGGTCAAACCACTTTTTCTCAACCAGGAACATCCCATTTTCCTTTGTTCCAATCAAATATTGATTCTTGTCGTATGGCAATATGGCATAAATAAAAAAATCTTTAAACAATGCGCCCCCTGATGAAAGCACAAGCCTGTCATTTTTCATTGTTGCAAGACCCAGCCCCGGAAGCATCATATAAAAATTATCCTCCACAACATAATTTCTATGAAATGTCTTTTCCGGCAACCAAATCTTTAATTTGTTTTCCGAATATCTTATAAGCATTTCGTTAGACCTATAATAAACATCATTACCTCTTATGAGCACCTGCCTTAAATCAAGATTCACTTGTAAACTATCATCCAATAAATACTTTAATGAAAAATAACATCTTTTTCCCAGACTATCCAATGCAATAAAACCAAAATCATTCTTTGCTGCAACATATAGTATTCCATCATTACCTAAAGCCAATGAGCGGGCCGACATATTACCAGGTATCGGAATTGTCTCCCATTCACTCCCATCAAATGATAATACTCCATAATTATTGGCAAAATATACCCTCCCACTGTTATCCTGTATAACAGACCAATTCTGTGGATGACCCTGATAATCGGATGGTGAATAATTCCTTTGGTAACCCATCCCCTCAAATGTCCCAACATCATTGGAAATCACACAAACAGGAAATGTCAAAAGAAATGCCAATACACTACCTATTTTTCTGATCATATAATCCAATTTTTATTCTTAGAGTTAATACCATTATATAGCCTTTAAAAAACATTAACCAACTGAATTTAACCTCTCCCTGCATCAATCGGCCCCTGATTCAAATAATCAGGAAATAATTTTTACTTTATTGAACCCTGCTCATTTTTAAACGGCTAACAATTTGCCAAAGTAGAAAAAAAAACAATACATTTTATAATAGAAATCACTTATTATTTCTAATCATTGAGCATTCCAAATTGTCAATTCATTCTGAGTATAAAAATTCTTGTTAAACAGGCTTTGTTGAAAAAGCCCTTTTGGGTTTTTTGAAGCAATGAGACCATGTGAAATTGTATTACAACAAAATACACCGATGGCAAGGAAGAAGATGATGAAATAAGTAGAAATGTGTTTTCATCTCAGAGGCCATTATCAATGTATTTAGATAATGGCCTCTTGCCTTTTAGCTTTCATATTTGATAACATTTCATAAAGAAAAAACCACAAAAGAACCTTTGAAACAGAAATTAATTACGGGACAATGCATACTTTTACATAAAATTCAGCCATAGGAAACCTCAGGTTGATTAGATTAGCATAAATATTAAACCCTTGAATACGAGACCCAAAAAAACATGTATTTGGTGTTTGATAACAACATGCACTAAAAATGATTTTTTAATGAATTTGAGAACAAAACAATTCAAGCCTAACAAGTGTTGAATATTCAAATAAATTACCAAAAGCGGATTCGAAATATTTATCCTTAAGCTGAAATAATACAGCACCTGATAACATTTTAAAACCTGCCCGGGTAAGTCAACAAAACACATGAAAAATATGGCTACCGATAAAAAAGACCATAATTATCATGGGCACAATGAAACGCATGCCCATCATCACAATCCTGAACACATACAAGGGCAAAAACTCTTATGGACAACGATAATTAATCTCTCAATAACGCTTGTACAAATCATTGGGGGCTTATTGTCAAACAGCTTATCGCTCCTCTCTGATGCTATTCATAATTTGGGAGACTCTTCAGCCCTATTTATTGCTTTTGTAGCTGGGAAAATAAGCCGGAAAAAGCCTGATTCCAAAAATACATTTGGATATAAAAGGGTTGAAATTCTTGCAGCTCTTTTTAATGCAGTGGTATTAATTGCCATTTGCATCTTCTTGTTTTATGAAGCATACAAAAGGTTCATCAATCCTGAACCAATACATGGCGCCTTAATGCTGTTCATCGCTGTGTTTGGACTTATTGCAAATCTGGTTTCCGTACTAATCCTCAATAAAGAAAAAGAACACAACCTCAATATCAAAGCAGCTTATATGCACCTGCTTGGCGACACCCTTTCTTCAGTGGCTGTTATACTGGGAGGATTGGCAATCTGGCTGTTTGATATATATATTATCGACCCTGTCATCACTATTCTGGTCGGCATATATATCATTTGGCACACATGGGATATTGTAAAGCAAACCATTGATATCCTTATGCAATCAGTTCCAAATGGCATTAACCTTGAAGAGATTAAAAGTAACATTGAAACAATAAACGGCATTGATAACATGCACCATATCCATGTTTGGAGACTTACTGATACCCAAATACATCTTGAAGCACATCTTAACCTCGAAGCTAACATTGACATGAAACAGATGATGGAGATTAAAGGAAAAGCTGAAAAAATGCTAAAGGATAATTTTGGTATCGGCCACATAACACTCCAAACCGGCTACCAATGCTGCAAAGAAACACAATAGAAATCAGACAGTTTATACAAATCATTCCCCAAACCCAATTCTCCCGGACGCTACTTTTGGATAAGGGATTGGTATAAACAATAAAAATGCAAAAAGACAATTAATTGAGAAATGATTTTAAAAAGTCAACAATTTATTCATCTTTTACCATTGAATTATACGTTTACTGACTTAAAAGCCTTATAATATTGCAGGAAAAATCTGTTTTTTTTATTAAAAATCAATGACATCTGAATAAAAAAAATAAGATTTGAACTTTTAAGGGGAAACATTTGTTTGATAAAAAAAACAGGAATATCATTATAAATGAATCCTGATTTCTTACTTTTGCATTTTTTAACAAAATCAGCAAACTATAAAGGAAATGATAAGGTATTCCATTCATGATATTGAAAAAATAACAGGAATAAAAGCTCATACGATCCGTATATGGGAGAAACGCTATGGGATTGTTTTCCCAGAACGGACCCAAACAAATATTCGGTATTACTGCGATGAAGAGTTGAAAAAAATTATGAATATTTCAACCTTAAATAATAATGGATATAAGATTTCCCAAATAGCCATTATGTCGGCTGAAGAGATCAATGAAAAAATCATTGAAATATCAGCGTCATCTTCAGATTATGAAATACAAATCAATAATCTGGTGGTTGCCATGCTTGAACTTGAAGAAGAGAAGTTTGAAAAAACACTCTCAACAGGATTAATTAAATTAGGATTTGAAAAAACCTTCACGCATATCATTTATCCATTCCTTGATAAATTAGGTATCCTTTGGCAAATAGGCACCATAAACCCGGCTCAGGAGCATTTTATAAGCAACCTGATAAGGCAAAAACTCATTCTTGCCATTGATGGGCAAAATCAAACAACAGATAAAAACACAAGCTCTTTTTTATTGTTCCTCCCGGAAGGCGAATTACATGAAATTGGCCTTCTATTTTGTTCATACCTGCTTAAAAAAAGTGGACAAAGGGTTGTTTATCTGGGTCAATCAGTCCCCTTAAAAGACCTTGTTGAAATAATTAAAATCACCCATATTGATTACCTGCTTACTTTTTTTGTAAAAGCTACCCCTTTAGCTGATATTAAATCATATATCAAAAGATTAGCTGAAAGTATACCTGATAAAACAATCTATATCACAGGACAGCAATTAAAAAATCAAAACCTGGACTTACCATCCAATTTTAAACAACTATACGACATCGAATCATTAAAAGCACTTCTTAAGGATTAATGGCATCTCTGTCAGAATCATCCTTATGGTCAATATCTTCAATTATTTTATTGATTTCAGAGGATGTGTTATATAATTTCTCACGACATGCCCCAATCAACTCGGACGCCCTTTTGATTTTACCAATCAACTCATCCAAAGGCACTTTCGACTGCTCAATCTGGCTTACGATTTGTTCAAGTTCCGATATTGCATCAGAATAATTTGTTATTGTACTCATGGTTCTAAAGGTTTAACATTGTTTATTGTACTAAATAATACACCATCAACAGTCCTGCTTTCAATTTCATCCCCAACTTCAATATCTGACACAGAAGCTATTGGAATACCATTTTTGAGTGTAATTGTAAAACCTCTTTTAATCACAAGAATAGGATCAAGCAGGTCGAGCCTCATCTTATCCACTTCAAGTCGGCTTATCTGAGATTTAATATATTCCTCACTGTATTTTGCCAATCCATTTTTCAGCCTGTCAAGACAATCATTTTGAAACCTGAGTTCATTCCCTGAGGATAAAGCCAGCCGTTGCGCCAGGTAATCCAAATCTTTTTTCAGATAGCGGAGCCTTTCATTTGTCAGTGAAACCAATCTTTGGCTCAGACGGTTCAGACCTGATTCAAATGTAGCAAATCTGTTAATTAAAAAATAAGCTACATCGGTAGGAGTAATTTTATTTGCCCAGGCTACCATCTCAGTGATGGTTTCATTTGTTGAGTGCCCAATCCCTGTGATAACAGGAAGGGGGAAAGAGGCAATCCGGCTTGCCAATTGATAATTATCGTAACAGTTTAGGCCAATATCACCTCCCCCGCCCCTGATAATAAGGACAAGGTCAAATTCAGACTGGTTCTCTTCTATTGCCTGAAACTGCGATAAAATTGAACGAACAGCATTTTCGCCCTGTAATATGGCAGGAAAGAGTTTGGGATAAATAGAGAAATTTCGTTTATCAGCCCTAATGATATTCAAAAAATCATGATAGCCTTTACTTGTTTCAACAGAAATAACAGCAAGCCTTGAAGGTAGTAATGCCAGATGCAGCTTCCTGTTAAGATTAAAAACACCTTCATGTTTAAGTTTTTCAAGAACCTGTTGCTTTTCGAGCGCCATTAATCCCAGAGTGTATGAAGGATCAATATCATGAACCCTAAGTGCAAGGCCATGTACCGCATGAATTTGAACTGAAACATAAAACAATAGCCCCATCCCGTCTGCAATCTGAATATTGGTCGCCTCAACAAACTTTTTTGATATCGCTGTATAATCATCTTCCCAAATCTGGGCCCTTATCTGTGCCTTTATACGACCATCTGCCTTCTCAACCAACTCAGGATAACAATGGCCACTTTTGGGATAATAGTTCAAACGTGCAATCTCTGCCCTAACCCAATACTTTCCTGTATAGCTTTTACTGATTACCGAAACCAGGCTTCGCATGATATCACTTAAAGCATAAATATGTTTTTCTTTTCCACTGTCAACCATAATCCTGATAAAAAATAAACATTAATTAAGATGAATTAAAATTAATCAAAACATAATTAATAAGCTTTATACGACAGGGATAATTATCAAAAAAAATTGAGCATGCCCCATAAAGATATTTAAGCATAGAACATCAACAGCATCAATACAATACACTTTCAGAAAACAATAATCAATATTAATAAAAGAATAATTACTGCAAAACTTTTTTAATAGTGGATAAAATAGAAATATTTTAATAATTTTGAGACTAGGGAAAACAATAAAACCAGACAAATAAAAAGCGACCTAAGCCATGAAAATCAAGAATGAACCTCCACCAATGAGAGGCCAGGCGTTAAAGATTACGCTTATTTATTTATTTATCGGTGCATTATGGATCTTATTTTCAGACCAATTGGTATCAGTTTTTTTTTCTGATAGTCACTCAATTACTTTAGTTCAAACAATTAAAGGATGGTTTTATGTTTTGGCATCTTCCATTCTGATTTTCTTCCTTATACTATTGTTTTTCGATAAATATAAAGCTACAAGGGAAAAGCTTGACAGGTCAAATGAGTTTCATCTTGACATATTAAACCGTTTCAGACAGCCTGCATTTAAAACTGATGCTATTGGACAGGCAGATTTTTTCAATCGTTCATGGATGGAATTTTTTAATACCAGCCAGCCATTCGATATTGAAAACAAATGGTTCAGATACATTAGCAATGATGACAAAGATTCTTTTTCAGATGGTTATAGGAATGCCGTATTAATGATGGCACCTTTTGAAACCCAGATTAGGATGGATATCCCTGGCAAAGGTCAAAGAAGGGTGTTTTTACAGACCTTCCCTTATAACAATCCTGAAGGCTTTTATGCAGGAATGATAGGTATTATCAGCGATATAACAGACACATTGCAAAAAAAAGAGAGACAGGAACTTGAGTCAGACTTTTTTAAAAGGGCAATTGATAATATCCCTTTTCCGGTATTTGTTAAAGACCTTGAAGGCCGTTTTTTAGTCTCCAATATTGAATTTGGAAAGTATCTCGGCCTTAATGAAAGCCAGATACGCGGAAAAACAGTATTCGATCTTTTTGCCCCTGCCCAGGCAGGTATATTTTTCGAAAAAGACAATGAACTAATCAATTCAGGGGGAAGCCAGGAATACGAAACACGCATCCAGTATCCTGATGGCAAAGAGCGGGATGTGTTGTTTAACAAAACCGTTTTTTATAAATCAGATAAGACACTGGCAGGAATCATTGGGATTTATTTTGATATCAGCAAACGTTCAGATAAAGAAAAGGCCATCGAAGAGCGGATTCAATACTTATCAGAAAAAAATGCCGAACTGGAAAGTTATATGTATGCAGTATCCTATGATGTTAAAAATCCGGTTTTATCTATAAAAGGATTACTGGAACAGTTAAAGGATCATCTGGAAGAAATGAACCCAAGAGCTGTTCATAACGATATCAAACAAATAAACGAGGCAACAGAAAAGCTCAAGATGATTTCTGATGAACTCCTTGATATTTCTAAATCAGGCCGCAAAAAGAAAACATTTGAACTCTTCAGGGCTGAAGAGCTAATCTCTGACGTATTGCACTTGCTTAAAGCTTCAACAACACATAAAAACATATCCGTAAATATCAAACCTGCCCTCCCATCTATTTTGGGGGACAGGGCTGGCTTAAAGGAAGTGTTTTTTTACCTTATTGACAACAGCCTGAAGTTCACCATTAAAGACCAAACACCATTTATTGAAATAGGTTTTGACAAAATGGATCAGTTTACACGTTTCTGGGTTAAAGATAATGGCATTGGAATTGAAGAAAACAGGCTGGAAAAAATCTTTGATTTGTTCGAAAAGATAAATCCTGATTCTGATGGCAAAGGTATCGGATTATCATTAGCCCGACGTATCGTTGAATTACATGAAGGACGGATTTGGGCTGAATCGGCTGGCCTCAATCAAGGGACTGTCATTTATTTCACACTCCCTTCGGTGTTAGATGAAAAAAGTGGACTAACTTCACATATTAAGCTAAACTCATATTTTTATGAACACAGATAACCCCTTAATACTGCTTGTTGAAGACAACACTGACCACGCTGAGATATTTATGAGGAGCATGAAAAAAAATCAGGCCCAATGCACAATTAAACTTGTCAACGATGGCGAACAGGCCCTTAAATTCCTCTTTGGCGAAAATATAGAACTGGATAAAGAACCAAAGATGATTCCCGATTTAATCCTACTGGATCTTAGATTACCAAAAATTGATGGCCTCGAAGTCCTGGATACCATAAAAAAATCAGATTATCTTGAAAATATCCCCGTTGTGGTTTTAACATCCTCCCATTCAGAAAATGACATTACCAAAGCTTATCACTTAAAGGCAAACAGCTATGTTGTCAAGCCGCTTGATTACCCAAAATTTGTCGAAATGGTTAATCATATCGGAGGATTCTGGTTAAAATTCAACACTTTCCCCCAAAAAAAATCTTAAAAAGGCTTTTCATTTACCCAATAATTAAAATCGGAATTAAATTATCTGTATTTTCACCAAAATATTCTGATGCCCTTATTTCAAAAGGAAACATTAAAAAGAAAAAAGGATTAAGGGGATTGGTAGTGCTTTTTTTAAAATAAATGTAGCTATAGGTGCTTTTAAACTGTTTTGAATAAATACAATAATAAAATTTCAACAATGAACAAGATAAAAATCGTCCTGCTAATCTTTGCGCTTAGCATTATTGCGTGCCAACAAAGCTACGCACAGTTTAAAGTTGGAGTAACTGTTGGGGTAAATATCCCCACATTTAAAGCTGAAGATTTCGAGAACAGCAATTATAAAGTTCACATCTTAGATGACGCCATCGTTGGTTTTCATGGAGGCCTGGCTTTTAATTATGCCATTTCAGATTTTTACATTCAGCCGGAACTGATATATACCTCAATGACCAAAGACTTTAAAGTCACATTGCTTAATGATGCAAATGCTGATCCGATTTACAAAAGGCAAAAAATTGGCCGACTCGATGTTCCTGTATTATTTGGAGCAAAACTTGGGCTTATCAAAGTGAACGCCGGACCAATGGCAAGCATTGTCCTTAGACATCAGCAACCTTTAAAAGAGTTAAACTTTACTCAGGAATTCAGAAGGTTTAACCTGGGATATCAAATAGGTGCCGGCCTTAACCTGATGAACATTTCACTTGATGTCAGATATGAAGGCTTGTTTACTCCCACAAACTCTAAAATAACCTATAACGACCAGGCCTTAGACTGGAAAAACACCACAAGCCAAATAGTCGTTAGTGTGGCTTTGCTCTTCTGACACCTTTCAGGAATTGAATCAACCAACAAACTTCCTTAAACATTTTCTAAGGGAGTTTGTTCTTTTATTTATATGCTTTCAATGAACAGTTTCCCGAATTGAAAGCAATGCACTGATTTTCAAAAACAAAAAAATGAAGCCTTTTAAATTTTTATTACCCATTTTGATTTCTTTGTTCATGATGAACTGTAGTACTAAAAACGAAAGCAATCCCCTATTGGAGGATTTTAAAACACCCTTTGGCACCCCTCCTTTTCACCTGATAAAGCATGAGCATTATCTTCCTGCTTTTAAAGCTGCCATTGAAGAAGGCACAAAAGAACACGATGCCATTATCAACAATCCTGAGCCTGCTACCTTTGAAAACACAATCGTGGCGTTAAATAATGCAGGAAACAGGCTGACAACGATTCAGAATATCTTCTTCAACATTAATGAAGCAGAAACTGATGAAAAGATGCAAGCCATTGCCAGGGAAGTATCACCTTTGGTAACTGAATATTACAATGACATCTATCTGAACGAAAAGCTTTTTGCCAGAGTGAAGGATGTATATGCCCAAAGAACATCCCTGAATCTTAACATTGAACAAAATACTTTACTGGAAAAAACCTATAAAGGATTTACCCGCAGCGGTGCAAACCTGAATCCTAAAGATAAAGAAACATACAGGGCAATATCAAAAGAACTTGCCGAGCTGTCTTTAAAATTCAGTGAAAACATCCTGGCCGAAACCAATGCATGGTTTCTCCATTTAACAAAAAAAGAAGACCTTTCCGGACTTCCTGCATCTCTTATTGAAACTGCAGCCCAAATTGCCAAATCTAAAAACCTTGAAGGCTGGGCTTTTACCCTTGATGCTCCGGTTTATTGGCCTTTTATGACCTATTCCGATAAAAGGGAATTGAGAAAAGAGATGTTCATACAATATGGCTCCCGCGCATTTAAAGGCAATCAAAATGACAATAAAGATATTGCAAAGCGAATTGCCAATCTTAGGCTTCAGGAAGCACAACTCCTTGGCTATACTTCTTATTCAGATTACGTGCTCGAAGAAAGAATGGCTAAAAGCGCTGAAAAGGTTAATGCTTTCCTAAATGAACTCCTGGCTGCCAGCATGCCTGTTGCCCAAAAAGACCTTGAAACACTCACACTATTTGCAGCTTCCAAAGGCTTTACCGATACTATCCAAAGATGGGATTTCTCATACTATGCTGAAAAATTAAAAGAAGAAAAATACCAGTTTAATGAAGAAATGCTTAAACCATACCTTCAACTTGACAGCGTTAAGAATGGCATTTTCCTTCTTTGTAATAAGCTTTATGGGCTCAGCTTTGTTGAGAATAAAGAAATCCCCGTCTATCACCCTGATGTGAAAACATACGAAGTATGGGGCGAAGGAAAAAGGTTTATGGGCTCTTTATATCTTGACTTCTTCCCTCGCAAGGGAAAAAGTGGCGGAGCATGGATGACAAGCTTCAGGGAACAGGAAATTGTTAATGGGGAAAACATTCGCCCGCATGTTTCAATAGTTTGCAATTTCACCCAACCTACCGAAACAACCCCTTCCCTGCTTACTTTTAGTGAACTCACTACTTTCCTCCATGAATTCGGTCATGCATTACATGGCCTCCTCAGCGATGTTACCTATTCAAGCCTTTCCGGCACTAATGTTTATCGTGATTTTGTAGAACTCCCTTCACACATCATGGAAAACTGGGCCAAAGAAAAAGAATTCCTTGACCTGTTTGCCGTTCATTATCAAACAGGTGAAAAAATCCCTGCCGAACTCATAGAAAAAATCATTGCAGCAAGCAATTACAATGCTGCATACCAGTCTGTCCGCCAATTAAGCTTTGGTATTACTGATATGGGCTGGCATTCAATTACATCCCCTGTTGAAGTCGATGTTGATGTCTTTGAAAGGGAAAAAATGGCACCTACTGAGCTGTTCCCTATTATCAAAGGCACTAACCAAAGCGTTGCATTTAGCCATATCTTCTCTGGCGGTTATGCTGCCGGATACTATGGATATAAATGGGCAGAAGTGCTTGATGCTGATGCCTTCAGCCTGTTTAAGAAAAATGGGATTTTTGACAAAAACACTGCAAATGCATTCCGTGAAAATATCCTTTCCAAAGGTGGCACTGAGCACCCAATGGATTTATATGTCCGTTTCAGGGGTCAGGAACCCACTTCTGATGCGCTCTTAATTAGAGCTGGTTTAAAAAAGTAATCCAAAGATTTTTTGTAATTTTGAGGGGTGTAATTTTTTCAATTACACCCCTTTTTTGTTAAACCTTAGCTGACTTACAATGTTTAGGATTGTTACCCTTATTATTCTGGTTTTTTGCTCTTTGGCTGTTTCAGGCCAAAAAACATGGGAACATAAAATTGATATCAAACCTGGCGATATCCTCTTCCAGGATGCTGATTGCGGTGACTTTTGCCTTGCAATTACCAAAGTAACATCAGGTTTTGAAGGTGCCAGGCTTTCACATGTTGGTATTGTTGATTTTTTCGAAAATCAATGGATGGTGATTGAAGCCACTGGCAAAGGTGTAGTTGCGACCCCACTGGAGACTTTTCTTAACCAATCTATTGATAAAGATGGAAACCCAAAGGTCATTTCCGGCAGGGTGATCAATCAGTTTCAACCTCTCATTGGCACTGCCCTTGAATATTGCCGAAATCAAATAGGCAAACCTTATGACTGGGCTTTTGAATTCAATAATGACAGTTATTACTGTAGTGAGCTTATTTATTTCGCCTTCAAAGAAGCAATGGGTGGAAAAGAATTCTTTAAATCGGCCCCCATGACATTTATTGATCCCGATTCAGGGCTTGTTTTTAGCGTATGGGAGGATTATTTTAAAGAATTAAAAATCCCTGTCCCGGAAGGCAATGCAGGTTGCAATCCCGGAGGACTATCAAAATCACCAATGATCCAGATAGTTCATGTATTTGGTAATCCTGATGGACTTAATGAATAGATGTTATCTCTTTTTCAAAACAAATGGAAATCACGCTCAATAACCGTAAAGAAATATTTGAAGGGCATGACTCTTTAACAATAGAACAAATCCTTGAACTAAAGAGTTTTACTTTCAGGCTTTTAGTTATAAAAATCAATGACACCCTCGTCCCAAAAGACAAATATCAGGAAACTATTGTAAATGATGGTGACCATCTCACAGTATTACACCTGATAAGCGGAGGTTAATGAAATAGGGCAAGAAAATCAGTGTCTGCTCAAATAACTCATAGTCCCTGTTGAAAAGGCCTTAAAGGTAACAGTTACAAGGCAACTACACGAAATTGTCTAATTATGCATTCTGCCAATGACAATAAATAAGATAATGCCTTAGTGACTACTGAAATAAATAATCAAACATCATAGCACATTTGGACAAAAATCCTTATCCAAAGGATTCTATTATTGCTTAGTATATTATTGAAATAAGACCTGTCAGTTACTTTAAAATTTACCCTAAGCGATTATTAAAACGAAGAGGCATGTGCAAAGCCAATCAGTGAAAAATACAAATCTCCGGGAGCCTTATGATATACCATAATCGTGTATTCATTTCCGGTTTCAGAATGGTTCCCTTCCAGAAATGAAATATCGCCTTGCTGAAAGCCATTTTCAAGAAACATATAAACATAATTATAATATCCTTGTTTTAAAAGGATTTTTGCTTCGTAAGCACTCTTCTTAAAATTATACGTCATTCTATGTGTCAATGGAAATCCCCAGTCTGATAGTCCTCCATACACATATACCGAACCATCGATAAGTATTGGGGAATAAGGCAAACTAAAATAAACCCATACATAATCGCTCTCTGTATGATAATCTGTTGCCTCATCATTTTTAACAAGATATCGGCCATTGATATCATCCATTGATACAAATCGCTTAAAAGTCCTTCTTTCGTCTGGCATCAGATAAGCTTCCCATCCAGTATCCGTATTAACAAGCCGCCCCATCCTGCCACTTACAAACTTAAGGTTCTTTAGATCAATACCCCTGTATTCATTTCCACCATCAAAAATATTACCATCCTCATACTCATAAACCAGGGTGTTCCCCCTTACCAAAGAAGGCTTTAAACCTGTTATCGCATTATCCCACCTGCCATTCTGCCTGACAACAACCTTCACATCTTCAAAGGGGTTCGACAGATAGTACGAATTATATGCAGTGATACTGAAATCTATCTCCTGTCTATACTTCTGATCATCAATCAGGGAAGCCATACTGACTTTTGCATCAACACCAACTTTCTGCTCATAAACAAAAAACCTCCGCGTAAGAACTAATTTTTCCGGATCATTGTCCTCATACACTATTAATAAATAATTACCCGACAGTTTGGGCGTCATTTGTTCATTTGGAAATTCAACCTTATAATGAACATAAGACACCTGTGTATTAAATGAATACTTGTAATCAAGGATTTCCTGCATCGGAAAACCTTCAATATACTCAAAAGACTCAAGTGGAGAAGGCTCCCATGATGGATTACAATGAAGTATCGTATATGAAAAGTTCCTTAACGAACGCTCAACATCATCGAAACGCAATACCAGTTTTTCACTGCTTCCCAATTCCAAAACCGGCATCGAAAAATCCGTCCCGTTTTTATTGAACAAAACAGTCCTAATACTGTTTGAATAGACATAATCAGAATATCTAAGCGTGTTCTCGCTAAAGTAATCCTGGTTATTTTGCTGAAAACGCTCTTTATTACATTTTTTTTCAATATCTTCATCATGCTTTTTGGAGGTTTCAACTGCATCATAATCCATTCTGTGATAATCTGCCATACATGGTTTTACCAATAATGCAATTGTCACATATACAGTTGCTTTAAAAATGTAAGAGAGACTGTTTTTCTGAACGTTCATTGTGATTATTTCTTATTTGTTTGGTTTTTTTGTTGTCACTTGCTTATAAAAAAACTTTAGGCAAGATACAAACCTTCATTCAATGAAAAAATTGTTTCATTGGAAATTTTTCACATTTGTGTCTGAATAAATAAATAATGATATACCTAAAAAAATGGCCAAGGTCGTAAAACTTAAAAAAGGGCTTGACATCCCGCTTAAGGGAGCAGCCGAAAAGATCCTCATCAGCCCTGAAACGGAGCTTCAATATGCATTAAAGCCTGCTGATTTCATTGGGGTATTTCCAAAGTTAGTTGTTAAAGAGGGCGACAGACTAAAAGCTGGTGACCCTGTTTTTTTTGACAAAAACAACGAAACACATCTCTTCACCTCACCAGTAAGCGGAACCATTACCGAAATCATCAGAGGCGAGAAAAGGGTGATTCACGAAATTTGTATTGAATCTGACCAGGAAATTGAATACAAAGGATTTAACACTGCCAACCCTCTTGAACTCACCAAGGATGAAATTATCAAAAGGCTTAAACAATCTGGTTTATGGGTAGGTATTAGGCAACGCCCTTTTAATATTATTGCCAATTCCGAGGACAACCCAAAATCTATTTTTATCTCTGCATTTGATACCGCCCCCCTTGCTCCTGACATGGATTTTATTGTACATGGGCAAGACAACGAATTTCAGATGGGGCTCAACGCACTTTCAAAACTCACTGGCGGAAAGCTTCACTTAAACGTCCATCTCAACAATACAATTGAGCCTGCATTTACAAATGCTACAAATGTGGTAATTAATAAGTTCAAAGGGCCTCACCCCGCAGGTAATGTTGGCGTTCAGATCCACCATATCGACCCGGTTGCAAAAGGTGATGTGGTTTGGACTGTCCAACCTCAACATGTCATCATGATTGGCCGTCTTTTCTTAAATGGGATCTATGATGCAAGAAAAATTATTGCCCTTACCGGCTCCGAAATAAACGCCCCAAAATATTACAGGGTAATATCCGGAACGCAAATCACAAAATTGATCCAAAACAATACTTCATCAAAGAAGAAAAGGTTTATTAGCGGCAATGTCCTTAATGGCTCCAGAATTACTGAAAATGGCTATCTGGGCTTTTTTGACAATCAAATCACCGTTATCCCTGAAGGCGACCAACCTGAGTTTCTTGGCTGGATACTCCCTAAAACAAACAAGTTTAGCGTTTCCCGAACTTTGCCTTCTTTCCTTTTCCCCTCAAAAAAATTCAAGCTTGACACCAACCTCCATGGCGGTGAGCGCGCTCTTGTCATGACTGGTGAATACGAAAAAGTATTGCCAATGAACATCCTCCCGCTTCAGCTTTTTAAATCTATCATTATTAATGATATAGATATGATGCAGAAACTTGGCATACTTGAACTCGATGAAGAAGATGTAGCTTTGTGCGAATTTGTCTGCACTTCTAAAACTGAAATTCAACAATTATTGCGCAAGGGACTGGACACTATGAAGAAAGAGTTCAGTTAAACATATACATTATTAAGGTTAAACAATTAAAACGAATATACATTGAAAGCGATCTGGAAAATTAAAGAAAAGATAAAGCCCGCTTTCTCAAGAGGGGGAAAATTCGAAAAACTTCACAGGACTTTTGAAGCATTTGAGACTTTTCTGTTTGTACCTGAAACTACCACCTCCAGGGGAAGCCATATCAGGGATGCCATCGACCTGAAGCGTACTATGATCCATGTTATTATCGCATTAATGCCCGCTTTGCTTTTTGGCATGTGGAATGTTGGGCTCCAGCATTACAGGGCTATAGGACTTGATGTAAGCTTTTGGGACCAGTTTGTTTTTGGTCTGGGAAAAGTGCTGCCTATTATCGTGGTTTCTTACCTCGTTGGCCTCGGCATTGAATTTATTTTTGCTACAATCCGTAACCATGAAGTTAATGAAGGATTCCTGGTTACTGGTATGCTTATCCCTTTAATCGTCCCACCAACTATTCCTCTTTGGATGGTTGCTTTAGCTACTGCATTTGCTGTCCTGATTGGAAAAGAAGCTTTTGGGGGAACCGGGATGAACATTATGAACCCGGCACTTCTCGCCAGGGCATTCCTGTTTTTTGCATACCCTGCTTATATGTCAGGGGATATATGGACCGATACTACCCTAAGGAATGGTCAGGCATTAATCGACGGATTCTCAGGGGCAACACCCCTGGCTCATCTGGCCGCAGGGGATATTAGCAGTATCCCTTCCAACCTTGAAATGTTCCTTGGAACCATACCCGGATCGATTGGGGAAACGTCAACACTGGCAATCCTGATTGGTGCTTTGATACTTATTGCTACCGGAATTGGTAGTATTCGTATTATGGCTTCGGTATTTTTTGGGGGTTTATTCATGGGCTTTCTCTTCAATCTTATCGGATTAAATGCCTATATGAACATTCCTGCTTACCAGCACCTGATAATTGGAGGTTTTGCTTTTGGAGCTGTTTTTATGGCTACAGATCCTGTTACTGCAGCCCAAACAAATAAAGGGAAATATATCTATGGTTTTCTGATTGGGGTCTTAGCTGTTTTGATAAGGGTAATTAATCCGGCTTATCCCGAAGGAATGATGCTGGCAATTTTATTAATGAATGTGTTTGCCCCCCTTATTGATCATTATGTTGTTGAATCACACATAAAAAGACGCAAAAAAAAGGCGAAAAAAACCATTCTCTTAAACTCACAGGTTTAACATCAAAAAAAATCTGAAACACCATGCATAGTAATAAATACATTTTCATATATGCTTCAATACTGGTGGTTGTCGTTGCACTACTGCTTTCAGTAGTATCAACAGTTCTAAAACCAATACAGGACAACAATGTATATGCTGAAAAAATGCAAAACATCCTTGCTTCTGTCAACATTGAATCCAGTAGAAATGATGCCGCAGCGAATTATAAAAAATATATCAGGGAAGCAAAAATAGTGAACAGCCTTGGTGAGGATTTATCCGGGGATGCATTTACTGTTGACCTTAATGTTGAGCTTCGCAAAGACATTAAAGACAGGTTACTTCCTGTTTATATTGCTGAAATTGAAAACCAGAAATACTATATCATCCCGGTAAGGGGCAAAGGATTATGGGGCTCGATATGGGGCTATATTTCACTTAAATCGGATATGGAAACTGTTTATGGTGCAAATTTCGACCATAAAAGTGAAACACCCGGCCTTGGTGCAGAAATAAACACCCCGGCATTTAAAAATCAATTTAAAGGCAAAAAGATTTTCGACGATAAAGGGGCTTTTACTTCTGTTACAGTTGTTAAAGGAGGGGCTCCCGATGACGACCCCTACGGTGTCGATGCAATTAGCGGAGGCACAATAACCTCTAACGGGGTCACAAAAATGCTTTTTGAAGGTTTAAAAAGCTATGAGTCATATTTTAAAAAGATAAAACAATCATGAGTAATAATATAGTTGCCTCAAAAGAGCCCATGTTTTCAGTTAAGAATAGAAAACTGCTCACAGCTCCACTGAGCAAGCAAAACCCAATAACTGTCCAGGTACTGGGTATTTGCTCAGCTCTAGCAATAACTGTAAAACTCGAAACAGCAATTGTAATGGCTATTTCCGTTACTATTGTTACTGCTTTTTCAAATACTGTGATTTCACTGCTTCGTAATACCATTCCCCAAAGCATCAGGATCATTGTCCAATTGGTTGTCGTTGCTTTCTTAGTTATTGTTGTCGATCAGATACTTAAAGCCTTCCTTTATGATATCAGCAAACAACTTTCTGTTTTTGTCGGCCTTATCATTACAAACTGTATTATCATGGGTCGCATCGAAGCTTTTGCGCTGGGAAATAAAGTCTGGCCTTCGTTCCTTGATGGGATTGGAAATGGCCTTGGATATGGCATGATCCTGGTTATCGTTGCTTTTTTCAGGGAACTGCTTGGATCAGGCAAAATACTTGGTTTCAAAGTAATCCCTCAGATATTCTATGATTGGGGCTATGTTGATAACGGCCTGATGATATTGCCCCCTATGGCTTTGATAACTGCAGGCATTATTGTCTGGGTTCAAAGAACTAAGGACAAATCCCTTATCGACATCAGTTAATCCTTTTTATTGGCAATCTTTTTTAAATTAAGAAAAAATGGAAGAACTCATAAGCATATTTGTCAGGAGTATTTTTATTGACAACATGATATTTGCCTATTTCCTGGGCATGTGTTCCTATCTGGCAGTATCCCGCACTGTTAATACTTCTGTAGGGCTTGGCATTGCAGTAGTGTTTGTTTTGGGCATTACTGTCCCAATCAACTACCTGATGCAAAACTATTTAATTGGACCGGGTGCCTTATCCTGGCTGGGAAGTGATTTTGCTGACATTGATTTAAGCTTTCTGTCTTTTATCATGTTCATTGCAACAATAGCAGCAATGGTCCAATTGGTTGAGATGTTTATTGAAAAGGTAAGCCCAAGCCTGTACTCAACCCTGGGGATATTTCTGCCCCTCATCGCTGTAAACTGTGCAATCCTTGGGGCTTCATTGTTTATGCAGGAAAGGGAATACGCTTCAATTTGGGAAGCTACCTCTTTTGGCCTTGGCAGCGGAGTGGGCTGGTTCCTAGCAATTGTTGGAATTGCAGCCATCAGGGAAAAAATCAGATATTCAAATGTCCCTGCACCTTTAAGGGGACTTGGAATCACATTTATTATCACAGGCCTGATGGGAATCGCCTTCATGAGCTTCATGGGCATAGAAATAAAAAAAGATACTAACGTAAAAACTGAAATAAGCAATGATATTACTAGCGAGCTCAGGAATGATAATAACCATTAGCATTGTAGTATTTTTGGTCATAACCCTCCTGCTAGTGGGGATATTGCTTTATGCAAAATCCAAGCTGACGCCCAGCGGTCAGGTAAAAATTAAAATCAATGGCGAAAAAGAGTTGGATGTCAATTCCGGCTCCAGTTTACTTAGCACCCTTGCTGCCAATAAGATTTTTTTACCTTCTGCCTGTGGTGGCGGTGGAACATGCGCTATGTGCAAATGCCAGGTCTTATCCGGTGCTGGTGACATCCTACCCACCGAAGTGGGCTATTTCACCCGTAAAGAAATTCAAAACAAATGGAGGCTCGGTTGTCAGGTAAAAGTAAAACAAGACCTTGAAATACAGATCCCTAAAGAGATATTTGGAATTAAGAAATGGGAATGTGAGGTTGTCTCAAATAACAATGTGGCTACCTTTATCAAGGAATTTGTTGTAAAACTTCCTGAAGGAGAAACCCTTGATTTTAAATCCGGTTCCTATATCCAGATTGATGTGCCCACCTGCGAAGTGGAATTCAAAGATATGATTGTTCAGGACATGTTTAGGGAAGATTGGGACAAACTGAATATGTGGACATTGAAAATGAACAATCCTGAACCTGTTTTCAGGGCATATTCTATGGCTAACCATCCCGCTGAAGGCAATATCGTTAAACTTAATATCCGTATTGCCACACCACCCTGGGACAGAGAAAAAAACCAATTCCTTAATGTAAACCCTGGCATCTGTTCTTCCTTTATCTTTAGCCGCAAACCTGGCGATAAAGTTACTGTAAGCGGACCTTATGGCGAATTCCACATCAAAAACACTGAGCGTGAAATGGTTTACATCGGAGGTGGGGCAGGAATGGCTCCCCTCCGCTCTCACATCTTCCACCTTTTCCACACTAACAAAACAAACCGTAAAGTATCATTTTGGTACGGTGCCCGTTCTAAAAGAGAAGTATTTTACGAGGAAGATTTCCGTAATATTGAAAAAGATTTCCCAAACTTTAAGTTCAATATCTCTTTATCTGAGCCCCTCGCTGCTGACAATTGGACAGGATATACCGGTTTTATCCATCAAGTAGTCCTCGACAACTATCTCAGCAAACATCCGGAACCGGAAGATGTTGAATTCTATCTTTGCGGCCCTCCCCAAATGAACAATGCTGTTCTTAATATGCTTGATAATATTGGCATACCTAAAGAAAACATCGACCTTGACGACTTTGGTGGTTAAACTTTTAGCCCTGGATTTTCTCCAGGGCTTTTTTTATTTCTTTGATAAATAACATATTTTCACTAAAAATACTACATTTACAAATATTTTAATTTACAGGGCCCGCAAATGCCCCTTGGTTAAAAATGATAACTAATTCCTGTGTCATGAAACGTATTTTTTTATTGCTGATTATTGCAAGTTTAGTTTGCTTATCATTCCCTGCATGTAACAACAACAAGCCTGCACGCCTTATTCAATTCAGGGGCACTGTTTTTGGCACGATATACTCTATATCTTATTACGATGTTCAGGCAAGGATGCTTCAAGACGAAATTGAAGAGCTCCTTGATTCATTTAATAATTCGCTCTCTACATACGAACGTAACAGCATCATTAGCCGGATCAACAGAAATGAAACCCAACAGGGTGACGCTTTTTTTAATACAGTTTTTAAAAAAGCCTTAGAAGTTTCAGCTATTACCGAGGGAGCTTTTGACCCTACTGTGGCGCCACTCGTCAACGCATGGGGCTTCGGGTTTACTGAAAAACCTAAGTTGTCAAAAAAAATCCTTGATAGCATTGCCGATTTTGTAGGATATCAAAAAATTCATTTTAACAACAACCTGGTGGTTAAAGATGATCCCAGGATTATGTTAGACTTTAATGCAATAGCCAAAGGTTATGGCGTTGATGTGGTCGCTTCTTACCTTGACTACCAGGATATTTCTTCTTACCTCGTTGAAATTGGTGGTGAAGTGGTTGCCGGTGATGCAAAACCAAATGGCGACAAATGGAGAGTTGGTATCGAACGCCCTGCCAACTCTGCCGATGCTAAACAACAATGGGAAGTTATCGTTGAACTGGAAAGAAAAGCTGTTGCGACCTCTGGCACCTATCGAAAATTCTATGAAGAAAACGGTGTTAAATATTCACATACCATCGACCCAAAAACCTGTGCCCCTGTTGACCATAGCCTCCTTAGCGCAACAGTGATTGCCAAAGATTGTATGACTGCTGATGCATTTGCCACCGGATTTATGGTTTGGGGTGTTGAGAAATCAATCTCCTTTGTTGAAAATAACCCCGATTTGGAAGCATTTTTTATTTATGATGATGGAAATGGCAATTTCCTTACTTACAAAACCCCGGGTTTAAATGTTAAAACAAGAGATGACTTAAAAGCTGGCACCTCTCCTGTTTATTAATCAGTGTTCACTACTGATTTATTTGTGTGAACCTGATGAAAAACTCTCATAATCAGGTTGTCTGGTATTTTCGATTTTCCCTCATAATCCTGCTAAAAAGGATTATAATCATTATATGCTAAATTTATTGCACTCATTTTTTAATGGCAAATAAAAAACAAGCTGCATCCCTGTCACCAATTCCCTTATTAAAATACAACATCACCTTGCCGCCAGGAACCTAAACCATCGATGGCTTATCTTTCTATGCCTCTGTTTGTCACTTCATGAACCTTACATGAAGTTTCCATGACGTTTCGTTGAAGCAATTATGAGATATTCAGATTTTATAAATAAATCGTTTTACATTTATTAACATATTGAGGTTTTGATATTCAACTATTATTCAATGCATTACAATGAGACCAGTGTGAAGATATGTTAATTTTAACTTATTAAATGTTAATATTTTTTCATAATAAGCTGAATTTCAATACCATAGATAGGTCACGGTATTACCAAGGATATACCAAGGTCTTATCAGGTTCAGTATCGTCCAGTATGTACTTGGACAAATAGTGAAGCAGGTATGATTTTATTGACATTTTACGATATACGATGTACGATTGATCAAAATCGTCAATTGTAATTCGTCAATCGTCAATTGTATTTCTTGTCAGTTTTTATTGCTGTTTCATGCTAATTGTTGCCGGACAATTTGTCGGTTTTTTATTCATGTCAGGCAATAAGTAGCAACAAGTCGCAAATTTTTATATAATGACAGATTTGCATGTTTTTAGTAGCAGGCATATCAGGTCACTGAGATTTCAAAGAGTCTTGAAAATAGTGGCCAATCCCGTTCTTTGACATGTTGTGTTATTATCATAAAAATCTGTCCTTTTTGAGCCTTGTTCATTCTCAAAACAGGGACTGCTGAAAAATACTTAACAAGCAGAATTTAAATAATTAACAACTCCATTAAATAGCAATAAATACAAGGATTTGTTTCCTTAAGTGCTAATAAGTTTGAATCTTGTTCGCGTTAGTCTTTAAGGCAGACCCTAAATAACAAAATATTAAACAAGGCAACAGAGAACTATTAATTGTCTTTCTTAACAGATATTTCAAGGTTTTGAGACGTGTTGTCGCATGAATCATCTGTTTTCCCGCCACAGGTACATGGGATAGTCTTCCCTGTTGAAGGATCTACACTGCCACATGTTTTTTTGAAAGTAGCACCTTTAATAAAAAACATCTTTATCGCAATACCTAAAAAGGAAATTCCAATAACAAGGAAAGCGATTAGAAATAGTTTAATCATAGCAATTAATATTTTTCTTGTTAAACAACAAAATCAGGCTTTTGTTTAAGGGACAGGGATATATCTTCCGGTAAAAAGATTTCTTATAAATCCATAATCATTTTTTGATCAGGACATCTGTCTCACCCATTCTGCAAGGATAACACCAGTAGCAATGGATACATTTAGTGATTCGGCCCTTTCGGAAGCATTACTAACAGGAGAAGGGATAAAGAGTTTTTGGTTCACAAAAGCCATAAGTTCTTTCCCCACCCCTTTTGATTCGTTTCCCATCAATAACAAACCATCATCAGGGAACTTCTTCCTGTACATATTTTCTCCATCAAGAGTTGCAGCAAAAACAGGATAAGTATTTGGCAGTTCAGCAAGAAAAGCCATAAGGTTGGTATAGAAGATATCTACCCTTTTAAAAGAGCCCATGGTAGCCTGCAATACTTTGGGATTATAAACATCGGCACATTGAAGTGAACATATAATCTGGTGGCAGCCAAACCAGTCAGCCGTGCGAATTATTGTACCGAGATTACCAGGATCCTGAACCCCATCAACAGCGATAATTATCCCTTTACCCTCAAGTGCTTCCAGAGGTTTTTGAGAAGGCATTTTTAATACTGCAAGAGCATTATTGGGTGCAGAGAGTTGGCTCATTCGTTCTAAATCCTTATCGCTAACAATAGTGAGTGGGCATGAAGGATGAAAAATATGGGCATGTTTTTCAATCCAGGGTTCCATGGCAAAAACCTCTTCAATGAAATAGCGGCTATCAGCCATTTCCCTGACCACCTTATCCCCTTCAACAACAAACAGGCCATGAGCAAGGCGGTTTTTTTTGTCTGAAAGGCTTTTTACCAATTTTATTTTCTGGTGACTTATCATAGATACAAAAATAAAAAAACCTGCTTCTTGAGGAAGCAGGTTTCAGATTTTTATTTTTAAAATTATTCTGCGATAACTTCAAATTTAACCTCGAAGCGAACTTCTTTATGAAGGTTTACTTTTGCAGTATAATTTCCAACTTCTTTGATGTTTTCACCATCGACAACGATTTTCTTACGATCGATTTCGATATCATAAGCTTTTTTCAATCCCTCAGCAATTTGGATTGCATTAACTGAACCAAATATTTTACCTGAAGTACCTACTTTGGCGCCGATAGTGATTTGGGCATCTTTAAGTTTATCAGCAATTTTCTGGGCTTCTTTAATTACTTTTTCTTCTTTAAAAGCTCTTTGCTTGATAATTTCAGCCAGTTTTTTCTTTTCTGAAGGCAAAGCAAGGATTGCGATTCCCTGTGGGATCAGATAATTACGTGCATAACCAGGTTTTACGGTTACGATATCGTCTTTAAAGCCCAGTTTGGCTACGTCTTGTTTTAAAATGATTTCCATTATTTTACCTCCTTATTTTAAAAGATCTGCAACATAAGGCATCAACGAGAGGTGTCTTGCCCTTTTGATGGCCTGGGCCACTTTTCTTTGATACTTAACCGATGTTCCGGTCAGACGACGGGGAAGGATCTTTCCCTGTTCATTGACAAACTTTAAAAGGAAGTTTGCGTCTTTGTAGTCAATGTATTTAATACCGCTTTTTTTGAAGCGGCAATATTTTTTCTTTTTGATATCTACAGCTATGGGAGCTAAATATCTAATTTCAGATTGCTGTTGTGTTGCCATTTTTCTGGATTTTTTTTAATTTGAACTAATATAATCCTTAATTTTCCTGTGCAACTGCAACAGGTTGTTTATCAGATCTCTTTTTCTCGTTATATGCGATGGCAAATTTATCAAGAGCCACGGTGAGAAAACGAATCACTCTTTCTTCCCTTTTCAGGGTCAGTTCAAATTCAGCAATCAAGCTGGGTTCTGCTTTGAATTCAATCAGGTGGTAAAATCCGGTAGATTTTTTTTGAATAGGATAAGCCAGTTTGCGAAGACCCCAATGATCTTCAAAAACAACCTCGGCTCCCTTTTCTGTCAGAAAACCCTGAATTTTACTTACCGTTTCCTTCATCTGTTCATCAGACAAAACGGGAGTCATAATGAAAACGGTTTCGTAATGATTCAACATAATTGTACTTTGTTTTTGTTTATAAATTTGATTATAATTTTGGGCTGCAAAAATACACTTTTTTTTAATACAATTTTCTTTATCTTCATATTTTTTTATAATTTGCTTTTTTTCCATAACCTGCCAAAATATCCCAATGGTCTACCCTTCTTTCGATACAATAAATTTGCACTTTCCCTCGTTTAGTTGATATTATTCTATTAAAATGGACACCCATTTAAACGATATTATTCAATCTTTCATCAAAAAGAATCATAAAGAACAACTTTATAATGAGCATAGAGTACTTGTCCTTTTTGACACAATAATTCCTCCCATTTATAAAGCCAACGTGACCAACGTTTACGTCAAAAACGGAATTCTTTTCGTGAAAACAAATAATGCTTCGCTTAAATTCGACTTACTGACCAATCGCTCCGACATAATTAAACATATTAATAATGAAATCGGGTTAGAAGTAATTAAAGATATCATTTTACAATAAACTGCCCTTTCTAACTTATTTCTTCCAAATTTTTCAAAAAAATTAAAAAAAAGGCCTGAACTTTTAAAGGCTACTATTTATTCTATTAATAATCAATGATTTAAAAATAAATTTTTTGTGTGATATTTTTGTGTTTTAATGTACTAATACACTGTGTTATCAAAATAGTAAACCTAAAAAAATTACAAAAGAAATTATGAAAAAAAGCATTTCAATTATCACGATTCTGTTTGCAATTCTGTTTGCATACGGACAAAAAGGAGTCATTACCGGTCGATTAATTGATACAGAAAAAGAAGAACCAATCGTTTACGCAGGCGTGACCCTGATGAACGCTAAAGATACCTCTTTGGTTAAGGGCGCGATGACAATGAAGGACGGAACTTTTAAGATTGACGAAGTC